>CAXBYW010000001.1:0-175422 GCA_963980225.1 uncultured bacterium
GGTGAAGAAGCTCCCAAGGGTTGGTCTGTTCGCCCATTAAAGCGCTACGTGAGCTGGGTTCAGACCGTCGTGAGACAGGTCGGTCTCTATCCGCTGTCAGCGTTGGATTTTTGAGGGAGTTTGTCTCTAGTACGAGAGGACCGAGATGAGCCAATCCCTAGTGAACCAGTTGTTTCTGTCAAGAGCACTGCTGGGTAGCTACATTGGTACGTGATAACCGCTGAATGCATCTAAGCGGGAAGCCGTTCCCAAGATGAGAAATCCATGTTCTGGTTTACCAGAACGAAAGACCCGTAGGAGATTACTACGTTGATAGGAGGGGGGTGTAAGTGCAGCGATGCATTTAGCCGACCCTTACTAATGGTCGATAGGTAGATAAATTTTTGTGATCTACTTACTAATCTGTTCACTTTTTAGAGAGTAAAAGTACTTTTAAATTGATTTTTGCCACCGTACAGACAAGCAAATTAAGGTTTGTTTCTCTGTCCGGTGATCAAAGCAACCTGGTCCCACCTGATCCCTTTTCGAACTCAGCAGTGAAACGGGTTAGCGTTGACGATAGTATTCGGGCGACTGAATGCGAAAATAGATCATCGCCGGGCAACTAAAAAGACTTCCCTTGAGGAGGTCTTTTTTGTATTTACTTTACCTTCTTTCAACAAGACGTTAAATTTGACATAATAGATTCATGCTGTCCGCTGTTCTTCATTTGTTTACTCCCCATCATAGGAATAATCACAAACCAAAAATACTCCACACGAACTCACTTTTGGTCCTTTTGGGTGTTCTAATTATGGTCCAATCAACCATTGGTATGTTTTCGTCTCTTAAGCCAAAGATCTTAGGTTTTGCCACCAACATAAATCCAGAAAAAGTAATCGTCATGACCAACAACCAGCGATTACAAAACGATCTACCTCCACTCACTACTAGTAACAAGTTAAACCAGGCTGCTCTAGCCAAAGCCTCAGATATGTTTGCCAACAACTACTGGTCCCACACCTCACCCGACGGTACAGAACCTTGGTATTTTATTTCCCAAGTAGATTACGAATACAAACATGCTGGTGAAAATCTAGCCAGAGATTTCGAAGACTCTAGTGAAGTAGTTTATGCTTGGATGGCATCCCCTTCTCACAAAAAGAACATTCTAGATTCAAGGTTTCAAAACATCGGTGTTGCTGTAGTAGATGGCACAATCGATGGTAAAGAAACTACCTTAGTTGTCCAGATGTTTGGCACTCAGGTTGCCCAAGAACAAGCTTCAGTCTTAGGGTCAGGAGAGTTTGTGGCCAAAGCTTATGCTACTCAAGAAGTTTCTAGTGACTTAAACACGACACTGTCTTCTTTTACTATATCTAAAGTCATCTCTCTTTCATTCATAATTCTTTTACTGATTACTTTAGGTCTAGATTGGTTTTTTGTCTGGCAGAAAAAACTAGTCAGAATTTCCGGTAAAAGTTGGTCTCACACCACCTTCTTCATTGCCATCTTAGTTGTCGCCATGATTATTAAACAGGGAGTAGTTCTATGATAGATTACATAATTCTTTTATTTCTAGCCATAACTTACCTAAGTTTGATCTTGCTCACTAGCTTTGATCATCAGTACACCAAGCTTCTTACTGCTGGATTTGCCCTTCTCTATTTTCTCTGGGGACTATGGCATCACAAAAAAGAAAAGTCACTGCATCCTAAAGTTGCCCTAGAATATTTTTTAATGGCTCTCTTAGGATTATGGTTAATAATAGGTATGTTCTAAGGTTTGGTATAATCAAGACTTATGAAAGGAATAATCTTAGCTGGTGGTTTAGGATCCAGACTTTATCCTTTAACGTACGCCACCAATAAACATCTTCTTCCTGTCTACAATAAACCAATGATTTACTATCCCATCAAGACTTTGGTGGATGCTGGTATAGACGAAATTCTTATTGTTGTTGGTGGTCCTCATGCGGGCGACTTCATTAACGTTCTGCAAAATGGTAAGGAGTTTGGAATCAAACATCTAGAGTACGCTTTTCAGGACAACGAAGGAGGAATTCCTGCAGCTCTTGCTCTTGCTGAAGATTTTTCTGACGGTCAAAGTGTTGCTGTAATTTTAGGAGACAACACTACTGATGCAAAAATAAAACCAGTAATAAAAGAATTCCAATCAGGAGCCCATTTATTCTTAAAAAAAGTACCCGATCCAGAAAGATACGGTATACCAATTTTTGGTGACGATGGAAAAACCATCATAGGAACCGTTGAAAAACCTAAAAATGCTAAAAACTCCAATGCCATCACAGGACTATATCTTTTTGACTCCGAAGTTTTTGACATCATCAGAACACTCAAACCTTCTGATCGTGGGGAGTTAGAGGTCACCGATATTCATAATACCTACATTAAAAAGGATAACTTAAACTGGAGCGTACTAAAAGGTTTCTGGACTGATGCTGGTAAGTTTGAGACACTATTTTTAGCCAACCAATTTTGGGCAGAAAAAATACAAAAATCTAAATGAAGATACTTGTCACAGGAGGTGCAGGTTTCATAGGTTCAAACTTCATCCGCTATTGGTTAAAGGAAAATCAAAACGACAAGGTAGTTAACCTAGACAAACTTACTTATGCTGGTCATCTTTCATCTACTAAAGACTTTTCAAAAAACAAAAACTATAAATTTATAAAAGGCGACATTTGTGATCCAAAAGTCGTCAAAAAAGCCATGAAAGGAGTAGACATGGTGGTCCACTTTGCCGCAGAAAGCCATGTAGACAGATCAATTGCCGACCCTAAAGTATTCATCACCACTAATGTTTTAGGTACTCATGTGCTACTAGAAGAGGCACTTAAGGTAAAAGTAAAAAGGTTCCATCACATATCAACAGACGAAGTCTTTGGCACTCTCTCATTAAATGGTAAAGAAAAATTTACGGTTGACACAAACTACGATCCCAGAAGTCCATACTCATCCTCTAAGGCTTCCTCAGATCATTTAGTTAGGGCCTACTTCCACACCTTTGGCTTACCTATTACCATCACCAACTGTGCCAACAACTATGGACCTTTTCAAGATCCAGAAAAATTTATTACCAGGATGATTACTAACATAATAGATGGGCAGCCAATTCCAATATATGGCGATGGTAAATATGTAAGAGACTGGTTGTACGTAGAGGATCACTGTAGAGCCATAGAGTTGGCTGTCAAAAAAGGTACTCCTGGAGAGACATACTTAGTTGGTGGTCTAACTGAAGATGTGAATAACTTGAAAATTGCCAACTTAATTTTAAAAATAATGGGCAAGGACAGCTCTTTTATTAAATTTGTAAAAGATAGGCCAGGTCATGATCGCCGCTACGCCATAGACTGGAGCCAGACCAAAAACCAACTAGGTTGGAGTCCAAAACATCAACTAGAAGACTACTTAGAAACTACCATAAAGTGGTACCAAGACAACCAATGGTGGTGGCGTCCACTAAAGGCGACAGCAGAGAACTTTTATAAATCTACAAAATAATCATGTCAGAAAAAAAATCACCAGTTACCAAAACATCCATAGACGGTCTTCTTTTGATAGAAAGACCAGAGTTTCCAGATGATAGAGGTTTTTTTAGAGAAGTCTTTCATACGACTGACATAAAAGACAATACAGGTATAGACTTCAAACCTGTTCGCATGAGTCACTCTCTCTCAAAACCAGGTGTTATAAGAGCTCTCCATGCAGAAGACATGAACAAATTGGTATATCCAGTAACTGGAGAAATGTTTGCCGCTATTGTAGACATAAGGCCAGATAGTAAGACTTTTGGTAAGGTAGAGGAGTTTGTCATTAAGGGTTCAGACTCAAAAACTCTATTTATTCCTAGTGGTCTAGCCAACTCGATCTGTGTATCTGGTAACGAAGACGTTCACTATGTCTACTTAGTAGATGTCTACTATAACGCTGGGGCAGATACCAAAGCTGTGGCTTGGGACGATCCCGACATAAATATAAACTGGCCAGTAAAAACTCCCATCATCTCAGAAAGAGATGAGAACAATCCAACCTTAAGAGAAATGTATCCAAATAAATTTAAATGAAAAAAGTCCTTCTTATTGGTAGTACTGGTTTAGTTGGTTCAAGAGTAAAAGCTTTGTCGGGTAGTGAATTCGATTTTATTGATCCAGATGAAAATGAACTAAATCTTCTAGATCCAAAAGGTCTAACTTCCTTTATGGAAAAACACAAACCAGATGCGATCGTTAATTTTGCTGCATATACCAACGTGGGTGAAGCAGAAAATCAAACAGGTGATGAAAGCGCCGCCTGCTGGCAGGTAAACGTTGTTGGTGTAAAAAACTTACTCGAGGCAATAAATGAAAATACTCACCTTATTCAAATCTCTACAGACATGGTTTTCTCAGGTGACAAAGAAGACCCAGGACCATACAAAGCAGATCACGTTTTGCCTGACTCATCAGATAAATTAACTTGGTATGGTTGGACAAAGAATAGGGGAGAAGATCTTGTTCGTAAAGCCGGTCATGCTGTAGTTAGAATAATCTATCCAGTTAGATCAAGCTTTGAAAGACCAGACTATATTCGTTTCCCCTTAAGGCAATTAAGAGAAGGTAATCTTTACCCCATCTTTGCAGACCAACAACTTACCATCACCTTCATAGACGAACTAGCCAAAGCTCTATCAGTCATCATCAACAAGAACTTAACAAACGACACCTTTAATGTCTGTTCAAGCAATGTCGGTACGGCCATTGACATAATTAAAGAAGCCTTTGAAAAACTTGGAGCTGATGCCGACCAAATAAAGCCTGGATCTCTAGTCGAGTACTTATCCAAACAAAAAAATCCATATCGCTACTTAGTTAAAGGCGGCTTAGATGTAAAAGAAACAGAAGAAAAACTAGGTCTCAAACTCTCTACTTGGCAAGAAATTATCACCCAACTAAAGCAGCAAGGCTTGACTCCAGACAACGCATAAAGAATTAAAACATTAATTATGATAATATAGTAAACATGGCTACAAAGAAAAAAACAAAGAAAACAGTTAAAAAATTAAAACTAAACCTAAAACCAGGTTTTGCAAAGAATCTGATTTTAGTCCTTTTGGTAGGATCAGTCTCATTCCTTTTGGCAAAAAGGTACAAAGGCCAGTTCATAGCTGCTACTGTAAACTACCAGCCAATCAGTCGTTTCAAGTTAAACAAGTCACTAACCGAAAAGTATGGTGAAGTAGTTCTAGATGAACTAATCAACCAAGCATTAGTCCAAGACTTAATCAAGAAAAACGGCGTGGAAGTAACTGATACTGATATAGAAGAAGAAGTCGCCAATCTAAAACTCCAACTAGGTGGTGACGAAGTCTTCGAAGCTACTTTGGCCCAGTATGGTCTAAATCTAGACCAACTCAAAGAAAGACTGCAAGTAACTATCGGTCAAAGAAAATTGGCAAGTGTTATGTTTAGCCCAGAAGTAACCGACGAAGAAGTTCTTGAGTACTACACTCAAAATGAAGCTTCTCTTGAAGGTCGACCTCTCTCGGAAATACAAGAAGACATCAAGGCCAGTCTTTTAGATCAAAAACTACAACAAGAGTTCAGTACTTGGTTTGCCGAGCAAAGAGAAGCAGCTACCATACGTTCGTTTATTTAAACGAATATGCTTGCCCGCAAAAAAAAAGACTTCACCATTCCTTTAACCACCATAGGCATAGTTTCCCTTTTGATTGTTGCTTCTATATTCCAACCTAAAACAGCAGATCAATCCTCATTGTCACCAGACATCAACCAAGAAACAGACTTGAACATAGTAGACTTACCTTTCCCAAACAAAGATTCAAGGACATCTGTGGAAAGAGCCTTAAACAATCGTAGAAGTTATCGAAACTTTGAAGACGAACCTTTAAGCCTATCAAATCTTTCTCAACTACTTTGGTCAGCTCAAGGTGTAACCGCTGACTGGGGTGGTCGTACAGTATCATCATCAAAATCTGCCTACCCATTAAGTTTGTATGTAATCAGTACTAAAGTAGACGATCTAGACAAGGGTCTTTATCTATATATCCCCGGTGACATCCAACCAGCTCATCAGTTAACCTCGATCTATAAAGCAGATCTAGCAAGTATCTTAGAAGAGGTTACGGACCAGTACTCCCTACAGCACGCTCCATTAGTATTAATAATAACTAGCAGCACCAATAAAATTGAGAGCTACCTAGAAGCCGGTCAAGCTGCTCAAAACATGTTTTTACAGTCGGAAAGCTTGGGGTTGGGTATGACCACCATAAGTAACTTTGATCAAGACATACTAAAAGAAACCTTAAAAATTCCTCAAGAAGAAACAATTATTTACCTTATTCCTATCGGTCATCCCAACAAATAATATATAATAATATCTTATGACAGAAAAAACCTTCTCTGTTAATAAGAAAGACACTCGTTCTTACGAGAGAGTGTTCAAAGTTAAAGGCCATCCTGGTCTTGAAATTAAAGACAAAAATCATGATCGTGGCGCAATCACAGCTGAGTTGATGAGAGGCGAGATGGAAGAAGGTTTCCAAGGAAGAAGGGCTAGTAAAATGGCAGAGGAACTATTAGAACTTGGTGTTGAGCCAAGGCAACTAAAGTTTGTTATCGATGATGGCAAAACAGCCCGGGAAGCTGTTGAATATTTAAGAGATTCAAGCACGAGGGTTTCTGTAACAGGTAGAATAATACAAGCTAAAGGAGCGGAAGTCCTCGATTATTTAAACAAATAACTTTCCCTTAGTTTTTTCTCCACTCCTCAATTTTTTTGTGATCCCCAGATAACAATATCTCTGGTACCTTCCATCCTTTGTACTCTTCTGGTCTAGTGTATTGAGGATGTTCGATCTTTCCTTTTTTATCATACGACTCTTCTTCCAAACTATCTGCATTCCCTAATATCCCAGGCAAAAGTCTCACCACACTATCAACCACCACCATTACCGGGATTTCTCCCCCAGTCAAGACATACTCACCGATAGAGATAACCTCATCAGCTATGTGGTCGTGTACTCTATGATCCACTCCCTCATAATGTCCGGCAATAAAGATCAAATGTTGGGCACTAGAAAACTCCTTCGCTTTCTCCTGGCTATATTTCTCACCCTTAGTGTCAAGCAAAATCACCCGAGAAGTTTTTTTTCTTAAACTCTCTACTGCTTTATCAATTACGTCCACCTTCATTACCATTCCTGGTCCTCCGCCATAAGGAGGTAGATCTGTCTTTTGGTGTTTGTCTTCAGCCCAGTCTCTTAAGTTGTGGATCTTTATCTCAATTTTTCCGTCTTCTTGGGCTCTTTTTAAGATACTCTCACTAAACGGTCCGTCAAACATTTCTGGGAATAGGGTCAAAATATCTATCTTCATGTAGAGGTAATTATACCGCTCGCGCATTAATTAAGTAAAATTTAATTTCATTTATTTTAATTATCATAAATTATTCTATAATACCGTATGCCAAAAGAAGTCATCATTGCCTCAAAAAATCCAGTTAAGATAGAAGCCACTAGGAATGGTTTTAAGAAAATGTTCCCAGAAATTGAGTTTGTTTTCCGTGGTGAATCAGTTCCTTCCGGTGTCAATGATCAACCCATGACAGATGAGGAAACCTTTATGGGTGCCAATAGTAGAGTAGAGAATGTAGCAAAAATTGTCGTCGATGCTGACTACTGGGTTGGTATAGAGGGTGGTCTAGAGAGACTAGGTGAGGCGGAAATGGGGGCATTTGCTTGGATAGTCATCAAAGACAAAGAAGGAAAGATCGGTAAGTCAAAAACAGGTACATTTTTTCTCCCCAAAGAAGTCGTTAGTTTAATAGAACAAGGAAAAGAATTAGGTGAGGCAGACGATATTGTTTTTGGACAGACAAACTCAAAACAAAAAGGTGGTGCTGTTGGCAACTTCACTGGAAACATAATCACCAGAACTACTTTTTATTCAGATGCTGTTGTATTAGCGTTAATTCCTTTTAAGAATCCCAAACTGTATTAATCATTTATTGTGTTTGTAAGTATAAAAATACTCTCTGCTATACTCTCATCATGTCCAGATTAGTTAAAAAAACCGACCAAGGGCCACAAAAAGTAGGAGACAAGTTTATCTGCATGTGTGGTCTATCTAAAAACCAGCCATTTTGTGATGGTAGTCACCAACAAACTTTAGATGAAGAGAAAGACAAGCTGTATACCTACAAAAATGGTAAGCGTACTGAAGCCAAAGAAAAAAACTGCTGCGGTGGATCTTGTTGCTAATAAGAAACCCGTATATACTTAATTTCATGAAGAACAAAAAACAAATTGCGGTAGTTGTTATTCCAACATACAATGAAGTTGACTCAATCGGTAAGATGATCACTCATTTATTTACTAAAACTTTTCCAAGTGCTTCAAACTGGCATTGCAAGCTACTAATAGTCGACGACACCTCTCCAGACGGTACCTACAAGGTAGTTCAAAAAAACCAAAAGAAATATGAAGATCTCCACTTACTTCTAAACAAAGAAAAAGCAGGTATAGGTAATGCATACGTTAAGGGTTTCAAGAAGGCCATGAAAGACTTAAAGGCCGATGTCATCATAGAGTTCGATAGTGACTTCCAACACCCACCAGAGACAATCCCCGTCATGCTAAAAGAGATAGACGCCGGTGCAGACTACGTCTTGGGATCTAGAAAAATAAAAGGCGGTAGTAATCCCAAGGGCTGGGGCTTCAAACGTGTCTTTTTCTCAGAAGTAGGTGGTTTAATGGCTCGCATGATTCTCTTCTTCCCTTTCAAGAACTTTTTTAAGATCACCGACCCAACCACCGGTCTTAAAGCCAGTAGGGTTAAAGGTTTTGTGGACACCATAGACATAGACAACCTCTACTCCAAGAAATTTGGTTACAAACTAGAGTTCTTGTTCAAAATGATCTTACAAGGTGCCAAGCTAAAGGAAATTCCTTTACAGTTTGGTCTTCGTACTGCAGGTGAGTCAAAGATATCCGGACAAACCGCATCCGACATCTTAAAAACAGTTATCCAGTTAAGATTAAAAGACGATCCTTTCGTAAAGAAGTTCTTAAAGTTTGGCACAGTTGGTTTTGTTGGATACTTAGTCAACGCTTACTTTTTAAATCTATTCCCAAGTTTAGGTTGGAAAGAAATTTATGCATGGGTTGGCTCTACAGAGTTAGCGATAATCTCTAACTTTACCTTAAACAACCTCTGGACATTTAAGTCAGACAAGATCTCAGGTCTTGGTCAGCTTACTAAAAAGTTCCTACAGTTCAACTTTACTTCGGCTGGAGCTTTGATCATCCAGTCCGTTACCGGTGCTGCCGGGGTACACTACTTGGGTGTCAACCGTCAGCTACTTCTTCCCTTTATCATTGTATTCTTAGTCCTGCCTTACAACTGGCTAATGTACAACAAGGTTATCTGGAAGAAAAAATAAATCTACAAGTAAGGAGCCCAGTCTGCTACCGGTGCCATGTTATTTAAAATAAAGTTCAGGGCAAACAGAAAAGCGGGGATAGCCACTATGCCCAAGGCCCACTTAAACTCTTTCTTCATCAGCACGTCCTTGTATCCTAATAGTATTAATGGGAATACAGGTAAAATGTAACGGCTCAAATCTCTATGGGAAACAAATAAGGTAGAGGCAAAGAAAATACCCGCAAAAGAAGCCAGCAGCTTTTTATTTTTTAACCAAAGTCGAGCAGTTCCCACACCATACAAAAGCCAGAGCCAGATAACTTCTTCTAGCCAGAAATCTCCTACCCAGACCCCACCTTTACCAAACAAGGAAAATGGTGGCCAAAATAAATGAAAGTTGTCTCCGCTATTAAGATAAGCCCAAAAATTACCAGTCCTTAAATAGTAAAAACCAAACACCAACAGCACCGTTAGGGGAATCAAGATAGTCTTAAGCCAGTTAAGTAAAGAGACGACGATATCTTTTTTATCTTTAATGACCTGCAGTACTTCATAGAAACCAAAGGCGGCAAATAATAAGATTGCTGGGCTTTTGGTTAGTTGTGCCAGGCCTCCCCATAAGCCAGCTAACCAGTACTTCTTATTCTTATACGCCATCAGTGCCAACAGCACAAATCCCATAAACCAACCTTCTGGTGATCCAATCGATCTTAGAGCAATCCATCTGGCTGGCAGAACCAAACTCACCACCCCAAGAAAGAAAGCCTGTGATTTAGTTGCTCCAAAGCGAACCAGGAATTTATATAACACCAGGTAAAAGACGACAACTCCTAAAAGGCTGGCAAAAAGCATAGCCCAGGGACCAGGGAGGAAAAAGTCAAACAAGAAAATCACCATAGGATAGAAAGGCCAGTGAGCTGGGTAATACTCTAAGGGTAAAGGACTAGAGAAGCTGGTAGAGATTAAAAGTTTGTCATACCAAGTCTTAGCAATAATTAAGTAGTTTGGTCCGTCAAAGTTTTTCCATAAAGAAAATACGCCTTCACTAAAATTAAGCCCCCAAAAATTAGATAGTCTTAAATAGAAAGGTAGCCACATAAAAAACACAGAGATTACCGCCAGCGCAACCAGTACCCATTTATTGGTCAACTTCTTCATTATATATAGTATACTTAAAAATTAATGAAGAAGCTTTCCGAACTCTCTTTGTTCTTACCTGCCTACAACGAAGAGAAGGTAATCACTCAGACAATCACCAAATCAGATGCGATTTTAAGAAAAGTAGCCAAGAAGTATGAGATCTTAGTGGTCAATGATGGTTCAACAGACAAAACAGAGGAGGTCGTCAATAAAGTCATCAAGAAAAATCCCAATGTAAGAATGATCACTCATAACCCCAACAAAGGTTATGGTGGAGCCTTAAAGACCGGTCTCTATGAATCAAAATATAAGTACATCGCTTTCATAGACGCAGATGGGCAGTTTGATTTCTCTGAAATTGGTAAGTTCATAGAACACATTGACAATTTTGATTTAGTAATAGGCTACAGAGCCAAAAGGGCAGACACCGGTTTAAGAATCGCTACTGCTTATCTTTTAAAACTCTGGAACATGTTCTGGTTTAGGTTTTCTGTTAAAGATACAGATTGTGGTTTCAAGCTAATCAAAAAGGATGTTGTCGATAGACTACCTAAACTAAAAACGGAATCAGCCATTACAGAGACAGAGTTTTTAATCCGTGCTCAAAGAGCTGGGTATAAATTCAAAGAGGTGCCTGTATATCATTACCCTAGAACTACTGGTAAATCCACAGGTGGTGACCCAAGGGTAATCTTCAGGGCAGCAAAAGAAACCCTCCAACTTTGGTGGGCTCTAAAAAGCTAATATGTGTTGTAAAAAAATTAAAAAGTTTATCCAAAAAAATCGTCTCGAGATTATTGCCATCTCCTCTATTGTTCTAATAGCTCTCTTGCTTCGTCTTTTTCGCATCAGTGAATTCCTCACCTTTCTAGGTGACGAAGGCAGAGATGTGAGAATAGTCAGAAATATACTTCAAGGTGACCTCGCTTTTATCGGTCCCCAGACAAGCATAGGCAATATGTATCTAGGTCCTCTGTACTACTACATCATAGCTCCAGCTCTCCTATTATTTAATCTAAGTCCTGTTGGTCCAGCTGTTTTAATGGCTTTTTTGGGCAGCCTAACTGTTGGTTTAGTGTGGTGGGTAGCTCGTACATGGTTTAACCCACTCTCTGGTGTCTTAGCAGCTCTTTTTATGGCCCTATCTCCAGTCGCCATAATCTACTCACGCTCTTCATGGAACCCAAATCCCATGCCTTTTTTCTCTCTATTGGCTGTCTTTGCCTTATACAAGACATGGCAAGGGAAAGACTCCCGTTGGTTAATACTTAGCGCCATATCTTTCGCTTTTGCCCTGCAGATGCATTACTTAGGGTTATTGTTAATTCCAACCTTAGCAGTTTTCTGGTTCCTATCGTTTAAAAAAACCAAAGACTCTCCTGTAAAAAAGAAACAGTTTCTCGTTGCCAATCTAAAGTCTCTAGTAATATTTCTCTTCCTCATGAGTCCGTTGGTTCTCTTCGATCTAAAACATCAAGGTATGAACTACAACGCCTTCAAGTCCTTCTTTACTACTCGCCAAACCACCATAAATTTAAATCCGACTAACTCAGACCGCTTAGTTCCTGTCTGGAACAAAATAACATCAGATCTTGTAATGGGGCAGACAGAGGAAAACGTTACCTTGATATCTCTATCAATTTTCCTACTTGGTATCTGGGCATTTACAAAAGAAAAGGAAAAAGCTCCAGCAACTGTTTTATTTGTTTGGCTTACCTTTGCAGTCTTGGGTCTAAGTATGTACAAACAACACGTCTACGCTCACTACTTTGGCTTCTTCTGGCCAGCTATCTATATCCTGGTGGGTTGGATAATTAGCAAGCTATTTCAAGGGGCCTATGTCAATAAATTACTAGGTATATTCCTTCTTTTTTGGATAGTCATAATTAACATCAACAACTCTCCTCTTAAACAATCTCCAAACAACCAACTTCAAAGGACAGAAGACGTAGTTGATTTAATAATAAAAGAATCAGCTGGTGAGCCATTCAATTTTGGTTTAATAGCCAAACAAAACTATGACGAATCATACAGATACTTCCTAGAAAACAAAGACGCCAAAATGATCAGAGGTGAAGACGGCATCTCAGACCAGTTATTTGTAGTCTGTGAGAATGAAGAATGTGAACCTGAGGGTGACCCAGGCTGGCAAATTGCTATCTTCGGTCCAGCCGATACAGAAGGGGAATGGCAGATAGATCACATACAGATATTCAAACTCGTTCATGCAAACTAAGCACAAGATAATCCTGGCTATTCTTTTGCTAGGAGCTTTTTTTGTTCGTTCTTATCGTACCGACGCACTTTTAAGATTCTACTTTGATCAAGGTAGAGATGCCTTAGTCATCCACGAAATGATTCACACTCCTAAACCCGTATTAGTAGGTCCAACCACAGGCTTAGCAGGAATCTTACGTGGTCCTTTCTTTTACTATCTCCTTCTTCCTGGTTACTTAATAGGGCAGGGGAGCCCTGTTGTGGCTGCTATATGGCTACAGGCAATTAATATAGTAGGTCTCTACTTTATATATCTCTCAGCTAAAGCCTTATTTTCTCCAACCGCTGGTCTACTAGCAGTATTTTTAGTTGGTTTTTCCAATCACTTAGTTTCCCTCTCGCGTTGGCTTTCAAACCCGTCCCCTATTTTCACTACAGTTCCAATAATGCTTTACGGGCTGATTAAAATAATCAAAAAAGAGAAGACTACTTTTTGGTGGCCCATTGTTGCTTTGATGCTTGGACTAAATCTTCAACTAGAGATCGCTTCAGAAATCTGGTTTATCCCCGCCGTATTTTTGTTTTTCTTGTTCCAAAAAAAATACTGGCCATCCGTTAAAACATTGGTCTCATCTATTATTGTCTTTCTTCTTACTCTTGTCCCTCAAGTTGCCTTTGATTTTCGCCATGACCACATAATACTAAAAGCAATAAAAGGACACTTTAGCGGCCCACAAGACCCAAGTTTTGCTTTTTCCATTCCTAAAATACTCGAACGCTGGTACCTCTTCCAAGATGCTTTCGCCACCATTCTTGTACCTCAAAACTATCTTTACCTCACTCTTGTTTTAACTTTGATTCTTTTTATGTTTGTAACTGCTAAAAAACATAAGCCTCTAAACCACATCTTACCTTGGCTCCTCTTCTTCCCACTTTTAGTCTTAAGTTTCTATCAAGGTAACGAGGGTAACTTCTATAGCTACTACCTTATTGGTCTCTTTCCTCTCTTTATCATCCTAGTTTCAGGTAGTATCGCTTATCTTTTTAAAAAATCAAACTGGATGATTGTCTCCATTATTATCCTTCTATTTTTTGCCCAATCAAACTCTACTCTTTTAAAAGGCTTCCTTACAGATAATATAGATGGCCCAGAAACAATAAGTCTAGGTAATCAGCTTGATGCCATAGACTGGGTGTATCAGCAAGCGGATGGTCAAGACTTTAACTTAGACGTGTATGTTCCACCAATAATCCCTTATTCCTATGATTATCTCTTCTTGTGGTACGGGTCAAAAAAATACTCTTACCTGCCAACTGACAAGCAACTTCCTCTACTTTTCACCATAAACGAGGTTGATCCACCTCATCCAGGACGGCTTCAAGTATGGAGCGACCGCCAATCACACATAGGGGAAGTTAAAAAGCTAGAAAAATTTGCTGGCGTGGAAGTTCAACGTCGTATTAGGCTACAATAGACGGCATGAGGCCCAAGGTATCTATAATCATCCCTAACTACAATGAAAAAGAAAACCTAGAGAGAGGTGTTCTACAAGAAGTTTCAGATTTCTTAAAAAAAGCTAAATTCACTTGGGAGGTAATAATAAACGACGATGGCTCAACCGATGGTAGTCTAGAAATTTTAGAAAATTTTGTTAAAGAAAATAAAGGTTTTAGTTTAATTAAGGGTAAGCATGGTGGTAAAGCCTACGGTCTTTGGTCTGGCATCAAGAAAGCCAAGGGTGAAGTTGTTTTGTTTACCGACATGGATCAATCCACTCCTTTAAAAGAAATCGAAAAACTACTTCCCTGGTACGACAAAGGATTCAATGTAGTTTTTGGTTCCAGGGGAAAAGCCAGAAAAAACTTTCCTCCAATTCGCCAACTGACTTCCTGGGGTTTCAGAGTCATTCGCCAGACATTCTTATTAAAAGACGTCTCTGACACCCAGTGTGGTTTTAAATCTTTAAAGAAGGAAATAGCTTTAGAAATTTTCCCTCAGTTATCGGTAATAAAAAATGCTAAAAACACTGAAGGTTGGACAGTCTCGGCTTACGACGTAGAGTTACTTTTCTTAGCAGAAAAGAAAGGTTACAAGTTAAAAGAAATAGACGTCTTCTGGCAAGATGAAGATATATCTACCGGCAAGGGTAAAAACTTTATTACCGAGTCAGCCGACATGTTAAAGCAAATATTCGCAGTAAAACTAAACGATATTAAGGGCAAGTACAATCAATGAAGAAATTTCTAAAAACAATCAAAACTTGGCACATAGTATCCTTAGCGGTTATTTTTATAATCTTTTTCGCTCTACGTCTCATCAACTTAAACGGCTTACCAGTATTTGTAGATGAAGCTATCTACATTCGTTGGGCCCAGATAATGAGATCGGAAGCAACTTTAAGATTCTTACCTTTACAAGATGGTAAGCAACCTTTATTTATGTGGTCCATGATTCCTATGTTTAAAGTTTTCGCGGATCCTGTTATCGCTGGTAGAGTTCTTTCTGTACTTGCGGGTTTCGGTAGTCTCTTAGGGTTAACCACTCTTTCTTTTCTATTATTTTCTTCCCTGAAGGTAAGTTTACTGACAGCACTCTTATACGCTATCACTCCATACACCGTCTTTTTCGACAGAATGGCTTTAGTAGATAGTCTGCTAGCAATGTTTGGCATCTGGTCTCTTGTCATCGGCTTTCTCTATGTTAAAAAACCCAAGCTAGACCTCGCCCTTATATTAGGAGCAGTCTTGGGGGCAGCTTTTCTAACCAAGTCTCCGGCAGTATTCTTCTATGTAAGCCAGCCTATCTTAGCCATCTTCTTCTTTAAGAAATCTCGTTCTCAAAATGTGTTTAAGTTACTGGCTGGTTGGGCACTTGCCCTCATCATCTCCCAAGGCATCTACAACATACTTCGTCTAGGTCCCAACTTCCATATGGTGGGATCAAGAAATCAAGACTACTTATTCTCATTCTCAGAAGTCTTCACCCACCCTCTAAACCCTCTCATTGGCAATCTAAAGTCTACCTTTTCCTGGATAGCAGCTCTATTCACATTGCCTTTAGCTGTAATGATCCCCTTTGCGTTTATAAAGCCTAAATTAAGAAAACCATCACTGTTGATTCTTTTTGTATCTTTTATTCCTTTAGTAAGCCAAGCATTAATTGCCAAAGTCTACACTCCTCGTTACCTGCTGTACGCTGCCATACCCTTACTCTTATTAGTTGCCAACGGACTATTTTCAGTTAGTAATCAAATAAAAACCAAACTACCTAAATTTAAACACCTCTTCCCGGTGATCCTCTTACTCTTTGCCTTAGTTACTTCCGTAAGGTACATACTCACTCCAGAAAAGGTCGATATGCCACGTCGCATGCGTCATGGTTATCTAGAAGAGTGGACTGCTGGGTGGGGTCAAAAAGACTTAGGTAGTTTTCTGGTTAATCTGGCAGATCAAGGTGAAACAATGGTTGTGGGAGCAGAAGGATATTTTGGTACGCTCCCAGACGGTTTACAGATATATACAGAAGGTCAACCAAACATCACAGTCATTGGTGTTGGCCAGCCAACCGTAAAGATACCTAGTGCTCTAGAAAATACCTCCAAAGACAATCTAATTTTCCTAGTAATAAACAAATCAAGAAATGATATGAAAATCCATGATCTTGAGAAACTAGAGTTAATAAAAAGCTATCCTAAACCAACACGTCCCGACGGTACTCAAGAAGAACTTCAGGTATATCAACTGCTTGATCAGTCTCTTTAAAAAATTTCAATAAATAATTCATGAGCATTAAAAAGGCCCAGAAACATCTTTCTAAAGATCCTATCTTAAAAAAAATAATCAAAATACACCCGCCATTTGAGTGGCCCAAAACAGGTGATGTCTTTACTGACCTAGTAGATTCAATAATTAGCCAGCAGCTATCTGTAGCCTCTGCTGCCAGTATTTACGCTAGATTCAAAAAACTATTTAAAACAAAAATTACGCCAAAAAAAACCATGGCTCTCACAATTGATCAATTAAAAAGCATTGGCCTATCTGGACCAAAATCAAACTATGTCCAAAATGTAGCCACCGCCATTATTTCAGGAGACTTGGATATAGACAAGCTTCACAAATCAACAAACGAAGAGGTTGTAGAACAACTTACCTCAATTAAAGGTATCGGTCCTTGGAGTGCCAACATGATCTTGATGTTTTCACTTGATCGCCGTGATGTTTTTCCAGTAGGGGATTTAGGGATAAGAAGCGCCATGAACAAACTTTACAAAATGGACAGGGAAGATCACAAGGCTATGATAAAGCTGGCTGAAAAATGGTCACCACACCGCACCCTGGCCAGTCGCTATCTCTGGAAAAGTCTAGGCTAAATTTATTTTATGAAAAATAAAATACTACCATCACTTATTTTTCTCGCTATTATTTTAAGATTAGTTTTTCTTTTTTGGACAAACTCATCTTTTTATACAACATCCTTTGATGTAAGTAACCTAGAAGACAAGTACTTTACTTCAAGTTATATTTTAGGAGACAAAGCAGACCACACCTTATCAGACGCCGATCTTTATGTTGTGGAGGGCAACATGCTGGTCAACCAAGGTAAAGATCTAGAACAACTTACCCCTGGTCATCCACCACTGGGTAAATATATTATTGGTTTATCTCAAAAACTCTTTACCAATCCATTTGTATTTCAGTTTGTAAGCTTTGCTTTGGTGTTACTTATGTTTTTCCTTATATCCGGCTCACCCTTTCTTACTCTGGCTCTTAGTTTTGAGCCACTACTAGTCTCTCAAATAAACGAGACCTTACTAGGTACCCACCTACTTCTTTTTCAACTTACCTCCATCTGGTTGTTCTTAGAATTTATAAACAAAGAAAAACGGAGTCTCGCTCACGCTATGTTTACTTGGTTTTTCTTAGGGTTAGCTTTTGCCACCAAGTTTTTTCCAGTTACCGCCCCACTGGTCGTGGCAATAATATTGTTTACAGTTCTCTCTGGTGACTTTAAAAAGTTCACCCAATTAATGTTTTCACTTCCTGGTGCAGGTATTGCGTTCTTGTTGGGGCATATTAGTTACTTCACTCACCACCCATCTTTAATCTCGTTTATAAAGTACATTCGTTACCAAATTAACTGGTGGGCAGGTAGCCCACAAGTAGCTCCTTTCTCTATCTTTAGAATAATCTTTCAAAATAAGTGGGCTACTTGGTGGGGAGAAGGGGTAATAAAAGTAAAAGAGTGGTGGTTAGCTTGGCCGATTCTCACCTTCTTATCCATCTTTTCTTATCAAAACAAGTTTATGTTCTTTTATCTAATAATTAGCCTAGTGTTTCTTTCTTTCCAGGCAGTGTTCCCTAGACATCTTTTATCCATCGTGCCTATCATTTACCTTTTAGCTTACGGTACAATAGAGAGGCTATGGCAAAAGGTAAAATCAGCACGATAAAGGTACTTTTCATCCTTACCCTTCTTTTTATCCCTTCAATTTTTGATCTTCTTAAACCAGGTTACTTTCCCATGCATGATGACCTACAAATCTTCAGGCTTTACGAGCTAGATAAATGTGTCCAAGATGGTCAGCTGCCTTGTCGTTGGATCCCAGATGGTGGTTTCGGTTTTGGCTATCCCATGTTCCATTTCTACCCACCGCTGCCGTACTACCCAGCCGAAGTCATGCATCTTTTGGGGGCTAGTCTTTTTGCTTCGATAGAGATAATGTTTATGCTGTCTCTTTTACTTTCAGGTTACTTTATGTACTTTTTAGGCAAAGAGTTTTTTGGTGTCTTAGGTGGTGTAGTAGCAGCAGTTTTTTACGTCTATGCCCCATACCACTCACTAGACGTCTATGTTCGTGGTGCCATGAACGAAGCCTGGGGTATGGTTTGGTCCCCTTTAATTTTGTTGTTTAGTTATCGTTTGATAAAAGCAAAATCACTGTCTTTTAAAGACAACAAAAAGAGCTTCTTAGACTTCTCTCTTTCCGTTGCTGCTCTTATGCTTTCACATAACGTTATGACTATGATCTTTGCACCAGTGGCTATTCTCTGGTCTCTCTACTGGTTATGGCAAAAGAAAGCCTGGAAGAACATAAAACCTCTTATTTATGGTGCCATGCTAGCTATTGGACTATCTGCTTTTTTCTTCATTCCAGTAATATTAGAAAAAAACTCTGTTCATGTAGAGTCTATGACCATTGGATACTTTAACTATCTAGCCCACTTTGCCGACCTAAAACAAATGTTCATTACTAGGTTCTGGGATTACGGTGGTTCGGTCTGGGGACCAGAAGACAACATGGCTTTCCCTCTTGGTCACCTCCACTGGATCTCGGCAGGTGTAGTTGGTGCACTTGCTCTCTTCCGTTTTAAAAAGCATAAAAAGGAGAGAAAAATATATTTACTAGTTGGCTTACTTCTTGCCACATCCGCGGCTTACACATTTTTAATTCACTCTCGTTCGGTCTGGTTCTGGGACAATCTACCACTTCTCTACTACACTCAGTTTCCTTGGCGCTTGCTTACTATTCCCGTGTTTCTCTTCTCTTTCTTGGTCGGAGCCATCCTTTTGTTTACCAAACCAAAATACAAAAAAATACTTGCCACTTTCTTAATTGCTGCAGTCATCTTATGGAACATGCCGTTCTTTAAAAGAGACTATCCAGTCAATGTCACCAGAGAAGAAAAACTTTCTGGTCGTCTTTGGGAGCTCCAAGTTACTGGTGGAATCTTTGACTATCTTCCTAAAACTGCGTCTAGGCCTCCGGGTAGTGCTGGTTTTAGTGTTCCTCAATTCCAAGAAGGTAATGGGGGAGTCTTGGATCTAGAAAAAGGTAGTAACTGGCTAACTTTCACCACCAACGTTTCGTCTCCAAAAGCCAAAATAATGGTCCCTATGTATGGCTACCCTGGCATGAAGGTAAAGGTAGACAATAAGCAGGTTGACTACCAAACAGACGACGACTTGGGTAGGATAATAATCGATCTCCCTGAAGGCCAGTCTAGCGTGAGTGTTAAACTTCACAAAACTGCCGTTAGACACATATCAGACATCGTTAGTCTCTTTACCTTACTTATATTACTTAAGTTGATTACCACCAAAAAATGAGTGAAACTCAACCCCTTGAACTAGATCCAGGTACACCAGAGATAGATCTGGCCCAAGTTAGTAAAAGATCAGTTTCAGGAGTTCTCTCACTAACCTCCCGTACCCTTCTTGTTCAGGTGACTACTTTCTTAGCCACCTTAGCTCTCACGGTATTTTTAAGCCCAGAAATCTACGGTATCTTTTTCCTAGTTTCTTCCGTAGTTAACTTCCTTACCTACTTTTCAGATATTGGCTTAGCTGCTGCTTTAATTCAGAAAAAATCCAAAGTCATCAAAGAAGACCTGTCTACAACGTTTACAGTCCAACAGATACTTGTGGTCTCTCTTTTGGTAATACTTAAAATAGCCACTCCTAGTATTCGCTCTTTCTACTCAATCTCTCCTGAAGGAATCTATCTTTTGTATGCTTTGGGAATATCTTTTTTCTTAAGCTCCCTAAAAACCATTCCCTCAATTCTTTTAGAAAGAAGTTTGCAGTTCAATAAATTAATCATTCCTCAGATTGCCGAGACCTTAGTCTTTAACTTTGTAGCAGTTTTCATGGCTTGGAAAGGATATGGTATTACTTCTTTTACAGTGGCCGTCTTAGCTAGGGGAGTCACAGGATTAGTTTTGATGTATCTAGTTTCACCTTGGCATCCAAGTGTCGCAATCAAGAGAGATTCTCTAAAGACACTCTTAAAGTTTGGATTACCATATCAAGCCAACACCTTTATAGCCGTTTTAAAGGATGACGGAATGACCATTCTCTTGGGAAAACTAATCGGTCCAGTTGGTTTAGGTTACATTGGTTGGGCCAGTCGCTGGGCCAACATGCCCTTAAGAATCTTTATGGACAATGTTAGTAAAGTCGCCTTCCCTGCTTTCTCTAGGCTTCAAGATAATAAGGAGAGACTAAAAAGAGCAGTTGAAATAAACATAAAGTACTTAAGTTTGGCAGTCTTCCCTATTTTTGTGGCCATGGGTTTTCTAGCCAGACCACTAGTGGAAGTAATTCCAAAATACACCAAGTGGTTGCCAGCCCTTATCCCCCTATATCTCTATCTTTACAATGCCGGTTGGGCCACAGTCTCTACTAGTTTGACCAATGCTCTAAATGCCGTAGGTAAAATAAAGGTCACTTTTAAGCTTATGATCATGTGGGCCACACTCACTTGGGCAATCATGCCGGTCTTGGCAGTTAAGTACGGCTTTGTAGGAGTAAGTTATGCAGCTGGCCTGATAGCCACATCTTCTTTAGTTGCTATCTTGGCCGCCAAAAAGCACATCAATTTCTCTCTAGTCGCCTCACTGAAAAGTCCAATTATCGCCTCTTTAGGTTTAGCTATATACTTAAATCTAGTTCGTAGCTTAACTTCATCAGTTACCCAGATAACCTTTATTTCCCTGGGTGGTGCCCTTATCTTTACAAGCTTAGTGCTTCTAATAGAAGGTAAATCATTTATCAAAAAAACCATTAAGTTATTTGCCCTAAGAAAATGAAAAAAATAATAAGACTCTTAACTACATTTCTTTTTCTCTTTTTAGCTACTACGTCATATGCTTTCCCAAAGGAGTCGTTTGTTACCACCACAGTCTTAGTTAGAGGTTATGAGGACTGGGATCTACTAGATCAAGAACCATTAGATCTTCCCCTTTTCTATTACGAGCAATCCAACCAACTAGATATTCCTACCTCATACATGTTGCGTTTCGACGCCATAGAGGACAAGGAGATATCATCAAGGCTAGCTGATTTAGTGGCCACAGACTCTGCTCAACTGCTTGGTGGTTTACTGGAAGTAACTCCAGAACTTGCCCGAAAAGCTAATGTGGAGTATCAAAACCACGGTAGCTTCACCAGCGCCAACCATATATTTTTATCAGGATACAGAAGAGAGGATAGGTTAAGAATAATAGATACCTACATGGAAACCTTCTTTGATAGATTTGGTAACTATCCACCAGTTGTGGGCGTAGACTCCTTAGATAGTTTCTCCTTTGATTACTTAGTTTCACACTACTCAGTTATCGCCGCTTTCGTACAAGATGAGACTTACCAAAACAATAATCTTCGCCAGTGGGGAAGTTTTTTAGCAGAACCATATCTACCCAGCAAGACCAACATCTTACTTCCAGCTCAAGACAGTAAAAACAAAATAAACGGTGTCATCTTCAAGTGGTCTCCAGCTGACCCAGTTTCTTTTTATCAAAAGGACATGCCGTCAAGATCAGGGCTTACTGACATATCAAAAACACTAGACGTCTATACTCTCAAATCACTAAACGAAAGTACTCATCTAAACATAAGACTGGATAATAACTATCAACTTATCTACCACACCGAAGATAAACTAGAAAAAGCTGCAAAAGCCAAGCAGTTCATCATAGATTTAGTAACTCAATTAAAAGCTAAGCAAAACAAGCACACCCTAAAATTTAAACCAACCGCAGAGATGGGGGAGATAGTAAAAGCTCGCTATCCAGAGACTTCACCCGCATCCTTTTTTAAGTTAGACGACATCTACTGGTATCAAAATCCTTTTTACCGTTTAGCACTGCGCCAAACAGACCAAGGAGCCGAGATAATAGATTTCAGAGTTTATAACCCCAAAGTCGCCGGTAACTACTTCCACGAAAAAAATATTCAAACTGTTGTTTACCAAGAAGTACTGGCGGTCATAGACTCCTTTAAAGATCCAACCTCGTCGATATTTTTAAATCTTGACTTAGAAAACGCTGAGCTTGATTCAGAGTACTGGGATTTAATAATAAAAGATGGGAAAAAGGTGATTAAATTACAGCCAGATAAAGTAATCTTTGAAAATCTAGCTCCACCAACATTAGAGACTAACCAAATCAAAGTAAAAACTTCTAAAAATTCTACCGAGTGGATAATCAAACCCACACTACCTTTTAAAGACTTTGTAAACAACAACTTATTTGTACTTAAAGTCGCCTTAGTCTTTCTCTTTATCTTCTTAATCTTAAAGACATTTTTAAAGAAGCCACCAAAAACCATTCTTTTGGGGTTGGTATTTGGATTCTTAAGCTTAATCCCAGTAGTTTTCTCTGGTCAGACCTACTCTTTTGGTTTCGGTCTCTGGGGTCCAAATGGCCATGACGCCGTCTTTCACCTATCTGTCATCAACTCCTTAAAAGACTCACTAACCAACCTTTCCCATCCTCAATTATCTGGCTTTTTTTTAGAAAACTATCATCTGGGGGTAGACTGGATAGTAGCCTTAACTTCAAAAATAACAGGGTTTAGTGAAGTAAACATTTTCTTTCGCTGGCTTCCTATTATCTTAGTCGCAGTCATTGTTTCTGAAATTACAAAACTTCTTTCAAGTTGGAAGTTTTCAAAGTTAGCTACACGCCTTACTTTATTTCTAGCTTTTCTTACTGGATCACTTGGCTTCATCTTTAGTTTCATCACCTCAGGCAATATTTTTGCTGGTGAGTCTCTATTTTGGATGAACCAATCTGTCTCTATTTTTCTAAA
Organism: uncultured bacterium; assembly: GCA_963980225.1. GTDB lineage: Bacteria > Patescibacteriota > Microgenomatia > UBA1400 > MFAQ01 > JAHITH01. The sequence continues at coordinate 23,373 of CAXBYW010000001.1, forward strand.
CCCTCCGTTTGCTCTCTCAATTGCCTTACTTCTTGTCTTTCTTAATCTCTACAAAAAAAAGAACTTCCTTTTATTGATCTTGGTCGGTGGACTTCTAGCTCAAGTAAAAGTCTATGCATTCATCCTTCTTTTGTTGTCGTTGTTAATCATAAAAGAGTTCAAGCTTCTCGTTGGTGTCGGTTTAGTTGGCCTTGTTCTTTCTTTGCCCACACTAGGTCTTAATAGTTCTCCTTTTATCTTTTCTCCTTTATGGTTCCCCAAAAGCTTAATCGCTGCCCAAGATAAACTAAACTGGTCAAGACTAGCTCAAGCTTGGCAAGTATACGAAGCCAGCGGCGTCTATCTTAAGCTGTTTATAGTTAATGTCTTGGCTCTAGGAATATATCTTTTAGGTAACTTAGGTGTTCGAATAATCGGTCTGTGTAACGTACTAAAAGATGCTACCAAAGACAAATCAGTTTTAATGACAAAGTCGATAATAGTCTTAGGTTTAGTTATTCCTTTCTTCTTTATTCAATCAAATAACCCTTGGAACACCATCCAGTTTTCCTACTACTCACTCTTCTTCTTAAGTATCTTTACCGCCAAACAGTTTGCCAGTAAACGACGATCCATCCTTACTTGGGCTCTATTCCTCCTCTTGGTATTACCTACTACGATAGGTACCTTAAAAGACTACATCACCCCATACTCTGCTTCGAAAATAAGCTTAACAGAGCTGCAAGCTCTAGAGACCTTAAAGGCACAAGACCTAGGTATCGTTATCTCCCCACTTTTTAATAAACAAGAATCTAAGCCTTTCCCAGAACCAAAGTCACTTTATGCTTACACTTCCACAGCTTATATCTCCGCTCTTTCAGGTCAACAAGAATACCTATCAGACACAATTAACTTAAGCATCACCGGTTTCGACTACAAAGAAAGATCCAAAAACGTCCAAAAGTTTTTTAAGACACAAGACTCTGCTTGGGCAAAGAAGTTTCTAAAAGAAGAAAACATTACCTATGTCTACCAAACTCCTTTGTCTTACCTACAGCTTGATCCTAACGAGATCTGTCTTTCACCAATATTTGACTCAGGTGAGATAATTATCTACAAGTTTAATTGTTATGAGTAAAATAAAAATTTCAGCCATAGTTAATACCAGAAACGAAGAAGCAAATATAGAAGATTGTTTAAAAAGTCTAAAGTTTGCCGATGAAATCATCGTTGTAGACATGGAGTCAAAGGACAAGACAGTCAAGTTGGCCTTAAAGCACACCAAAAATGTCTTTAATCACAAGAATGTTGGTTATGTGGAACCAGCCAGAAATTTTGCCATTAAAAAGGCTACTGGTGACTGGGTCTTAATTGTGGATGCAGACGAAAGAATTCCTAGATCCTTGGCAGTAAAGTTAATCAAGATAACAAAAGAGAATAAAACTGATTTTGTTAGAATTCCCCGCCAAAACTTGATATTTGGTAGATGGATAAAATACTCGCGTTGGTGGCCCGATTACAACATTAGGTTTTTCAAGAAAGGTGTAGTAGAGTGGCAAGATCAAATTCACTCCATTCCCATCACTACTGGTATCGGGGTAAATCTAGAACCACAAAAAGAACTAAGCATTATCCATCATCACTACACCTCCATAGACCAGTACTTAACAAGATCTATCCGTTACTCGAAGACTCAAGGTAAGGAGTTAATTGCGCAAGGTTACAAACTAGACACCAAGGATGTTATCTTTAAACCAGTAGGGGAGTTTCTCTCTAGATTCTTTGCTGGAGAAGGTTACAAAGATGGTTTTCATGGTTTTATCCTTGCCTCTCTTCAAGCCTTTTCCATTCTTTTAGTCTATCTATACGTCTGGCAAGAGCAAGGTTTCACCCCAGTGCACCACTCCACCTTTATCCAGCAATGGCCAAAATGGATTAAAGAAAAGGGTAAAGAGATCGTCTACTGGCTTTATACGATAAACATCCACACTACCACCAAAAAAACCACGAGACTTCTACTTAAATTAAAACGCAAATTCCTCTCATGAAGGTAAAAGACATTGCTGTAATTATAGTTCACTTCAAAAACGTCAAGGATACTTTAGAAACCTTGGACTCGCTTTACAAGGCCACCCTACCCAAGGGAGTCAAAATGACGCCTTACGTAGTAAACAATGATCAGTCTGAAGAAATCAAAAAAGAAATACCTAAACAATTCCCAAAGGCTATCCATGTGTTCAGTAGCACCAATCTTGGTTTCTCTGGAGGCAACAACTTAGGGCTAGGAGAAGCCCTAAAAGGAAAACATGATACTTTCGTTTTACTAAACAACGACGTCTTTGTTAAAAAAGACTTCATAGAAAAAATTATTTCCTCACCCATCACCGACCCAAAGGTAGGTATAGTTGGTGGTTTAATATATTTTGCTCCAGGGTTTGAGTTCCAAGACAAATACACAAAAAAACAAAAAGGAAAAGTCATCTGGTATGCCGGTGGAAAGATAGACTGGTCAAATGTTTACGCTAGCCATATAGGTGTGGACAAAGTAGATACAGGTTCTTACAAAAAAGCCGTTCCCACAGATTTTGTTACTGGCTGCCTATTAATCACCAGAAGAGATATCTTAGATGAGCTTGGTCTTTTAGACAACAAGTACTGTCTTTATCTAGAAGACGCTGACTTTAACATTAGGGTTCAACAAGCTGGTTACCAAACCATTTTTGATCCTAATATAAAAATCTGGCACAAGGTAGCTCAAAGCTCTGGTATAGGCTCCCCTCTAAATGACTACTTCATAACCCGCAACAGGCTCCTGTTTGGTTTTAAGTACACTCCTTTTAGGACAAAATTTGCCTTAACAAGAGAAGCACTCAAAAAACTTTTTATCGGGACAAGGGCTCAAAGGATAGCCATAAAAGACTTCTTTACAGCCAACCTTGGTAAAGGATCATGGCTAAAATAAACAGTCGCTCAGTTTTTGTTTCACTTCTACTTTTAGTTTTATTATTCTTATCTCCGTCTCCTGTATCGGCAGCCGATCAAAACATAGTTACACCGGTATTTATTGTTAGAGGTAGGGAATACTGGCGTCAGTCAAAAGATATTAACGAACTCACTAAAATGATCTCAGCCATAGAGGATTCTGAATTGAACACAACTTGGTTAGTTCAGTTTGACGCTTTACAAGATCAACAAATAGTAGATAGCTTAAAAAGTCTGAACAGTCGACATGAGCTAGGTCTATACACAGAAGTAACCAGGAAGTTAGCCAATAAAAGTTTTGTTTATTTTGACTGGACAACTGGTCACTGGAGTTCTGCTAACAAGATCTTTTTGTCAGGTTATGAAATAAAAGACAGACAACGCTTAATAGACACAAGCTTTGCCACCTTTAAAGAAGTTTTTGGGGAATACCCTAAGTCCTATGGTTCCTGGTATCAAGATGGTTACTCACTAGAATACATTAAAGAAAAATATGGCTTAGACACAGTTTTGGGTCTCGCTGATCAGTACTCTACCGACGGTTATCAAACTTGGGGACAGTACATCAACCAACCTTATTATATTAGTAAGAAATCTAGTCTAGAACCAGCCTTAAATATCCAAGATAATACAGGTATAGTGAAAGTTCTCTGGGCTCCTAGGGAACCAACTTTAAGTTATGGTAAAGACAAGGACTTCTCAAATTTTTCTCTACAAGCCAATGATTATCATCGGGCTAAAGGATTATCTATTGATTTTTTTGATGATCTATTAAACACCTCAACTACCAAAATCGAAGGCAAGCTAGCCCAAGTAGTTGTAGGTATTGAAGTCTCAGAGTTGGAAGATAAGTATTTCAAGGAAATAGAAAATCAACTAAAAATATTGAAAAAATATCAAGATGATGGTCTTATTCAAACTCAAACTCTAAGTCAATTTGGTAAATCGTATCAGTTAGCCTATCCAGAAATTTCTCCTTTAATTTTTACCCAGTCTGGCGACAAAAACGTATCCTCATACTGGTTTAACTCACCTTTTTACAGAGCAGGTTTTTTCTATGAAAATGGACAGCTGGAGCTAAGAGATCTACGTTTCTATCACCAGAATGGTTATAGAGATAACGATCAAATAAACAAAGATTCAAACGAAAACTTAACAAGAATAGTCCCAGCTTTAATTGATGATCTAGTTCTATCAAACAAGATAGTTATCACTAAGGCTACTAAGCCTCAGGTAACAATTACTGAGTCACAAATTACTATCACCGCTGGCAACAGTCAAATTAAACTTTATCCAGAAAAAATAGTAATCACTGGTCTAGAAGATAAGTGGTCAATGCCTATCAGTAAAACCGTTGGTGACATAGACAAAAGAAGGTGTACTGATGAATATGGTGGGTATCAAGACTTTCCTTGTTTGAAAAAACTTTTAGTCAGGTTACAGTCTCTAATCCCTGACATTAGATACTCAAAACTTTTTGGTCAAAGGTATCTAGGAATAAAAACATCTCCAGAGACATTATTTGCCATCAGATTCCCTGACTTTAAAATAGATAAATTTAATTTTGACTATCCCTTACTTGATAACTTTATCTCATCTAGTAAAAAAACCACACCCAACTTCCTCTGGTTCGGCAAACAAGAAAAAGAACGAGAATCATTCGGTTCTTCTGATCAAGCTATCCGCAAGTCAGCCGAGTACGGAGAAGAGAATTTGGTCTCAAATAGTAATAAAATAATATTTGAAAATAGCTACTATGTCATCTTTGATAAATAAAACCTCTAACGGGAAAGTATTCATTATTTCCTTAATAATCCTAGCCTTTTTTCTAAGGACTAGACACCTGTCTACAGACCTCTTGTTCCACCGCGATCAAGGCCTACACTCACTATCAATCTGGAACATCACTCATCAAAGCAAGATGTCTCTTTTAGGTCACCCCAGTGACGTAGACGGCCTAACTCATGCCCCAATTTACTACTGGCTCATGCTTCCTTCTTACGCCTTGTTTCAAGGTAGCCCTGTTGCTGCTAGTCTTTTCCAGATTACTCTTGAAGTAATGTCACTACCTTTTTTGTATCTAGGCATCAAAAAACTCTTTAATCGAAAAACAGCCCTTTTAACTCTATTAGTCTACTCAGTTTCCTATGGTGGCATCGGTCTCTCCCGTTGGCTGGTTAATGTCACTCCAATCCTACCTCTTACCAATATTCTTTTATTTCTTCTTACTCATAATCCAAAGGTTTTTATTACCTCCTTGGTCGTCGGTATCATTACTCAGTTAAACGCTGCTATTGGAGTTTTTCTATTTCCTTTTCTATTCTGGTTTTATCGTTCTCGCCTTAACCTAAAAACCATAGGCTTAATCCTGTTAGGCTTCCTCGCTCCCGCCTTACCTCTAATTGTCTTCGAACTTCGCCACAACTTTGTCATCACTCAAGCAGTCCTAAACTTTTCCAGTCAGACAGGTCACGGTCTGGGGTTAACTCTTGGAGTTTTTGCCACCAACTTAAGTGTTTTATTGACAGAGATAAACAAAGTAATTTTTTATCCCTACTTCTACTTCTCCACCATTCTGTTTTTCTTTGGTCTATATAAAATAAGAAAACTTGAACACTCTAAATTAATTTATGCGTTTCTGCTGATTCCTTTCCTTGGGCTCTCACTTTTCCAGCGTGGTGCTATTGGATTTTTCTTTGTCTCCCTAATATATCTATCAACGGCCGTCGCCGTCTACGGTCTACAAACTCTAAACCGTCTTCTCTCTTCAGTTTTAATCATCCTGATCATTACCTTAAACCTCACCAGCCTCTCAAATGTCTACCAGCCTAACAACGCTCTAACCCCTATCGGTAATGCCAACATCATTACTATTCAAGACAGAAAGAACATAATAGACTTCATGTATCAGACAGCCGAAGGAGAACAGTTCTCGGTCTGGTTCTACACCATTCCATATTTCCAAGAAGAAGTCTGGGACCACATGTTTAACTACTACGCCGAACCTAAGTATGGTTACCTGCCAGAAGCCACAACTGGTTTCTCTCCCAATGACTTAGAAACATCAAAAATGTTTTTCTCAGTCTACGAACCAGATGAGGACCAGCCGGTTAAGCTAGAGTCTTGGCAGAAAGAAGCAGTAAAAAACTTTGGCACCACCACTAAAGAGCTCACTTCCCGTGATCTTCACGTCTCACTTCATTCTTGGTTACCTTAATTTTTACTCACTAAACTCTACCAGTAAAGTATCTCCCGACCTAGCTATCTCGGTGTACTCACCCGCTCCATCCAGTACAAACTCTCGTACAATCATCTGGAAGGGTTTAGGTAGCTCATCTATCTCTTCCCCCATAACCCAATTAACAGTTGTTATATCTTTATCAGCGTAAAAAATTACAGTTGACATATAACTGATATCTCTTAGATATAAAGGCAGCTCACTTTTACTGGCTTCAAGAGCTAGTCTTGCTTCGTGGCTTACTGTTACAGGTAGATCAATCACACTATTCCAGTACTCCTTAACTGACCAAATAGAAATAGTAGCAAAAACCATCAAAATTAAAACCTGCAGTTTCCTGCCCTTAAATATTTTTTCTCCAATCTCACTCGCAACCAAAGGTATCAGTAAAGCCATGGGTATCATGGCTGGAATCATGTGCCAAATCTCTGCCTTAGCCGATAAAAAATAAGGGAGAGTAGTCAAAAGTAAATATCCCAATACCCAGAGGATCTCTTTCTTTCTCTTAACAAGAAAAACACTTAAGCCTGTTGCCAAGATAGCTGGTTGATACCATCTATGGACAGCAGATCTAAGATACAAAAGAGTTCTGCTTATGGTCTCACTGCTTACTCCTTCACCAGACATTCGTCTTAATCCAATTACCCAAACATTTTGTTCTAAAAACGGCAAACCATACTTAATGGTGTTGAAACCGTACCAGGGTATTAGCGGTAATAAAAACCAACCAACTGAACGCATTAGGTTTTTCTTCCAGTCTTTATCTTCTTTTAAAAACAAGTAACTGCCTATCGCCACCAAAGGGAACAGTGTGGTCGATATTGCAGACTTGGACAAAAAAGACACACCATAAAAAAACCACAGTCGCTGTAATCCTTTTTTGTTTTTTAAAGTTAAAACTAAATAAAACACCACGGCTTGGGTCAAAACCAATAGCGCATCTAAATTTCCAGACCTAGCTCTCATCAACCACCACCTGCTTGACAGTAAAATCAAGCCAGCTGCCAGGCCAACATAAGAAGATTTAAGTTTTTTGCCAATTAAGTAAATGACCACAATAGTTAGTGCTCCAGCAATAGCCATAGGTAGTCTGGCAGAAAAATCACTTACTCCAAAAACTGAAAAAGACACACTTTGCATCCAAAACCCAAGTGGGGGATGATCCCAGTAATTACTACCATTAAATGTAAGCTCAAGCCAGTTACCTGCTCGCAATATATTTCTAGAAATACTTGCATACCAGGCCTCATCCCAGGGGTGTAAGGTGACATTACCAAGCTTGAAAGACAGAAGTGCAAAAGAAAAGATAAAGATAGATAGCATAAGGTAGAATATACATTATGGCCACTCTCTCTGTCATTGTTTTATCAAAAGACGTAGAAAAAGAAATCGTTCCTACCTTAAAAACTGCACATTTTGCCAGTGAAATAATCCTCGTGGACACTGGATCAACCGACAAGACCATAGAAGTCTCCAGGCCTTTTATAACTAAAGTCATAAAAACCTCCCCCACTCAAAACTTTGCTCGTTGGAGAAACGAGGGAGCAAAAGCTGCCTCTGGAGATTGGTTGCTTTACCTTGATTCAGACGAGCGTATCTCAAAAAAATTAGCCGAAGAAATTTTAGCTACAGTTAATGAACCATTGCACGACGCTTACACGATCTCACGTTTCGAAGTCTTTTTGGGTAAACACCTAGATCACTGGCCAGACTCCAGAGTACTAAGATTGTTTAAAAAAGACAGCTTGGTTCGTTGGAAGGGGAAGCTTCATGAACAGCCTCAGATAAAAGGCACCATAGGCGAACTACGTCATCAGATGGTCCACCTGTCTCACAAAAATATAAATGAAAAAGTTTTAAACACTCTAAACTGGTCCAGAATAGAGGCGGAGTTACTTCTAAAAGCAAATCATCCACCAATTAAGGGCTGGCGTCTGTTCAGAATCATTTTCACAGAATTCTTCCAAAGATTTTTCAAACAAGGTCTATGGAAAGACGGTACAGAAGGAGCAATAGAGTCCATCTACCAGTCGTTTTCGCGCTTCTTAACTTATGTTCAGCTCTGGCAGTTACAAAGAAAACCCAGTCTTAAAGATGCTTATAATGATATAGACAAGCAGATCTTGAAAGAGATAAAATAACCTTATGAAAAAAGCCTTAATTTTTGATCCATATCTAGACACCTTAGGCGGGGGAGAGAGATACATCTTGACAGTAGCTAAAGTTCTTACAAAAAGTGGTTACAAGGTAAGCCTAGCTTGGCCAAGTCAGGAAATTCTAGAATCTGCTACTTTTAGGTTTGGTCTAGACTTAAAAAACATCACCGCTGATTTAGGTGCTTTTGAGTTATTTAAATCTAGTGGCAAAATATTAAAAAAAATAGAAGTTACCAAGAAATATGATCTAGTCTTCTTTTTAAGTGATGGGAGTATTCCTTTCCTTTTTGGTAAGAAAAACATTCTTCATTTCCAGGTACCTTTTAAAGAGATAATCAATCCCAGAAATCTTAACATTGTTAAGTTTAAACTGATTAATAAATTCGTCTACAACTCTCGTTTTACTCAAAATGTTCTAGAAAGAAATCTGCCTAAAAAAGGCGTCGTCATCTACCCACCTATAGACACCGATGGGTTTAAACCAGCCAAGAAAAAAGAAAACATGATCTTGGCAGTCGGTCGTTTTGACTCTCCATCACACGCCAAGCGACAAGACATATTAATAGAGGGTTTTAGAGAACTAGATAAAAAAACAAAAGGTGATTATAAATTAATTTTAGCTGGTGGCCTAAGGGGTGGTGATAAAGAGCTTCTAAAGTTAAAGACCAAAGCCAGAGGATTACCAATAGAATTCAAAGTCAGTCCTAGTTTTGAAGAGTTAGTCTCACTTTATTCTAAAGCAAAGATTTTTTGGCACGCAGCTGGTTTCGGAATAGATGAGTTAGAAGATCCCGATAAGGTAGAGCACTTTGGTATGACAACTGTAGAAGCCATGGCCGCAGGTTGTGTTCCTGTGGTTTGCAATAAGGGTGGTCAAAAAGAGATAATCAACTCGGGTGCAGGTTTTCTTTGGGATACAATCCCTGAGTTAGTTAGCCATACGTTCAAGTTGATTAAAACACCTACTTTAGTCAAAAAGACAGTAAAGAAAGCTACCGCCAGATCAAAAGATTTTAACTTAACCACTTTTGAAGAAAACCTAAAGAAGATAATTTAATGACTAACCGTTTTATTGGGTCGGTAAAGAAAGCGCTTCCAGTTATCTTTTTATTAGTCTTTGTCAGTCTTTTTTTATTCAGAGAGACTTTTACTAAAGGTTTCGTCCCAGTGCCAGCAGATACCTTAGTGGGTAGTTACTTCCCTTGGTTAGACTATAAATGGGGTTATCAGGTCGGGGTACCAGTTAAAAATCCTCCAATTTCCGATGTTTTTTCCCAGTTTTTTGTTTGGAAGTATCAACTAATCGATATATTTAAACAAGGCTCCTGGCCTCTTTGGAATGATCACTCATTTTCCGGCACACCACTTCTGGCCACTTATCACTCAGCGGCTTTTTTCCCGGCCAACATCTTCTTCTTGCTACCTAAGTTTTTAGGCTGGAGTATCTACATAGCCTCTTCTACTTTTATCGCTGCCCTAGGAATGTATCTTTTTACTAGAAACTGGATCAAGAGTAAACCGGCTAGGTTAGTGGCAGCCGTTATTTTTTCACTTGCTGGACCAATGACCACTTGGTCAGAGTTTGGTACCGGTGTCTGGGCTGCTGCCATGCTTCCTTTTATCCTCTTCTTCGTTGATGAGATAATCCTACATAAAAAAAATAAATTACTTCCTTTAATCAGTGTATTGACAGCCTGTCTTTTACTTGCTGGTCATGCACAGCTCGATACCTACGCGGCCATTCTGGTTCCTGCATACATTCTATTTCGTTTAAGATCAACACCAAGGAAAGATAAAATATCTTTATTCTTTTGGTTTGCTTTTTTTGGGATTTTAGGTGTAGGTCTATCTGCCATTCAGTTAATGCCTACACTTGATTTTCAATCTCTCTCCATCAGAGGTGAAGAAAACTATGCTGCTAGTTTTAATTTTGGGCTAACTCCTTTTCTTGAACTAATCAGACTCTGGGCAGCAGATTTCTTTGGCCATCCTGTTACTTATAACCACTTCAGTCCTACTTCATATCATGAATATTCAAGTTTTTTGTCTACTCTTTCTCTTCCTTTTATTATCGCTCTTCTATTTAGTAAAAAAAATAAAAAGATAAAATTCTTCTTGTCAGTCTTTATAATAACTCTACTACTTGCCATAGAAAATCCTTTATCAAAATTAATTTTTTCCTTACCCATACCTCTTCTCACTTATTCCTCAACTAGTCGCCTGCTCTTTATCACTGTCCTTTCGTCAGCGGTTTTGGTTCCTCTAAGTTTTAAAAAACTTAATCTTCTTAAATTTCGTCATCGCCTATCTAAAATATCTCTACTACTCATCTTCGTTACAATACTGTCCATATTTTTAATCTCTCCAGAGTCTAGAATAATTGCCTTAAGAAACTCAATCTTACCGATCTCCATGCTTATTGCTCTTATCGTTCTGATGAAATTAAGACTTAAAACAAATATCACTATTATTATCCTTCTACTCCTCTTTTCCTTTGATCTAGGTAGGTACTTTAGAAAATACAACCCACAAGTACCAGCCCATCTAGTCTTTCCAACCACTCCAGCAATAGATTTTTTACAAAGTCAGACAGGTATCTTCCGAGTCGTCCGTCAACGGGGGCCTTTACTACCACCTAATACCTGGAGCTATTATGGTCTAAGTTCAATAGAAGGATATGATCCCTTACGGCTCTTAAACTACAATCGTTACTTTCACCTACTAGAAAACAAACCTTATTTAAACAAATCTAGTAGGTACTCAGAACTAGAAGACGTCAACCCTAAATTTCTAGATGCATCAAATATAAAATACTTTATTGCCATAATTAAAGAAGAAAGACCCAACCGTCCGGTAGTAGAAAAATTATTAGATCACGGTTATCATCAAGTTTTTCAAGACAAGACGGTGGAAATACTAGAGAATCCTCATGTATTACCCCGTGTCTATTTTGTTGATACTCTTATCAAAGTACCAGCCGAAAAAGATCTAATCGGAAAAATAGAGGATCCATCATTTGATCCTCGCTCTGTTGCCGTGATTATAAACCCAGATCAGGGAGAACTAAGTTTAAGTAGGGGAGAAGTAAAAAACATAGACTATCAACCAAATACAGTGACGGTCGATCTTGAACTAAAAAACCAGGGTTTTATTGTGCTATCAGATACATTTAGTCCAGATTGGCATGCAAAATTAAATAATCAAGATATAAAGATTCACCAAACAAATGGTGGAGTACAAGGATTATTCCTACCAGCTGGGGAGAATCAACTAGTTTTCAAATATCTTCCTGACTCTTTTGTTCTTGGTCTGAAAATATCTCTGATTTCATTAGTAATCTTAATGATTGGCTTGGTATACTCAAGGAAGTTATGAAAAAGATATCCCTAGACTTAGTCATTCCCAGCTACAACGCCAAGTACTTACTAGAAAAAAATCTTCCTAAAGTCAAAAAATGGTCTCCACAAATAGGTAAGATAATCGTTGTAGATGACGGTGGTACAGACGACACTAAAGAATACCTTAAAAAAAACTATAAAAATTCTGTTTGTCTAAAAAACAAAAAAAACTCGGGTTTTTCTGTCTCTGTAAACAAGGGTTTTAAAGCTTCTGACTCAGACTTTGTCCTACTTTTAAACAACGACGTTTACCCCACTAAACCCTATCTAGAAAAAGCTTTAAAACACTTTCAAGACCCAAAGGTTTTTGCCGTCACCTTAAACGAAAAAAACTCTTCTTGGCCAAAAGTATCTTGGAGCAAGGGTAAGTTTCAGTACACTCAAGGGGAAGACAAAACAAAAGTTCGCCACACACCTTGGGCTTCTGGTGGCAGCGCCATATTCAAAAAATCAATCTGGGATGAGCTTGGTGGTCTAAACGAGATCTACTCACCCGGTTACTGGGAAGACATCGACATCGGTTGGCGAGCTTGGAAACAAGGCTACAAGATTATCTGGGAACCAGACGCAACCGTAGTTCATCAACACGAATCTTCTTTTAAAAAACTAGATCAAAACTGGCTTAATCTAATAAAACAAAGAAACGAGCTGTTATTCATCTGGCAAAACTTCTCCAACCCTAAATACGTTCTGTCTCACCTGTGGTTTTTGCTCTCCTACACCCTAACTCATCCAGGATTTTCAAAGGTTATTTTTGCAGCCACCAAAAGTCTTTCTCAGTTCAAGCGTATAAAAAATGCTAAGCTCTCAGATACAGAGGTATTAAAAATAAGTAATCAACTCCTATGAAGTTCGACATCTCAATAATTACTATCCCTTACAAGTCAGAAAAACACATAGGTCCCTTACTGGACTCCATAAAAAAGTCTAAAGACGGTTTGAAAAAACAAGTTATCGTTATCGACAACTACGGCCAAGAGGACAAATCAGCCCAGATTGCCAAAGACCATCCAATAAAACCCATTGTTTTAGAGCCAGGAGCAAACCTTGGTTTTGCTAAAGGAGTCAATCTAGGTTTAGAAAAAGCTACAGGTAAGTACATATTTCTAATCAACCCAGACACCACCTTAGTCGGAAACGCTCTTAAGGATCTATATGATTTTGCTGAAAAGCAGGAAGTCTTAGGTGCCGTAGTTCCAAGTTTAGTTTTCCCAGACAACAAAGCTCAACCATCAGTCATGAGGCTCCCTAATATAGGAAACGCTTTTAAACACTACTTCCTAGGTTACAAAAACCATTTCGGTAAATACTTGCCAAAGGGAAAAGTCGCTAAGGTAGAAGTGGCTGTCATGGCTGCCTTCCTCATACCTGCAAAGGTGATTAAACAAATAGGTGAGTTAGATAAACGGTTTTTTCTTTACTACGAAGATGTAGAATTTTGCCACCGACTTTTAAAAGCCAATCTACCAATCTACTATTTATCAAAGGCCAAGGTAAAACATGTCCATGGTGCTAGTGCTAACTTTGTCAGTCACTTAAAAAGCCCACTAGCCAAATCTGCCCAGATCTACCACGGTAGAGTAGGGTCCTTCCTTTTAAATTGTGTTCTTTGGTCGGGTCAAAAATGGCAAAAGTTCATATTACGTAAATGAAAACCATCCTTAGTAAGCTTGCTTCAATCAAGTACTTGCTTCTTCTAGCCTTCTTTGTAAGATTATTTTTTATATATTTCCAGTACTCTGGTGATGTAGGTAATCATCTAGTGTGGGGTAGAGGAGCACTAGAAGGGACCTTAGGTTTCTACAATAAATCCTTTTCTGGTTTCAATCAGCCAAACTATCCACCTCTCACCATTCTTTTATTTTCTTTCTCGGCCTGGCTTTACCAGCTGTTTCAAAATTTAATTCTTTTCATAAACCAGGCAGTTCCCCTTTTTCCTTCGAAAATCGTTCCTCTCATGGAGACTCTAAATATGCAGGCTGCCTTTTTAAAACTACCAGCTATCTTAGCTGACCTAGGTATCGGCTGGTTAATTTACAAGTTAGCTCCCGTTAAAAAAACTGGCACAAAACTTCTACTATCCAGTCTCTACCTCTTTAATCCAGCCATAATTTATATAAGTACAATCTGGGGTCAGATAGAGTCAATTCCAGTTTTCTTTATCCTTTTATCTTTATATCTTATTAAACGTAACTATCTTTACTCCCATGTTTTCTTTACCCTAGCCATCCTTTCCAAGCAAACCGCTCTTTGGATTCTACCTGTTTTTCTCGTTTTATGGTTAAAAAATAAACCTCTAAAAGTCTTTTTTAAAGGAATCCTTCTGCAGGTCATAGTCTTCATCTTGTTATATCTTCCCTTTACTTTAAGTCTCACAGAACCATTTAAACTATATCTTGAAACTTTATCCGGTTCTTCTGCCTTGGTTTCAGATGCCGCTTGGAACATCTGGTATTTTATTTATCCACCTCAAACCCTAGACTCTACTTTGTTGCTAGGGTTGTCCATTCGTCTCTGGTCGATTTTACTTATCCTGTCTTCTGTTGTTTTTATAGTCTTCAACTTACTTAAAAAAAAGATCTCCCTTTATCCATCTCTATTTTGGCTTTCCATGGTTGCCTTTTTCTTACAGACCAGGGTTCATGAACGCCATCTATTTCCAGCTCTTGTCTTCTTGTTACTAATTAACTTTAAAAACAAAAATTATCTTTATTTATCTTTTACTGGTCTAACCTTGTATCATATGTTTAACCTATACCAAAGCCTAGCACTACCGTTCATATGATCTATTTAATACTTACCCTTGCTGCTTTCCTAAGACTTTTTCAACTAGGAGGTCTCCCTATCTCCCTTTTTGGTGATGAAATCGACGTGGGCTATCACGCTTGGTCTTTAGTCACCACAGGTCGTGACTACATGGGTAACTTGCTCCCAACCTACATCCAGAGCCTGGCAGAATGGCGTGCACCTCTTTTAATGTATGTCACCGCTCCATTCATCAAATTACTAGGCCCCACACCTTTTGCTGTTCGTCTGCCCGTAGCTCTTCTGGGGGTTCTCAACATCTACCTTATTTACTTATTAGCCAGAAAGCTATTTAAAAGTAAGTATGTTGGTCTTCTGTCAGCTCTAATTCTTGCTCTCACACCTTGGCACATCCATTACTCTAGAGCGGCTTTCGAGTCCACCCTTCTTCTCACTCTTCTTCTGTCCGGCACCTTGTTTTTTGTTGTTAAACGTTACTCCTTATCAATATTAAGCTTCATTCTTACTTTATATACCTACTCAACCGCTAACCTCTTTACTCCGCTACTTGCCCTATCCTTGTTTTTAATCTACAAAAGTAAAGATACAACTGCCAAGCTTTTTAAGAAGTCATGCCTACTTCTTTTACTACTACCCATCGCTTACCACCTTACTCTAGGTCAAGCGGCCGGTCGCTTCAGTCTCGTTAGTGTATTTAAAGATAAAGAAATAACCTACGACATAATCAACCAACGCACCTCACCTTGGGTTGACCAAAATGATGTTGAAGAAAAAATATTCCACAACAAGGCCATCTCTTATGCTGGCAAAGTGGGCTCAAACTACCTATCTGCTTTTTCTCCTCAGTTCTTGTTCATCTCTGGTGACCCTAACTTCAGACACTCAGTAGGTAGATTTGGAGAACTTCTCTGGGCCACCGCACCATTTTTACTTCTTGGGTTTGTTATTTTAGTTAAAAATATCAGAAAGAAAGAAAACAAATTGATCTTGGCTTGGCTTTTACTATCTCCCATCCCTTCTGCTCTTACTTTTGATGGCGCTATGCACGCTACCCGCTTAATTCTTATGCTTCCACCTTTAGTCATGATCACTGCCTTGGGTATAAAGCACATCTCTGCTTTGGTAACCAACAAAAAGATATTCAAGGTCTACGCCTTTATATTCTTTCTCATCTTAGCTCTAAGTTCTAGAGCCTACTGGCATCGCTACTCATTCCACTACAAATTTGAATCAGCTCGTCACTGGCATGATGGTTACCAAGAAATCGGTAACAAGCTAGCACCAAGGTTAGAATCAGCCGGGAGAGTTTTTATAAACAACACCTACGAACCATCACTATTAAAGTTTGCCTTTTTTGCCAAGTATCCACCCGTCAAGTTCCAGCAAGATTTTACAGGAGATGTTCCAGAAGAAAACATAATACCAGGCTTTGACGGTTTCAAGTTTGCAGACAAGTACTACTTTGGTAATGCAAGAAACTTAAGCGACCTATTTAAAATTCTAGAGCCAGGTGATATCTACTTAGCCGTTCAAAGCAAAGAAGTGCCAGGGGACTGGGACTGGTCAAAGGAACCACCACAAGAACTAAAGGTTTTAGACTACACTAAGGATGTATTTAACTCTCCGCTTTTTTATCTAGTTTCTCCTCGATAATCTTAATAGTCATCGGAAATCCAGACGGTGTTATATTCATTCCTGCTACCAAGTCACTATCATCAACAATCTCTCCGTTAACTGGGCTCACCAAAGTTAATTTATCCATCATGTATTTTTGTTTCTCTACTTTTTTTACTGCTACATCTAGTTTTGCCTGAGCAATTTCCTTGACACCTTTTTCCTCCTCATTTTGGGGACTAGGTAGCTTCCTGGCTACATCTTCAAACTCTGCTCTAGCTCGTCGATAGTTAGCCAGGTCAATATCGAGGTCAATTTTATCTAGTTTGTCATCTAGTTTAGCCAGTCCTTGTCCTTTTTTGACAATATCTCCTTTTTTTACACCTACCCACACTACAGTTCCTCCTTGGTAAAACCTCATCTTGATCTTTTTGTATTTGGTCGCCATACATCCAGCTTATCACAAAATATTATTTGTCAAAACAAACAACTTCCCTCAAGCTTTATTTTAGTACAATAAGCATACATGATAAAAAAGGGTTTAATCATAGTTTTAATTTTGGGTGCAGTTTTAAGACTGGTATCTTTGGGACAGGTCCCCGCAGGCATCTCTCCGGATGAAGTCTCTCAAGGATACAGCGCCTACTCTCTTTTAAAGACGGGTCAAGACGAATGGGGACTATCATGGCCCTTAACCTCCTTTAGATCGTTTGTAGACTACAAGGCTCCTCTACAGACCTATTTAATGATCCCTTCAGTTGCTGTTTTTGGCCTAAATGAGTTTGCCGTTCGTCTCCCCTCAGCTATCTTTGGCATACTAGCCATCTACGTTGTTTACTTACTCACCAGTGAGTTGTTCAACAAAAAAACGGGTCTAGTCGCTGCCTTTCTCTTAGCCATCTCTCCTTGGCACATCCAGTTCTCTCGCACCGCTCTAGAGGTCAATCTTTCTTCCTTTCTTTTTCCCTTAGGTCTGTACCTTTTCCTAAAAGGCCTTAAAAAACCAAAGACCCTAATTCTTGCAAGTTTAGTCTGGGGATTAAACCTTTACTCGTATCACGCCGCTAAGTTCTTTCTCCCTCTGTTCTTAGTACCTTTAGTTCTCATCAATCTAGAATCGCTTAAAAAAATAAAGGTAAAACAACTCACCATTCCCCTAGCACTCCTTTTATTTTTCTTACTACCCTCTCTTTATCTAAGTTTCTTTAGTCCCGTCGGTGCCAGAAACAAAGACTTAATCATCACGAACTTGAATCAATCCCAACTAGAGTCAATCTCAAGCGAGCAGTATCTCTCACCTTTAAATAAAATATCTCCTCAACTAACCCGAGTCTTTCACAACAAAGCGATCTACATAGCTGATCAGTTTGCCAGTAACTACCTGACCTACCTTACTCCCACATTTTGGTTTACAGAAGGAGGCAGCGAAACCACCTACTCGATTATTCCTGGTAGGGGACTTCTATATCTCTGGCAACTACCATTTATTATCTTAGGTTTAGTAAGCTTGCTGTCCATAAAAAACAAAAAGACCAAAGCAATTTTACTTTCCTGGATCTTACTTGCCGCTATTCCGGCTGCTTTAACCAAAGAAGGCTATCGCCCCAACAGGGCAGGGTCATTCTTAGGATTATGGGAAATCATCACCGCTTTTGGTTTAGTCCAACTACTCAAACTACCAGCAAGATACAAAAAAGCTACCCATTACATATTAGGCATAGTCATCCTAGCCTCATCTGTTCTATATATAGAAGACTACTGGCTTGCCTCACCCATTAGGTTCCCCAACAGCCTATCTTATGGCTACCGTGACTTGATGACTAAGCTAGTCCCCTTAGAAGAAGAATTTGACGAGATAATAATAAATAGGGGCACTCAGTCCCAGTCCTTTGTCGCTTTTTACAAGAAGCTAGATCCAGTTATTTTTCAAAGT
Source organism: uncultured bacterium (assembly GCA_963980225.1). Taxonomy (GTDB): domain Bacteria; phylum Patescibacteriota; class Microgenomatia; order UBA1400; family MFAQ01; genus JAHITH01. The sequence continues at coordinate 41,439 of CAXBYW010000001.1, forward strand.
TACTCATCTGATTGGTGGAAAAGGTTTGAAAAGACAGATCTTTTATACCTAGACATGTTAGATGACTATCAGTTAGAGAATTACAGATTCAAGACAATCCACTTACCAGAGGACTTAGGGGAGCACACACTACTAGTCTTACCGGCCAAAACTTTAGATCATCAGTACCTGCCTTTTGTCTTTGACACCGTCTTTTATCCCAACAGGGAACCGTTCCTTTATTTACTTAAAAGCAAATGAAGCTTTTAAAAAAACCTTGGGTTGCCTTACTACTAATTACTTTCTTTGCTTTTGGTCAAAGGTTTTTTAATATATCCTCAAATCCTCCAGCTTTAAACTGGGACGAAGTCAGCCATGGCTACAACGCTCTTTCAATCTTAAAGACGGGTGCAGATGAATGGGGTGTAAGGTTTCCCTTAATATTTAAAGCCTTCGGTGACTACAAACTTCCTTTATATATCTATCTAACCGCCATCCCAGTATATTTTCTAGGGTTAACTACCACCGCCGTCCGTTTAGTTTCTGTTTTAGCCGGCACCCTAGCCATTCCTGGTATCTATCTATTAACCAATCAACTATTCCCTAAGAAAAAATCACTACCCTTTTTGGTCGCCTTCCTTTTAGCTATCAATCCTTGGCACTTCTTTATATCAAGACCTGCTTTAGAAGCCAATCTAGCTTTAACCTTAATCATCTTTGGTTTTTACTGTTTACTTAAGGCTTTTAAAAATCCTAAGTTCTATTTACCGTCATCTATCTTGTTAGGTCTGTCTCTTCATACATACAATGTCTCTCGTGTCTTTGTTCCCCTCCTTCTTATTATCTTCTTTATCATCTACCGTCCCAAGTTTAAATTTGACCTAGTCCGCACCATCTCAGTCGCTATCATCACTCTTTTCTTCTCCATAGTCGCTTATCAAGTTTTTTCTGGCAGTGGTACTGCTCGCTACTCCAAAATATCTATTCTCTCAGACTCAGCCGTTTATCAGTTAGGTTTATCTAGAGCAGACAGTTCTCTACCTCCACTTTTGGCTAAACTTCGTTTTAATCGCCCAATTTATTTTTTATCCGAGTTTGCTAAATACTACCTATCTTACTTCTCTCCAAACTTTATCTATCAATCTCAAGGTGCTCAGTATCAGTTTGCCATCCCGGGTAAAAATCTATTCACCTTACCAGTCAGTATCTTAAGTTTAATTGGCGGGCTCTATCTACTGCTAAAAGAAAGATCTAAATCTACCTATCTTTTGTTCTCCTGGCTTTTACTATCTCCAGTCGGGGCCGCTCTAACAGCTGACCCGCCTCAAGCCATACGTCCAAACCCCATGATTCCAGCAGTTATAATTCTTGCTAGCATTGGTTTTTACTGGGTAGTTAGTCTTTTTAAAAAGCGTCGTTGGGCACAAGTTGCTATATCAGTATCATTAATTTTAAGCTGCTTACTAGGCTATATCCGCTATCTAGACTCTTACTACCAAGAGTATCAAACCAAATATGCCTGGTCCTGGCAGTATGGTCATGAAGAGACGCTAGAGTACATAGAAGAAAACAAAGATGATTACGACAGGGTTATCTTTACCAAGTACTACGGTGAGCCTCACATCTTCTACGCCTTTTTCACCAATCTTGACCCTAAAAATCTCCAACCTGGTGGTGACAACATTCGTTTCAAGAAAACAGACTGGTTCTGGACAGATAGAGTAAATACCACCTACTTTGTTAATGACTGGGAGATTCCTAAGCTACTAGAAGACACCCTTCCTCTAGAAAGTGGGGGACAAGTAGCTTTAGAAGATAGTCTATTGGTTTTCTCTCCTCAGAGTCTCCCCCAAAACGTAAAGATCTTAAAAACCATCAGCTTCCAAAACGATCTACCGGTCTTCTATATAGCTATCCTTGACAAAGACTGAAAAACACCTATAATACGGGATACACCTTAAAAAGTTAAACTATAGAAATCTTAGAGGAGGTTTAAATGCGCAAGTTCTTGCAGACATCTTTTGGCGAGTTCCTTATGCTTGTTCTATTTATTGCGCTCGCAAGTATTTTGATGTATGTGTGTAATGCTCCAACATCTTTAAATATCACATTCGTCATCGTTTTTTCAGTTTGTGGGGCAATAGCCTTCTTCATGACTCATACAAAACCTAAAGGCTAAACCAACTCCACAATCTTCTTCTTCACAGCTCTCGCTTATAATAGCGAGAGCTTTTTTATGGTCTCTTGGTATACTTACTGTATGTTATCCAAGAAAACTAAGACATCAATCTTGTTGCTCGTAGCAATCTTAACTCTAGGCTTCTTGCTTCGCTTTTACAAACTCTCCACTCTTCCTCCAGGTTTAACTTGGGATGAAGCCGGTCTAGGTTACAACGCTTACTCAATTTTAAAAACTGCTAGAGACGAACATGGCACTTTCTTGCCTTTAACCTTCAAGTCCTTTGGTGACTACAAGCCCGGCCTTTATGTTTATCTAGCCGTGCCATTTATAGCTCTTACAGGGCTTACAGAAGTAGCTGTACGTCTTCCTTCAGTCATTGCCGGCACCTTAGCCATCTTTGGGGTATATCTTCTAGTCAATCAGTTGTTTGACAAAAAGAAAGCTCTCTTAGCAGCTCTCGTTTTAAGTCTCTCTCCATGGCATATTCATTTCTCCCGTGGTGCTTGGGAGGTTAACATATTTACAACAGTTCTCCTTTTTGCTATTTACTTTTTTATAAGGAGTTTGAAAAACTCAAGATACTTTATTCCTTGGGTTTTATTGGCAGCTTCCACCATATTTATATATCAAGGAGCAAAAATGCTTACCCCTCTTATATTTTTAGGTCTTCTTGTAATCTACTTCCCTCAAGTCAAAAAAAGTTTTTCAAGCTGGTTAATACCAAAAAGCCACAAGGTTGTCGCTATTTTTTCCAGTCTTTTACTATCATTCTTCTTTATTCTTAACTTAACCGGCCCTGCAGGTAATCGCTTGGCTCGTCTAAGTATCTTTGGCTACAAGCCACAATTGTCTGGTGACAAGCTATTTCACAACCAGCCCTTGCTAACATCTCAGTTAATTGCATCAAGATATCTTTACCATTTCTCTCCAGAAGTTTTGTTTTACCAAGGTTCGACCATAACAGAAAGAGGTAACCTGCCCAAGCAAGGCATGCTTTATATCACCGAGGCTTTTTTCTTACTCTTGGGTTTTGCAGCTCTAGCTAAGTTGAAAAACAAACAGTCACGGAACCTGGTTCTCTCACTTCTTTTTTTAAGTCCAATACCAGCCTCCATGACCCTGGCAGAGTTTTCTACCTTTAGGGCTTTATTCATTGTCATACCTTTAAGTATTATTTCTGCTCTAGGTTTGCATTATTTTTTAACCAAATATAAAAAAATCATCACTCTTCCCATCCTTTTCTTTGTCATTTTAAATATTGTTTTGACTATAAATATCTACTTTAATCACTCATTTGAAGGTCTGGCCCCAGAGTTCAACTATGGTTACAAGCAGGCCTTTGATCAGATAAACACACTACCAGAGGCTAACAATATTATTTTTACCGACGTTTATGGTCAACCTTATATTTATTACCTATTCTATAACCAATTCGACCCCGCAGCTTACCAAAAAATCAATTCATATCAAGGCCAAGGTATCGATGTTGGTAAAGTAGATAGGGTGGGGGATAAAATAGAGTTCCATCAGTTCAGCCACACAGAGATCTTTAACCACGCAAACACTTGGTTTGTTGGCACTAGAGGAAACATTCCTGACGAATTTAACATAAATGACGGTAGGGTAGAGTACTATAGTGAAATATCGATACCCAACAGGGAGCCTGCATTCAGGTTAGTAAAGACCTCCAAGTTATGAAAAATAAAATAGCCATACTTCTAATAATTATCTTAGCCTCTATTCTTAGGTTGTATGCCTTAGATAAATTCCCAGCTGGTTTAAACGCTGATGAAGCAGCCATAGGTTACAATGCCTACTCACTCTTAGAGACCGGTAAAGACGAACACAGTGCCTCCTGGCCCTTAGTTTTCAGGTCATTCGATGACTATAAACCACCTCTATATTTCTACCTCGTTCTTCCGTTTGTAAAAACCTTAGGGTTAAACGTTTGGTCGGTACGTCTTCCGTCCGCTATTCTAGGTGTTGCTTCCGTTTATCTCATCTATCTTCTCACCAATCAACTTTTTAAAAAGAAAGGTGTGGGGTTGCTTACAGCTCTATTGCTTACAATCTCTCCTTGGCACTTACACTTCTCTCGTGGTGGCTGGGAGGCAAATTCGGCTACATTCTTTCTTTTGCTGGGTGTCTGGGCATTTATCAAAGCTTTAAAGGAATCAAAATACTTTTTTCTTTCAAGCACCTCTCTAGTAGCTTCCTTATACGCCTATCACTCCATGAGGTTGGTTGCCCCGCTTGTAGTCCTATCTCTTCTATATATATATCGCTCCAAAATTAAGATAGACAAACACATGGTTATTTCAGCTATTCTAGGCATCGTCTTGTTTTTGCCTGTAGGCAAGCAAATGTTTGGATCAGAAGGTACATCGCGTTTTTCTGGAGTCTCAGTATTTTCAGATGAGGGTCCATTATGGGAGGCCTTAGAAAGACGTAGACAGTCACCTAATCCTAATTCCATTTCAACTAGACTTATCCACAATAAGTACCTAACTTACTCAAGACGTTTCCTGTCAAACTACCTATCTCACTATTCACCTAGGTTTTTGCTTGTTACTGGTGATGAAATTGCTAGAAGTAAGGTGCCTGGAATGGGACAGTCTTACCTATTCTTAGCACCATTTTATGTATTAGGAATATTTAATTTACTCAAAATGAATACTAAGGGTAAAAAAGTTGTTCTGTTTTGGTTTCTAATAGCTCCATTGGCCGCCGCTCTTACTTTTCAGTCACCTCATGCCTTAAGGGCTCAAAACATGGTGATTCCCCTTACTGTTCTTTCTGCTATTGGAATATACGAATTCTTCAACTTTTTAAAGAAAAACAAAGTGGTGTCTACGATATCTGGTCTTTTATTTATTGCCCTACTAACTTACAGCAGCACCCGTTACCTGCATCAATACTACACCCATTATCCTCAGGAGCTCCCCTTTGCCTGGCAGTACGGTTTTGATCAGGTGGCCGATTACATTAAAAAGAATGGAGACAAATATGATTCCATCATCATTTCCAACCGTTATGATCAACCCTACATAATCATGGCTTTTTTCTTACAGTACCCACCAGATAAATTCCAACAGGAAATAAAACTAGAACCAAGAGACAATTTTGGTTTCTCCACGGTAAATGCCTTTGGCAAGCTCAAATTTAAAGCCATAGACTGGGGAGAAGACAGTAAAGCAAAAAATACTTTAATTATCACGACAGAAGAAGGTGTTGACGAAAAAGAAAAAACTATTTACGAGGTATTGTTCCCTAATAAAGAGCCCGCGTTTAAGTTTTACGAGACCAGTCGTATATAATTACCTTGCTATGAAAAAGCAGACCCTTTCGGTGGTTTTAGCCACCTACAATGAAGAAGAAAACATTGCTGACTGCATAAAGTCGGTTAGTTCGGTGGCGGATGAAATAATAATTGTAGACGAGTCTTCAACAGATAAAACCAGAGAGATAGCCAAGAAGCACGGCGCCTTAGTTTACAAAGTAAAGCACGAACCAATTTTCCATGTTACTAAAAACAAGGCTATTAAAAAAGCCAGCAAAGATTGGGTTCTCCAAATGGACGCCGATGAAAGGCTTACCTTTAAGATGGCAAAAGAAATTTCCGGGATACTATCAGGGGAGTACTTTGGGGTAGATTCTTGGCTTTCACCCATCAAGCGATCTTTATTGTTTTTTCCTAAGCCTAAAAAGTTGATTCAACCAGCTGCTGCCTACTGGTTACCTAGAAAAAACCTATTCCTAGGTAGATATCTAAAAAACACTGGTCAGTACCCAGATCCAGTCATCAGACTTTTCCAAAAAGGTAAGGCAATCTTGCCTGCCAAAACAGTACACGAACAACTAGATGTGTCTGGTACAGTCGGATGGTTACAGTCAGACCTAGACCATTTAGCTACTCCCAAGTTTGAAAGGTATCTAGAGCGCGAAAATCGTTACTCTGATCTAGAGGCCAAGCTTCTACAAGGTAGGGGAGTTAAAATCACAGTTTTAAACACTCTAACTTACTTATTTTTTAAACCCACAAAAACCTTCCTTTCCTTATATATCCGCCACAGAGGTTTTTTAGATGGTTTCCCTGGGTTTGTTTTCTCTCTCTACTCGGGTTTCCACCACGCCTTCTCCTACATGAAGCTTTGGGAAATATATAAGAACAAGTCATGAATAAATTAAGGATTCAACTAAACTCAGGTGAACACTCCAAGGGTAGGGGAGTAGGAAACTACGCTAAAAACCTTAAAGAAGCTCTAAGAAAAAACCAATCTATAAAATTGGTCACTAATGATCCAGATATTGAGCATTACACTTTTTTCGATCTTTTTTACCCTACCCTACCTCTCAAAAAAAAATACCCCACAGTAGTTACTGTTCATGATTTAACCCCGCTAGTCCTTTCACATTTGTATCCAAAAGGCCTTAAAGGAAGTATTAATCTATTAAGACAAAGATTGTCTCTGGTAAATGTTTCAGCTATCATCACTGATTCGGAAAACTCAAGAAGAGATCTAATAAAAATCTTTCTTCTTCCTCCAGAAAAAGTTTTTGTGACTCCCCTAGCAACAGATAAAATTTACAAAACTCAACCTTCTCCAATTTCGGTGGGAAAAATTAAATCAAAATTTGATCTACCAGAAAAATTCATTCTTACTGTAGCTGGTGGGCCCAACCCTAATAAAAACCTTCCTGCTTTAGCAGAAGCAACCAAGGTTTTAAAAATCCCTTTAGTCATAGCTGGTGGTGGTGTGGCTAAAAAAGCTCCTCAAGGTAAAGTTCATAAGGAGTTGCAAGATTTAGTTAAATTAAGAGGCTACTCTCATGTCATTACTCCCGGATTTATTACCAACAAAGAGCTTCTAGCCTTCTATTCACTAGCCACCCTTTACTGTCAACCTTCCTTGTACGAAGGCTTCGGTCTACCTGTACTAGAGTCCATGCATGCAGGTTGTCTAGTCGTATCAAGCGACACTAGTAGTTTGCCAGAGATCTACGCTCCTGGAACCATTACTTTTGATCCACAAAGTCAAGATAGTTTACAGAATGCTCTCCAAAAAGCTCTTGACCTCTCTGATAAAGAAAAGAATCAACTTATTAAAGAAGCCAAAGAGGTAGCTAAGCAGTTTACTTGGAAACAGACAGCTGATCAAACAGTAGAGGTTTACACCCAAGCACTTTCATTATGAAGAAAATCTTTTTAGTATTTTTTGTTTGGGTAATCACTATCTATGCCTTTACTTTTTTAAGTTCAACCCCTGCTTTCTTTGATTACTCATACGAATCAACTTCAATGATTAAGGAAAATATTCCCAGCATAAGGCACTTGCTGAACTTTGACGGTAGTCATTATCAAAACATTGCTCACTTTGGCTACATCAAGAAATTTCAAACAGCTTTTTTTCCGCTTTTCCCAATAATGATAAACTTCGTAAGTTTTATGACTCAAAGTCATCTAATTTCAGCTCTCCTTATTTCCTTGCTTTGTACTTACTTATCAGTTTTAGTTATTGTTAAGCTTTTTAAAAAACCAACGGCGGCTATTATCTTGATATTTTTTCCTCTCTCTTTCTTTTTTCTGGCAGGTTATACAGAAAGCCTGTTCCTTTTTCTGTCTCTGTTGTCTTGGCATTTCTTTAAAGAAAAAAAATATTTACTTTCAGGTGCATTAGGTTTCTTGACCTCTCTTTCAAGGTTCTATGGAATTCTACTTTTCCCCTCACTCCTACTAGAGTTTTTTCTAAAGCTACCAAAAAACAAAAGATTAAAACTTATCTCTTATAAACCCGTTGTCCCGCTCTTGCTGATTCCTTTAGGTTTAGGTAGTTACATGGTCTACCTACAATTAATTTACCAAGATCCACTCGCCTTTTTTACCGCTCTTTCTCTTTGGGGTAAGTCAACTATTACTTTTCCTTTACAGACCATCTATCGCTACTTTAAGATTATCACTACTGTATCACCCACTATTATTCAGTACTGGGTAGCTCTACTAGAGATACTAAGTCTAGTAGTAGGTCTCTTGGCATCTCTTATTCTTTACAAGCAAAAACAATTCTCTTACTCACTTTATGTATTCTTAGGCTCGATCATTCCTTCCTTTACAGGGACTCTTCAGTCACTTCCAAGGTACTTGCTAGTTTTGTTCCCAATCTACTTTATTAAGTTACCAGTCAAACTTCATTTTCCTATCCTTGCTGCAAGTTTTACTCTTCAACTTGTACTACTCACCGCATTTTTAACAGGCCACTTCATTGCCTAGTGCAAATCGTGTAAAATCAACGAACCCTTAAAATGAAAGTGAAAAAATTTCTTTACCATCTTTTAACCTGGAGATTTTCTCTTTTAGCAATCGCGATACTCGCGATTTTTTTTATTCCTCTTCGCTCTGGCTACACTCTTCAGTCTGGCACATTTTCATTTAGTGACCTGTCTACCATGTGGGCTAACTTTGACGGTCTAACTTATCTCAACTTGGCAGAGAATGGTTACGAAAATCTACACTCTCAAAATCAGTATGCTTTTTTCCCAGTATATCCTTATCTAATAAAGACATTCTCATTTTTAGGATCATACCTTGCTAGCGCCTTAGTTGTCTCCCATCTTTCATTTATTTTAGGTCTATATGTTTTTTACAAGTTAGTTCTACTAGACTTTCAAAAAGAGGTAGCTTTAAGGGCTGCTTTTTTATTGCTCATATTTCCCACATCATTTTTCTTTGGTTCGGTCAGCCCAGAATCTTTATTTTTTCTTCTTGCGGTCTCGGTCTTCTACCTGATTAGAAAAAAACTATTTCTACCGGCAGTCTTGCTGGCTACTATCGCATCTGCCACTCGTTTTGCAGGTATTTTTCTTTGGCCCGCCATAATAATCGAACTCTGGCAACAAAACAAAACAAATTTAAAGAAAACACTTAGTGATCCTCGTTCCGTACTCATGCTTCTGCCGCCACTGGGATTACTATCATTCATGCGTTTTCAATTTTTGCATACAGGTAAATGGATTAATTTCATTAGTACTCAACCAGGCTTTGGGGCCAATAGGGTGGTCAACAAGTTAATTTTATTACACCAAGTTTTTTACAGGTACTTTAGGATGTTGACTCAGCTAAGTCTCTTTACTGATCCAATATATTTCACCATCGTCTTGGAGCTAGTGATTATGGTGTTTTTTTTGGGATTGGTCTTCCACGCTTTCAAGAAAACCAGGCTTAGTTATGCAGTCTTTGCTACTCTATCACTGCTGGTCCCTACGCTTGCAGGTACTTTTTCTTCAGTACCTAAATATGTACTAACTATTTTTCCAGCCTTTATTGTGCTGGCTCTATTTTTTAATAAAGCTCCTAAAAAATATCAAAATCTCTATGTTCTAGTCTCAGTTATTCTATCTATTGTTTCGATCGCTCTCTGTACTCGAGGCTATTTTATATCCTAAAAACAATCATTTTAATCTCATAATAATCTATTAAAGGAATTTTCGTGTTACAATTCAAATTCTAGATAAAACATATCAGCACTTTCACAAATGTTTTTTAAATATTTTTCCAAAAGGAGGAAAAAATGATGAACAGCATGGCGATCGACATGGGTACAGTTTTTCACGCTATAAACAGACTAGAAAAAAATTACTCAGGTAAAAATCAATACTGGAAAGCAGTAAACCCAGAACAAGCAGTTGCTTTGGAGTTTTACAGAGTCTTCCATGACATGCTCTCCAGGTCTGAAGGTTTCAAGGGAAAAGCCTCTCCAGACTGGGAAGTTCTCAATGAATTTCTAGAGGCAAATGATCTCGGTAAAATGTTCGACAGGTCTCTTAATGGGATTGGTATCATATCAATTCTTGACGAGTTGATACAGTATTCTGAAGAAGTTTCTCTTTGTGAAATCTACGGTGGTGATTACAACAATCATGCTGGTGTCAAAATTCCCGAAGGTTCTTATTTTGTCAGTCATATTCAAAGTTTAGACAATGAATTGATATGCATACACACCAAAGACAACAATTCTCTCTGGCTTACCATGCCAGATTCACCTCCTAAAAATCCAGTTGATCTACTGCAAATTGTTTTCAACACAATGATGTCTCCAGGTACAGGCTCTCTTATCGGACCTTTTGGACATATCAAAGTCCCCCAAATCAGGTTAGATCTTAAGCCAGACATTAGTTTTCTCTCTGGAGCTTACACTTACGATCAAAATTCAAATAAACGATGGGTTATTTCCCAGGCATATCAACGATTCAAGTTGAGAACAAATCTCGAAGGACCCAGGGTAATAAGAAGGGGTACGTCTCCAGACGAAACGGAAATATTAGTCTTCGACAGACCTTTCATTGGCTGGTTGGATCATCCAGGATCAAATTTACCCGCTGCCATTTTTTATGCGGATTACGATAGCTGGAAAGCACAATGATTTAAGATAAAAATAACTTCACCCCCCCCCACAGATATCCTGTGGGGGTTTTTTTATTAAAAAAAATATACAATACCCATATCATGACATATCTAATTATTCCTACTTTTAACGAAGGTAGTCGCTTAACCAAGACTTTAAAGGAAGTTAAAAAACATATAAACGAAAAAAATATAGTTGTAGTTGATGATGGTTCAAGTGTTCCTGAAAGTTTACCCAAAGACTCTAAAGCTACTTTAATTCGCCACCAGATAAACCTGGGTAAGGGTATGGCCATGAAAACAGGCGCAGACTTTGCTTTTGGAAAAGGTGCTAAAGCAGTTATCTTCATAGACGCAGACCTCCAACATGATCCCAAGCATTTACCTAAATTTAAAAAATTACTTAGAAACAATGACTTGGTCTTTGCATCAAGAGTGCCCAGCCTTAAGGCACCTCTAGTTCGCTTGCTGGGAAACAAGTTTGCCTCCATATACATAAATGTCCTTTTTGGGGTATATATCTCGGACATCTTGTCTGGTTACCGAGCTTTAAACAAAAAAGCCTACAACCTACTTAAGTGGACATCACCTCGTTATGGTGTAGAGACAGAAATTGTTGCCAGGTTAGGGAAACACACAGACAAGCTAAAATGGGTAGAATTCCCCATAGAGACAATTTATATAAATAAGTACAAGGGTGTTACAATCATAGATGCAATTAAAATTTTACAAAAATCAATATGGTGGAAGCTTTCTTAGGTATTCAAATAATCTCAATTTCTTTTGCTGGATTTATGCTTTACATAACTTTTTTACACAGCAAGAGAGGTAGTCTAAATAAGATAGAGTTTTATTCATGGGTTTTTCTATGGCTAGCTTTTATTTACTTTGCTCTTTTCCCCAAAGTACTAGACCCAATTTTGGCTCAACTTTTTGTTGCTCGTACAATGGATCTTCTGATGATTGCTGCCTTTATGATTTTGGCTTATCTTGGATTTCAAAATTATATTGAAATAAAAAATTTACAAAAACAAATTAGAAGAATGGTCAGTCAAAAAGCTATCAAAAAAGCCAGTAAAAAATGAAAAAAGTAATAGTAAGTAAAAACAAATGTATCGGTTGCTTTGCTTGTGAGGACGCAACGGATGGGCTATTTAAAGTAACAGACGGTCTTGCTAGAATCGACCAAAAAGCAGACTTAAAAGATCCCAAAATACAAGAAAAAATAAAACTGGCAATCGAAGTTTGCCCCACGAGAGCCATAAGTGAAGAATGAAGTTATCAATAATCACTCTTTCCTTTAATCAAGCAGAGTTTTTAGAGCAAACCATCAAGTCAGTTGTCTCCCAAAACTATAAAAATATTGAGTACTTGATTTTTGACGGTGGTTCAACAGATGGGTCTGTAGAGATAATAAAAAAATACGCCAAAAAGTACCCCAAAATAATTAAATGGCAATCAAAAAAAGATAAAGGTCAAGTAGATGCCTTAAATAAAGCTCTAAAAATAGTAACAGGGGATGTTATTGCCTATATAAACTCAGATGACTATTATTTACCAGGTGTGTTTCAAAAAGTGGTTAAAACCTTCAAGAAAAATCCTAAGACAGAATGGTTAGTGGGTAATTGTCAAGTTACCGAGTCAAGATTGAAGTGGACATTTACTATTAAACATTTAATTCCAATTCATCAGGCAAAGTTTTGGTTGAATTTATTTAATTGGATAAACCAACCGGCTGTTTTTTTAAGAAAAAGTTTGTTTGATCAAGTGGGATTATTCAACCAAAAATATCATTATGCTTTTGATTACGATTATTGGCTTAGGTGTTCTAAAATGTCTCTGCCCGTTCGTTTAAAGCAGGACTTAGCAGTCTTTAGAGTACATCCAAATTCAAAGGGTTCTAGAGGTTATGATAAACAGTTTATAGAAGACTACCAAATTCATGTAGATAATAATAATAAAATAATCTGGAGAGCCTTACATTGGATATTATGGAAAATAACCATGATAACTTATTTCTTTCTTAAATAAGTATAGTCTAGATTTTCATCAGTAATTATAATTTTTTGTGGCTACGAACCAGCAAATTATTCAGTATAATGCACAATATGTCGAAAAGCATGAATGAAGGATTACTTGAAAAATTTAATAAAGTAGAACAGATCCATTGGTGGTGGGAAGGAAGAAAAGAAATCTTGAAGCAATTTATTGGTAAATCAAGACCTAAGAAAATTCTAGACGTCGGGTGTGGTACAGGAGAAACACTTTCATTTCTCCAAGATACCTATCCAAACACTCAACTTTTCGGCATCGATTCCTCAAATAAAGCAATAAGTTTTTCAAAAAAGAGAGGTCATAAAAATATCTTTAAAGCGAGCGCTTTAAATCTTCCATTTGATGATAATTATTTTGACATTGTTCTTTTTCTTGATGTCCTTGAGCACATAGGAAATGATGCAAAGGCAATAAGTGAAGCAAAAAGGGTCTTGAAAAAAAATGGAAGAATAATTTGTACAAATCCAGCCTTAAAATTTATTTGGTCAGAACACGATTCAAACCAAGGACATAAAAGAAGATATTCAAAAAAAGATGTAGTCAATCTAGCAAAAAACTCAAATTTAAAAGTCGAGAAAACAGCTTACTTTAATTTTCTTCTGAGCCCAGCAATAATCTTAATAAGATTGTTAAGTAGAGTACGTTTCTTCAAGCATTTTACGAGCTATGATAATAGTTTGAATTATGATATTGCCAACATGGGTGTGATCAACTCTATTTTAAAATTCTTATTTACCAAAGAGATACAAGCCCTAAAGTACATAAGATATCCTTTTGGTATATCAATATCTGCAGTTTTTAGAAAAGCATGACATCCATAAAATCCAAAAATGAATTGACGGAAAAAGAACATTTCAATAAAATGGCTTCTTCATACGACACTAACTACGGATACTCGGACTCTTTTACTGAATATAAGCTTAATAAAAAAACAACAAGTTTCGTCAACCTTATTAAGCCATACATAAAAAATAAGAAAAACCTCAAGATATTAGAAGTTGGTTGTGGGACAGGAGAGTACACAATGAGAATCGCAAAACATTTTCCAAAAACTAAAATAATAGGACTTGATATCTCAAATAACATTCTTAAGGTCGCACGCAAAAAATGTAAGACACAAAAAAATGTATCATTTACCGCACAAAGCGCCTATAAAACAAAATTGAAAAACGACTCAGTAGATGTTGTCTATGGATTTTATGCTCTACACCATTTAGATATTAAAAAATTTAAACAAGAAGCACTTAGAATTTTAAAACCAAACGGAGTAGTATATTTTTATGAACCTAACATATTAAATCCGGTTGTATTTTTGATTAAATCAAATAAATTTCTTAAAAGTAAGGTTGGGGATTCTCCAGATGAATGGGCTATTAACCCAATTGGCATCAAGAAAGAGTTCACAGGGTTTAACAAAGTAGATATTTTGATGTCAGAGTATGTTTGGCCGCTAAAATTCATACCATCAGAAGTTCTCATTTTAATTGACAAGACCATAAGTCCAATGAATAAAATTCCAGTAATAAAATATCTGGGTGGTTCTGTACAAATATTTTTTCAAAAAAAATGAAACAATTCATTAAAAAAAATATTTTATTAATTGGTATTATTACCGCGGTATATTTTTTATATTCTTCAGTGTTCTTAAAACCTCACAAAATAAATAGTTTTTCTTTAGTTGATGATGGTCAAGTTTTGGTTCAAAGCTGGTCATATCTAAAAGACTGTGTTCAAAAAAAAGATTGTTCAGTTTTTGTTGATCAAACTTTCGAATTTGGTGTAAGCAGATTCAGACCTGCTTATTGGTTAATAAATAACACAATCTATAGTTTCTTCGGAGATAATGCTCAGGCCCATCATATTTTTAGGGTCTTTGCCACGGGGTATGCCACTGTTTTTCTTCTTGCACTTATACTCAGGGATTTGGGCATAAACTCGCTATTTACGTTGTTGGGTACTATTCTATTTTTTACAAATTATTCATTCACTGAAAATGTTATTCGCCTAGGAACAAACGAACCGTACCAAGTAATATTTCTCGCTATTTTTTCCTACCTTTACTTAAACAGAAAAAAATCACAGAAGAAAAGTTCAAAATCATTTATTTTCTTAACACTTCTGCTTGTGTGGACAATTTTAATAAAAGAGTCAAACATTGCCATCATACCAACACTACTATTGTTTGAATGGTATTTTTCTGGCAACAAAATACCCAAAAAAACAATGATGATGTTTTCCATACCAGCAATAATCTTGTTATTGGGAATAGTTTATTCAAAAACACTTTTGACACAAATATCACTAGACATACCAATATACGCAAGTAACTACATGATCTCCCCATTATCTATGCTCCGAAATCTCATGTTCCATACTAAGCTTTTACTAAATTCTCTATCTCCTTTCTTGAAATTATCAATCGTTATCATCTTCGCAATCTTCATGCTAAGAAAAAAGATAAAAAATATTTTAAAGGCTCCCAAACTGTCCTACTGGTTGATTTTCACAATATCTTTTATTGGAGTTTTGCTACCATGGAGGTATGTGCTTGATAGGTATCAATTAATAGTGGTGTTTGGGTTAATTATTCTTATCATGGCTTTATTTCAAGAGTTCTACAAATATCTAAAAACAAGACTAGTTAAAAAAAACAGCTTGTTACAGAAACACATATTCAATGCGGTATCGATAATAGTGGTGGCGAATCTATTTTTTCATGGATTCCCTCTAAATCTTGCCAAAACAATCAATTATAGTAACTGGTTCTATGGTTTTAATAAATACGAGGCGGATCAAATGCAGGTTATTGCCAAATACGCAAACCAAGAGCTATATGTAAATGGTAAAGACAATATTAATAATTGGGAGTTTCTATATGAAATACCGATTCATTTAAAATATTTATTTGGCCAAGATACAGATGTCCAAAGGATTACTGATCAAATACCACAAAATGGTTATCTATTTTCTAAGACACCCTTTGATTCTCAGGTGGAAATCAGTGAGTTAGCTGACAAAGGTTACGAGCCAATAGACCAAAAAACATACTCAGTTGATCGAATAGATCCGATAAAATTCAAAGAAAATTTTGTCATGAAACCGATTAGGACAGTGATAGATCCTCCACTGCACCCTGACAAGCATGTATATTACTGGGAGATACGAAAGCTATGAACATAATTAACCGACTAGAGAAAATAATTAAGCAGCCCATGACGCTGCTTGTCACTTGGGCCGCTTTCCTTTTGTCTCCGTTACTAACGGTCCTAAGAATTGAGTACATCAAGGGCAACATTAACTTAAACTTCAGTATTCATGGAATGTCTACAGTACTATTATATCTACCACTCTTTCTCTCCTTTTTAGCATTTGTAATTTTTACCTCTTGGTACGATGATTTTTTAAAGTCTAAATTAAGAAAAGCCCAATACGTGGTAATTTTTTTGATAACTATTGCCAGTTTGATGTTCATTCTGTCATCTGCCAAACTTATCAACCTTGAAAAAACGTTTTATCCAAACTACGTATATGAGCATTACGGCATCATTCTTACTCACTTGAGCATAATGTCATTCATTGCAGGCTATCAAATAATTACTTCCTTAATTTTAATAATCAACAAGTTGAGCAACCTAACCTCAAGTAATACCAGCAAGTCTATCTATGACAAAAATATTGGTCTTTTTAAAAACAGATATATAATAAAACCTTATGTTAGCGGTACTTTCCGCGGAAAAACATCATTCTTTTTATGTGTAGTAGGGTTTCTAACATTAATAATGGCAGCCTTCTACCCATTCATTAACTGGTCAAAATTGGTGGTAGAATCTCATGAAAGTTATGAGGCCAAAGTCGGTTCTAGGCACAAGTATCTTGATGCGCTTGCAACAGATACTCCAGAAGATTCCACAATCATTCATCCTCCACAAGGAGACAATTGGCCCGCAATAGGCAACCAACCGTTAATCCGCTTCTTCCTTTTCCCAAGACCATTAGTGAGTGGTGCCTTATTTGTTGATCAAGAGTTTGCAGGGCAATTTGAATCAGCATACTTTACTAAGATAATTGACAAAGTAAGTTGGCCAATCATTGACCTCACTAGAAAAGTTATAGTTTTTGATGAAACAACAGAGATATTCTACAAGTCATTAAGTGTCAGCTCCATGAGTAATGGGGTCGAGATTAATAAAATTACTTTTTGAACATGCTTGAATTTATACTCTCAACACTAATGATTATCACCATGATCGCGGCGAAAATGTTCTTTATTTTCAATGAAGGTAGTTTTTCAAACACCGGACTTGAGGTGGTAAATTTGATAGGTTTGCTTCTGCTAATGTCGGTTGGGGTTATCGCATACATCAAATTACGCAAATCGAAAAAACACATAAAAACAAAGAAAAATCTTAGCATCACAACAATATTTTTGTTTGTCATCACGGGGCTGGTGGTGGCTTTCTCTTTGTACCTAAACTCCATCAAGATATCACTTCATTGGGATGCAATTGCACTATACGAAGCCAGAGCAAAATTCCTTGCAATAGGGATGAAGTTTTCAGACATGTCAAATCTCTCAAGTTTTGATAATCTAAACAAGCATTATTATTTACTATATCCTCCTTTCACTTCTATAATCCACTTCCTTTGGGGTAAGCTTCTTGCTATACCGATTAGCATATATTACTCAATAACCTTAGCAACGTTACTTTTTTTGTCATTTTCAGTTTCAAGATATTCGTTAGGCACAAAAGGGGCTGCATTATTGGTCGCGCTTGTTGCTGCAAATGGGAGTATTTTTAACGTTGCAATAAAAGAATATACAAATCTTCCCTACGATCTATATCTAGTTGGTGGAATCTTATTATTACTATTGCACTTAAAAACTCACAAGTTATGGAGCTTTGCCTATGGTACTCTACTTCTTTCTACTTCTACGTGGATAAGACATCTGGAGCCAATGTGGTTAGCTATTGTCATTGCCTATTCCATAACAATACTCTTCAAGGACAAATTCAAGCACAAAATAATTTACATATTAGTTCTTACCGGTTACTGTGTGTCAGAGTATTTTATATGGAATCACTTTGCCATAGCTGTTGGTGGTCGTCCAGAAGCAATCCCGACCTCGATATTGGGGTATGTGGAATCGGTTCTAGGCATATTTACAGGGGCACCTCTCGTTGTGGCTAAGTTGATGGTCGAGTCATGGTCTATTCCCTTTGTCATACACTCCACGGCTCTTCTTGCTGCCATTCTAAATTGGAAACACACCATAAAAGATAAGGCGATCCTATTTCTCAGTTTAATCCTGGCCATAAGCATCACATTCTACTTTGCGGGACTATATATCTGGTCTTTTCAAGTAGATTGGTGGAACATTATCGTCAAATCACTCGATAGGTCATCTGGTTTCTTAATTCCAGTTTCTGCATACATAATCATTAAAACGCTTTTCTTCTCAAATCTCTACTTCAAAAAAACTACTTTGAAGAAGTAATTTCCTTAAACAAATATTTTATTATCACTATTCCAAAAGGAATTGTCTTAAAATGGGTCTCTCCAGAAATGCGTGGGTTTTCTTTGGTAGGAAACTCTATCCTTTTGATATTATTTTTATATACCTTCACTACCCCATTAATATCGATTGTGGGACCATCAGTGAATGAAGGGTTAGTTTTCTTGAAAGTCTCTAAAGTCATTCCACGAAAACCATGAAGAACATCCCAAATCACATTTCCTTTTTTTCGCCACAATAAAGAAAGTAATCCTCCCAGACTTAGTACAAGCCACTTACGAAGTTTAATGAAACTATCATCATCTTCATTCTTTCCCCCCTTCATCATTCTGCTTGCAACAATAAACTGATAACCTTTTTCAAAAAATTTATGAAACTTTAATGTATCTGAAACTGGTACTGTTCCTTTCGGGTGAAAAAATATAATAGCATCCGACTTACACTTTTCTACTCCTAATATGTGTGCAGCATTAAGGCCTTTTTTAGATTGAATATGAACAGGAATTTTATTTTTTCTTAAGTACTCAATGGTGCCATCTTTACTTCCACCATCAATCGCAAAGACTTCATTGAAAGCATTTTTTTTAATCAAGGGGACATCATGTTTACATCCATCAAGCTCATTCCATGTAATAAGACAAAGCGCAATTTTCATAATAAGTTAATCTCCTTTTCTAATAAATGCTTCTACAATTTCTATTCTACTAGATGGAGAAAGAATAACCTCATCAATTTCTTGTTTCATCCAACAGTATTGGGCGCTAATCCTTACGAGATACTCTGTAGCCGTATCAGAAGGCACTAGATCAATCAGGATATTAGATTCTGGAGTTTTACAGTAGTTAATCTCAAGCTTGCCAATGGCGTCTGATTTTAATTTGAGATGAACATAATTACCTGTGGTCTTATCAAGACCATTCTCAACCAAGAGTCTTGCAGAACTACTTGCATTTATCACTGTTCGTTCATCAATAAGTGCGGCAAGTATTTTTGTATTTTCACTTGCATTCTTTTCATCAAACGTACCCCACACATATGGCAACTTCTTAAAATCAAACTCTTGGCTCAAAATAGTTTGAGGAAGTAGCCCATTGGCATTTAAAGCAGAGAATCTTTCTGATTTCCATAATAAATATCCGTCTACATATCCAAGTGGAGTATAGTTGTCATAAATAAATTCATAAATTTTGTAACTTCTTATTTCATTTGGAACACCATCAATGCTATTAGCGTGTGTAATCGGTTGCCTAAAGACAACAATAGGGATTTCATTTTTATCATATGCTTTTTTAATTTTATCGAGTGAAAAATCTTGGATAACATCTGACGTCCAATATGCACTAGGTATAAAATAATTTACGAACTTTTTATCCGTCACGACATACAACATCGGCGAGCTCGTCATGTCTAAAAACGTCTGTTCACCCTCTAAATTATCAACTAAAAAACTAGCTATTTCTTTATATTGTGAATCATTAACTCTCACCCTACTTTCTTTGTTCTCCCAGTTATATAGATTAACAAGTCTAGTGTCTTTTAGCAATGCTGAACTTGAAGGGGAGAAAAGCTGATAGGCAAACAAAGCAACTGAAAAGAAAATCATTGCCCCTTCTTTTGAAAAAGACTTAACATAAAAAGGAATAGCCATCCCTAGGAAAATAAATAAATAAGGATTAAACCCAAGTACGAACAAGGACTGTCGTTGAACTGAACGTAAGGACATAACTAAAGAAAAAATCGCCAAGAAAAGAAGTAGATATTGGATTGATGTAAACCGGTGAAGGTTTTTTTTCAGAGCACTAACGGTGAAGAATAAGACATAAAATACACCAATCAGTGGAAGTAAAAAATACTGGAAAATAGCCACTGGTGAATACGAGGCGGCAATGTTTATTAATCCTTGTGCTTGAGCTTGAAACTTCACAAATTCAAACGCTTGTCCAATTAATCCAGAAAGAGACTCATTTCCTATATAGCTAGCAAAAGCTCCAAGTGAGGCGGTGAATATTCCCACGAGAAACAAAGATGATAAGACTTGCTTAAAATTTATTACTGATACACGCTTGTCAATAAGTTTAAAAAGATTTTGAACCATGAGTATAAAAATGGCAGAAACAAAACAAGCA
Organism: uncultured bacterium; assembly: GCA_963980225.1. Taxonomy (GTDB): domain Bacteria; phylum Patescibacteriota; class Microgenomatia; order UBA1400; family MFAQ01; genus JAHITH01. The sequence continues at coordinate 61,694 of CAXBYW010000001.1, forward strand.
ATTCCAAAATCGACTCTCCATGCGGTGAAAAATACACAGGCAAACCAGTAGGCAACCAACCGACGATAACTTGGTTTTTTAACGAGCCAAATAAACGAAAGGGCCATGGCAAACGAAGACAGATAATATGTGTTTGCAAGAGACGTACTATGTCCATAAATAAAACGCGTACCTCCAAAAACACCCAGTAAAGGAAGGAAGAGTAAAGATAGTGTGGCAAAAAACGAATTAGTAAGCGAGTAAGTGACAAAATACAAAAAAACAATCTCAAAGATTTTAATGCCCCATTCCCACAACCAAGGTTCAAACGCTTTGTAACCATTTACTACTGAGTATAAAAACTGACTAACTAAACTGGAAATGCCATGGGTGGGATAAATATTAACAAAGGGTATGCTTCCATGCGAAAAAAGTTGTTGTATTGTGATCAAGTCTTCTCCTTGGTGGAACATATCAAGATGGATGGGAATATTGATAAAGTTTTTGTATTCGTTGAATACCACAACCGAAACAATTAGTAGTGGAAAATACACGTACGAGGCAATAGGAAGTGGTCTATCTTTCCATGTGCGTTTTGTTCCTAAGAAAAACATCACTAAAGATAAAAAACTCAAAGTAGACACCGTAAAGATAGATACACCTCTAGCAGAAAAATTATATAAACCAGATAGTGAGAACTGGATTTCGTTTGAAATAGGTATTGAAACTGGAATTAAAAGTAAGGGAATACTCGCAAACAATATACTGTTTAGGGTTGATTTTCGTTTGGCAAGCACCACCCCCTTTGTCAGTAAATAACATCCGATCCAAAAAAATACTAAAAAGATAAAATGTAAGGGAAAATATTCATATGTAAACATAAAACTACCTTTCACAAGTAACCATCTTGTGAAAAAAGGCACAAACGGAAGAATCAAACTAAGAACAATTAAGTTGTAATTATTTAATAATTTAGAAAGTATCCGGTTAGACGAATAAAACATCTTGATTCCAAGCATCACATATGTGATCGAGAACAAATATAAAAGCATGTGAAGAATGTTTACATATATCATCGCACCATTTAGATAGTGAAGAACAAACACAATTATGGAGACCAAGGAGATAGAAAAGAGCATACGCCGTTCATTTGCTAGTAACCGAGGCCCAACATACCTGGAAAGAACAATGTCAGTCTTAAAAAAGACGTAGTACAAAAAAGAAAAAATCAAAATGAATAACGCAATTATCGAAACATACGACCAGGATCTCAATGAAATGTCTACTCCTTCAAGCACAGCGATACCAATCGTTCTTTCTGTAAAGTTTTTTAGGCTGTAATTGATGTTTTCAAATTTATATTGTATGGCCAACAAACTAAAGAGAGCACTAGATAGAGGGATCCATAAACCAGAAGCTACTTTACTATCTCCAGAGTTTTTGGGTGGTAGTTTAAGTCCAAGGTAGGTATAAGCAGTAAAGGCAATTAAAAAAGACGAGAGTATTAATATAATCCCATTAACATCCAGGACCTTACTTAAGACAACTAAGCTAACAAAAAAATAACTTAGCGAAACAATAATTTTATCAATAAAGGAAACATGTGTACCTGTCTTTGTTTTAGTATGCATCTATCATCTAGTAGCCCGGGCAATAAGTTATGTTCTAAGTATTTTACCCTTTTTGCTTCTAAGAATCATTAAACTTGTGAGGGCTTTGATTACAGTTTTAGCAGGAAGCGTTACTGGTTCTTCCATTCTGTCTGTCCCCCAAACTATTGGCAATAACTCAAATGAATGTTTTCTCCATATCACCAAGGTTCTCATTTCGGTTTGATAAAAATGACCAGGCCCTCTTTCAACAGAGATCCAGTTTTCAATCGGATATGTCTTAAACACATCTTTTAGTACAGAGGAATTAAAGGCTTCATATCCGCTTGTCATATCATCAACCCATCCCGTTTCAAGACCAAGGGTGATGTTTGCTAAGAATGTTCCCGTTTGACTGATCAACTTCCTTTGAAGAGGGTACTGATTGATCCCTCCTTTATCAGAAAACCTTGAAGCAAAAACAGCAGAGTCTTCATCTTTACTCATTCTTTCAATAAACTCCGGGATATATCCAGGATCATGGGCTCCATTTGCGTCCATCTCAATAACCATATCTGCACCATTAGAAACAGCATGATTAAGACCATGAAGGTAAGCATAGGCTAATCCTCTAGGGTCAGGAGCCCCTAAGTCTATCAAGTCCACTCGATCATCTTGGGTCGTAACATCGTCTACAAATTCCATGAAATCTGGTGTTGCATTGCTTGCACAAACATAGATCTTTGGAACATAACCATCTGGAATCTCCTCAAGTATTCGCTCAAGAAGGCGCCCCTCCCCAAGAGATTTAGTCTCATTTTTTGCGGGCATTACGACAGCAACTCTTTTTTCCGTTCTCATTCTATGAATAATATCAGGCAAGAGGTATTAAAACAACTCCAGTACAACTCAAGCAAACCTTAGATATAATAGTAAATAATGATTACTCAGCACCTGACCTTCTCAGATTCAGCTAAGTTTGCCCAGTCCGCTACAAGTCTTGTTAAGGGTCAAGGGTTGCAAATTTCCCATTCATTCTTTAATCCTGAGTTAATCACTTCTTTTTCTTCAGGTACCTGGTTTCCAGCTAACTTTCTTCCACTACCTTCTTGGATCCTGTCTTTTATTTTTAGGTTTTTTCCAGCAACAGATACAACAATAGCTTTCACTGGACTATTATTTTTCATACTTTCCACACTATTAATCTTCTCTATTGGTAAAAAACTTCATTCAGTTAAAGCTGGTTTAATTTCTGCTCTTTTGTTTATCTCAAGTATGTTTTTTCAAGAATATGCCCTTAACTTTGCTAGCGAGATAGTCTTTATTCCTCTTATTCTTTTGTTTATTTACTTGATGCTGTTGCCTAAAAAACTTAAACTGATGTCCCTTATACCTTTGCTGCTTATGTTTATTACTCGACAACAAGCCAGTGTTTTTCTGGGTAGTTTTCTACTTGCTTTCCTGGCTATTTTTATTACTGGCAAAGCCAACAAAAAAAAGAAAGGTCTGGTCTTGTTAGCACTAGCCCTCTCTGGTCTCTTATTTGTTATTATCAGCAATTTTACTGCTAACTCCATCTTCTCTCCCGCTAAAGTATCCATTAGTTTCAATATCGCCGCTGGAAGTAATTTTGGTTCATACATTAGAGGAGGGGAGTATCAGGTCTTAAGTCTGCCGGGACTAGCCAGTAAGATTTTCTACAACTTCTACAACTTTGTTAAGGCCCCTGAAAGACTAGCCTTTCCTCCAATCTTCCTTCTCTTTATATACTCGCTCTTTATTAAGAGTAAGAAAAAAGAACTAAATTACTTTAAGCTCTTTACGGCTGTTTCTTTCTTCTTCTTTCTCTTGGCTGCTTCTGCCACCCTACCTAATGCCCGTTATGTTCATCCCATCATCCCACTGATAATGATTCTTGCTGGTATCGGCTTAGTTAAGTTAGCCGAGAGTCTTCCGTCTAAATTACAAAAGCTTGTCTTAGTTGTCATGGTTCTCTTTATTCTTTTTCCCACCTTCAAACATTTCACTTTTGATGCTCGCTCTCGTACTCAACAGTTCAATGTTGACAAACCTATTGCTGGTAAGAAGATAGCCGGTGTTATGGCAGAAAATATTCCTAAAGGACAGCTGACCATTACCAATCTAGACGCCTGGGCCGCTTGGTATTACGACCTAACCACCATGTGGTTCCCTGTTGAGGTAGACATGTTAGAAGGATATCAAGATAAAGTGGACTACATTGTTATTACCAACTACAAAGAACACGATGGTGATTTTGCTTTAGGAGAATGGGAAGAGGTTGTTTACAAACCAGAAGATATTCAAAATCAATTTTTACGACAAAATTACCAGATCTTGAAAAAATTTGAAATTACTCCAGAATCTAATTACGAAAACAAACAGTTTATTGGTACTATTCTAAAAAAGAAATAGTCTTTAAGATTAGGACTTGATATACAATAGGATCGTGGACAAAATAAAATCACTTCTTTCTTCTCAAACATCCAAAGATACTTTCATTAGCCTAGCTGGTAGTGGTGTGGTTGCCGTTGCTGGAGTCATCTTTACTATTCTTTTAGCTAGGGCTTTAGAACCAGAAAATTTTGGTGTCTATTCCTCACTAGCGGCCATAGTAGGCATCGTCTCTGTCTTAGGAGACTTAGGAATTGGAGCAGCCTTGGTTAACTTCTTACCTAAGATGCCCAACAAGCGTCAGGTATTAGTGGCTACTAGTTTCTGGTTCCAGTCAATTATTGCCCTGGTCTTTGCCTTACTAGTCTCTTTATCAAGTTTTGCTAGTGATCTATTTGTGCCCGGATCAATTCCGGCTCATTTAGTCTTTGCTGGTTTGCTTACTGGGGTATATATCCTTAATCAATACGCCGTTGGTCTTTTGAAAGCAGAAAAAAAGTTTCTAGCTGCCTCTATAGTCCAGTCAGTCGATTCCATAGGTAAGCTTGCTCTTACCTCTCTTCTTTTTTACAACAGCCAGTTAACTATTGGCTTAGCTCTTCTAGCCAACGTCATCTCAGTCATTATCTCTACCACCTATGCCATGCGTCAAGAGTTTAGGAAACTACCCTTAATTCTTCCCAAGCTGTATTTAAAAAAGATTTTTTCCTTTGCTAAGTGGATCGGCATATCCAGGATCTTTGGTGTTGCCATTTCCAGAATAGACATAGTCTTGCTAAACATCATGCATTCTAGTTTTTCTGCCGGTATATTTGCCGCCGCCAGTCGTATTATCTTTGTCTTTGCTTTGGTCGTTTCCAGTCTCGGTTCCGTGGTGGCTCCACGTTTCTCGGGCTTTACCAAAAGAGCACAAACAATTGCTTATCTTAAAAAACTGTTTACCTTAGTGAGTTTAGTTTCGGTTGTTATGTTGCTGGTAGTTCTTTTGGCCAAGCCAATCATTCTGTTGGTGTTTGGTGCCAAGTACTTAACTGCAATCCCGGTTTTCAAGGCACTTACCATCGCTCTTATACCTTTCTTGTTCTCGCTCGTAACCTCCAATCCTATTATCTACACTTACGGTCAACCAGATTACTTTGCAAAAGTAACAATGGTGCAGGTAGTAATCCTGGTGGCCTTAGATATCCTCCTTATTCCTAAGTTGGGCGCAATGGCCCCTGCTGTCTCTATTGGTGTTTCAAACATGGTAATGCTTGTTCTTGGTGGAATGAAATTAAAGAAGCTATTAGCTTAAAATGCCAAAACCTAAAATAGTCGTTCACTGTCTAGTAAAAAACGAAGAACGTTTTGTCTGGTACGCTCTAAAATCGGTCTTACCTTTTGTAGATAAAGTAATGGTCTGGGACACCGGTTCTACAGACAACACAGTTAGGCTAATAAAATCAATCAACTCAAAAAAAATTAAACTTAAGATACTCAAATCTGTCGACGCCGTCCAGCACACTAATCTTCGTCAACAAATGCTTAATCAAACTAACAAAGAATTTTCTTGGTTAATGATCCTAGATGGAGATGAGATCTGGCCAAAGTCCCAGATCAAAAAAATGGCTGATTACCTAAAACACACCAAAGACAAGGCTATCGTGGTTAAAACTAGAAATCTTGTCGGAGACATATATCACCAATTACCAGAATCAGCCGGTAAGTACGAGATAGCCGGCTTTAAAGGCCATCTGGGGTTAAGGTTCATAAGTTTAGATCTTCCCAGTCTTAAGATCAAAAATCCTCATGGGGGTCAAACATATACGACAAAAAACACTCCTCTTCAGAAACTAGAAAAAGGTCTCAGGGTTTTACCTAATATCTATTACTTTCATGTTACACATCTTGAAAGATCCACCAAAGACAAAGACACCTTAAAAAGATCATTTAAAAGAAAATTTGAAATAGGGGAGAAGGTCAATAAAAAAGACCTCCCAAAACTCTTTTTTGATAAAAGACCCACCTTTGTCCCAGATGTAACCCAGTCTATGAGTAAGTCTTTTTTCCTTACCTCTCTCATTCAGACTCCTTTAAGAAAAGTTAAGAGGACTATCTTCCCATCCAAATCAGGCTACTAGCTATGTCAGACCTAGACTACTACCAAATTGCCGCTGAAGCCAGTGGAAAGATAAATGGCCACCAAGCTCTTTTGTATATTCAAGAAAAAGCCAAGTACTCAAAAAAAATCTTAGATGTGGGTTGTGGGGAAGGTACCCGCCTAAACACTCTTTTGCCTAAAAACAAAAAAGCTACTGGTGTCGACATCTCAAAACAGGCCATAAAGAAAGCCAAGGGACAATATCCAAACCACAAGTTCATCTCTCTTAATAATGAAACTCTTCCTTTTAAGGACAGTTCCTTTGATCTCGTATATACCGCTTTTGTCTTGGAGCACACAAAAAATCAAACAAAGTTTTTAAACGAGATGTTAAGAGTGCTGGATAATCATGGAGAATTAGTTATCATCTGCCCAAACTATGGCGCTCCCAACAGAAGATCTCCAAACTCAACTGAAAGTCCACTCCAAAAACTCCTTAAGGGTTTTCTAAATGATTTTTCTCTTGACGGTAGCTTGAACTGGACAAAAGTTAAACCAAAGAAAAAATATATCAACATAGATGACGACACTACCGTCGAGCCATATCTTAAAACGTTAGAAAACTTTTTTTTAAAAAATAATCTCAGGGTGATCAGATCAAGTTCGCTTTGGGGGCTAGAACCTTTCAGTTTAAATCCTCGAAAGCTTCTGTTCTCTTTTTTGGGTAAACTTAACGTCTCTCCATTTAAGTACTGGGGACCTCAATTATTCATTGTTGTCAATAAAAAATGAAAATAGCTTTCTTAAACTTCTATCAAGCCAATCGGGGTTTAGAAACGTTCGTCAACGAACTTTCTACCCATCTTTCAAAGGACAACGAAGTTCTTCTTCTCGATGGTCAACAAAAGGAGGCTTCAACCAGAGATCCCATCACTCTACTCCAACGTCTTTTTTTGGACAGGGACAGTCTCAAGGTCTGCACCTGGACCTTCAAGCAACTTAAGTCATTAAAAAACTTCAAGCCAGATCTGGTCATCCCCACTAATGGTGGTTGGCAAGCTTTAATAATATCCATCTTTGGAAGACTCATCGGCTCAAAAATAGTTATCGCTGGTCAGTCCGGTCCTGGCTGGGACGATCGTTGGAACCTACTTTGTAAACCCCACTCTTTTGTGGCCTTAACCCAAAGGCAGGCAAAGTGGGCTAAAAAAGCCACTCCTTGGCCCAGGCAGAACATAGCCAAGATCCCTAATGGGGTAGACATGACTAAGTTTAAGTCTGCGGGAAAAAAGGTAGAACTGCAACTAGAGAAGCCCATAACCCTTGTTGTGGCCGCTACCGTTCCATATAAGAGGGTAGAGCAGGGGATAGCCGCAGTCTCAAGGCTAAAACAAGGCTCTTTTTTACTACTGGGTAAGGGTCCTCAAGATAAAAGGACCGATAACTTAGGGTATAAGCTACTGGGTAAGGGTAGATACCAAAGGCTCACAGTTCCTTTTACTCAGATGCCAGACTACTACCGTTCAGTAGACCTTTTTAGCCTCTGTTCGGCATCTACAGAGGCCTTTGGCATCGTCTACCTAGAAGCAATGGCTTCTGGTCTAGCTTGTGTGGCTACAGACGATGAATCAAGAAGAGAAATAGTAGGTGATGCTGGAATCTATGTAAAAAATCCAGATGACGTGGTCGAGTACTCTAAAGCACTTGAAAAAGCTTTAAATAAAAACTGGGGGAGCATTCCACTGAACCAAGCCAAAAAGTTTTCTTGGAAAAAATCCGCCGAAAGCTACCACAAACTCTTTAAATCTCTCTAGCTGATTGCCTCCCAAGCAGACTTAATAATCTCTTCTAATTCAGTGCTTTCTAGTTTCCACCCTAGTATTTGTTTGGCTTTTTTAGAACTTGCCACTAATCTAGCAGGATCCCCTTCACGTCTTTCTGACTCGGTTACTTTAAAGTTCTTGCCGGATATTTTTTTAACAGCATCAATCACCTCTTTTACAGAGTAACCATTGCCACTACCTAAATTAAAAGCCTCATTAGGATATTTATCTAAATGTTTAAGTGATAGTAGATGAGCTCCAACAATATCAGACACATGAACATAATCTCTAATACACGTTCCATCAGGAGTGTCGTAATCAGTTCCAAAGATATATATAGCGTCCCTTTTGCCTTGTGCTGCCTGCATGATTAGGGGAATAAGATGAGTTTCAGGTTCATGGAGCTCGTGTGACTTGGTCGTTGCTCCAGCAGCATTAAAGTACCTAAACGCATGGTACTTCAAACCATAAGCTAGGTGATACCTATTAAGCGCTTGTTCAAACATCCACTTAGCTTCACCATATGGATTGATAGGAGCTTTAAGATCTGTTTCCTCTATTGGTACTCGCTTGGGTGTTCCATAAACAGCTGCCGTAGAAGAAAACACGATTTTTAACACATTATGTTTCCTCATGCTGTTAAGCAAGGAAACTCCTTGCACAAAATTAGTATCAAAATATTTATCAGGTGTCTTTACAGACTCACCTACCTGGATTAGTCCAGCAAAATGAAACACAGCTTCGATATCATTTTCCTCAAATACCTTGTCCATCAACTTACTATCTCCGACCTTACCGTGATAGAAAGAAGCTTCTTTGTTTACATTCTCTTTGTGTCCGGTCTCTAAGCTATCAACAATTACCACCTTATGCCCGTCAGCAACAAGCTTCTCAACGCAAACACCTCCAATGTAACCCGCACCACCTGTTACTAGTATGCTTCCCATTCTAAAAATTATACACAGTATATCAAGCAGTGTTTAATTAAACCTCTTTAATTTGCTATAATGCCATCACGTCTTAACTATCCCGTAATATAGTAGTTCTTTTAAAATTAAACCAGTAAATAAAAAAAGGAGAAAAGCTCGTGAAGAAAACACTAACATTTATCGTTTTATTCTCAGTTTTGGTGGGTATGATCTTGTGGCTTCCATGGTACGTATTTGAAGACCAAGAATTAGTTCAGATTACCCATGAACTTGAGTATTTACCTACCAATGACGTCCAGATCGTGCTTCAAGCAGACGATATCTCATCTTTTGAGTTGTCTCTTGATGAGTTTAAAAACAGACAGTTTAAAGGTATCAGCAGCCTTGAGGTAAAGAGATCAAACAAGACAGGTCAAACCTCTACGGCAGAGGTCACCATGTACGCAAGTGAGTCGGGTACAACCTTTCATGTCCAACTAGAAAACATAGAAATGTCCAGGTGGTCGCTCTGGGGAGTCAACATGGGAAGCTACTTCATTGTTGATCAGACACTGGACGATGGTGTACTCACCTTGAGTCTCGAGCGCGATATGGGGCTCTTACTTCTCTTTATGATCGGGGGACTAGGCCTTGGGCTAATTCTTATCAGTACCCTTATAAATAGGATCTGGCCAGACGAGAAGAATGATCTGTCGCGCCCAACTCAACTATTTTAAAATCTCAATTAAGAGGAGTTATTCATGAAGAAAAAAATCATAGCATATGTCTTTGCCTACATACTTGTAATGTCTGTCATAACTTACTTTGAATACAGTAGATACAACACACTTGGACCAATTGAGGTTTCACACCAATTGGAATATCTACCTACTGACGATGTGTCGCTAACAAGTAAGGTGGGTGGTGCAGAGTCTTTTGAACTACCCTTTGATCAGTTTAAAAAACTATCTTTTGAGGGGGCAACATACATTGTTTTTTCTCAAAATCTAGACACGGTCAAAGTCAACGCCACGGCCTTAAGCTCTGGTGTCATCTTCCATACAGTGATTGACGAGATAGAAATACCAACAGTTGTAATGGGGAAAATATTCCTTACAAGATATGAAATCGTTGATAAAAAAATCACTGATGGTACCATCATCTTAAGCCTGACCCCGGACGATAGTGAGTTTTTAATGTTAAACATTGTGGTCTGGGTTGTTACAGGCCTATCCGCATGCTTGTTTGGCATGATATACACAGTACGACATATGATCAAACGAGGCACTCTCACTTGGGAAGAGACTTAAAAGAAGCTTAACAAAAAACAAATCCCTATCGGAATTAACCGGTAGGGTTTTTTTTATTTCCACCCTTGGTGGTATCATTATCTTATGTCACTCACAGTAGTCATCCCCACCCTAAATGAAGAGAAAGACCTCCCCAGAACTCTAGACTCACTTATTGGTTTAACAAAAAACATCTTGGTTATAGACTCCGGCTCGACAGACAGAACGCTTGAGATTGCAAAAAAATATAAAGCCAAGATAGTTAATCATCCATTTAGCTCATACTCAGACACCAGAAACTTCGGCAACGATCAAGCTAAAGGGGGCTGGATTCTTTCTTTAGAAGCCGATGTGGTCGTAACTAAAAAACTAGCCCAGGAGATTAAAGAGGCAACAAATAAAGATGTTGGCCAGTCCGCTTACTATATTCCCAGGCAAAACATAATCTGGGGTAAAAAAATTGGCCATACCGACTGGGGTCCAAAAGACGATCTCCATATCTGGCTATATAAAAAGGGGAGTGGTTCTTGGCAAGGCGATGTCCACGAGGAATATATAGTTAAAGAGGGGACTGTCGGCACCTTAAAAAACCCGCTCATCCACTACAACTACGAAACAGTAAATGAATTCATAGGTAAGATTAATAACTATTCATCAGTGGCAGTTACTAAAGGAAAACCTTTCCCTTCATACTGGCCTTTAAGAGACTTCTTCAAGCGCTTCATATATAAACGAGGGTTTCAAGATGGCTACCATGGTCTCTTTTTAAGTTACCTACAGGCAATCTACTATCACGTCTTAAAAGTTAAGTATCATCAAAATAAAAATGTCTAAGGACTTTAAGCTCTACTGGATCTCCCACCAAATACTGGATTATCTAGCTAGTATCTCCACCACCATCTTCATAAACTTCTACATCTGGGAAACCACCAAAAATATTTCTTCAATTCTACAATTTAACTTAGGACTATTCTTAGCATATCCATTTGCGGTCCTCCTGGGTAGTGTTCTAGTCGAGATGATCTCTCTTAAATTTTCTCAGGTAATTACCAAACTCTCTCAAGTGGTTTTTGTCTCCCTACTACTTGTTTTAGGAACTAGATTGATTGAGGGACAGTTCATCTTTGGTCTCCTTGCCGGTTTGGTCTTAGGTACCGCCTTTGCTCCAGTAGACGTCATAGCAGCCAAGATATTGCCAGACCTAAGACTAGACATCAACGCAAAAATCAAAGCCGGTACTATTATCGTTGGTATAGTCTTTCCACCAATCCTTTCGTTCTTGGTAGATGTAAATAAAGCCTTTACTATTCCCTTCACTCTTGCCTTGGTCACATATGTCTTTCTGCTCATCATTTCTCTTTTTACTACCTTCCCCGACGTGGACGGCGAGTTTAGTCTAGCCGAGGTATTTAAATTTCCCGGAACTAACCCAGAAAAAAGTATTCTCTTAAAGTCTGCTTTTCTTTCTGGCCTTAAAGACTCCATCCATTACTCGCTTATTGGTGTTTTAACCCTTAACTTTATTGGCTCACTTACTGGTTGGGGTTGGTTCAACCTTGCTCTTTCTGTCTTCTCTCTTATCTTAGTCTTAATATACAAAGGTCTAAAGATATCCAAGCAGTCAATTATCTCCTTAGGGTTAGGTGCCATTGTTTTCCTTGTCGGTTCTGCTTACTTTGCTTATGATTTTTCTCTTACTGGTATCTACGTCTACGCCGCCGCCGTTGCTATATTCGAAGTCTTCTATGGTTTTGGAATAACCGGCACAATGGCCAAGTTAACCGATCTAGACGTTAACGAGAAGGATCTGTCAGCAGAGTACACTTTTTTCACTACCTTGTTTACCTCGATTGGTTTAATCATACCCATAGCCTTTCTTAACTACTTCCAAGTAGACTTAAAAGACCCCGCAATGTTCTTAGGTGTTGTAATCTTCTCAGCCCTTGTCCCATTTACTATACTAAAGGTAATGAGTAAGTCATTTCATCTAACTCATCAAACATGACAATTTTAATAATTACCTTATTTGGATTAGTCTTAAGACTCCTTCTTGCCGGCCAGAGCCTATGGTTAGACGAGGCCGCTTCGGTAGTAATTGCTTCCCAACCTTTAAAGGTACTGATTCCCAGCCTAGCTGGAGACTTTCACCCACCCCTCTACTATCTCCTACTTAAGCCTTGGTTAAGCTTAGCTGGCCAAAGCGAGTTCCTTCTTCGTCTCCCTGGTATCTTAATCGGCACTCTAACCGTCCCTGCTCTTTTTCTTCTCGTAAAAACCGTCTTTGTCCCTAAAAAGAAGCTAAAGTTCGAGATAGCTCATCTGGCCGCTCTACTACTGGCTCTAAATCCACTACATATCTACTACTCTCAGGAGCTGAGGATGTACTCTCTCTCTGCTCTCTTGGCCACACTCTCTTGGTATTTCTTGGCTAAGTGGCTAAAGAAAGACAAGATCAAAGATCTTTTGTTCTTCACCGTTATCACCGTTATTAGTTTTTACTCCTTCTATCTATCAGTCTTCATCCTTATCTCCCAGTGGCTTTTCTTGATCTTCTTCCACAAAAAGAAACTAAAACCATTCTTTGTTTCTAACTTAGCCTTTGTAATCTGTTGTCTACCTTGGTTGCCAACTTTCCTTGGCCAGTTAAAGGGCGGCGGTTATCTAACCAGCGCTCTTCCAGGTTGGGCTGCATTGTCAGGTAATCTTTCTCCAAAATCTCTTATGTTGATTCCAACCAAGTTTAGTTTGGGTCGTATCTCCATTGATCCTCAAAACCTTTACTACTTAGTAATCGGTCTTGTCACCGCCTTTATCTCTCTGCTATTTATCCTTACCTTAAGGGTCAAGCGTAGTAGATTGTTTTTATTCTGGTTATTCATTCCCTTAGGTCTGGCCATCTTAGTCAGTATCATTACTCCAATTCTTGGTTACTGGCGATATATCTTCCTGCTCCCCGCCTTCACCACACTACTAGCAATCGGTATCTCCTATCTACCTCCAAAAATGTTTAACGTAAATGTAAGTTTAGTGATACTGCTATTTTTATCTTCAAATCTATACTTTTTATCAAACCCTAGGTTTCATAGGGAAAACTGGTCCACACTAGCCGAGCTAGTCACTCAAAAACAAGACACCTTACTACTAGTCAACTTTACCGATGCTTTTGCTCCATTAAAGTTTTACTTACCCGACACCAACGTCTTTCCTACTCAACTAAAGTTAGGCCAAACCAGACAAGACATAGATGAGAAGCTTCCCGAGTTAATAGGTAAGGACACAACGATTTACTATCTTGACTATCTATCAGATCTAACTAGTCCAGAACGGCCCATCTTAACCTGGCTAAAAAGAGCCGGACTAAAAAAACAAGCAGTTTATCAATTCACCGGTTTAGGTGCCGTCTATGAGTATCAAGCACCGTAAATCTTTTTTAGTCTTAACCATCGTTTTGGTTCATCTCTTCTTTATTTATCTAGGTGGTTACTTCCTGTCTCCAGAGTTCACTCTCTATCCGTATTTAACTTCACTAGGTCTAAAACCATATCTAGATTTAATAGACCAACATCTACCAGTAGTCCTCTTTGGTCCACTTTCTCTTCCTTCGTTCCTCACCCGAAATCCTCAACCTCTCTTAGGGGTGTTCTTAAGTATGGTGGCCATAACAGACATCTTATTTTTTAAGCTTTTAGAAAAAAGAAAGGTCAAAAAACCTATTTTCTGGACGGCTCTTTTTGCCGTCTCCTTATTCGTCTTTTCAGGTAACACACTCTGGTTGGAAACCTTTGTCGCTCCAGTTCTCCTGATACTTCTTTTACTTAAAGACAAGCCACTAGACCAGTTGTTTATCGGCATACTGTCGACCACCGCCGTTTTAATAAGACCCACTCTAGCCCCCGTGATATTGCTCCTGCTTGTTTTTAAAAAGATAAAGTTCTCAAGGTTTCTTCTTGCAGGGCTCTTAATCCCCTTTCTAGCTACTCTTACCTATCTCGTTTACCATCAGGTGCTTCCAAGTTTTTTCAACATCTTCCTCGGTTTCAACACCACCTATTACCCAAGCTTAGCAGGTAAGTTGCCCAGCTTAAGAGATCTCTTCCTTGTCGGTCTAATTACTCTCCCCACGTTGGTCGCCCTTCTTACGAAGAAAAAATATCTACCGATCTTTATAATCCTACTATCTCTTTTGCCAGCCTGGCCCAGATTTGAACTAACTCACTTGATTCCCACAGTCATTCTGTCCATATTCTTTTGGGCTACACACATCTCTTCCAACCGCTCCAATCGGTCGATAGTTTCTAAGGCGTTGCTCCTTTTTCTGGTTCTTTTATCCATTAAAAAAATATCTACCGTTAACTACGGTAATTTTTACCTGACCAATGAAGTTAAAGAGGTAAGTAGCTACCTAAAAAAACAAGATCAAAACCAAGTCTTTGTCTTAGGTGGCTCGGACTTGATTTATTCTCTATCAAGAAAAAATCCAGCAGGGGACTACTACCTACCATCCCTTCCTTGGTACTATCAAAACCAAGACTTTGTCACCAGACAACTACAAGCTTTAAGACTAAACTCCGATTCTTTAGTGGTAATTAACCACACTTCATCCATAAACAATGTACCAGTCAGCACCTTCGCTAAACCAGTCTTTGGGTATATACTAGAAAACTACTCAATCATACATACCGTTGGTCAGTATCAAATATATAAGATCAAACAATGAAAGTTGCCATAGACATTTCTCAAAGTATTTACGGAACCGGCGTATCTGTTTACACCATAAACTTGGTATCAAGTTTGATAAGTCAGTTCCCCAACGACGAGTTCATCCTCTTCGGTGGTTCACTAAGACGTAAAAAAGAACTAGAAAAAATAGCCAGAAAATTAAAGGCGAAAAGTTATATTTACCCTTTCCCTCCTCGATTGATGGATTTTGTCTGGAATTCACTACACGTCTACCCAGTGGAAAAGATTGTTGGTAACGTTGACTTAATTCACACCGCCGACTGGACAGAGCCACCATCATCTATTCCTAAAGTAACCACAGTTCACGATCTTATTCCTTTCAAATTTCCTCAAACATCTCATCAGATGGTTAGAAACGCTCATAAAAAACGTTTAAGTTGGGTAAAAAAGGAATCAAAAGCTATTATCGCTGTTAGCCAGTCTACTAAAAAGGATTTAATTGATATCTTAAAAGTTCCAGAAGAGAAAATAACCGTCATCCCTGAAGCAGCTGGAAGACGTTACCACCCTCAGCCCCCAACAATCGTCAGTGCCATAAAAAGAAGATACAAGATATCTTCCGACTACATTTTCTCGCTCTCCACGTTAGAGCCAAGAAAAAATCAAGCGGGTTTAATCAAGGCTTTCATGTTAGTAAAAAAGACTCACCCCGATCTAAAACTTATCATTGGTGGTCGTAGTGGTTGGGGAGAGGGTCTACCAAAAGAAGAGGGTGTGATCTTCCCAGGTTTTATTCCCGATGCAGATCTACCCGCTCTTTACTCGGGCAGCTTGGTTTACGCTCTACCAAGTTTCTACGAAGGCTTCTCTCTTTCTCAACTTCAAGCCATGGCCTGTGGAACTCCAGTAGTCACCTCAAATGTATCAAGCATGCCAGAAGTCGTGGGTAAAGCTGGCATCTTAGTCGATCCAAAAAGTGTGGAATCAATCGCCGCTGGTATAATAAAGGCAATCAAAATGAGGCCAGAGCTAATAGGAAAAGGGCTGACTAGATCTCAAGACTTCAGCTGGGAAAAAGCAGCTAAGGAAACACATGAGTTATACGAAAAAGTTTTAAGTTCTAATAAATAATCAACTAAACATACAATGACAATTGGTATAGACATCAACGAAGCTAATATTTCACAACGTGTGGGGGTCAACCAAGTTGCTTTTGCCGCTCTTTCTAACTTAGTTAAGCGCGTCTCTTCCCCAGACACAATTATTGCCTTAGGTAAAGAAGGTCCCTTACCAGACATGCCCCAGACATCAGAAAATTTAAGCTATGAAATCTTTGGACCCAAAAAACTTTGGGTCTTAACTGGTCTTACTAAGAGGCTTCTTTTTGGCAAACCAAAAATCGATGTTTTATTTTCTCCCAGTCACTACACACCTCTAATCTCTCGTACTCCTAGTTTGGTCTACATAATGGATATGTCTTACGAAAGATTTGGTACTGACTACTTTACAAGTGAGGACTTAAGTCAACTAAAAAAATGGACCCCCCGTTCAGTCAAAAAATCAAAGAAGGTCTTAACCATTTCCCAGTTCTCAAAAGATGAAATAGTTAAGTTCTACAAAGTATCGCCTGAAAAAATCAAGGTAGTTTATCCTGGTTTTAACAAAGATCTGTTTCACGGTAAAATTCCTATAACCAAGCAAAACCAAATCAAAAGAAAATATCAAGTCAATGGCAGCTACTTACTTTATGTTGGGACACTCCAACCAAGAAAAAATCTAACTCGCCTAATCAAGGCTTTCTCAGAGTTAAATAGACCAAGATTAAAATTAGTCATCGGTGGTAAAAGAGGTTGGTTTTACCAACAAATTTTTGACCAAGTTAAAGATCTAAAGATAGAAGACAGGGTCATATTTGCCGGTTACATTCCAGATGAAGACTTACCAGGGTTAATTAAATCCAGTAGAGCCTACGTCTTGCCAAGCCTGTATGAAGGTTTTGGTATGCCTCCGGTAGAGGCACAGTCTGTTGGTGTGCCAGTTGTCGTTTCTAAAGTAAGCTCTTTACCAGAGGTTGTGGGAGACTCAGGGGTATATATAGAAGATCCTTACTCCATACCAAGTATTAAAAAGGCCCTAGAAGAAGTTTTGAGTATGTCGCTTGCAAAAAGAGCTGAGGTCATTGCCCAGGGTAAAGAGAACACCAAACGTTTCAGTTGGGAAGAAAACTCCAAGCAAATCTTAGAAACCCTAAAAGAAATAGCGTAATGGCAGGTGTCTGTTTTAACTCTGGTGTTTGTTGTAAGTTGTTTTTAATCAATCTAACAGAAAAAGAATACAATTCTGGGAATTACAAAACCCAGTTTGGCAAATCAGTGGTTTTTAAAGATTTCAAAAAAGCTTACGCTTCTGGAGTTGCCACATTAAAGCAAAAAAAAGATGGTAGTTGCATATATCTTAAAAACAACCTTTGTTCTATCCATCCTAGAAGACCACAGGTTTGTCGAAGATTTTTTTGTTCATCAAAGGAAAAGAAGTATCAATCGATGGTTACTCAAGTAAAAAATTATAAAACGGGTCTTCAAAAAGCCTAGTTCTGATACAATCAAGGCATATGCAGATGGCAAATATGAACATAGACGGAAAAGGTATTTACTTCACAGACAAGCAAGGTAAAAAATTAGATTTACCAAGTGCTGCAAAAAAAATTCTCAATCGATTTTATAATTACTATCTAGATGCAGCCTTACTTTTTCTTTGGGTAGTAGGTTACATTCCCAGCCATTTAATTAGAAACTTTTTCTATCAACTTTGCGGTATAGAAATGGGTAAAGGTTCCACCTTCCATATGGGTGCTAGGTTCTACCAACCAAGAAACATAAGCATAGGTGAGGGAACGATAATAGGCGATCACGCATTTTTAGATGGTAGAGCAAGTTTGAAAATAGGTTCCCACGTAGATATCGCCTCAAAAGTAATGATATATAACTCAGAGCACGATCTTAATAGTCCAACCATGAAGGCCAAAGAAGAGCCTGTGGTAATAGGGGATTATTGCTTCATCGGCCCAAGAGCCATCATTATGCCGGGGGTTACTTTAGGTAAGGGTGCAGTGGTTGCTGGCGGGGCAGTTGTCACCAAGAGTGTCCCAGATGGTGTCATTGTGGGTGGAGTACCAGCTCAAAAAATAAAAGACAGGGGACTAAAGGAATACAGTTATCGTTTAGGTAGGCCCAGGTTATTTCAATGAAGGTAACATTCAAAATACTTTTAAGCTTAGTTTATCTACTAGGTGTTTTCTATCTAGTACTACCAGACCCTATTTACCCAGATCTATCCCTAGCGACACTGTCAGACGAACCAGGTGATACATGGCAAAATCCAGACCAAAAAGCTTTCTTCTCAGATAAAACCAGACAAGAAGTTTTAGAAGAATTACAGCAGTCATTCTCTCTATCATTTTTAAAAGGATATCTACCTTCATTTAGACTAAACTATCGTCCAGAAGAATCAACCCAGTTTGTTAGGGAACAGTTAAATAGTTACTATTTGGAAGAGATAGTACACCCTCTAAGAGAATCCTTATACGTAAATGGCTGGGAACCACAAAATGCTCCTTACTGGCAGACTGTACCAGAAAATAAGCGGCCCACTATTCAAATAGACGGTACTTACTACAACTCTAAAATCACCCTAAGGCCAGTTTACTCTCAAGTTTGGGCAAGAATACTTATCTGGTCATTAATCTTCCCTTTAAGTTTTTTAGTTACAAAATCACTTAAAAGAAGTTTTTTAAGCTAAAATCTAAAATATAATGAGCGACAAAAAAACCTCACCAGAAATCTCTTTAATCTCAATCTCTTACAACACCAAAAAAATTACCCTAGATACCTTAAGGTCAATCTACAAGCACACTAAGGACGTTGATTTTGAAATCATTATGGTTGACCATGACTCCAAAGATGGTTCAATTGAAGCCTTGGAAAAATTTGCTAAAACAAAAAAGAACTTTACCTTAATAGATACTGGGAAAAACCCAGGCTTCGGTGCTGGTAATAATATTGGTGCGAAAAAAGCCAAAGGAGAATATCTTCTTCTTATTAACACAGACATGGTATTCAAGACCAATGTCATTAAAAAGGCTTTGGACTGGGTCAAAGATCACCCAGAAGTCGGAGCTTACTCATGTAAGTTATTAAACACAGATCTTACGGTGCAAGCCACTGGTGGTTACTTCCCAACTCTGTTTAGGGTCTTCGCTTGGCAGTTTTTTATTGACGACCTTCCTTTCATTCGTTCTCTCATAAAACCAATTCATCCCCACGAACCTCACTTTTCCATAATCGATCGATTCAAAGGAAAAAGAAACAAAAAGATCGCTCCCAAATCATCCTTTTATAATAAACCTCAGTCGCCTGACTGGGTCACGGGTGCTTTTACCATTATCCCCAGAAAACTATTTGAAAGCCTAGATGGCTTTGACGAAAACATCTGGATGTACGCTGAGGAACTGGAGTTGTGTTATAGAATTAAGGCAAAAGGTTTTAAGGTTGCTTACCAACCCAAACCTTCCATAATCCATCTCGCGGGTGCTTCTTCCGGTGGTTCTCGTTTGGGTATCACTCAAGAAACCAAGAACTTGATTTACTTCTTTAAAAAACATAAGCCTACTTGGCAACTACCTGTTGTTAAGTTATTCTTTATCTTAGGATCGATTTTGAGATTTATTATTTTCGGAATTATAGGCAAAAATGAAACAGCTCGCAAAGCTTACCCAGAGGCCATTAAACTCGCTATTTAAATACATAGGGGCAGCCCTATTGATTTTTATACCGCTTTATCCTAAGTTCCCCGTATTGTTTTTACCATCATCTACGGTAGCCCTAAGGGCTGAGGACCTACTAATTTTAGTGGCAGTTCTTATGCTTATCCTGGCTTACAAAAACAAATGGGTAAAGTCACCGCCTGTTACTTACCAGATCCTTGTCTACTGGGCAGTAGGTCTCTTGTCCGCCATCTCAGCTATCTTGATTACAAAAAACGTTGATCCTCTACTGACTCTACTACATTTTGCCAGGAGAATAGAATACATGAGTTTGTTCTTTATCTTCTATTATCTAGGATCTATCAGTAAAGAAAACCGTAAGTTCTTTTTGCAGTTACTGATTTTGCCGGTCATTGGTGTTTTTCTCTATGGTCTGGCCCAAATCTATTTTAGTGCGCCAGTAATCTCCACCATGAATGCAGAATTCTCAAAAGGAATAGCCTTAACTCTTCAGCCAGGAGTCCAACTTTCTAGTACTTTTTCTGGCCACTATGACTTAGCTGTGTACTTAAGTTTTATAATTTCCATACTTTTCGCCATCGCCGTCCACACCAAGAAAAAATACAAACTAGGAGCTATCTACTTGGCAATAATTCCTTTAATCTGGCTCTTTTCGAAAGCAGGCTCAAGAATGGGCTTGCTCGGACTATTCTCTTCCGTCGCGGCCATCGCTTTAGTTAAGAAAAAAGTATTCCTAGGTTTTATATTAAGCGTCCTGATTGGCATAAGTGTATTGTTTAGCCCTCATTTAATGGGGCGTTTTGCATCATTTGTAAAGGTTTTTGCTCAAGAAGAAGTCCTGCGGCCAATTCAACAAGACCGTTCCACCAGTATCCGTATAGACGTAGAGTGGCCAAGAGCCATGAGATCTTTTTATAAAAACCCTTTCTTGGGTACAGGCTACTCTTCCTTGGGTCTAGCTACCGACGGTGACTATATAAGGTCAATAGGAGAAACAGGTTTACTTGGCCTTCTAAGTTTTCTTTCAATACTGGTTGCCCTTGCAAGGTCTATTTGGGTTCGTCTAAAAAAAGCTGCCAACATGACAGACAAGACGTTGATTGTGTCTAGTGTGGGAATCTTTGTGGCCATGACACTAGTGGCCATCTTTATAGATACCTTCGAGGCAAGTAAAATAGCAATTCTCTTCTGGAGTATTACCGGTTTATCCCTTAGTATTAAGTCATGATTAAAAAATTCCTTAAAAACCACATTGCCTTTTTTCTAATCCTAGTAGTTGCTCTTGTCCTCAGGCTTTATAAAATAGATAATCCAGTGGCCGACTGGCACTCATGGCGCCAAGCAGACACATCTTCTGTCACTCGAGTTTTTGACCAAGAAGGTGTCAACATGTTTATTCCTCGCTACCAAGACATCTCCAACATCCCTTCAGGTCAAGACAACCCTAATGGATACAGAATGGTCGAGTTCCCTCTATATAACCTAGCTCACTTGGGTGTCTTTCGTTTAGGAAGTCTAAACCTAGAAACAGCCGGCAGATTAACCTCAATCATCTTGTCTTTAGTCTCCCTGTCTCTCATTTATCTAATAGCCAATAAACTTTCTGGTAAAAAAACTGCTTTATTCGCGTCTTTCTTCTTTGCTCTTTTGCCTTTCAATATATTTTATTCAAGGGTCATCCTACCAGAACCATTAATGACCACACTCTTTCTCTCATCCTTTTTCTTACTTCTTAACTCAAGGATCTTTCTCTCTGCCGTCTTTTTAGCCGGAGCTTTGCTAGTCAAGCCTTACGCCATCTTTTTCACTCTTCCATATTTGTTAATATTTTGGAAAAAATGGAGAAGTAAAAAAATAAATCTGGTACAAATTTTAATCTATGGTGCTGTGGCTCTTACCCCCTTTATACTTTGGCGTTTTTGGATAGCTAACTTTCCAGAAGGAATTCCAGCCAGTGGTTGGCTTTTTAATCAAAACGGGATTAGATTTAGACCTGCTTGGTTCAGGTGGTTATTTGCCGAGCGTTTGGGTAAGTTGATCCTAGGGTACTGGGCCAGTATTTTCCTGGTACTAGGTGTACTTAAAAAACCTCTTAAGAATTTAAGTTGGAGTTATTCCCTATTTGGGCTGGGGATCGTTGCCTACTTTAGTGTCTTGGCAAGTGGCAACATAACCCATGATTATTACCAAAGTATAATAATTCCTTTCATCTGTTTAATTCTTGGTAGGGGAGTGGACGCTCTTACCTCGCTTCCAAATAAAACATTTTCAAGACCTCTTCTTTGGGGATCCGCTCTGGTGGTTGTCGCTTTTAGTCTGGCATTTTCTTGGTACGAGATCAAGGGCCTGTACCAAATCAATAACCCCAGCATCGTGAAGGCAGGTCAGGCAGTAGACAATCTGCTTCCTAAGGACGCCAGAGTCATTGCTCCATATATGGGAGATACCGCCTTCTTGTATCAAACCAATCGATATGGCTGGCCTCTATTAACTTACGACTTAGACAAGTTAATAGACTTGGGGGCCACTCATTATGTCTCCGTCAACTACGACGATCAAACCAACATAATATTAAACGATCCAAACTTTTCAGTCCTTCAGCAAGAAAAGGAGTTCGTCATAATTAAACTTCAAAAGTGAAGATATTAATGCTCACTCCCTATCTGCCTTACCCTGACTCTTCTGGTGGGCAAATAAGAACCTTAAATCTTCTAAAGCATCTTCATAAGGAACACGACATAACCTTGGTTTCTTTAATTAAAGACAAAAAAGAGAATCAGTACAAAAAACATCTCTTAAAGTACTGTAAAAAAATCCTCACCTTCCAAAGAAGCCCTAATCCCTTTACGTTAAAAAACATAGTCCGCACAGGTTTTACTAGTCAGCCATTTTTAATTGTCAGAAACTCTGCTCCTGGTGTAAAAGCAGCCGTAAAAGAAGAATTAGATACAGGTAACTATGACCTTATCCATGCCGAGACCTTTTACGTAATGCCTAGTATTCCAGAGACAAGCACACCCATCGTTTTGGTAGATCAAACAATAGAGTATCTGGTCTATCAGCACTATGTAAACAAAACGGCCCACAAATTAATAAAACCCCTACTTCGAATAGACGTGGCCAAACTAAAAAAATCCGAGAAATTCTACTGGCAGAAAGCCGATCAGGTTGTAGCAGTCTCCCAGCAAGATAGACAAGAAATGAGAAAGCTGTTACCAGGCCTAGACGTTAAGATAGTTCCCAATGGAGTCAACCTAGACCTATTTAAAGAAAAGAAATCTTGGAAGTCAAAAGATCCAACTATTCTTTTTGTCTCTAACTTTAAATGGCTACAAAACAAAGAAGCCGCCCACCTTCTTGTTAAAGAAGTTTATCCTTTGGTAAAAAAAAGTATTCCTCAAGCCAAGTTACATATAGTTGGTCAACACATCCCGGCAGACATATTAAAGTACAAAAGCAAATCAATATCGGTAGACCCAT
Organism: uncultured bacterium; assembly: GCA_963980225.1. Taxonomy (GTDB): domain Bacteria; phylum Patescibacteriota; class Microgenomatia; order UBA1400; family MFAQ01; genus JAHITH01. Next base: position 84,717 of record CAXBYW010000001.1, read on the forward strand.
TAGCAGAAGACGACATAAAAAGCCTAGTCAAAGCTTGGAACCAAGACACTGTCTTTGCTTCCACCATCCGTGGTCCTGGAGGAACACGTTTGAAGAATCTAGCTGCCATGGCCAGTAAACAACCAATCGTCTCTACTAAAGTAGGTATCCAAGGTTTAGGTGCTAAACACGGTGTCCACGTACTAATAGGTAATACCCCACAAACTATTAGCCAACACATTATTAAACTGATAAAATCACCTAAGCTAGCTGAAAAGCTGGCAACCAACGCAAGAGAACACGTTGAGAAAAACTTTAATTATCAAAACATAGCTAAGAAACTAAGCGCCATATATTATCAGCTAAATAAAAAATAATGCCCAAAAAAAACGAGCTAGCCATTATCATTGTCAGCTACAACACAAGTAAGCTTTTAGATGACTGTCTTACTTCTATTTATAAAGCCGAACAACCAAAAGGTGGGCTAGAAGTCGTCGTTGTCGATAACGACTCAAAAGACGACAGTGTTGCAATGACCAAAAAGAAGTTTCCTCAAACAAAAGTAGTTGCCAGTAAGGAAAACCTAGGTTTTGCTAAGGGTAATAACGTTGGTGTCGACAAAACAAACTCAGACTACATTTTGTTTTTAAATTCTGACACAGTCATCGAGAAAGATAGTTTAACCAGGCCTTTAAAGTATCTAAAAAGACATCCAGAGGTTGGCGCTGTAACAGTCAAGCTGTTTTTAGCCGACGGGTCGATAGATTACGATAACCACCGTGGTTATCCCGACCCTTGGACTTCCTTCTGTCACTTCACTGGCATCTCAAAGCTCTTCCCAAATTCAACCTTCTTAAATAACTATCATCTAGGTAGGAAGAACTTAAACAAGATTCACCAAGTCCCTATGACAGCTGGTTCTTTTATGATGATGCCATCCAAAGTATTTAAAAAAGTCGGCCGTTGGTGTGAAGACTACTTCTTCTATGGTGAAGATCTAGATCTCTGCCACCAAATTAACAAGGCCGGTTACAAGATAATTTACTACCCTAAGACCACAACACTTCACTTGAGAGGGGCTTCATCGGGTTTAAGGAAAGAAACAAAAAAGATTGCTAAGCCTCCTAAGGAAACCAGGATTAAAGTGGCAAAGTCTTCAATTAGCGCCATGAAAACTTTTTACAAGAAGTTCTACACCGATCAGTATCCCAAGGTTGTTACCTGGGTCATTCTTAGTGGCATTACCATCATGGGTAAATTCAGGGTTTTAAAGCACAAGTTAACATAAAGACATTTTATGCGTATAGGAATCGATGCCAGGCTTTACGGTAGTAAACACACTGGTATTGGTAGATATACTAAAAACTTGATTTTAGCTTTAGCAAAAAAAGACAGGAAAAACTCATACGTCATATTTGGCAGTCAAGAGATTAAAGAGGAAATCGAAAGCTTAAAAAAATTTGAGTTTGTTAAATTAACTACCCCCATATATTCACTTGCTGAACAGGTAATTAATCCGTTTGTATTTTCTCGCGCCAAGCTAGACATGCTGCACGTTCCCCACTTTAACGCCCCCATCTTCTATCCTGGCAAGCTTGTTATCACTATTCACGATCTTATTAAGCATATCTCTACCGGTAAAGACTCCACCACCCACTCAACCGGCATCTACTGGATAAAACAATTAGCTTATCGTTTTATAGTTTTTGTAAATATTCACAAAGCTAAAGTTATCATTACTCCAAGTAAGTTCTGGCAAGACTATTTAGTCAATAACTACAATCTTAACTTTAAAAAAGTTCATGTAACTTATGAAGCTGTAGACAAAACACTAAAGTCGAAAAAAGGACAAAGCCCTAAAAACACCTTGAAAAAATACAATCTCGATAAGCCATTTATTATCTACACTGGAAATCTATATCCTCATAAAAACATTAATTTCTTAATTAAAGCTGTGGGTGTATTTAATAATTCTCACAAACATCAGCTTACCTTAGCGATTGCTTGCGCTAGAAGTGTGTTTGAAAAAAGACTAACTAAAGACAGTGACATCCGTTATCTAGGGTACGTTCCAGACAACGATCTAGCCATGTTGTATTCCCAATCACTAGCCTTGGTTCACCCCTCATTAATAGAAGGGTTTGGATTAACTGGCCTGGAGGCAATGGCAGCTGGGTTACCAGTTCTCTCTTCAGACGCAACCTGTCTACCTGAGGTTTATGGTGAAGCTGCTCTTTATTTCGATCCCTACAATCAAAAAAGCTTAATACTAAGACTAGAGCAAATAATGGAAGATAGAGACTTACTAAAAGACTTAAAGGAAAAAGGCTACTTGAGGGTAAAAAGTTTTTCTTGGGATCGTACGGCCAAGGAAACCATTAAAGCCTATCAGGCCATATGAAAGTAGCTTTAGTTTACGATCAAGTTAATAAGTTTGGTGGTGCTGAACGACTATTACTATCTTTACACAAGATATATCCTAAGGCTCCACTTTACACCCTAATTCACAACCCAAAGTCCTCTTCTTGGGCAAAAGGGTTCTCCGTTATCGCAAGTCCTTTAAATAAAATCAAGTTTCTCAGAAAACACCACCAATGGCTCGCGCCTATTGCCCCCATGATGTTTGAGACATTTAACTTTGACAACTTTGATGTGGTAATAAGCATAACCAGAGACAACGCTAAAGCAGTAGTCACTAAACCAGGAACACTACATATTTGTTACTGCCTGACACCAACGAGATACTTTTGGGGTGATGTAAGGGAGTATGATCACGACATAAAGATCAAAATCCTCCCAAATTTTTTAAAAAAATACTTTAAAAACATGGATTTACTCATTTCCAGAAGACCAGACCGATATATGGCGATTTCTAAAGAGGTTAAAAACAGAATAAAGACCCATTACAATCAGGATTCATTAGTTGTCTACCCTCCAATAGGGGACAAATTTTACTCTAAATCCAAGCCAAAACCACTTAATAAAAGAGACTACTATTTATTAGTCGGCCGTTTGGAGTCTTACAAAAAAGTAGATCTAGTTGTTGACGCCTTCAACCAACTACCAAGCAAAACACTCAAGGTGGTTGGCTCAGGATCTGAAAGGAAAAAATTAAAAAAAGTAGCCGAATCTAACATAACGTTCTCTGGTCAAGTGACTGATCAGGAACTAATCAATCTTTATGCTAACGCTAAAGCCATTATCTTTCCTCAAATAGAAGACTTTGGTTTAGTGCCTTTAGAAGCCCAAGCATCAGGCACTCCTGTAATAGCTTTTAATAAGGGGGGCGCCAAGGAAACAGTCATTGATGGTCAAACCGGTATCTTTTTTAACCACCAGACCGTCGACAGTCTATCAAGCGCTATAAAAAAATTAGAATCAGGAAATCATCAGATCACTCCAAGGCAATGTGTTCTCAATGCCGAGAAATTCGCCGAAGATAGATTTTTAAAAGAATTTCGTGATAAAGTAGATAAACTATGGTCAAAAGACTAAAAAAACCTGAATACCTAAAACACACTTACATCTGCCTTTTGGCTGGTGGCACAGGCACTCGACTATGGCCTAGATCAAGAAAAAAGACTCCTAAGCAGTTTGCTCCAATTTTAGGCAGACTCACCCTTTTTCAACAAACAGTCAAGCGTATAAGAAACCTAGTTCCTCTATCCAGGGTCTATGTCATAACCAACGAGCGTTACACTAAAGACATCCAAAGACAGATACCGTTAATCCCTAACAAGAACATTATCGCTGAACCAGAAAAAAAGAATACTGCCATGGCAATGGGAGTAGCCGCTGCTTGGATTCACAAAAAAGATCCGAAGGCTGTAGTCATCAATCTAGCTGCCGACCACTTAATTCAAAAGCCTAAAAAATATATCAAAGTCCTAAAGGGTGCCGCCAAAACCGCTTTCACTCAAGATAAGCTGGTAGCTGTAGGCGTGGTTCCTACTTTCCCTCACACGGGCTTAGGATACATCCATTTTGGTAAGAAGATCCCGAGTACGAGTTCTCTCCCAACTTACAAAATGAAGGGATTTACTGAAAAACCAAATCTCCCAACTGCCAAACGTTTTTTAAAGACCAAGCAGTATCTCTGGAATGCCAATAACTACGTCTACACCACCAAAAGAATAATTGAGGAGTTTAAAATCCACGCTCCAGACATCTATCGTCACGTCTACAACGTATACAAAGCCGTCGGCACCAAGCAACAGAATAAAGTTCTAAAAAAAGAATATAGATTAGTAAGAGAAGACTCCATCGACTACGCCATCTCTGAAAAAACAAAAGAAATGATCGTAATTCCCGGCGATTTTGGCTGGAGAGACATTGGTGACTGGAAAATAATCTACGACATATCTAAAAAAGACAAAAACGGAAATGTTGTTATTAATCACGGCTCCAACGGAGGTGAGCAAATAAACCTGGGTGCAAAAAACAATCTAATTCACTTTGACGATCAGCTTATTGCCACAGTAGGTGTCGAGAACCTAATCATAGTGGACACTGGCGACGCCTTGTTAATCTGCAATAAAGATAAAGCTCAGAACGTCAAAGAGTTAGTTAAATTACTAAAAGAAAAGAAAAACCTCTCAAAATACGTATGAGCTTAATCTATAACTCAACTAAGAGATTAATGGATATAGTCGCTTCCTTGATATTGGTAGTTCTATTTTTACCCATCTGGATAATAATCCCTCTTCTCATGAAGTTTGAGCATCCAGAATATCCAATTCTTTATACACCAGAGAGGGTAGGTAAAGATGGTCGTCTTTTTAAGCTTCTAAAATTTAGAAGCATGATAATGTTAAAAGGAAAAAATGGCAACCTTGAACATGCGGTTAATGTCTGGAAAGACAACAAGGCCTTGTTTGAAAAATACAAAAAATCTGGTTGGAAGTTAGAAATAGACAGTGATCCGCGAATAACCAAGTTAGGCAAGTTCTTGCGTCAAACGTCAATTGATGAAATGCCACAAGTCTTTAATATCTTAAAAGGGGACATGAGCTTGGTCGGCCCTAGAGCTTATGTGCAACCAGAAATAGATGACGCCATAAAAAGATTTGGTAAGGAAAATATCGGTCCTTTTATAAAATCCAGCTACAGCGTTAAACCTGGCTTGACAGGGCCGTGGCAGGTTTCCGGCAGAAATAAGATATCTTGGAACAAGAGAGTCAAGATGGATGCCGCCTATGCAAAACGACACTCAATACTAGAAGATTTGTTAATCATTTTAAAAACACCGTTTGCCATGATCAGTAAGTGGTAAACTAAATAAAGTATGGATCTGCCTAAAAAAACAACGATTAACGAAGCTTCCACCCCGGAAGAGAAGCAACAGCCTCCAGTAGAGGAAAAAGTTTCTAATTCAGATACTTCAAAAAAGAAATACCTAAAAATAGCTAAAAAGGTAGGTCTTGGTCTTTTGATCTTTGTCTTAGTTGGTGGTCTTTTTGGAGCCTTGGCGGGCTTCACTTTAAGGTCTCCGGTCAAAGCGACTTTAGAGAGTGTCAATAATCTGATGACAGATTTCCAAAATAAAGATCTTGTAAGTGCCAAAAGCTCACTTGAAGTAGTAAAAGCAGACATAAAAGTCTTAGACAGTAAATACAAGCTGGTTGGCTGGACCAAAATAATTCCTTTCTTGGGGGGATACACCAAAGACGGTCAAAGTGTCATCACAGCATCAGACTCACTTGTCAAAGCAATAGACCTAACAATTATTGCCTTAGAACCATACTCTGACCTTTTGGGTTTCAAGTCGGATTCTGAGCAGCAACTAGATAAAACAGGGGATGAGTCAATCGAGAACAGAATCATCTTCATGGCAGAGACCTTAGATAAAATCTCACCAGAACTAGAAGGTATTACTCAAGAGCTATCCAAAGTTGGTGAAGAGATACTCTCCATCAATCCCAAGAGATATCCAAAGAAACTTGCTGGTAAGGAAGTAAGGTCAAAGATTGTCTCAGTCCAGACTGCCCTAGGCGAGTCGGTCCAACTTTTCTCTCAAGCCAAACCACTAATTAAATTACTTCCAACTCTTCTTGGTAACCCAGATGCAAAAACATATCTTCTTCTCTTTCAAAATGACGCCGAGATAAGAGCCACAGGAGGCTTCTTAACAGCCTATGCTTATCTAGACATGGCTCAGGGAAAACTAAAACCAGGCAACTCATACGACATCTACAATCTAGATGCTCGTTGGGCCAGTAACCTTAAGGCGCCTGATCCAATCAAAAAATACCTAAAAGAGTCAAGTTGGAATTTAAGGAATATAAACATGTCACCAGACTTCAAGGTGTCCATGGATCAATTCTTGGAGATATATAGAGACATTCCAGGTACCAGACAAATAGACGGTATCATCGCCATAGACACTTCTGTACCAGTTGGTTTCTTAGACATCATTGGCCCAATTGGAGTTGGTGGTTGGGGCAACTTCTCCTCAGAAATCGACCCTCGTTGTGACTGTCCTCAGGTGGTCTACGCCTTAGAAGAAATAGCCGACAGGCCCACTTATGAAATCAGACTAGATAGAAAAGCAGTGTTAGGTCCTTTAATGCACTCTCTAATGGCCAACGCCATGGGAAGTCCCAAACACATGTGGCCAGAACTTCTAAACTCACTTTTGACTTCAATCCAAGAAAAACACCTACTTTTCTACTTCCTTGATGAGGACTCTCAAAAAATAGCCGAGGACTTCAACTCTGCTGGCAGAATAAAGGAATTTACTGGAGACTATCTTCACATAAATGACAGTAATTTTGGTGGCGCCAAGACAGATATGTTTCTAGAGAGAGAAGTGGAACAAGAAATAGAGATGGACGGAGACAAAATCATAAAAACAGTGACCTTAAGTTACAGTAATCCTCATAAGGGTTCCAACTGCAATCTAGAAGCCGGTCAGCTTTGTTTAAACGGTACATATAAAGACTGGGTTAGGATCTATGTTCCTCAGGGTAGTGAGTTAATTAGTGTTGTTGGTTCCGAAGATGAGGCAGAGACTGGTGAAGAACTAGGTAAAACTTATTTCTCGGCTTTCTTTACCATGAGACCTGAGTCATCAAGTAAATTAGTCTTCAAGTACCAGCTACCAAGTTTAAACACAGACGCTTATCAGTTGCTAATCCAAAAGCAACCAGGTAAGCCAACCATTAAACACAACATAATCTACAACGGGATACAACAAGAAATAGATCTCTCAACAGACACCACGCTTTCTCTTTAGTTCAAATGAACAAAACCTTTTCAGATATTGGTATCGTTATAAGAGTCACAGACTTTGGTGAAGCAGATCGTTTTGTAGACTTGGTAACCAAAAATCATGGTCTTGTTAACTTAGTTGCCAAAGGTGCAAGGCGCATCACCTCTAGAAAAGCTTCTCACTTAGACTTACTAAATCTAGTTAAGTTTCAGGTTGCTAGAGGTCGCTCTCCACAAATACTGACTCAAGCAGAATTAATAGAACCCCATCTTGACTTGAAAAACAATCTTAAGATGGCTCGCACCTCCTTTTATCTAGCCGAGATTCTAAACTCACTTTTAGCTGCAGAACAACCAGATCCTGAGCTTTTTGCTTCTCTCAAGAACTATCTATTTCACTTAAACAAAACTCCTTCTAAAGAAAACTCTCGCCAGCTATCAGTAGACTTCCAGCTCTATCTTTTACGTCACCTGGGTTTTCCTGAGCCAAAGATCCACACTCCAGAGGCAATCATGAATCACCTAGAAAATATTACCAGCAAAAAAATCAAGTCCAGACACCTTTTATAATTTAAGTTACAATATTCCTTATGGCAGATGAAAAGAAACTAGAAAAAATTATTGCCTTAGCTAAGCGCAGGGGTTTTGTTTATCCTTCATCAGAAATATATGGTGGTTACGCCAGTGTCTACGACTTTGGTCCAAGAGGTGTGGAGTTAAAGAACAACATTAAAAAAGCCTGGTGGAAAGAAATGGTTCATCAAAGAACCGACATAGTCGGTCTAGACTCAGCCATATTCATGCACCCTAAGACCTGGGAAGCATCCGGTCACGTAGAAGGATTTTCTGATCCCTTGGTCGAGTGTAAAAAATGCCATCACCGGTTTAGATCAGATCACCTTAAAGAAGAAGGTAAAACTACCTGTCCAGACTGTAGCGGTGAACTAACAGAAGAAAAAAACTTCAATCTTTTAGTAGAAGCAAAAATGGGAGTTACCGATGAGAAAAAGTCCAAAGCTTACTTAAGAGGAGAAACCTGTCAAGGAATCTATCTAAATTTTCAAAACGTCCTAAACTCCACCAGACAAAAAATACCTTTTGGTATTGCCCAAATAGGTAAGGCATTTAGAAACGAGATCACACCCAAGAACTTTATCTTCAGAACTCGTGAGTTTGAGCAGATGGAAATGCAGTTTTTCATCGAACCAAAAGAAAAAGAGGCAGACAAGTTCTTTGAGTACTGGAAAGAGCAAAGACTCAACTGGTACCTTAACTTGGGTATAGATAAAAAGAACTTAAGATTTAGAGCTCACGCAGAAGATGAGCTAGTCCACTACGCTAAAGCAGCCGAAGACATCGAGTACAACACTTCATTTGGTGGTTGGAAAGAGTTTGAGGGGGTACATAATAGGGGAGACTGGGATCTATCTCGCCACTCCGAATATTCTGGTAAGAATTTAGGTTACCTAGAGCAAGACGGTACTAGAGTGACTCCTTGGATCATCGAAACATCTGCCGGTGTAGACAGAGCTTTCTTAATGTTTCTTCTGGATTCATACAAAGAAGACAAGGAAAAGAATCGTACTTATCTAGCCCTTCATAAATCACTAGTCCCAGTTCAGGTGGCTGTCTTCCCACTTTTAGGTAATAAACCAGAGTTAATTTCAAAAGCAAAAGAAGTCTTCGACAGCCTATCTAAAGCAGGTCTAATAGTGGAGTGGGACCAAAGAGGCAACATCGGTAAAAGATACTATGCTCAGGATGAAATAGGTACTCCACACTGCGTTACTGTAGATTTTGATACACTAGAAAAAGGTGAGGTTACGGTTAGAGATAGAGATACAGCCAGCCAAGAAAAAGTTAGCATTGATAAACTAATTAAATACCTAAAGAAATAATGAAAAAATTTGCTCCCTTATTAACTTTGTTTGTATTGTTATCAGTCTTTTTGGTCTTTATCTTTCAAAAAAAATCATCTAACCCCACCTCTCTAGAAGGCCAAGAATCAGCTGGTGCACGTCTGGTCATCAACCAACTAGATCAAAGCAAAAGACCTTTTACTCTACTCTCTCAACACTCAACCGGAAAACTGCTGGCTCTTTTCCTACAGAACACCTCTAGTCTAGAACAGGCCACCATAGACTTAGAATATCTCTCCGGTGATCTACTAAAAGGAGCACGAAGTACTCTAAAAACTCCAATAGAAGACCCTTATGCCAAAAGTTTTCTTTTGGGAAGTTGTTCTGCTGGAGGTAAGTGTAGTTTTGATAGAGAGTTAATATCAGGTTCTTTAAAGTTAAAATTAAGAGTTAAAGACGAGTCAGAGATTCACGTCTTAAAAGGTGACTACTCTTTTGTGGATGGTGAGACCACCACCACCGATGGTCGTATAACTTACACACCAGCCGGCAGTCCAACTGGTGAGATACTTCTTAACACTTTAGGATTACCAGAGACATTAGAAGGTAACATGGAGCTTTACCCAATTTCTATTACCTCAACCAACAAACAGTCAATCAAGGGAGAACTGGAGATAAGAAAGAAGGGGATAAGTAAGGTAATGGTCTATGATGGTTCCGCATATCAAGACTTGGACGCCGTTATTAGTGAAGACACCGTCACTATTACCTTAAATCATTCTCCAAGAAAAGAAACAGTTAAGATAATAAGAGACGACCTAAAAGAAACAGAAGAAACTCATACCTTTTATGTCTGGGGCCCTATCATTCTATTAAGCCAATAAAGTTTCAGAAACTAACTTAAGTTTTCAATAAGATCAGCCATTCTTTTCCTGGTGATTTCCATTATTTTTCCACTCAACTCGATGTCAGTTTTTGTACTTAAACCATCCAAGTTCAATCCAGCAGCAGCTCTTTCAAGGTAAGCTAACTTCAGCAATCTTTCTTCTTCTGGGGATTTTGGTAGATCGTCAATCTTTTCCCACCACAAACTCATTTGTTCTAGTACTTCCTTTTCATTCAATTCAGAATCCGCCAAATGGTAAAGAAACCAGTGTTGCCCAAAAATTGCATCATAAAACGGTTGTCGCCAAGACCAGTAAAGATTCGACAATAAAACAATTTGTTCACCAGAAACATGATAGAAATCTCCATCTGATAGATGTCCATGTTGAAACTCAGGTTCTATTCCTTGATACCCATGAACTAAAATTTCTACTGCTTTATCGATCAGTTTTTCATCACCACTTTCTCTAAAAGGATGATCAGGATACATCTTGTAAGCAATTTTTCTCCAATTGGCAAAATTATTTTTAATTATCTCTCCGATTTTCCCCTCAGGCTTATCAAGCCAGGGCTCTCCTACACACTTACTTTTGTATTCATCATAAAGCTCAAAAAATAGAGAGATTTCCTTTTTGTTGGTTGGAATATTAATCACTCTTTTGTCTGGAATCCACTCCATTACCAGGGCTTCATAGTTTCTTTCATCGCTCCAAGGAATAGTTTTTATTAACTTAGGTGGTCTGATAATCAAGCTCTTGTTTTGTTTATCAAAACCATTAATCATATCTATCTCACTAGTTTTAGGTTTTACTCCTTGAATCTTAAGGGTAGCTTTGATTCCGTCAATCTCACCTTCACTGTGGAAAGCTCCTATCTCACTGGATCCCCACCAGGCACTTTCTCCAAGATGTTTCGTGAGTTTGAACCCTGTCTCATCCTCAATCTCTTTGATGATCTCTTGTTTTCTCTGTTTAAGGTTAGATCCTGTTAAAACGCCCTTATACACTTCATTCTGTTTTTTAGGTTTGTTCATATTTACTATTCTAAACCACTCATCTCAGACAAATCAAAAATCCTAGCACATGTCATTTACTAGTGGTACAACCTCTATGCACGGTGTACCCCAACTATGGTTATCAAAGATGAAAGCGTGAATATCTGCAAGCTTCTTATTAGTAGTCTTTAAAACTATCACCACTACATCCTCACCCTCTATTTTTTCTTTTTCCGACCACATTAAGTGGACATTCTCAAAAATTTTAGCAGTACCGCACAGATCTTTTTTTAATAATCCTCGGCAAAGTTTTTCTGCCTCTTTCTTGGTTTCGCAGGGAATATTAACGAAAACTGTTTCTATATCATTCATATACCCAATCATACACCAAAACTAATAATTCCATGACAAGTTTATGTTTTTTCTGGGTTGCTTCCATGTTCGTGAAACTGGTCCTTGACAACGTGATTTCTTTTCACGATACTTAAAGGTGGTGACAAGTGGTGAAATATCTTAGTAAAAATACTATATCTTTCACCAATATATAACACCTGCCTTATGCATTATGTTTATAGGACGACATTACCATCAACTAGAAGCCAAAGGCCGACTAGCTATTCCTCAAAACTTCAGACGGGCTCTAAAATCTGGTGGCGTGATAACTTGGGGGCTAGATGGATGCCTGTTTCTTTTCCCCGCCTCATACTGGCAAGAACTCTCAGGCAAATTAGCCAAGCTTCCTCTAACCAATCCCTCGGCCAGGCAATTCACTCGTCTTCTGGTCCAATCAGCCACCGAGCTAAATCTAGACAAACAAGGGAGAACCCTAATCCCAGAGCACCTAAGAATACAAGCCAAATTAAAAAAACAAGTCGTGGTAGCTGGAGCTCTAACCCGGGCAGAAATCTGGGATAAAGACCACTATCACAAGCACCTTGAAAAAATAACGCGTCAAGTTCCAGTAGACCAGGAACTAGCCAATTTAGGTATATGACAATCAAAATACCAAGACACAATCCAGCTTACTCTGGCCTCATAGCCAAGCTATTTAATCTAAAACCAGGTGACCTGTTTCTAGACCTTACTCTAGGAGACGGTGGGCACACCCAAGAAGCCCTTGAGGTGGGTGCAACAGTAGTAAGTCTAGACATCGATCCTGAGTCGATAGAAAGAGCCAAAGAATTCGTTCCTAAAGATCTTCAGAAAAACTGGACTGTTATTAACTCTAATATGACCAATGTTACTGAGACTTTAAACAAATTAGGCACTAACAAATTCAAGGCCATCATGGTCGATTTAGGTCCTTCACAGTATCAGGTATTATCTCCCGAAAGAGGCTTCAGTTTCTCATCCAACGACCATCTAGACATGAGACTAGACAAAACACTAGGTGTAACAGCCAAAGACTTCCTAGCCGCCCTTGGTCAAAAAGAACTAGAACAAATATTTCATCTAGCAGACGAACCAAAAGCAAGACAAATTGCCAAGGCGATAATAGCTCAAAGAAAGGTCTCTCCAATCAATACTGGAGAAGAGTTGGCCAAATTAGTTACTAAGGTAAAAGGTGTTTTCAAGAAAACTCACCCGGCCACCCAGGTATTTCTAGGCTTAAGGATGGCAGTCAATCTAGAAAGAGAAGTAATTCTAGATACCTTACCTCAACTTCCAGATCTGCTAGAAACAGGAGGAACATTAGGAGTCATATCCTTCCACTCAGGCGAAGACAAACTGGTGAAACAGTTTGGTAAACAGCAGGAAGAAAAACAAACATTGCGCGTTATTTACAAGAAACCTCTAAGGCCCACAGCCGAAGAGATTAACAATAATCCAAGAGTCAGAAGTGCCTTACTTAGACTCTTTGAAAAAAATGATCAAAATTAAACAACTAAACTTCATACTATATCTTTGTATAACTGTCATGGCGGTTACTAATCTGATTAGTACTAATGCTCTGGCTACCAAAGGTATCGAGATAAATAATCTTTACCAGAGCTCTCAGCTACTGGAAAAAAGTAATCAGCAACTAGAAGCTGAGATAAATAAGTACAACAACCTTTCATACATACAAGAACTTGGTATAAGTAAGGGCTTCAGGCGTATAGACAACATCAGCGTAGTATCTGCATCTAGTTTGGTAGCCAACAAACCAGATACAATCTATCCATGACCCAAGCTGATCAACAGCTCACTCGATTCCGTCTCAAGCTAATCACCAAACTATCTCCTTTGATATTCATCATTATATTAGTCCGTCTTTTTTACTGGCAGATAATTAAGGGCCCGCAACTAAGTGCTAGAGCAACCCAACAACACAGCTCAGTTAGTGTACTAAGAGCCCGTAGGGGAGATATATACGACACCAATGGAGAACTTTTGGCCGGCACCAACAATCTCTATCATCTCTATCTATACAAACCTCTAATGGAGGAAACAACAGGTGTTTTAGTAGATAAACTAGCTCCAATTTTAGTCAATGATCCGCCACCAGCAAGTCCAGGAGCTGAACCCATTACTCCTAAGCAAATGTTGGAAGAAATAGAAGACTTCCTGAAAGGAAGGATGGATCTGTCCTCTAACTGGATCTCGATCAAGCACTACTTAACCACAAAACAGAAAGAGTTAATAGACGCACAAGAACTAAAAGGTCTAGACTTTGAACCAGAATATCTTCGTTATTATCCAGAAAGTTCCTTATCTGCTCACATACTAGGTTTCGTAGGCAAGGATCTAGCCGGCCAAGAACAAGGATACTTTGGTTTAGAGGGTTTTTTCGATCGTCAACTAAAAGGTCGCTCAGGTAAAGTTAGAAGTGAAAAAGACGCCTATGGAAATCCCATCTTAATTGGCAACTATCAACTTTTACAAAGTCAAAATGGTGATTCCATAACCACGACCATAGATAAGTCCAAGCAATTTTTAATGGAGAATCTACTTAAAGAAGGTATAGCTAGGTACAGTGCCCGTTCAGGTACTGCCATCGTCATGGAAACAAAAACGGGGAAAATCAGGGCCTTAGCCAGTTTCCCAAACTACGACCCAGGTAGCTATCCAGATTTTAATAAAGACTTCTACAAAAACCCAGTAATTGCCAGTCTTTTTGAACCAGGTTCGGTTTTCAAACCACTAATCATGGCCTCAGCACTAGACAAAAAGGCCATCCAAAAAGACTCAATCTGTGACATCTGTAATGGCCCTATTCACATTGGGGAGTTTAGTATTAAAACGTGGGACGAGACCTATCATCCAGGCTCAAGTATGACAGACATCTTGGTTAACTCAGACAATACGGGTATGGTTTATGTATCAAGAAAGCTTGGTGAAGAGGGCTTTTTAGACACATTAGACAGTTTTGGTTTCGATGTGCTTACGGGAATAGAGCTTCAAGAAGAAGTCACCAGTAAACTAAAACAAGGTAGTTCATTTAGAGAAATCGACCTAGCCACTAACTCATTCGGTCAAGGAATTGCCATAACCAGGCTTCAGCTGCTCACCGCCTTCAATGCCTTGGCAAACAGCGGTTTATTAATAGAGCCAACATTAATTGAGAAGATAGGTCAAAAACAAGAACGAACAAAGGAGTCGACTAGAATCTTAAAAGAAGAAACCACTAAAGATGTGACCGACATGCTCATCCAGGTGGTCGATCAAAGTAAAATAAACTGGCCCAGACCACAAGGTTTAGCTGTGGCTGGAAAGACAGGTACCGCTCAGATACCTATTGATGGAAAATACGATCAAGAAAAAACAATTACCAGTTTTATTGGCTATTTTCCTGCCCGTAATCCAACCTACACAATGCTAGTTACATTAACAGAGCCCACCACCTCTCCTTGGGGCTCCGAAACCGCTGCTCCATTATGGTTTAGGATCTTGAGCCAACTAATCCTCTAAGTGTTAAAATATACCTTGTGTCAATAATAAAGAAACACACCATTTCCTTTAAATACGCATTAAGCGGCATCGCCTATACCTTTAGAACCCAACCGAACTTCAAGATTCATACCTTAGCTGCCATTACAGCTATCGCCGCAAGTTTTATCCTAAACATCTCTCAGACAGAAAAAATAGTCATCGTCTTTACAATCTCCTTAGTCCTAATAGCAGAAATGATAAATACATCGATAGAGTCCGTGGTCGATCTTTTAACAGATAAGTTCCACCAAGAGGCTAAGATCGCCAAAGACGTTTCTGCTGGCATGGTTTTACTCTCTGCCATTGCTTCTATTTTTATTGCCTTTATTATTTTTGGTAAGTACCTTATTAATATTTAAAACTTAAAAGTGTCCCTACTCCTTGGAATACTAATTTTCTCTTTCGCTCTCCACTCGCTGGCTATTGTTCCTTTTATTAACTACCTTTACAAACTAAAGTTTTATAAAAACAAGTCGGCTATACTAGCCAGCAAAAAAGACACTGCTTCAGAACACATTCGTTCAAAAGCAAAAACACCAGAAGGTGGTGGCTTCTTGATTTTAGTCATGGTCAGTCTGCTTTTTGCTCTGATTATTCCTCTTCTTAAACTACTGGGTATAGAAATCACTCATGTCTACCCACTAAATGAAGAGATAAACGTCATCTTTTTTACCTTCATTACTTTTGGGCTACTGGGTCTGTATGACGACGTAGTTGGTTTCTTCGAGTTGGATAGGCAGAGAGGTTACTCAGGGTTACGCACTAGTTACAAGTTTATTATCCAGATAACCTTGGGTTTAATTATTGGAGTCCTACTTAATATAAATCTGGGTATAGACATAATCAACGTTCCGTTTTTAGGTGTCATCTCTTTTGGTCACTGGTTCATTCCACTAGCTGCTTTTTTGGTAGTCGTTTTTGCCAACTCAGTTAACATAACCGACGGTCTCGATGGGTTAGCTGGGGGACTGTTGATGATATCCTTATTCGGTTTCTTGTTACTGTCAGCTTCGATTCTAGACATACCTCTTTCCATCTTTATCGCCCTCCTTCTGGGTGGTCTAATCTCCTTTCTCTACTTTAACGTCTTTCCTGCTCGTATCTTCATGGGTGACGTTGGCGCTCTAGCTTTTGGTGCCACCTTCGCTACGGTCGGGCTGCTAACCGGTAAGATTTTTGCTTTAATCGTGGTCGGGTCTCCATTTTTGATAAATGGCTTTTCTAGTGTCCTGCAAATAGCTTGGGTCAAAATGTTTGGTAAACGAATTCTTCCCATAGCTCCAATCCACTACTGGCTGCTAAAAAAAGGCTGGACAGAACCAAAGATTGTCCAAAGGGCTTGGTTGACCAGCATAATGCTAGTTATCGTCGGTCTCTGGCTCGCTTTAAGTTAACCTATATAGTATAATAAAGACATCTTACTAAGCTTACAGTACGTTGATATACGGAGGTGACAATGGGAGCTATAACAGGCGAAGGGGATTTTGTTTATTTAGGCGAACTCGCACAAGATAGAGCACTTGAAGCTATGCTCAAGAAAGCAGAAGAAATTGGCTTGGATAAAGGTGTGGCTTTTATCGTAGTCCAAAAGAAAGGCCAGCAGGTTCATAGGATTGCTTATACAGTGCTCGAGTTGGAGCGTGATCCTAATCTTGATAAAGCTGGAGACATTGGGAGAAACTACTTCGGCACAGTTATGTTAAAGCTAGCACAAATGCTAGCAACCTACGAAAATAGTGGTCCTTCGGATGATAGGCCTTTGAAAGCTGGTGAGGTTGACTACGAAGGTGGAATCGTGTTTGAACCAGACGATGATCATATAGTCTTGATTGGCTACAGTGGTGGTACCGAAGAGGAGGATGTTGATATATCCTTGATCGGAAAAACCAAATTATTAAAACCTCTATGATCAGTTTTTAATCTCTCTTTTTTGAGTCAGGTAATGTCTTTTTTCAATAGACAAAACCTGGCTCTTTTTTTATCAGTAACCCACTAGTTGTTGTGATATATTGATCATATGACCGTGAAAAAAGAGAATCGAATTAGGCTCAAAAAAGTAATGTTAGCTGTAATATAACTCCCCAGTGTCAAGATCCAACACAAACCTCTCTGCTCGTATCTTTCTCTTAGGTTTGGGTATCTCACTTATCGGCTTAGTGGCAATCTATAACTCTTCGGCCATAGAAGGTTTTACAGATTTTCAAAATAAGTACCACTTTGTCAAAAACCAGTTAATCTGGTTAGTTTTAGGGATCACTCTATTTTTCATAATACAAAACATAAGTCTAGGTTTAATAAAAAAAATTACTCCAGCCCTGTTTTTTACCTCCCTATTTCTCATGCTCTTGGTTCTAATTCCAGGTGTCGGTAGCAAGCTTCAAGGAGCTAGAAGATGGTTGAGTTTAGGGCCAATCGGTATACAACCTTCTGAAATTTTTAAACTGTCAATTATCATGTATTTAGCCTCATGGTTGGAGAAACCGAAAGCGTTAAAAGCATTCCTTTTTCTTATTCTTTCTAGTCTTACTTTGGTCATGCTCCAGCCAGATTTGGGTACGGCCGCCGTTATCGTAACTTCTGCCTTTTCTCTCTACTACCTGTCTGGTGCCAATCTCAAGGATCTGTCTTACTTTTTTGTCTTACTTTCCACCTTAGTAGCAATGTTAATTTTTGCATCTCCCTACCGTCTTTTAAGACTAAAGACCTTTTTAGATCCTACCCAAGATCCACTGGGTTCCTCATACCACATTAACCAGGTTCTAATCGGCTTGGGGTCTGGCGGCCTATCTGGTATGGGTTTGGGTAAATCTAGGCAAAAATATGCCTATCTCCCAGAATCTACGACAGATTCCATATTTGTGGTGATAGGGGAGGAGCTGGGCTTCATTGGTGGTGCAGTCTTAGTGGGCTTATTCACGGCCTTCATCCTTTCCGCATTTAATATTGCTCAACGTGCCACCACACACTACCACCGGCTACTCTCCTCAGGCTTAACTTTGTTGCTCCTGACCCAAATTTTTGTTAACCTTGGTGCTATGGTGGCTTTACTTCCTTTGACGGGAATGCCCCTACCATTCATTTCTTATGGTGGGTCTTCCTTGATCACCACGTACATATCTTTAGGATTACTAGCAAACATAGCTAAAAACAAATGAAAAAGAAAAAAATTATCTTTACCGGTGGCCATCACAACTCAGGCTTAGAAGTGGCCTTACTGGCCAAAAAAAATGGCTACGAGGTAGTCTGGGTAGGCCATAAATTCACTAGCAGAGGAGACAAAAGCCTATCAGCCGAATACAAAGAGATAACTAAAAATGATATTGAATTTCTAGAGTTAAAGACAGGTAGGGTTTACAAACAAAGTAACCCCCTAGAGTACTTAAAGGTTCTCTTGGGCTTTATCCAAGCTTTCTCCTATCTTTTAATGCACAAACCATCCTTGATTTTTTCTTCTGGTGGATTTATTGCCGTGCCAGTAGTTATTACCGGCTGGTTCTTCGGTATTCCTACCATCACCCATGAACAGACCGTGACTGCTGGTTGGGCTAACCGAGCGCTGTCTCCATTTGTTAAAAAAATCCTCCTTACTCATCAGTCTTCCAAAAAAAACTTCCCCAGCAAAAAAACAATCGTAGTGGGGCTACCTCTTAAGAAAAAACTACTAGACAGGGCTCCAAAGGTTCAGTTCAAACCCAAGCTTCTTTATATAACTTGTGGTAAGCAAGGCTCACATATTATTAACTCCAGCATCTTTCCTCTGATTCCCGAGTTAGTCAAAAAATACACAGTCGTCCATCAAACAGGAGCTAATACAAAGACTCAAGATATCAGTAAAGCCAGGAGAGTAAAAAAATCACTAGGCAAATACGCAAGTCGCTATATTCATGCACCATACTTTTTTGCCAACGAAGCTGCCAACTACTTAAGGTCCGCCCACTTGGTTATAAGTAGGGCAGGAGCCCACACCACTTACGAACTTTGCCTACTTGGTAAAAGAGCAATATTTATTCCCATCCCCTGGGTCTCTCATAATGAACAGTTTCTAAATGCCGACCTAGCCATTAAGACTATCACCGGATCAATTATCCAGGAAAAAGATTTAAGTCCCAAAACAATGATGAAAACTATCAAGAAGATTGACAAGAAAAAACTAAAACCTGTTTCTAAAACCTTGATTACCGATGCTACTCAAAGAATAATAAAGATAATCAACCAGACAGTCTAATGGGTTTTAAAAAAAGGACAACCCGCCGTCATGGACAAAAAATCCAAAAACTGAAACAGGTGGCCATAGCTTCCATATTCATAATTCTCGCTTTACTAATCAATCAGTTAATCATTAAGTTCGATCTGTTTAAAAAACCAACTAAGGAAGTTGCCCAGACCCAACCGTTATCAATCTTGGTATATCTAAACTACCTAGAACCCACACTGTCCTTAAGTAGCTCACAGTCAGCTAGTTTAAGGTCTCCGGTCTTAGAGTTAGACAACTTTACTAGCTCCTTGTCTGCTCAAACATACAACTTGTTTCCAAATGGAGATCTGATCCCCGGCGAAGATAACTCTACTAGTATAAAGCTGCTTTTTAGTGAAAAACCTCTTCAACAAAAACTAAAACAAATCTTTATACTGATTACCAGCGTTAACCGCGCCTTACCAATAACCAAAGGGTATTTACTAAAAGATAGCTTGTATATCGCCACATCAAACTTACCAGACATTATAATGAAGTCAGACTACAAAGAAGAAGAACTATCAAAAGCTTTACAAGTGATCCCCTCACTAGCTAAAATCAAAGATAATACAAAAATAATAGATCTAAGATTCAATAATCCAACCATTCGATAATAATGACAAAAACAACGGGAGTAAACGCAATAGACATAGGAACAAGTAAGGTTACCTGTCTTATTACCAAACCCTCAACTGACTCAGAAAAAATCAACGTAGTTGGCGTCGCCACCCTACCAAGTAGGGGAATGGGTAGAAGTAGAAACAATGCCGGTACAATTGTAAATATAGAAGAAGTTGCCGGTTCTATTACCGACTGTGTCGAATCAGCTGAGCGAATGGCTGGTTTCAACATCAACTCTGCTCAGGTTTCCATATCCGGATCTCTAATAAAGTCCCAAAATAGCCAGGGAGTAGTTGCCGTCACCGAACCAGAGGGAGAGATTTCATCAGAGGATATATATAGAGCCATAGAAGCCGCCAGGGCAGTATCATTACCTTCTTCTCGTGAGATTATGCACGTCTTGCCTCGTGAGTTCTCAGTAGACTCTCAAAAAGGTATAAAAGACCCCATCGGTATGTCTGGTATTAGGCTAGAAACAGAAGCTCACATCATTACCGGTTCGACTACCGCCATCAAAAACACCACCAAAGTCATTAGCGAGATCGGTATCAATGTTCAAAATACCGTTTTCTCTGGTTTAGCATCTGCCCTGTCCACTCTTACTGACACAGAAAAAGAGCTAGGAGTTGTCTCTGTCGATATCGGAGCTGGTGTCACCAATGTAACCATCTTTGTCGACTCTGCTTGCAGCTACTCCAGCGTCATTCCTCTAGGAGCAAGAAAGATCACTGACGATATAGCCTTGGGTCTAATGGTCAGTCTAGACAGTGCCGAGAAAATAAAGCACCACATATCTGTCTCAAAGAAAGATCTTGGGGAAAAAGACGAAATCAACCTAGCCAAGATAGGTGTCAAAGAGGAAATAAGGAATGTTTCCAGAAAAACACTATCAGAAGGCATTATTAGACCTAGACTAAATGAGATATTCACCTTAGTAGGAGGGGTAATTAGAAAATCTGGTTTTGCTGGTCAAGCCCCATCGGGAATTGTTCTTTCTGGTGGAGGTTCTCTAACTATCGGTGCCACAGAGTCATGTAAGCGTGTCCTACAACTACCTACCCGCTTAAGTACTCCAGTCGGCCTATCAGGTCTAACAGAAGAAATAGACTCTCCAGAATACGCTACAGCAGTCGGTCTAGTTCTTTATGGCTATCAACACAACGACTCATCCATTCCTACTAGCTTTAAAATAGACAATGTCCTAAAAAAACTTCCTTTCAAAGAAATATCTAAAAAAGCTACAGACTTCTTTAAATCTCTCATGCCCTAGTTGTCTTTTGTTTTAATATCTTGTAATATCCACTCATGGCATTAGTTAGACCGGACATTAATTCATTCGCAAAAATCAAAGTTCTCGGTGTTGGTGGGGGTGGTAATAACGCAGTCAACTACATGGTCACCGATGGTGAAATAAAAGGAGTAGAGTTCATTGCCATAAACACAGACATGCAGGCCTTACTAGCAAGTAACGCCGACATAAAGTTGCAAATTGGAGAAAAACTAACCAAAGGTTTGGGTTCTGGTTCTAATCCAGACATAGGTCAAGCTGCTGCTGAAGAATCAACCGAGAAAATCAAAAACCTTCTTACTGGTACAGACATGGTCTTCATTACTTGCGGAGAAGGTGGCGGAACAGGAACAGGAGCTGCCCCCGTTATTGCTAAAATTGCTAGAGACACAGGTGCCCTAACAGTGGCTGTAGTCACCAAACCATTTCCTTTCGAAGGCGCTAGGCGTATGGTCAACGCAGAAGAAGGAGTCGACTCCTTAAAAGATTCAGTAGACACCTTAATCGTAATCCCTAATGAAAAATTACTAGAAGTGGCTAAAAAAGATCTTCCTCTTACAGAAGCTTTCCATGTTGCCGACTCTGTCTTGGCTCAAGGTGTTCAAAGTATCTCAGACTTAATTACCATCCCTGGTTTAATAAACGTAGACTTTGCTGACGTCAAAGCCATCATGCTTAACGCAGGTACTGCTCTGATGGGTATCGGTACTGCTTCAGGGGATAATAGGGCTCAAAAAGCCGCAGAGGAAGCAATCAACTCACCTTTGCTTGAAGTAAACATAGAGGGCGCTAGAGGCATACTCTTCAACATTACCGGTAGTAACGACCTGACCATGGGAGAGGTCAACAAAGCTGCCAACATCATAACTTCAGCTGCTGATCCAGATGCCAACATAATCTTTGGTGCCACAATCAACAAAGACATGAAAGACAGTGTAAAGATCTCTGTTATCGCCACTGGTTTTGATCAGTCAAGGAAAAGACTCCAAGACATCATGGGTCAGATAAATCAGCCGCCAAAAGAACTGGAAACAACTGAAGAATCAAAGAACAAAAAACCAGAGACAGAAACAACAATAAAAAGCTCTAAAGTAAACAAAATGGAAATAGAACATAGTGAGGTAGTTATAGAGGATGACCTGGACATTCCTGCCTTTCTCCGTAATAAATAAGCAAAACACCCATCTGGTCATAGATTTCTAGTAAAATTTAGAGAATGGAAAGTAAATCACACAAGATAAAACCAGTCGACTCAAGACCAGACTTTGTAAAACTTGAAAAAGAACTGCTAGAAAAGTGGTACAAAAATGGCGTCGTAGATAAATATCTAAAGAAGAATAATGCCAAAGAAAAAACGTTTTCTTTCATAGATGGGCCAATTACCGCCAACAATCCAATGGGTGTTCACCACGCCTGGGGACGTACATACAAAGACATGTGGCAACGTTACAAAAACATGCAGGGCTTTAAACAACGTTTTCAAAGTGGTTTTGACTGTCAAGGTCTCTGGGTAGAGGTAGAGGTCGAAAAAGACCTGGGTTTTAGGTTCAAAAAAGACATCGAGGATTACGGAATAGAAAAATTTGTTCAAAAATGTAAAGACAGGGTAATGAAGTATTCTGCGATCCAAACAGATCAAAGTAAGCGCTTAGGTTACTTCATGGACTGGGACAACTCTTACTTCACCATGTCTAATGACAACAACTACATGATCTGGAACTTCCTCAAGGTCTGTCACAAAAATGGTTGGTTGTATAAAGGTAATGACTCCGTTCCTTGGTGTCCCAGATGTCAAACGGCTATTAGCCAACATGAAATATTAACAGAGGACTATAAAGAAGTTGTCCATGACTCAATTTACTTAAACTTCCCTTTACTGGACCATGATAATGAATACCTGCTTGTCTGGACCACAACTCCTTGGACTATTCCAGCTAATATAGCTGTTGCTGTTGATCCAAAAATAAAGTACGTCTTAGTTCAAAAAGGACCCAGTAGTTACTGGGTAGCCAAAGACTTAAAGGACAAGATTTTTGACACAGAAGATAAGGTGGTAAGAACAGTCTTGGGTCAGGAGTTAGTCGGTTTAAAATATAAAGGACCTTTTGACTCTTTACCAGCCGCTAAAAAAGTAGCCCAAGAAAACAAGGAAAAATTCCACACAGTAATAGCCACTGATCCTTTAATCATGCCAATCATCATGACAGAGGGTACAGGTTTGGTTCACACTGCAGTTTCGGCTGGTACCGAGGACTTTAAATTGGGTAAAAAGTACGGTCTACCCATGATACCTGTGATTGCAGATGACGCTAGCTACCTAGAAGGCCTAGGTTTCTTAACTGGTCAAAACGCCAAGAAACACCCCGAGCTGATCCTGGACTATCTAAAAGAGCAAGATGAAAAGGGAGACAACTGGGTATTCAAGATCTATCCATACAAGCACAGATACCCTGGTTGTTGGCGCTGTAAAAAAGAACTAGTCTGGAAAGTAACCGACGAGTGGTATATCGCCATGGACAAAGGTAAGCCAAGTCTTCGTCAACGAATGCAGGCTGTGACTAAGAAAACAAAGTGGATTCCCAAGTTCGGCTTAGATAGAGAGCTAGACTGGTTAACCAACATGCATGACTGGTTAATATCAAAGAAAAATAGGTACTGGGGTCTTTGTTTACCAATCTGGGAATGTGACTGTGGCAACTTTGAAGTAATTGGTGGAGAAAAAGAGTTAGAGAAAAAAGCAGTCAAAGGTTGGGATAAGTTTAAAGGACACACTCCCCACAAACCTTTTATGGATGAGATAAAAATTAAGTGTAGTAAGTGTAGCAAGGTAATCTCACGAGTTGAGCCAGTAGGTAGTCCTTGGCTGGATGCCGGCATAGTTCCTTTTTCCACCTTAGTAGATCCAGACACGGGCAAACCAAGCTATACATCAGACCAGAAGTACTTTAAAAAGTGGTTCCCAGCAGACTTTATTACAGAGTCTTTCCCCGGTCAGTTCAAAAACTGGTTCTACTCTTTAATTGCCATGAGTACTGTTTTAGAGGATAAAAATCCATTTGAAAATGTCTTGGGATTTGCCACCGCTCTAGCAGAAAATGGTAAAGAAATGCACAAGTCAGATGGCACTTCCATAGAATTCAATAAGGCAGCTGATGAAATAGGGGTAGACGTTATGCGCTGGCTTTATGCTAGACAAAACCCAGAAAGAAACTTACTTTTTGGATACAACAGCACCAACGAAGTTAAACGACAGTTCCATATGTTCTTGTGGAACTCTTATCGCTTTTTTGTTAACTACGCTGCTCTAGAAGACTGGAAGCCTAAAAAAGAACTGCTAAATCCAACTATTTTAGATAAATGGATATTGTCTCGCTTGGACCAAACAGTTCTTAAGGTAACTTCAAGTCTTGATAAATTTAATGCCCATTCTGGAACCAAAGCGATAGAAGAATTCACTAGTGATTTCTCTACCTGGTATATCCGTCGCAGTAGAGACCGTGTCGGTCCAGGTGCTTCAAAAGGCAAAGACAAAGAGGTTTGTTACCAAACATTCTTTACAGTACTGGAAACACTCTCAAGGCTTCTCATGCCTTACACACCATTCCTAGCAGATGCCATCTACACCAACCTCACTGGAAATGAGTCTGTTAACCTAGCTGACTGGCCTAAAAAACCAAAGTCCAAAGATATAAACAAGGAACTTTTAAACCAAATGGCTTTGGTTAGAAAAATCTGTGAGCAAGCACACGCCCAACGAAAAATAAATGAACTAGCAGTCAAGCAACCTTTAAGTAGTGTTACTGTAGAAATAAGTGACTCTCTTGCTTTAGAAGAAAATAAAGACTTCTTACAGTTAATTAAAGAAGAGATTAACGTAGAAAAAGTCATCTTTAAGAAAGGGGAGGCTCTGTCTGTAGAGCTAGATACGGAGCTAACCGCAGATCTAGTTAAAAAACGTCAAACTAGAGAGGTGATAAGGTTAATTCAACAAAAACGAAAAGACGCAGGCTGCAAACTAGATGAAATAGTGGACGTAACCTTACCAAGCTGGCCAAAAGAGTATGAAGACGTAATTAAAGCAAAGACTTTGGTAGGTAAAATTACCAAGGGTAAAGAAGTTACTATAAAAAAATAATGGGAACCGCCCGTTCCAAGACACTGATCTCCATAGGAATAATCCTTATTTTTAGTCTTATCACTATCTGGAGTACTGTCCCCAACTTATTTCTCTACCAACTTTCCTTCTTAGTTACCGGTGCCATCATCATGTATTACTTCTCGAAGTTAGATTTAAGGCTGATTTTAGGGTTATCAACCCCTCTTTATGCTCTCTCTGTCCTACTCTTACTATTAACCTTGTTTTTTGGGGAGAACATAAGAGGCTCAACCCGTTGGTTGAACCTAGGGCTATTCTCACTGCAAACGTCAGAGGTCGTTAAGGTGTTCTTAATATTTTTCTACGCTAACTTCTTGGCAAGTAAACAAAAGATATCTACGTACTTCCTGCTTGCTTTGGTTCCCTTTTTGTTGGTTTTAAAACAACCAGATCTAGGCTCGGCTCTTGTATTGCTTGCCATTCCCTTGGTTTTGTATGTTTCCAGCCGTTTCAACCCAAAAACCTTACTCATTCTGCTTATCTCAGCCATTGTCTTGGTTCCTGTGGGCTTAAAATTTGCCAAGCCATATCAGCTAGAAAGAATAGAAAGCTTTCTAAATCCATACTCTGACACAGCTGGTGGGGGATACAACGTCATCCAGTCTATTATCACCATAGGTTCGGGTAGGTTCATGGGTAAAGGGGTGAGTCTGGGTACTCAATCTCATCTAAATTTCCTACCAGAAAGACACACAGACTTTATCTTTGCCTCTTTTGTAGAAGAATTTGGCTTACTAGGTAGTATTCTC
Organism: uncultured bacterium; assembly: GCA_963980225.1. Lineage (GTDB taxonomy): Bacteria > Patescibacteriota > Microgenomatia > UBA1400 > MFAQ01 > JAHITH01. The sequence continues at coordinate 110,603 of CAXBYW010000001.1, forward strand.
GTTCTTGCTAGCTTCTTTATGCTACTTCAGACCATGCTAAATACAGCCTCAAAACTTAAAGATACGGGTCTGTATCTAGCGCAAATTGCTATATTTACCATTTTTGCCTTCCAGGCATTTGTAAACATCGGCATGAACTTGGGGTTAATGCCTGTAACAGGTATTACTCTTCCTTTGTTCTCCTATGGAGGTAGTTCTCTAATTAGCTCCTTAGCCTTGTTGGGTATCCAGTTAAAGCTAATTGATATAGCTGCTTAGTCCGTAATCACTTCAGCACCTTGGCAACAAACTGAGTAGGTGTTTGTAAGTCTAAGCTTAAGTGTAGACGACGATTGTTGTAGTAATCAAGGTACTCCTTTAGATCTTTCCTGATTGTCTCTTCTTTGGGAAGCCTGCCTTGGAAACACTCATCTTGGATGGTTCTGTTAAAGCGTTCAATGTGGGCGTTGTCATTAGGTTTCCTGATTCTTGAGTATCTCAAGTTAATCTGGCTACGGCCTAGATCTGCCTGGAAACCATCTCTAAACTCCAAACCATTGTCAGTTTGTACCATGTTGAACTTGAACCCCAGTCTTTCTTGAGCACGGGATATCACTCTAAAACTGTACTTTTGTAGGAGGCGAGGATAGTACTCTGCATGAGCTAGACGAGAGTAAAGATCAATCACTGTATATATGTAGAAGCGAACATTGTTAGCCTTGACCAGATGAATGGTATCCATCTGCACTAAGTCTCCAGGAGCCAGTACCCTCGGTCTTGGTAGTGGAGAGTAGTACTTTGGTTGTTTTCTTCTCTTTCTAGTCAGACCCTGGCGTCTAAGGGTTCTCTCAACCGAAGACAGGCTAACCTTCACCCCTTCAAGTCTTAGGTGTTCATGAATCACCGGGGCACACCTGTCTCGAAGATTCTTTCTCAACTCAATGATCCTAGCCACAATCTCGGATTTAAGTTGATTGGGATGGCTGTGTGGAGCAGAAGGTAATGTCCACAAGAAGGTATTGCCATACAACTTTCGCTCCTCCACCTTACGTATCCACCTCCACACAGTAGACCGATGTACTCCGTACTTAACAGCCGCCTCAGAAACCGTCAGTCTTCCCCAGACAACGTCGTTTCTGGCCTGCATTCTTGCTTTTGGAGCAAAAGGATTGGTAGTATATGACATAGGTAGGTGTTTTAATTACTAAAGCCTTCAAACTTAAGTTTAAACACCTACCTACTGGTTTTGTAAAAAGTGTTGCCAAGGTATTGACGTATTGCTAGTCATCCTATAACTTGACTTTTAGGGTATGGTTTGGTATATTAGATACATTATTCTCTCGCAAATTTACAATTCAATTTTATAGCCAAAGGAGGCTTGCTCATGATACGTATCCAAACTTGTAATACGGCGTATGCCATCACTGCCACATTAATAGATGACATTGTAATGCTCTCTGTTGGGTTTGATGGTTCGCCACCAATAGCAGTTCAAGTACCCTGGAAGTTTTTGTGGAACTGTTTATTTATGCCGGCCAATGGTGTAAAAAGGCACGACGTTGACAATTTAGAAAAAGTTGTTCATGATTCTTATGATGGAGTGCCAAGCATAGAACTCTGGCTCATTCCAGATAATGTAGATGACGCTAATCTCGTAATTGTTACATGGAAAGACATGAGAACAGCTCTTTTGGAAATCAAACCAACCAAAAGTGAGGTAAAAAATGACTGATCAAGTAAATCAATCGATTGATTATACTAAGCTTTCTTCCGAAGACCTTGCAGAGCTAGCTCAAATTGAGACTGGTGCCGCTTGGGAATACCTAGATCGTCAGAAAGAGCAAGAAAGACGCCGTGAAACAGAGCAGGAAATAGAACGTTTGGAAGCACAAGGATGTTCTCCAGATAGTGAGGGTATTTGCAACTGCGACTTTTGTGTTCACGGAGTCGAAGATGATGATCAGCCTCGCCAATACTGGCACACAGAACCTCCCGGTGGGCACAACAGCTGGGAATAGTTCCTTCTACTCTTATAGCCAAGGGAGGCTAAATGTTCAACAAGAATTTTACTAAAATAACCCTTCCGATAAGCTCCTTTATCATCTCAATCATCTCGTTTATGATATTTTGGAAACTTTTCCAAAAACATCGTCATCTAGAGATAGAAGGTTACGATCATCGGATCGAAAACTCTTAAGTAGACTTCAAAATAGACTCAATAAGAGAAACAACCACTCAAGGAATCACAGAATACTTCTGTTGATAACCTTGGGTGGCTTTTTTTATGTAAATTTTGCTTTGTAATCCTTGCTTTTTCACGCCCCTACGGGCTATAATCAACCACGATGGCAACCAAAAAACTTAAATCAGTAGCAGTAATCGAAATCTCTCCACGACAGTTTCTAGTCAAAGAGGGAGATATCTTGGTTGTAAACAACCTACACCTTAAAGAAAAAGAAGTTATTACCCCTGAAGTTCTTCTAACCTTCGATGGTGAAAAGACCAAGATAGGCCAACCTTTCATTAAGGGTGCCGTAGTTAAACTAGAGCACATAGAAACTAAAAAGGGTGAAAAAATCAGAGTCTCAAGATTCAAAGCTAAATCAAGATATAGAAAAGTAAAAGGTAGCCGACAACTACAGACACATCTAAAGGTCAAAACCGTCAAAATCTAAATAAAATGGACTTCGTCTTCCACCTAGGCTTCAATGAAGAGCTAGCCAAGCTTGAGTTAGAAACAGCTCTAGGTAAGTCCGTTACTAAAATAGCCACCCGACAGTATCTCGTAAAAGTAGATAATTTCTCCACTCTAAACACCTTAGCTCATCGTCTGGGTGGTTTAGTAGAAGTCAGAGGTGAAACGAGCGACAAACTTGTCTGGCGTCATCAGGCCAAGGCTTGGTACAAGCGAGACCGCTTAAAACCTTTTGCAGATGGAAGAAAAGGTATGTTACCTCCTAAGGTTGCTCGTATTATGGTCAACTTAGCCTTAGGGAAAGACTACAAAAAAGACCAGGTCTTACTCGACCCATTCTGTGGTTCAGGTAACATTCTTATGGAAGCCGGAATGCTAAAGATCAAACTTATTGGTGTAGATATCAACGAGGAACAGCTAGAAGGTACTAGAAAAAACCTAAACTGGTTAGAAATTAAAAGCTTTAATCTGTTCAAGTTAGACGCCACTCAGCTATCAAAACACTTAAAGACCAAGATAGACTACATAGTCACTGAACCTTTTATGGGTAAGCCTAACTTAAGGCCAGACAGAATAAAATACGTTGCCAAAGGGCTCCACAAGCTATATTTAGGTGTTCTAAAAAATTGGTTACATATTCTTAACCCAGGGGGTACGGTCTGTATGGTTTTTCCCGTTTTCCAAGACGAGAAGAAAACTTACCATTTAAGTGATGTAATTGACGATAAATCCCTGGTAGGTTACAATATTAAAACTAGAGGATTAATTTACTCAAGACCGCACTCTAAATTAAAAAGAGAGATCGTGGTTCTAAAGAAAAAAATAACTAAAAATGTCTAAAGTAAAATCAGGTGGAGCAGTCCGACAACATTCCCAAAAGAAACGACACGGTAAAAGTCTTGGTGTAAAGTTGTTTGGTGGCCAAGCCGTAAAAACAGGTCAGATCATTGCTCGCCAACGTGGATCTAAGTTTCATGCTGGTGACAACACCAAGCAAGGTAAGGACTTTACTTTATTTGCTATGCAAGACGGCTTCGTAAAATTCAAGAAACGACACGGTAAAAATTATGTAGACGTAGTAACTCAAGAATAATGGCCGACCCAGGAGTCATTCGTCTACCTATAACCAATCTCCAACCAAATCCGTTACAACCTCGTGGAGTGATCACTCCCGATTCTCTATCCGAGCTAGTAGACTCCATAAAAAAACATGGGGTTCTCCAACCATTAACTGTTGCTCACACTCCTGCAGGTCACCAGATTATTGCTGGTGAAAGACGATGGAGAGCTTCCAAGATAGCTGGACTTACCGAGGTACCTGTTAACATAGTCAAGACCACTCCTCAGGGAATGCTAGAAATGGCTATCGTTGAAAATGTCCAAAGAACCGATCTAAATCCAGTAGATAGAGCCAAGTCATTCGATCGCTTAATCAGCGAGTTCGGTTTATCAAACTCCGAGATTGCCGGTCGTGTTTCCAAAAGCCCAGCTTTTGTAAGTAACTCCCTAAGATTGTTAGAGTTACCAGATGCTTTAAAAGACGGCCTTATCTCCAATGTCATTTCCGAGGGTCATGCCAGAGCCTTAGCCGCTATACCCGACACTCAAGCAATGATAGAGGCTTACAAGATGATTCTTAAAGAAGGTGGTTCTGTAAGAAGAGCAGAAGCTCTAGCTAGAATCTTTAAAAGCAAATTAGAAAAACCAACCGCTACCCAAAATTCATCTAAAGCAAAAATAGTAAATGAGCTGATTGCCGAGATGGCCAACAGTCTACAAAGCTCTCTAGGTAAAAACACTAGCGTCAAGATGCGTCGCTCCAGAGTAGAAACCGCTATCCAGATCGTCTTAAAAGGCACACCAGAAGAAACAGAGAGTCAACTAGAAAAAATATATAAATCACTATCCAACAAAACATCTAAACCTACTAAAGTTAAGGAAACTCCAAAACCAGCTCCAAAAGTAACCCCAGAGCCAGCCGTAGAACCAAAACCCGTTAAGGCAGCTCCTATTCCAGAGCCAGTCAAACCTCCAGAACCAGTTAAAGCTCCAGAATACTCCAACCCATTTGAACCTCTCACCGCAGAAGATACACCAAAAGTTGCAGATGACAAAGCAGAGTTTCCCGACTACTAAAGATTAGGATTCGTAATTGTTCCAATAGTTTCAGAAGGCCAGTATCTAAAGAATGCTCTACCTACAATATTCTCATATGGTACAGGTCCCCAGTCTCTACTATCTGAAGAGTGGTCGCGATTATCTCCAATGGCGATTATTGTAGAGTCTTGCACCAAGTACTCCATTCCATCCCTTAAAAATCGTCCTCCAGAAGTTGTGTAATCATTGGGTAAATATGGTTCCTCTAGTTTTTCTCCATTTAGGTAAACATATCCTCCTTGAATTAGGATTGTGTCACCCGGAACTGCCAGTACTCGCTTAATAAAGTCAAAGTTTTCATCTAATGGGGACTTGAACACAATCACATCACCTCTTGCGGGGTCTCGTCTCTTTAGGGTCACCTTGTCTGTTAAGAGATACTGTCCAGTTTCAAAGGTGGGGAACATAGAGCTTCCTTTTACTTGATGTGGTTGCATCAAAAAAAGATAAACTACCACAAACACAGATGCCGAGACCACAAAAGCCTCAATCATCTCATAAACAATCTTAAATATTTTCTTTACAACACTCACCACTCAAGTCTACGCTGGTTGATATAATTATGCAATAAAAGGACTCGTAGCTCAGCTGGTCAGAGCGCGGCATTCACATTGCCGAGGTCACAGGTTCGAAACCTGTCGAGTCCACACGAATTTATTATTAAGAGGAAGGTGAAACCTCATCACTCTATCAGTAAAAATATTATAGACCAATTTGCTTTTACTACAATATTTTAAGCAATTTCATTGTCTTTTGATCTATCTTCACTATTATCGTTTACTTTTTTGATTTTTTACTCAGTAGGTAAGATGTCACAGCAATTATCGATGCCCAAGTAATGAAACTATTTCCTGTTTGACCTGAAGATTTATTTGTCCCCTTAACTTCTCCTTTTCTGGGAGAGAGACTTAACTTAAGTGATGGAGTTGGTGTAATTTTCTTGATGCATGAATTACCAACTTCTTTATATCCAGAATTACACATCCAGGTGTCTGAATTACTATTCACAGCATATGCATTTAAAGGAACCTTTACGCAATAACTCCTATTTACTGAAACCGTATAGCCGCCATTACATGAACATTTTCCTGTCCCAGAATCATATACGGAATTAGCCGGGCAACGAACACTGGTTCTTTTTGGAGGAGTATAGCTTGGAGGAGTATAGCCACCATTGTGGTAATGATATGTTCCAGCACATGATCCGACGTTACAATTCATCAACAATATTTATAGTTGCATAGGGGATCCAACTTGACTTTTATTCAATGGCTTACGGCAAACGACATATCAATATTTTTTACGTATACTCAGAGCGTCTCTTCCAAGAAGGAAGCCAAAGGATCAAATCTCATCAATTTCGCAGAGAAAGTTTAAGGTAATTAAAAAATTAGCTTGATAGTCACGTATCTATTAGATAATCAAATATAATGGTATGTATGTCAAAAGAAAAAAAGCTTAAAATAGCAATCTTTCATAATTTACCTCAGGGTGGAGCTAAAAGATATTTATATGAGATTACAAGGAGGTTGTCAGAAAAATATGATATTGATGAATACAAAATAGATACGGCTTCTCCTTATTTAGATTTATCACAAATCGTACAATCTTCAAAATCTTATCATTACCGTGGTGGAAGTGGAATAACGTCGATGGTTCGATCAATTGTAAAGTTACCTAAAGTTCATAAGCAAATAAGTGATGATGTCAATCTTGGTCAATATGACTTAGTTATTACAAATCACGATTATTTCACCAAAAGTCCATATCTACATAGATATTTAAGCGTACCGTGTGTATATATATGTCACGAGCCTCAAAGGGAGTTTTATGAAAAACAAAGTATTCATGCTCCCAGGTTTAGAGAAAAATTAGTGAACATATTAAGATATCCAATAAAATATATAGACATAATCAATACGAAAGCAGCATGTAATCTAATAGCTAATTCAAAATACTCACAAAAATATTTAAAAAAAGTCTATGGATTAAGATCAAGCATGGTATATCCAGGTGTTGATAGTAAAGAATTTCTTTCTTCAGATAAAAAAGAAAACTTTGTTTTGGCTATCGGAAGCCTAAGTCCAATCAAAGGGCACGATTTTATTATCAAATCTCTTGGAAAGATTGAGAAACAACACAGACCATCCTTGACTGTTGTTGGTAGGTCTAATCAATATTACAAAGAAAAATTAGTTAAAATATCAAAAATAAATGGCGTTAAGCTCAGAACTCTAAGTCAAGTCTCTGACGTACAACTAAAAAAGATGCTTTCATCTTCTTTAGCATATGTGTCTGGTGCTTACAGAGAACCATTTGGTTTGTGTATTTTAGAAGCCATGGCTTCTCAGACACCAGCTATAGTCGTTGAAGGAGGTGGAGCTGGTGAGCAGATAAAAAATGGTATTGATGGTTTTATAGTAAAACGAGACGAAGGTGAATTTGCTGATAAGCTTCTCATCATTATAAAAAATAAAAAGAAAAGATCTATGGGGATAAAGGCTAAGGAAAGTATGAGGGATTGGACTTGGGAGCAATCAGCTAAAAAGTTAGATGAAATAATTAAAAAGAAAATCAAGCAATGAAAATTTCAGTTATCCGAGGAGCATTTTTGAACCCATTTGAGTTGCAAAACTACTACCCACTAGCCAAACGCCATAATGTCCAAGCAGTTTCTTCTTTAACGCCAATAAGCTCACAAATTAAACTGCCACTTAAAAAACTTTTAAGCCCCACTGATCTATGTGAATTCCCTTACAAATACTCTGTCCTTAACCGCGTCTTCAAAGATGCCCACTATCTCTTTGGTCTAGAAAAAGTAATAAAAGGGTCTGACATAGTTCACGTAGCCGAAACCTACTACAACTATACCCTTCAAGCAATCAAGGCCAAAAGAAAGGGTTTAGTAAAGAAAGTAATCAGCACAGTTTGGGAGGTAATTCCTTTTAACAACGAAAGCTTGTCTGGCAGACGAGGAATAAAAAAGATTGCAAGAAAAGAGATAGACCACTTCATTACTCCCACCAACTTAGCCAAAAAAGCTTTACTTAAAGAAGGAATCTCTGCAAAAAAAATAACTGTAATACCTATGGGAATAGACCTTGATAGGTTCAAGCCTACCACCTCTGGTTCGAAGGTCAAGGGAGAAGTAACCATTCTCTTTATCGGTCGACTAGAAGAATCAAAAGGTGCAGACAATCTAGTTAAGGCTTTCATTAAGTTAAGCAAAAGTATTCTCAACCTGAAATTAAACTTAGTAGGGCAGGGGACACTAGAAGAAAAAATCACCACCTATAAAAACATCTCTCTAAAAACCGTCCACTACGACAAAATCCACTTAGAGTACCAAAAAGCAGACATCTTTTGTCTGCCAAGCCAAAATACTCCTACCTGGCAAGAGCAATATGGCATGGTCTTAGTAGAAGCCATGGCGAGTGGTCTGTCCATACTCACTACCGATACGGGAGCCATTAAAGAGGTCTGTGAGTCTGCCGCCGTTTACACAAAAGGATCTGTTCAAGCTTTGCATGATGGTTTAAAAAAACTTGTCTTGGATCATAAGAAAAGAAAGGAATTGGCAATAAAGGCCCGTCAACGTGCTGTTTCAAGGTACAATTCCCTAGATACGGCCAAGAAGATAGCCAAGGTATACAAAGATGTCTATTAAAAAAACTCTACTAAAAAACAGCTCAATCAACCTTATTGGTTACGGCTATGTTCTAATCTTAAGTTTTTTCTCGATTCCCCTTCTTCTAAAAAACCTAGGCGTAAATATGTTTGGTGTCTACTTAATATTTGCTGGCATGGTATCTCTAGCTTCTACTTTCAACCTAGGGTTAACCAACGCCCTTGTCAGGTATCTATCCTTACCCACCGTCTCTAAAAGCAACAAGCTTCGTTACTGGCAAACCTGCTTCAGTCAGTTTATTGTTTTAAGTATTGTTGTATTTTTTCTATCTCTGCTGGTAAATCTTTTGGTCGTAAGTAAGCTAAATCTTGGCCACTTGTTACCTCAAAGCTCAATACTGGCCACCAGTCTTTTGATCTCACTCATTATTTTTGTCAATCATCTGATCCAGCCCATGCTGGTTCTTCCTCAGGTAGATCAAAAATTTGTCTTTTTTAACTTAAGAAACTTGATCATCGGTTCAGGCACGACTCTCTTAACTGCTTTTCTATCTAGCTACTATCCATCCTTACCCCACCTCTTTGCCTTCCAGCTTGTTTTGTATATCATTGCCGCTTCTATTTTCCTAAAATATGCAGTCAACAAGTTTACCTTTGCCAAAGTCTGGCCCAAGTTTCACAAAGACAAAGCTAAAAAACTAACAAACTTTGGCCTTAGAAGCTTCGTTGGTAACGTAGCAAATCAACTAAGAAACCAATCGTCTAGGTTTGTCCTGGCCGGCATGTTAAACCCTCAAGCCGTTACCATTTTTAGTATTCCGCAAAACATCGTCATGAAGATCCTTGGAGGCATCTCTCAACTTACTCTCTCGTTTTTCCCCTTAAGTGCCTCGTTGTCTAGCAAAGAAAGAATAGGTAAGCTGCAAAAGCTAATACTGGGGATCCAGGGCCTGGTTCTTGTCTTGGGTATCTTCCAGGTCTATCTGGTTTACCAGTTCGGGTTCCAGTTTCTTATCTTTTGGCTAAAAGACATCACTTTGGCTGCCCAAGCGTTCTCCGTCCTAAAGATTCTGTCGATCTTCTTCTTGTTTACCGGTTTAACACCAATTCCTAGCGTCGTCTTAGATGGTATAAACAAACCTCAAATTCCTTCCATGTTTGCAGTCTTCACCGCCATACTAGACATAGCTTTAATCTTTTTATTAACTCCCCAGTACGGGTTTTTGGGTCCTGCCTACGCTGCCACCATTAGTAGTATAGTTGCCACAGTATTGTTTTTAATTTCTTTTACAATCATTTTTACTCGTTACAAATACAAGCTGACTCATGACTAAAGTATTCATAATTATCCTAAACTACAACAAGCACGAGGACACAACCAACTGCATCAATCATCTTCATAAATCCGATCTTCCTTCTGGCACAGAAATCATCATCGTCGACAACTCTCAAACCGATGAGTCAAAGAAAGTTTTAAGTAAGGCTTTTCCAAAAATAAAATTGATCAAAGCTAAAGAGAACAAAGGTTTTGCTAACGGTAATAACTTAGGCATACGTTTTGCTCTTAAAAACAAAGCCAGTCACATAATGATCATCAACCCCGACGTCACCGTCGGCAAATCTTTCTTGAAACCACTTTTAGAAACCTTTAACTCAAAGCCAAAAGCTGGCCTGATATCTCCAATCCACTCCCATCAACAAAACAAACAAACCTTTTTTGGACTGGGAGGCAAGATCAACTGGCAAACAACCAAATGCGAGCACTTAAATACAAACAAGTTAACTTTAAAAGAAGCAACCAAATATCAGTTCGTTTCTTTTGCCTGTGTGCTGATTAAAAAAGAAGTCTTTGAAAAAACTGGCCTGCTAAACGAGCTCTACTTTATGTATCTAGAAGACGTTGACTACTGTCTTACAGCCGGCCAGTCAGGCTTTGACTGTCTGATCGAACCCAAGGTAAAGATACACCACGATACCTCTTCCTCTTTTGCTATTCCTACTCAGAAACTCAAGATTAGTTTCGTTAGCCAGCTAAAGTTTATTAAAAGATGGCTTAAATTCCCCAAGTCCACATATGCCTATATCTACATGATCTTTTTCTACTCCTATCTCTACCTTCTCTGGACATACCATTACTACAAGAAACGTAAATGAAACTAACCGCCATTATTCTAAATCACCTGCCTAGAAAAATAATCGAGCCAACTCTTAAGTCAATATCTTTTGCGGACAAGATAATTATTATCCACGACTCAAACTCTCCATACGATTCTCCAAAATCAACCAAGTCAGTCGAGGTCATTACTAAACCTTTAAGTAGTTTTGCCACTCAAAGAAACTTCGCCATAGGCAAAGCCAAAACAGACTGGGTCTTGTTTGTAGACTCAGACGAGATAATAAGTAGCTCCTTAAGACTAGAGATAAAAAAAACCATTAAGAGAGACGACTATCAAGGTTACTATTTACCTAGGCAAGACATTATCTTAGGGCAAACACTAAAGTACGGAGAAACAGGTTCAATCAAGCTTTTAAGACTAGCTAAAAAATCTGCCGGTAAGTTCTCAAGATCCGTCCACGAAACCTGGAATATTAAAGGTAGGGTAGGGGAGTTGACCTCTCCAATACTGCACCTTAAGAAAGAATTTACTAATCCGTTCTTAGGTAAAATAAGCCAGTACGGTTTGCTGGATAGTAAAGAACTTGTCAGTGAAAACAAGCCTTTTTCATTTTTCAGGTTTTTATTTTTCCCCATTGGTAAGTTTATTAATAACTACATTATGCGACGTGGACTACTAGACGGTCTCTTAGGGTTATTCCATGCATATATGATGAGCGTCCAGTCTCTTTCTGTTAGGGTCTTCCAGTGGCAAGCTAGCCACCTACCATCAAAACCTGCTAAACTTTAAATATTATGTCACCAGACAAATATACTGCCACCTGGGTTTCCCACTCCTCCATATCAGATTTTTTAAACTGCCCTAGAGCTTACTACTTAAAAAACGTCTACAAAGACCCAAAGACCAACCATAAAATACAGATAATGACTCCACCGCTAGCCTTAGGCTCTGCGGTCCATGAAGTAATCGAGTCTCTCTCTACCATTCCCACCGACAGTCGGTTTAACAAGCCTTTAGCTCCCAAGTTTGAAAAAGTCTGGAAAGAGAAGTTTACCGGTAAAAAAGGTGGGTTTTTTGATAAAGACTCGGAAGAGAAGTCTTTTAACCAAGGAATAGAGATGATAAAAAGGGTAGTAGACCACCCGGGCCCCTTATCAAACCTAGCCGTGAAAATAACCATGGAGCTTCCCTACTTCTGGCTATCAGAAGAAGACAACATCATTCTTTGTGGCAAGGTTGACTGGTTAGAGTACTTAAAGGAAAAAGACGCCGTCCACATTATCGACTTTAAAACAGGTAAGTCTGCAGAGGACCCAAAGTCTCTCCAACTTCCCATCTACCACTTACTAGTAACCGAAACTCAAAAAAGAAAGGTAGCTAAGGCTAGTTACTGGTACCTACAAAGAAAAAACAAACCAGAAGAGCAAAAACTACCTGACCTAAAAAAGGCACACAAACAAGTGCTAGAGATAGCCAAGAAAATAAAACTTGCTAGACAACTAAATAGGTTCAAGTGCCCTCATGATGGCTGTGTCAGATGTAAAGACTTCGAGACAGTTCTAGAGGGTGGGGCAGAGCTAGTTGGAGTCAACGACTTCGGTAATGACGTGTATGTTATTAAAAAATCTTCATCAAGCAATAACCAAGAAAGCATCATTCTCTAAATATCTTCTGCTTTTGTGGCCGCTTTACCAACTAAGTCGACTTCCTTTTTCTAGGATCTATCTACTTGATCTAGCTGTATCCTTAGCTATTATCCTGCAAATTAAAAAAATCAAACTAAACCATCCCTTACTTAAACCTTTAGTAATCTTTCTTTCTGCTAGCACCCTTTCTCTTTTAGTTGTCTTTATATCAGGCTCCGGTTCCTTAACAGCCGTTCTTTATCTGCTTAGGCTGTTCCTTTATTCCTTTCTCTTGTTCATCTATCTACCTAAAGACGCATCATCTCTGTTAAAAATCTCATTTTTTACCATCCCTATCCTAGGTATACTGCAATATATTTTCTTTCCAGACCTTAGATTTTTAAAGCTAATAGGTTACGATGACCACTACTTCAGGCTGACCTTTCCCTTCCTAGACCCCAACTACACAGGGGCCATTCTAAGTTTCACCTTTCTCTACTCTATAAAAAATATTAAGAAAAAATCAAACAAAATACTACTAGGTCTTTCTTTGATTGCCTTGGCTCTTACCTTTTCCCGTATCAGCTTCTTAGGTTTATTAATAGGCTCAGCCTATCTAGTCTTTAGAAAGAAAAAACTCCAACCTCTTATCATCCTTGTCCAGCTGGGGTTAATATTTTTAGTCGCTATCTCTCCTAAACCTTTCGGCGAGGGTGTCAATCTAAAAAGAACCTTCTCGATTACCGCCCGTGTAGACAACTTCAAAAAAGGCCTAGATCTTTTTATTGCTCACCCAGTTACTGGAGTAGGTTACAACACCCTGCCGTTCTCCTTGTCTAAGCACTCAAGCGCGGGGCTAGATAACTCACTTCTCTTTATTCTTGCTACTACAGGCATGCTGGGGTTCACTAGTTTTGTCTATCTAGTATTTAAGATAAATAGTTTTGTACAGGATCCATACCTAAAAGCAGCCCTAATTTCCTTAGTTATCCACAGTCTAAGTAACAACACTCTTTTCTATGCTCCAGTAACCATCCTTATCTTTTTGTCTTTAAACCTTAGCGCACGTACTTAACCTTTACTATCTTCTCAGTTACATTCCCTGCTTTATCTGTGACCAAAAACTTAATCTCATTATCTCCCTCATTAAGTCTAAGTTGTTGATTAAATAATCCATTGCTGTCCAGTCTAATATATGTATTATTAATCCTTAAGTCTACATCTGTCTCAGACACGTCTCCAGAGACAGAGATGGTCTGTTTTTGTTGACCAAAGAACTCCTGACCTTCAGTTGGAGAACTTACCGTAATTTCTGGGTTTTTAAAGTCATAGATTACATTAATAGACTTGGAAGTGCTCTCATTTCCTGCCTCATCTTTAGCCACAACTTTAATTAAGTTACTACCTTCCTCGAGACTCAAAGACGTTTCGTAAAATCCAATATCGTCAGTTCTCTCGGTAATAATCCGTCTATTATTAATAAAATACTCTACGTCTACATTTGCTTCTGTATAACCTTGAACTTTCAGTACAGCACTATTGGTAGCTTCTGGTAGGGCAGAAATAACCGGGGTTTGTGGAGGCACCAAATCTTCAACCTGACTAGTCTGGACTCCAGTACCACCAGTTTTTCCGATAACTTCAATCAAAAAGGAAAATCCCCACTTAAACATTACAAAGGTCAAAACCAAAACAAGCAACAAGTAACCACGAGATAAACTTTTTTTCTTTCTACTTCGATAAGCCCCTCTTCCTGCCATGACCCTAGTGTATCAAAAAAACTATTGATATAATGAACCACGTTCAAGTAGGGACTAAGCGGGAATAGCTCAGTTGGTAGAGCATCTGCTTCCCAAGCAGAAGGTCGAGAGTTCAAACCTCTTTTCCCGCTCAAAATTACTAAATAAAGAAACCATGCCACACAATCAATACAGACAAAGACAAAGAAATCTTTATCAACCAGGGCAAAAGGAGCCTTTTAATGTCTCCCGTTCAAAAATAGACATGTTCATGAGCTGTCCTCGCTGCTTCTATATGGACAGAAGGCTGGGGCTAGGTAAGCCCAGTATGCCTGCCTTTACCCTAAACTCCGCTGTGGATAACTTATTCAAAAACGAGTTTGACCTACTAAGAAAAAAGGGAGAGGCTCACGAGCTAATGAAGCAGTACAAGATAGATGCCGTTCCTTTTAAGCACAAAGACTTACCTGCCTGGAGAGATGACTACTACAGGTACTTGGGAGCCAACGTCATCCATAAGCCTACCAACTTACGTATCGCCGGTATCATAGACGATATCTGGGAAGATCCAAAAGGCAACCTTTTAATAGTTGACTACAAATCTACCTGCACCACTAAGGAAATAAATCTAAATGACAAGTGGAAGCAAGGCTACAAAAAACAAATGGAAATCTATCAGTGGATCTTTAGGGCACTAGGCTTTACAGTTTCCGATACTGGCTACTTTGTCTTTGCCAACGGTCAAAGGAATAACCCCAGATTTGACGGCAAGCTAGAGTTCACACTTTCCATTATTTCCTATAAAGGCTCGGACAGCTGGATAGAACAGGTACTGCTAGATATCAAAGAATGTCTAGAGTCAGACACAATCCCAAAGCCCGGAGTAGATGACCAGGGGATTACCTGTGAACACTGCACCTACAAAAAGCTTTCCGCTCAAACAGTCGCCAAGCTTTCTTAATGGTCTCTATCTAACACGAAATGAACAAGTTTTAACAGATTACTTCTTGCTGGTTCTTCTTTCAAAAACCCTAGATTTTTCTCAAAATACTCCAAAGCCAACTGTTTGTACTCCTTGGCCTTATTTCTTGCGTAAGTAATGCTTCCCAACTCCTCCATCTTCTTCGTCACCCAGGCTATCTCTGTCTTGGTTTTTTTCTCTTGAGGCTTGCCTAGTACTGTCAGTAGTTTCTTTCTATCCTCACCCTTAATCTGTTCTAGTAAGTGGCCAAGTATCAGCGTGCGCTTACTTTCCTTTATATCTCCACCCTTATCCTTTAAACCGCCAAAATCTCCGGTCACATCCAAAAGATCATCCACTAACTGAAAACACCTACCTAAATACAGTCCAAAGTGAGTCAGCTTATTAAGTTCATCATTACTTGCTCCTGCGATCATAGCTCCTAGTCTTAGAGGCGCCACAATGCTGTAGTAAGCCGTCTTACCATCGGCAATGAATAACCAATCATCTTCTGTTACTTCAAGCTTAGAAGAGGCTACCCAGTCCATCTCTACACCTTGTCCAAGGGCCGTCCGCATCAAGACAGTGTTTAACTCTCTTATGATCCTAAAGGTAAGTTCGTCTCCTAAGATTTCTTTGTTATCAAACAAAACCCTCCACATAATCATATGCAGCATGTCACCAGCATTCAAAGCTTCTCCTAAACCATATTTTTTATGTAAACACGCCTCACCTCGTCTTTTTAGTGAGTTGTCCTCGATATCATCATGGATCAAAAGCCACTCTTCAGAAATCTGTACAGCCGCAGCTGTCTTCAAAGCTTTTTTTGGGTCTCCTCCCAAAGCTTCACAGCAAAGCATGAGTAGGCTTGGTCTTAAGTACTTACCCTGCCTCTTGGGGTACTCACTAACTGTCTGCCAAACTCTTTTTGTCTCACCACGAAATCTACCATCGACTTTAAATAGTTCATGGTACTCGGGGTCGACTAAATAGTCTTTAACCTCTTTCCAAACTTTGGTCTTGTATCCGTTAAGTATTCCTAACATAAAGCAAGTATAATTATACTTGAATATTAGCCTGCGTAGCTCATCTGGTAGAGCAGCGGTATCGTAAACCGCAGGTAGTCGGTTCAAGTCCGACCGCAGGCTCAAGTTTTCTTAAACTAGTCCCTTTGGGGCTCTGTTTTATCTAGGTAAACTTAAGGTTATTCCTTTATAAAGCATGCTCGGATTAGGTCCAATTAGCTCTTTGTTTGCCTGGTAAATACTTACCCAAGCGAAACCGTCGCCATAGGCTCTTACAGCTATATCCCAAAGATAATCACCAGCTACAGTAGTGTAGCTATCAGACTCTATGGTGTTTACCAACGTGGTGTCTTCTACGGTAATTTTTCTAACTGCTACTTGTGGAATAACTAGCTCTTGGCCTACTTCTATTAGTCCAGGGTCTGTGATCAAGTTAGCCTCAGCTATGTCTACAAAATTGTAGCCAGATTTATAAAATCTTTCAGCAATACTCCATAAGTGATCTCCTTTTTCTACTATATAGGTATCAGGTAGGTGATCTGGTTTCTCTCCTTCTGTGACTTCGATAATCTTAACTGGGTCGGTCAATGTACCTTTGTCGTTATCAATAGACTTAAAGTAGTTGAACATTAAAACAGCCACAATCACCACAACCACTCCGCCCATTAATGTGCTTATAGTTGTCTCGTTAATCTTAAGCGCTTTTAATAAATTCTTTAATTTTTTTTCCATTATTAATCTCACCTCCTTTTGACCCATCTTATATATCCAAACTATCTACGTCAAGATCTAAAAAGCTCAAAACACTAGCAATTTCTTATAAGATCAGTCAAGCAACCGATGAGTTATTCCTTGTCAGGTCTGTACTTACCCGGGGATTTTTTTATACCTAAAACCACAAGCATGAAACTATATCAAACTACATCTGCAGGGTATACGGGACCATTTTCGAACTTTTTACCATAGAATTTTCCTTTGATATAATTTCTGTATGAAGACTTCTCAACAAGTATATCAAGATGCAAAATCTTTACTTGAAAATACTGAAATAATTGATTTGTTTAATGATCTAGGAACAGTACATATTGTCGGATCATACGCAGCTAATTTAATGTGGGACCCAGACATTGATATTGTTGTGGTAACAGATAATCCACAAGAATCTGCTATAAAGGCAATCAATGGTCTTGCAAGAAAAGAAAAATTTCAAAAACTTGAATTTGGAGATTTTAAAAACCATCCTAAGAAAAATAGACCAGAATCCTTTATTGTAAACGCGCGTAAAGAGTGGAAGGGTGAAAAATGGGAAATAGAAACATGGTTTGTTACAGAATTAGGTGATAACTTAGAGGTTATTGAAAAACTCAAAAATCTGAATAACAAAGATAAGGAAGCTATTATAGAAAAAAAGAAACAACGTTCTTTGTCTGGAAATACAAAACATGAGTTATCGTCATGGAAAATATATCAAGATTTTATATAAGTCCCAAAACTCGTGCGGGGTATACGGGACGACGTTCGAACTTTTTATCTGATTATTTAACCAAATCTATTTCTCCCAAAACCTTTGTTTTATTTGGGGTCAAAAACTCATCATTTATAGAAACTCTTACAGTGTCCACAGTTAAGTCGCTAGTAATGGGTTTTAAATCCATTAGTTCTCTTATCAAGTCATCTGGAATCTCTTTCTTAAATCTAACCAAACTCATCCATGCTAATCCATAAGCTCCTTCGGGGATTCCAATTTTCCAGTCCTGTTCTTGCCATATACTTCCCAGCTTATTTCTCATGTTCACTAGGTGATTTGCATTTTCTGCATTAAATATTCCGAACAAATTCTTCTTCCCTAGTAGGGGATAAATCATTTTTCCTTTTATCGCATCTTCCGTGTTTAAACTAGATTTAATACTATCCACCAAGGTCTCTAGATCCATGCCTTTCAAGTTTTCCTTTAGTACCCATTGAACTGAGAAGTGATAACCTTCCCAAGGCTGCCAAACTACATATTCATTTAGTCGTTCTGGTAACGCGTCTCGCATTTTTTCATTAATTGTTTTTCTATCGTCTAAGCTAGGTAGTAGAACTACACTTAATGTTATCGTTTCTACTTCCTTTTCAGTTAGGAGTACAACTCCGTTTTCTTCGACAAACTGCCGTTGTCCTTCTAAATTATTTCTCCAGCCTTCAGGTATCTTTGAACTCAGTATCTCCATAGTTCGATTCTAGCATCATAGATTAAAAAGAACCAATTGTGTCAAACTATGTCTGCGGGGCATACGGGACGATGTTCGAACTTTTTATTTGACTATTTAAACAATAAAACATGCACTCCCTATTATTCTTCAAGAATGTCCAGTTGCAATAAAGCTGGGTCCCACGTTCCTTCAGCTACAATAGTATTATTCTCTACATAATAATTTAACCACCCACCATATTCTGAAAAAAAGCGTGACGCTGAGTATATTCCCATTCCACCAATTCCTGGTTTTCCTTCATCGTCTAGTCTAGTAGTTTTTGGTTTTCCTGAATCCCTTATTGCAATTATTGCTTTTAAAACTGCCTCTGGATCATCATACTCAAAATCATCCTTTATCGTTAACTTGCCAACTTCAAAACTAATCCAAACATTACTTGCACCTTCATCGCTTCCTGGAATCCTATTTTCCACACAGTTATTTATCAACTCAGCCACTTTTCCCCAAATTGCATCTCTTAAATCTCCACCATGATCGGCTGGTATCTCACCATCAAAATGAGCATCAACTTGATAGTGTTTTTCATATCCTTCAATAAGGTTAATATGGGGAATGCGTTCAGGAACAGCCATAATTTAACGGAATTATATATTAAACAAAAACAAGAATCCTTTATTTGGTAGAAAATGACAGATAATTATCTTATAAGTGATACAATGTGGGTTGTTCATTGAAATAGTTACCGTATCTCACATTCAATATTTTAATTTCATTCAAGGAGGTAAATCATGAGTGATGAAGTTCTTATTTCTCCATGTCACAAGGAAGCACTTGTTCCCATACGTCGGGACGGAGAGATAATCTTTGTATGTGGCTATTCACATTGTGATCGTGTGATAGCTGTAGATCTGTGTAGTGAAAATGTTTCTGCAGATTAAATATTAACTTGCTTAATTTTTAGTGCTATGCACAAGGAGATCAATTATGCGTAAAGTTTTCTTTATCATTCTTGCTTTTGTACTTGCAACCCTTTTTAGAAACTTACTGTTATCTGTTTTTAATATAGATATAGACTGGCTATCTACACTCATATTCTTAAGCGCTGGTTTTTTGGTTGGACGGATGAAGGATTAGCCCACTTTTATATTTTTAGATCACAAACTTTCCTCTCAGAAAAACTTCTGAGGGGATTTTTTATGCCTAAAAACCGTTGCGGGGTATACGGGATGATGTTCGAACTTTTTACACAACTATTTAGCCTTAAACTAAGGTTTGAATGACCCATAAGTTGTATTTTAAGTATAAATTTGGTATATTAAGCACATATTTACACTGGCACTTTAATATTGTTTTCTTAGTCAAGGAGGCTTAAAATGGATTATTTCACGATAGTTGAAGTCAAAAATGGGCCAGAGATCAGTAAGGCAATTTACGGCAACGACTTACCTGTTGATGATAATACAGTACATGAGTTAGTTCAAATACTCGCAGGCAATGATCCTTGTTCCCAAATAGCACTTTGTCCTGTAACGAATGAAAAATCTGTGCCCGCATTAGCCAGTGCTCAGCACACAATGATCCTCGCATTTACAAACATGCTTGAAGATGGAATTTATGGCATTATAGAGTGGGTCTGCACGATTCTTGATCCTGCAATGCCAAAAGGATGGGGAGCGGCTCTTACACAACCAACCTTCTTTGATAGTGTTTTGATCTCTAGCAAAGAACCTATCTATTTGATAGTCCTTTCACCAATGGATCGCTCCAAAACAAGCCCCATTACTCATTTTATGATGGGTGACCCGCATTGTGATGAATGCCCAACTCTTATTCCCATGGCATAACCAACAACCTTAGGAGGTTAAAGTGAACCTAGTATTTTATTTAGTAATACAAATAACCCTAATAATGATCGGTACGTTCATATTGTCACGATTATCAGACAATCTTAAAACCTTTTCCAAGAAACAAAAGGTTGCATATTTCGCTTCAACAATCACACTCTTCTTTATCGCTGTTCTAATCGAGCCAAAGGAAATCGGTAATTGGTATGATCCACCCATTATCGTAGCAGATCTAATCCTTGCTATGGTGGTTGCAGGCATAATTTACTTATTTATGCTTTGGTATAACAACAAAACAGCCAAAAAATAAAGCTTAAATTACAGTGAAAATACATAAAAACTTTCCCTTCAGAAAACTTCTGGAGGGATTTTTTTGTCTCAAAAACCTCTGCGGGGTATATGGGACGACGTTCGAACTTTTACTTATCTTTAAATAGAATGATTTCTCCCTTGGTCAGTTTGTAAACTACTTCTGAATTGATGGATTCAATGGCTTTAAAACGTAAACCCGCCCCGTTTTGTGGTGCAAACAAAATGTTGTGGTCAGGATATTGAGAAGCAAGAGATTTTTTAATTCTTGTGATTTCCTCGCCACATAAAGGCTCTTCAACAAGGTATCCACCAAAACAATCATGTTCTATGGGGCAATCATCATAGCAAGGTGTTTTCTCTCGTTCTTTCATGTCTGGATCATATCACATGATATTCACACTCACTAAACACATCAAACTATCTCTGCGGGGCTGACCGGACTCGAACCGGCGACCTCTTCCGTGACAGGGAAGCGCTCTAACCAAACTGAGCTACAGCCCCAAAGCTGAGCTAATTTTATCACGACCTAGGGTCAATATGCTAAACTAATTGATAGTTATTAGTCACACTCTATCTATGGAATTTTTGTACTTAATTATCGCTGTCTCATTATTCTTAGGTCTTTACATTATTTCTACATATAACTGGTTCCAGACCAGCCTAGTTAGGATAAAAGCTAGTATCCAGGATATTGGTAACCAATTAAAAAGACAGGCCTCGTTAATTCCTAATCTAGAATCATCCGCCAAAGGCTATCTAAAGCACGAAAAGGGTATATTTAAATCTCTAACCGACGCTAGAAAAGCAGTCGATACAGCTGCTAAGTCAGGCAACATGAAAGACATTACCAAAGCTTCTGACAGCTTAAGTAAGGTTCTTCCTAAGATCCAAGTACTAGTGGAGAGCAACCCTGAGATAAAAGGGGAGAAGGTAGTAACAAAATTAATGAGTGAGTTGCGTGATACGTCAGACAAACTAATGTACGCCAGAAGGACTCTCATAGACCTATCTGCTGATTTCAACCAGAAGCTCTTAGTCTTCCCCTCAAACTTAGTAGGTAATATGTTTAAGTTTAAGGCACAAAAAGGTCTGGGTACCCCAGATAGCGGGGCTCACCTAGAGGTAACCACAACGGAAACCAAAGACCCTAAAGTCTCTCTGTAGAACTTTTTAAATGAAAAACATATACGAGCTAGCAGATATAAACAAGAGAAAAAGTGCGCTGGTTATCTTCCTCTTCATTGCTTTTATTACCCTAGCAAGTTACTTCTTGGCTTACAGTTTTGGCTACGATCTAAGCCTAGTTGGTTTCGTCTTAATCTTTTCCGGCATAATTTCGTTCGCTAGCTACTACTACTCGGACAGGATAATCCTAAGTATCTCTAGTGCTACTCCAGCCATCAGAGAAGACCATTTTGAGTTCTACACCGTTACTGAAAATCTAGTTAGAGTTGCTAGAATTCCCCAACCTAGACTTTTTGTCATAAAAGACACTGCTATGAACGCTTTTGCTACCGGCAGGGATCCACAACACGCGGTTGTAGTCGTTACTACCGGGCTACTAAGTAAGTTAAACCGTACAGAACTAGAGGGAGTTGTGGCCCACGAACTAAGCCACATTAGAAACTTTGACATTCGTCTTATGGGGATAGTGACCGTCTTAGTGGGAATGTTAACCTTACTAGCAGACATCCTTTTAAGATCAAGATTCAGAAGTAGCAGAGGTAAGAACGACTCAGGACAGATAGGTATCATTATCTTCATAGTAGGAGTTGCCCTAGCTCTTCTTTCTCCGCTAATAGCTAACTTAATCAAACTTGCCATATCCAGAAGACGAGAGTTCTTAGCCGACGCTTCTGCGGTCAAGTTAACTAGGTACCCAGCCGGATTGGCTAGTGCCCTAAAGAAGATAAGTAAAGATACTGAACCACTAGAGGCAGCTAACAAGGCCACTGCCCACCTATACATCTCTAACCCGCTTAAAAATACTCACAGCGCCATTGGCTGGTTTGCCAAGGCCTTTAACACTCATCCCCCAATAGGGGAGCGCATTAAGGCTCTTTCCTGATAAGATATATTAAATGACTAGTGTAAAAGACATCGCCAAACTTGCCCATTTAACTTTAACCGAAGAAGAGTTAAAGCTTTACTCAAAGCAGTTTGAGGCCATCTTAGGCTACATCGACCAGCTAAATAAAGTAGATACCAAAGGTGTAACACCAACATTCCAGACAATAGACGACACCACCAATATTTTTAGAGAAGACAAAGTTCTCCCTGGACTAACTCAAGACCAAGCTCTTTCTGCTGCCAAAAAAACCCACGATGGTTATTTTATAGCAGACCACGTCTTTGATCCCAAAGTAACTAAAAAAGCGGTCACTCATACTCCAAGAGAAAAACAAGACAACCTTGGTGCCATCTTAACCAAGGTAGACCCAAAGGGAACCGTTGGTCACAAAGATCTCTTTTGTACTAAGGGTGTAGAGACAAGCGCTGGTTCAAATGTCCTGTCTGGCTACATTCCTCAGTACTCTGCTACCTTGGTCAATCAGTTTGAAGAAATAGGTTTAAAAACCAAGTACAAGTTAAACCAGGACGCTTGGGGTCATGGTTCAAGTGGTGAAAACTCCGACTTTTTCCCCACCCAAAATCCTTGGGACAAAAAAAGAGTTGCTGGTGGATCATCTAGCGGTAGTGGCGCAGCTGTTGCCGCAGGTGAAGTAGATATATCAACCGGTACCGATACTTGCGGTTCCATCAGGATGCCTTCAGCTTACTGTAACCTGACTGGTCTAAAACCTACCTATGGTGCTCTAAGTAGATACGGAGTCATTGCTTTTGCTAGTAGCCTAGACTGCCCTGGCATAATGACTACCTCGGCCGAGAAACTTAAAAAAACATTCAAGTCAGTTACTAAAAAAGACTCATTAGACGCTACCAGCCAGAGCTCCATTAGAGATAATGTCGAAACCAAGACAATTAAAACCATCGGTATACCTAAAGAATTTCTATCAGAAGGAATCGATAAGGAGATCAAGGAAATCACCTTAAAAGCCAGTAAGGATCTTGAGAAGGCAGGCTTCAAAGTAAAATACGTATCCTTACCCCACGCTGAACTTGCTATCGCTGCCTACTATATTATCGCTCCAGTAGAAGCTTCAAGTAACCTAGCTAGATACGATGGAGTCAGGTATGGTAATGATAGAACTCATTTCGGTCCAGAAGCTAAAAGAAGAATAATGTTAGGTACTTTTGCTTCCTCTGCTGGCTATGCAGACAAGTATTACGAGCAGGCTGCCAAGGTTCGTACTTTAATAATCAACGACTTTAAAAAGGCTTTTGAGTCAGTCGATGCTATCTTAGCGCCAGTCTCACCAACAGTCCCCTTCCTTCTAGGTGAAAAGGTAGATGATCCTCTAAAACTATATCTAATGGACATCTACACCGCTCCAGCCAGTCTTGCTGGTGTTCCATCACTATCTCTTCCTTGTGGTTTCTCACAAGAACTACCTGTGGGCATGCAGTTAATCGCACCACGCTGGAATGATCTAAAACTTCTTGAGTTGGCAGAAAAATATCAAGAGTTAACCGACTGGCACAAGAAGAAACCAAACATATGAAGAAACAACCAATCATCGGTATGGAGATCCATGTCGAGCTATCCACCAACTCCAAGATGTTCTGCTCTTGCCCGGCTGATCACTTTGCCAAAACTCCTAACTCCCAGACCTGTCCAGTCTGTCTAGGACTACCAGGAGCCATGCCAGTACCAAATAAAAAAGCCATAGACGACGTCATTACCATCGGTCTTGCACTAAACTGCAAAGTCAACCAGTTATCAAAGTTTGACAGGAAACACTATTTCTATCCAGATCTCCCCAAGGGCTACCAGATCAGCCAATACGACCAGCCTTTTAGCGAAAATGGCTATCTTGTCTTAGATTCTGGTAAAAAAGTCGGTATCACCCGTGTTCACCTAGAGGAAGACACTGCCAAGTTGATTCACAAGAAAATAGATGGCAAACAAGTCAGTCTAGTAGACTTTAATCGTTCCGGTGTCCCATTAGTGGAGATAGTTACCGAACCAGATCTTGAGACTCCAGAAGAGACAAAAGAATTCCTAAAAAAGATTCATCACCTAATAAAGACTTTGGGTGTATCAAACGCAGATATGGAAAAAGGCTCCATGCGCTTAGAAGCCAACATCTCCATTGGTGACCCAGACAATCTACCCGACTACAAGGTGGAGATAAAAAATGTCAACTCTTTTAGGTACATTACCAACGCCATCAACTACGAAATCAAAAGACAGACTGAACTACTAAAACAAAACGAAACTCCTGTTCAAGAAACCAGAGGTTGGGACAGAATCAAAGGTTTAACTTTCTCTCAAAGAAAAAAGGAGTCAGAAGACGACTACAGATACTTCCCTGAGCCAGACATACCTCCAATAAAGCTAGAAAAAGAACAAATAGAGGCATTAAGAAGTAAATTACCCAAGCTTCCACAAGAGATAATCAGTGGTTTAATCGACTTAGAAATAAAGCCAGAATTTGCCAAATTAATCGGTAAAGACAAAAAACTAGTCGATTTACTTAGTGAGCTAATCAAAGACAAAGATGTAGATCCAAACAAGCTGGCCAGTTTCTTTGTAAACGGCAGACTTGACCCTAATGGCTCCATTGGCTCGATTAGAGACAGTTATCTTGAACAAACTAAAACGGGCATTACCGACTCTGACTTAATTGGTAATCTGGTTACAAAGATAATAAAAGAAAACGAAAAGGCCGTTACCGCTTATAAACAAGGTAATCAAAACGCCATAGGCCCTCTCATTGGCCAGGTAATTGCTTTAAGTAAAGGTCAAGCAGACCCTGTTACTGTCCGTCAGGTGTTAACCAAAAAACTTAAATGAGTAACTTTACCCACTTACACGTCCACTCAGAATACTCCTTACTAGACGGTCTCTCAAAAATATCAAAAATAATTAAAAAAACTAAAGAATTCGGTCAGTCAGCTGTGGCTCTTACCGACCATGGAGGTATGTATGGCGCCATAGACTTTTATAAAAAAGCTACCAAAGAAGACATAAAACCTATCATCGGTTGTGAAGTCTATGTGGCCACTAAAAGTAGATTAGACAGACAAAGGCAGGACGCTAGTCACCTGGTGCTGTTAGCCAAAGACTACCAGGGTTACCAAAACTTAATGAAACTATCTACTCTAGCTCACACAGAAGGTTTCTACTACAAACCCAGAGTAGACAAGGAGCTTTTAGAAAAATACCACCAAGGTCTCATCGCCACTACCGCTTGTCTTGGCAGTAGGGTCAATAAATTAATAGTTGGTGGGGAGCTAAAAGAGGCCAAAAAAGAAGTACAAGAACTAGAGCAAATATTTGGATCAGACAACCTCTATATAGAGCTACAAAGACACCATTTCGACCAATACAGTAAAGATCCTAAAGTACCTAAAGAAATAAAAGGAGAGTTGCTAGAGATGTACGGAAAAGAGCAAAAGGCAGAAAAAGAACTAATAAAACTAAGTAGGGAACTAGGTATTCCCCTTATCGCCACCAACGATGCTCACTATATAACTAAAGAAGATGCTAGAGCTCAAGACGCTATTGTCTGTATCCAAACCGGCAAATTAACCTCCGACATAAACAGATTAAGGTTTGTAGATACCCCAGACTTCTATTTAAAGTCTCCTAAAGAAATGGAGAAAGAATTCGAAGACCTACCAGAAGCCATAACAAACACTGGCAAAATCGCCGATAAAGTAGATATAAGAATCTCACTCGGTAAATGGTGCTTCCCTAAAATAGATCTTCCTAAAGGAAAAACCGCTACAGAGGCCTTAAAAGACATGGCATACGCCGGTGCTAAAGAAAAGTTCCCTAAGATGACCCAGCAGATAAAAAAAAGAATCGATTACGAGTTAGGAGTCATCGATGAAAAAGGCTACTCAGCTTACTTCTTGCTCTACGCTGACTTAGTTGAGTACTGTGAGAGTGCCGGCATATATACCAATACCAGAGGATCAGCCGCTGGTTCTTTTGTGTCTTACTGTTGCAACATCACTACAGTTGACCCATTAAGATTCAAACTTCCATTCGAAAGATTCTTAAATCCATTTAGACCATCACCTCCAGATATCGACTTAGACGTATCAGACGATAGACGTGACCAAGTAATAGATTACCTAAAAGAAAAGTATGGTGAAGAAAAAGTAGCCCAGATCTGCACCTTTGGAACCATGAAGGCCAGAGCCGCCATAAGAGACATGGGTAGGGTTCAAGGTATACCTTACTCAGAGGTGGACAAAATCTCAAAATTAGTCCCCATGGGCTCTCAAGGTTTCCCCATGACCATAGACAAGGCTCTAGAGATTACTCCTGAGCTAAAGCAAATTCAAAACTCCGACCCAAAGATTAAAGACTTACTAGACCTATCTAAAAAAGTAGAAGGTAACACACGCCATATCTCAGTACACGCTGCTGCAGTGGTCGTCTCCCCAGATGAATTAACCGAGTTTTCTCCACTACAGTTTGAACCAGGAGGGGACGAGAAAATAATTACCCAGTATGAAATGCACGCTTGCGAAGACGTTGGTCTAATTAAATTAGATATCTTGGGTATTAGAAACCTATCAATCCTTGCTAATGCCATAAAATTAATCAAGATTCTTCACAAAAAAGAGATCGACATTCACACCATCCCCTTGGACGACAAGAAAACCTTCGAGATCCTCTGCGATGGTGAGACCTTTGGCATCTTCCAGCTTGCTAGTAGTGGTATGACCAAGTATCTAATGGAACTAAAACCGGAAAAGATAGACGACATCATGGCCATGGTTGCCCTATACCGCCCAGGTCCTATGTCTTTCATCCCTGAGTACATCAAAAGGAAACATAACCCTAAGCTGATCAAGTACTTCGATCCTCGAATGGAAGAGTTTTTAAAATCAAGTTACGGAATCATTACCTACCAGGATGACGTCTTGTACATCGCGATTAACTTAGCTGGATATAACTGGGAAGAAGCAGACAAGTTCAGAAAAGCCATTGGTAAAAAGATTCCAGAAGAAATGGAGAAGCAGCATGCTAAGTTTGTAGATGGGGCTGTAGAAAATGGCATGACCAAGAAAAGAGCAGAAGATCTCTTTAGTCAGATCGAAACTTTTGCTGCGTACGGATTTAACCAGGCTCACGCCGCTAGTTACGGAGTCTTGGCTTACTGGACAGCCTACACAAAGGCTCACTACCCAGTCGAGTACATGACCGCACTAATGAGTGCAGAGGCCACTCACACAGACAAACTAACAGAAGCAATAAACGAGTGTGAAGTGTTAGGTATCAAGGTCTTACCACCAGACATAAACGAGTCTTTAACAGACTTTACTGTGGTAGATATAGGTAAAGAACAGGCTTTACCTGCTGGTAGAGTTAAAGATGGAGGTAAGGCCATTCGCTTTGGTCTAAATGCCATAAAAAACGTCGGTGCTGCAGCTCTAGAATTCATCTTGAAAGCTAGGAAAGACGAGCCATTCAGCTCATTCTCAGATTTCCTAAACAAAGTTAACCTACAAAAAGTCAACAAAAAAGTCATTGAATCTCTAATTAAAGTAGGTGCCTTCGACCGCTTTGGGCAACGAACAGCTCTTCTAGCCTATCTACCTCAAGCTAGAGACGCTGCTACTAAACTCGCAAAAGAAAGGCTTTCAGGCCAAACCAGTCTGTTTGGATCAGCCGAAAAAAGCATAAAAGACCTAAAAGACAATGTTCCAGAAGTAGAAGAAGCTCCGCTATCAGAGATCCTAAAAAATGAAAAAGAACTTCTAGGTGTCTACCTTACTGGCCACCCAATCAAGGCTTTAAGTGCTCAAATTAGAAACCGTCTAACACATAAACTAAATCAACTAGACAAGAACATGAATGGGCAGAGTGTCTCTGTGGCAGGTATTATCGCTTCTTTAAGATTGGTAAATACCAAAAAGAACAACTCACGGATGGCTTTTGCCGCTCTAGAAGACGAGTTGGGTAGAGTAGACATAGTCATCTTCCCCAAGCTATTCAAAGACACAGCCGATATCTGGAAAGAAGACAGCCCTGTTCTTGTTTCCGGTAGGTTAGACAACAAAGACGATGAGCTTTCCTTAATCGTAGAAGAGGTAGAAGAAGTAAATAGTGAGTTTTTAGCCGGACAACCAGTTACTCTAGAGATCCCCAGAGGCACAGACAAAAAAGTTATGCAGACAATCAGCCAGCTATTACAGGAAAACCCAGGAAACCTTTCTGTGGAGATAATTATCAAAAACGGTGGAGCAGACAAGAGAATCAACCTTCCTTACAAAGTAAACCTAAACGATTCACTAAGAAAGAAAATAGCCTCTCTTTTGTGATAAAATACTTAACCTAGATCATGAATAGAACAAAATGGAACAACCAGGTGACTTTTAACGTCGGCGACACAATTAAGGTCCACCAAAATATTACAGAAGGTGAAAAGAGCCGTACTCAGATTTTTCAGGGTATTGTTATTCGCATTAAAGGCCATGAAGGCTTAACTTCCTTCACCGTCAGGAAGATCACAGCTTCCGGTGTTGGTGTAGAGAGAATCTATCCTTTAAAAGCTCCAATCATCCTTAAAATTGAAGTGGTTAAAAAAGGTAAGGTCAAAAGAGCCAAACTTTACTACTTAAGAGACAGAGTTGGTAAGAAAGCCAAGATCCAGGATAGCTTTGTAAAGAAACAGGACATCGAAGAGATCACACCAGTAGTGGAGGAACCAAAGGTCAAACCAAAAGAAGACAAAGAGGAAAAAGAAGAAGTTAGAGAGAAAAAGGAAGTCAAACCTTTAGAGGCAAGCAACAAATCAGAACTTAAAGCAGCAGCTAGGGCCAGAAGAAAGGCTAAGAAAAAAGGAAAAGTAGAAAGAAAAGAGAGAAAAGACGCCAGATAATTTCAATAGATGTTAAAATATACATAAGCTACGGGTCCGTAGCTCAGTCGGTTAGAGCACCTGCCTTTTAAGCAGGGTGTCGTGGGTTCGAATCCCACCGGACCCACAACAAGTAACGGTTAAATTATTAATTTCAAATAAAACATTATGAAATTTAACATCAGACTCCTTTACCTCTATTTATTCTCCTTCGTCGGGTTACTAATTACCATCATTGGTGCAACCAACCTGGTTAGCCTAGGCTTAAAGGTTTACGTGTTTGATAACGCAGACATTCAAGACACCAAGATCATGGCTCCACGCTTAGTAGAGGGTGAAAAGCTAGCAATAGAAGATCAAGTCTCAGATGAAGAAAGAGAGGCAAGTCTTTTAAAAGAAAATATCAAGAGACGTCAAAGAGAGGTTTCTAACTCACTTTCTATGATTATTGTAGGAGTGCCTTTATACCTCTATCACTGGAGAACCATAAAAAGAGAAAAGAAATAACAAATATTCTCTCCTCCATCCGTTAAAATTTGATAAAATAGGAGATAGGCTCCAAAGCCAAGTTCGTCTTGGCCCCGTCGTCTAGCGGTTAGGACACCAGGTTTTCATCCTGGAGATCGCGGGTTCAAATCCCGCCGGGGTCACACTTAATAAATAGATTGGTATATCCAGTTATTTTGTTGTATCTATATCTTCTCATAACATAAGCTGGTTAATGATAAAATTCTATTTATGAAAACTGCAATTATCCTTCATGGAATGCCGTCAAAGACTGGCTACTATGATCCAGACCGAGAGTCTCAATCTAATGAGCACTGGTTACCTTGGCTACAACATGAGTTGATCATTAGAGATGTCCTGACACAAACACCTGAGCTACCCAAACCTTATGATCCTACTTATGAAGAATGGTTGGATGTCTTTCGCCGGTTCCAGGTGGATGAAGACTCAGTTCTTGTTGGGCACAGTTTGGGTGGTGGCTTCTTAGTGCGTTGGTTGAGCGAATCTGATGTGAGGATTAACAAACTAATATTAGTTGCTCCCTGGATTGATCCTGATGGGAAAATTAAGAATGGATTCTTTAACTTCAAGATAGACGGTCAATTAGAAGAAAAGGTTAATGAGCTTCACATCCTCCACTCAAAGGATGATGACAAGGGTGTTAGGGAGAGTGTCAAGACGCTTAGAAATACCATAAAAGATCACAAATATCATGAGTTTGAAAAACACGGTCATTTTTGTTTTGGAGACATGAAGACGAGAGAATTTCCCGAACTGTTAAAACTAATACTTGATTAGTTTCTATTACCCAATAGGTAAGGTATGTAAGTGTGTTGTAGGCACGGTAGATTCTTGTGGTGGTTGGGTTTGGAGAAATGAGTATTGTCTCTCTAGGCTAGAGTAAATTGAGTTCCAGTTTGAGGACAGATAGTTCACATTCACTTTATATGACCATGTGACATTTACACTTCTGACTTTGCTTTTTGTTTTGGTGGACATTTAGTATCTGCGTATGAGCAAAAAACACAACAGTCTCCTTTTTTTTGGAGTAACTATTTCATTGCAGTTATTACATTTATAAAAATGTTGACAGGCATTTGTGGGCATTTCCTCTAAATACTTAGTGTCACATTCTGGACATTTTATTACCGCCTTAAGTTTAATATCTTTATATGCTTTCACAGTCTTATCTCGCAAATTTTTCTGGTGATTGGTTTTTGTACGTGTCAATATACTTTTGAATCAAAGCTCTATCTATTGACTCAATCTTCATCATTCTTCCCCAGGAAGCAATCACGATCCTACCATCATTACTAGGTCTAGGAGATACGACAGTGCTTTGTGAATTTTGCTTACCAATTTCTTTCAAGATAGCTATCTCCTCATCACTAATATCTTTGTATGAGATCCAGATCCCACCGTGCTCCATATTATGAACCGCAGCTTTATCATCAATTTCCTTACGATAAACACCCCAGTTTCCTGCTTGCGCCAAGTGTCCACCTGAGGTAGGTGGGTTAGTTTGATACTCAACATTTGTCCCAGCTGGGACATGAGCGCTCCCTTCGATTGGAAACTCCTCAATCTTTCCATCTAGTGAAACCACTTCAAGTTGTTGTTCAAACTCAATTTCTTCAGGACTTTTCTTTGACAACTGTACATACCCAATAACCGCAACGACAGAAAGAGCGGTTACTAAGGACCAATTACGAATCTTTTTGACAAGCTCGTCTCTTTGCTCACGTTCTCTTCTCAACTGTTTAAGTTTTTTCCTACGTTCGTGTTTTGGTAAATTGTTCCACTCTTCAGGATAATCCATACTCAACTCGTCCTTTCTACCTTACATACAAATGGTTGGTTAATTTTTTTAATAGTCAAATTCGTAGCATATAGTAAGATTGCGATTCCAATAAACCCAAACTCTTGCCCTCTAAATGGTAAGAATCCGAGAATTGCAGTGGTTGACCCTAAGCCAATTAATGAAGTTAAAATCACCGAACCACAAGATGCACAACCAATTCCAAACATACTACTCACGATCCCTATCAAAGACACCCCCATTGATCGCTGTAATTTGGCTGTTTGGCGTAAGTAGTAGGTAGCCAGGCTTATCTGTAGTCCGGCAAGTACAGCAGTCACAATAGTGACCAAACGTGATAAGGCAGTAAAATTTGTTTGTAGTGAACCTAGTAAGCTTGCCAGTAAATTTGTTTTCTGCCACAAGCTCATCGTAGAGTTAGTCATCACACTAGAAATTAGATGTAGGTTAGGTAGCCAAGCAGCAAAAGCCAGTATCATCAAGGACACCAATACCAATAGTAATAGGTACTTGGGTTTGGTCATTATCTTAATAATGGTTGCCATGATTCTTAAAGTAGAGAGTCAATCACTACTTCGAAGGTAGCATATGGTTGTGCCCCAACTAACAACTCACCATCAATCTCTCCATTAGGAGTCGATTTGCCGATTATAAACGTCGGTGTACCACTAGCACCAGCCTTTCCTGCATCAACCAGGTCTTTCTTGACCTCATCTTCTTGAGCGGTGTCTAGAAGACAGCTATTAAAAGAACTTATATTTAACCCTGTATCCACGGCTATAGTAGTCAAATCATTCTCTGACAGTCCATTGCCATTTGAGATTGTTCTAGTAAATATTTCATCATGATACTGGAAGTACTTAGCATCTCCACCTTGTTCCCCTGCACAGTTAGCAGCAATCGCTTCCTTAGTCGCCATGGGATCGTGGAATGATAATGGTAGATCTCTAAACACGATCTTGACCTTACCTGTATCAACATAGTTCTGAATTAGTTTGGGAAGTGTTTCATCAAAATGACGTTTACAGAATGGGCACTCATAATCTGAAAATTCAATAATAGTTACAGGAGCATCCTTGTCACCTAAAACAGGGTCATCATCAACAGAAGCAACGCCTTTAGTTGGCTGTTGTGGTTGAGCAGCAGCTTGTTTTTGGTTTTGGCCTGAGTCAATATCTTTTTCCAGCATCTGAACCTTGGTATATAAAGACCCAATAAAGAAAGCTGCAGCTATCAGTGATAGTGTCAACAAAGGTGTTAATTTGTTGGAAAAAGGATTGGTTTTTGTTTTGCTCATATAATTTCTCAGTAAGTTAATTAATTTTTTAATTTAGAGTATCTTTTTTCAATTTTGTCCCAATCAACTATCTGCCAAAAAGCATAGATATAGTCTGGTCTGCGATTTTGATATTTCAAGTAATATGCGTGTTCCCATAAGTCCAGGGCTAAAAGTGGTACCTGACCATTTGATACGGGGCTATCTTGATTGGGAGTAGTAGTGATAACTAACTTACCCTTATCCTTCACCAACCATGTCCAACCACTACCGAAAAGAGAGCTTGCTTTTAAATTAAATTCTTCTTTAAAGTTCTGGAAAGTACCAAAAGTCTTTGTTATCTCTTCTGCAAGTTTTCCTTTGGGTTCTCCGCCACCATTGGGGGATAAGATTTCCCAGAACAGAGAGTGATTGAAATGGCCTCCAGCAGTGTTTCTAATCGCTTTAGATGCTTTTGCTGGCAAACTATCAAGGTTGGTTAGAAGCTCTTCTAATGACTTACCTTGAAGCTCAGAATTTGCTTCTATTGTCTCATTCAGTTTGTTTATATAGCCTTGGTGATGTTTACCGTGGTGAATCTCCATTGTCTCCTTATCTATATGTGGCTCAAGAGCGTCAAGGGAATGGTTTAGTTTTGGTAAAGTAAATGACATGAACATCATTATACATTTATACATCCACCATGCAAGTCTAAGTTTAAATAGGATTGATATTAATGAGGTATAGTTAGACTCATATATGAAGGTACTAGGAATTGATCCAGGAACAGGTAGGATGGGCTGGGCTATTGTAGAAAAACTTAAGGGTAAAGAAAGCTTAATCGAATGTGGTTGTCTGGAAACACCTCCACACACACCCTTACCAATCAGGCTAGAAAAGATTCATTCATTTTTAAATGAAATCATAACTAAACATAAACCCCAGTCAGCTTCAATTGAAGATCTGTTCTTTGCTAAAAATAGAAAGACCGTTATGTCGGTAGGTGCAGCTAGGGGAGTGATCATCTTAGCCTGTAAGCAAGCCAAGCTAGATATCAATCTATATACCCCGCTACAAATAAAGTCTTCAGTCACTGGTTACGGGCAGGCAGACAAGAAACAGGTGCAGTTCATGGTGCAAAATATCTTGAAGACAAAAGAGATCCCACAGTTAGATGACGCCATAGATGCCGTGGCTGCTGCCTTGACTCACCTGTCAAGAACTCCAAGTGTTACAATCTAAGCATGATTGGTTTTCTTTCGGGTAAAATAACAAACTCAAAAAACGACTCAATAATACTAGACGTTAACGGAGTTGGGTATCTAATATCCACAGTAAAGGTAAACCAAGTCAGTTCCAGTAAAGTTAGCTTTTTCATCCATACTCACGTCAAAGAAGACGAGATCTCTCTCTTTGGATTCAAGACCCAAGAAGAGCTCGAGCTATTCAAAAACCTAATCTCTGTCTCTGGTGTTGGCCCTAGGATTGCTCTATCAATCTTAGCTTCCGGTACAGAAGTTGATATCGTCTCCGCCATTAAAAATAGTTCGGTAGACTTTTTCTCTGCTGTGCCAGGTATTGGCAAGAAAACCGCTCAAAAACTAATCATCGACCTAAAGTCTAAATTAGATAACTCGTTTGCCGATCTTGCAATGTTAAACCAAGACTCTAGTTTGGTAGAAGGTTTGTTGGGCTTAGGCTTCGCCAAAAAAGAAATTCAAAAGATAGCTCCTAAGATTAAACCTGACTTAAAATTAGCAGAACAAATCAAACTAGCCCTTAAATTACTAAACCAATGACTTTAAAAAAAGCCAACCTTAGACCAACAGACTGGAGCAGTTTTACCGGCCAAGAAAACACAGTTAAGTCAATCCAAATAGCCATCAAGGCCAGTCAAAAAAGAAAGGAACCACTAGAGCACGTCCTACTCTACGGGCCACCAGGTTTGGGTAAAACAACCCTAGCTAACATCATCGCCAAGAATCTAAACACCAACATAAAGATTACCTCGGGACCTGCCTTAACCCGTTCTGGTGATTTAGCTTCTATTCTTACCTCACTAGAGCCAGGCGATATCTTGTTCATCGATGAGATCCACAGATTAAACAAGAATGTAGAAGAAGCCCTCTACCCAGCTATGGAGGACTTCAACCTAGACATCGTCTTGGGTAAAGGACCTGGTGCTAGAACTCTGCGTCTTGACCTTAACCCATTCACCATTATTGGTGCTACTACTAAGGCAGGAGCCATCTCCAGTCCCTTAAGGGATCGCTTTGGCCTGGTTCACCGTCTGACCTACTACTCAGCAAATGATCTAGAGAAGATCATAAAAGATGCTTCTACCGTCTTAGGTATTAAGTTAGATACCGACTCTGCCAAGGAAATAGCTAAAAGATCTAGAGGTACAGCTAGAATTGCCCTAAAACTCCTCCGACGTGTCAGAGACTACTGTCTCATCGAACACGAGAGCAAGCCTAATTTAGACTTAACTCAAAAATGTCTTAAGTTCTATCAAGTCGATGACGCTGGTCTAGATGAAACAGACAGGGCTCTTTTGGAAGCCATAATTAAACTACATAATGGTGGGCCTGTTGGCCTACAAACCTTAGCTTCATTAATTTCAGAGGATTTAGAAACCATAACCGACGTCAACGAGCCATTCCTTTTACAAACAGGCTTTTTAATGAAAACCTCACGGGGTAGGGTAGCCACCCCTAAGGCTTATCAACACCTAAACTTGAAAAAAAATGCCTAAGTTAGACTTCACTAAAGCCCCAGACATAGAAAAAGAGATCAAAAAAATCGTCAAAAACCTAGACTTAAAACACATAGATGCAAGCAATGTCAGTGCCTTTAGGTCAACCGGTTCCAAAGCCAGAGCTAGAGCGAGAATCTACGCCATGCCTCGAATCTGGCAACAGGCCTTAAAGGTTGGCCCCCATTACTGTATAGAGTTTCTCTGTGAACATTTTGACAACTTAAAGTGGTCTCACCAGCAAAGAGTAATAATCCACGAGCTTTTACATATCCCCAAGACATTTTCAGGAGCCTTAGTCCCCCATAGGGGTAGGGGACGATCTCATCAAGTCACTCATGGAGTAGTTGAAAGACTGTACAAAAGATACAAAAAAACACTAAAAGAAAAATGATCGTTATTCACGGGACAGATCAAGTTTCCATTCAAAACAAACTAGACGAGCTTTTAAGCACGGCTAGAGACAAAGGTCTTGAAATAGAAAAACAAGAAGCCAAAGATCTTTCTCCTGCTACTCTTTCCCAAGGTCTGACTCCTTCAAGTCTTTTTTCAAATTCTCGACTCATTGTAATCAACTCTCTTTTATCACTCCCTCAGTCAAACATCAAAAAAAAACTCATCGACATACTAAAAAAGACAAGCAACAAAGAACTACTTCTTTACGAAACAAAAAATGTTCACCCTGCCACCTTAAAGTCCCTTCCTACTACTCAAGTTTTTCACTTTAAAGAAAGCCCGCTGATATTTAAGTTTTTAGATGAGATTAAACCAAACAATCCTCAACGAGCTATCGACACTTTAAGAGAAATAGTAAAAAATAGGCAACCACTAGGAATGCTTTTTTTTATGCTGACAAGACATGTGAGGCAGCTCATTCAAATAAAGACTCCTGGATCACTAAGATTAGCTCCGTGGCAACTAGGTAAGATAACTAAACAATCCTCTCTTTTTACCACCGATCAGCTAATTAGCCTACATAAAAAACTTTACGAAATTGACAAGAGACAAAAACTTTCACAAGTTAAGAGCCTGGAAACAGAGTTAGAGCACCTTCTTCTTTCTTTGTAGAGACTTCCAATAGATCTATTTTACATCGAAAAACCGGGGTCATAAATCAAGGTTTTTGCTTACTGCCATCTTTTATCTTGTCTAACCAAAAGGTCCTTTGCTTTCGTTTTGTCGAGCATTAACTCACAAACAATTTTCTCCATTCTATAAAATTGAGACCCTTTTACGTATATTGTTTGATTATTTAGTTTGGCTATGTAGTTTTCAGAATTAGCAATTTTTTGGTATTTCTTTTTTAAGTATCTACTATATAGATTTTCCTCATCTCCCACTAACACCAGCGTAGACTCAACTTTATTTAAAAATTCTGCGATCCTCTTATGCTGATCCTTTTTACTTTTTCCAGTTTCTCGTAGTGGTGATAAGAAAATAGTTAATCTTGTTTTTCGTTCTTTACTTAATCTTGTTGCATACTCTATGCCTCGGATCACACTTTCATCACAAACTGCATTATACGAATCATCAACAATCAAGCATTTCTCAGCACCTTGAATAAGCTTAAGCCTACCCTTAAGTTTTTTTATTTTCCTTAACCCTTGTATAAAATCTTTTTTGGAAAAATCAAAATGATCCCGAACGATCTTATAAATCCCCGCTAGGTAGTCTTGGTCATGTTTTGGTAGACCAAGATCATTTATTATTTTCTTTAAGTCATCTGTCAGATCATCAAGACTATAGTAAATAATTTCCCCTACCTTCTTGGTCATTAGCTCTTTATCATCACTATTTACATAGCCTAGTTTTCTATTAGAGTTCCTGATAGCAATCAAGTTTTCTCCGATCACATTATCTATATTTTTTAGAAACTGCAAGTGTTCTTTTTCTAACTTGGTTAACATAACAAAATCTGGTTTTAGAAAGTCTGTCACTTCTTTCATCTCCCCAAGCTTGTCAATTCCTAGCTCAGCCACCATTATGTTTTGATCAGTTAAGTTATTCACAATATTTAAAGATAACCCCAACTTGGTATTCAAGGTTCCTTCAAGCACTCTTTTTTTAGTAGAAAGTATTTGGGTCAAATAAGCTCTAGCAGTAGACTTACCTACACTACCTGCAACCCCCACAATAACGGGTTTAGTTTTTCTCAACTGCTTTTGCGCTAATTTATAGAACTTTTTTTCTTCTAAGATTCCCGCCGCACCCGCATCTATAGCTGCGTCAATAAAGTCATATCCATCAAAATGTATTCCCTTGATGGGCACAAAGTAATCTCCTGCCCTAATCAGTCTACTGTCTAAACAAACTTTCATGTTGTCTTTTCATTAACATAAATAGCAGTTCCATAACCACTAAATTCCATTTCACAAAATGCTCGAGTTGGTTGCAAGAAAACCACTTTAGACTCAGTCTTAGAGTAAGGATCAACTATGTAGTACCAATCTTCATTTTTAAAATGAATAACATCTGTTAATAAAACCACATGAGTAGGTGGCGCTCCTTTATTGGGCTCCCAGGCAGTCACAGAACTTTTAACCGAGGCCATAAATACCCCTCCCTCCTTAAGGATGTGCGTCAACCTCTTTTCTGATAGTTTGTCTTTAGGGTCTCCTAATTTCTCTGCTTTTATTCCAAATTCAGCAAACAAAGCTAGTGAGCCTCGGTGATCATAACCTGTGTTTA
Organism: uncultured bacterium; assembly: GCA_963980225.1. Classification (GTDB taxonomy): domain Bacteria; phylum Patescibacteriota; class Microgenomatia; order UBA1400; family MFAQ01; genus JAHITH01. Next base: position 148,848 of record CAXBYW010000001.1, read on the forward strand.
GGGAAAAAACAGGTTTGTATTGGTTATCATTATTTTTATTTACAGATAAAAGTTGCAAATTATTATCCTTTTCTATGTTCTCCATCATGTTTTTGCGAATATTTGTACCAACCGGTATCACAATTTTTTGTTTATCATATGTTGCTTGGACCCAATAGTTCTTGTCGTGTTTAGGAACCTGGTGAAGGTTGCATGCCACACTCAAAACGTCTAAAGGTAAAACATTTTGATGTTTTAGTGATATCGCCATAGTCGCTGTTGTAATCCCACAAGTGACTTTCGTTACAACATTCCAAGGAAAACTGTGCAGTTGTGAGTAATATTTAAGTGAGTCTGCTTGAAGCGGGCGTTTTAACACACTCTCATTTTTTAGTTCTTGTTTACTCATTTATTTTACAAGTATACCTTTCTGGTAGCGAAATAGTCCAGATAACTCATTTTTTTCTTGATAATCTTGTGTATACTTAAAACATACTTTCTGCCCATGAAACATATACTTGACCAAGAAAAGACCTTAAAGAAACTTGACCCCGACAAGGTCTATGACTCAATCACCATGTTCCCTGTACAGCTTAAAGAAGCTTGGGAAGAAGCTAGTATTCAAACTATTAAAGGTAAATTTACCGGGATAAATAAAGTCTGTATTGTTGGCATGGGTGGCTCTGCTTTAGCCGGAAGAATAATTGAACACTTAAGCCCAGCCTTAACCAGCCTACCTGTCTTTGTCTCAAGCAACTACCGTCTTCCCGCTTGGGTTGACTCCAGCACACTAGTAATGGTCTCTAGCTACTCCGGAAACACGGAGGAAACAGTTTCCTCATTCCAGGATGCCATAGTTAGAAAAGCCAAAATATTTGTTATTGCATCAGGTGGTAAATTAGAACAACTTGCTATAAAAAACAACTTAAACATATTCCGCTTAGACACTAAAAGAAATCCTAGTGGCATGCCTAGACTAGCTCTAGGATCATCTCTAGGAGCCCATTTAGGCCTATTACAGAGGCTAAATGTATTAAAAGGAAGCGAGTTAGACATTGATTCAATCTCAGGTTCATTAAACAACATGGCCTCATGCCTATCAAACCAGAAAAACATAAAAAACAATCCTGCTAAGATCTTGGCTAATAAAACCAAGGGTAAGTCTATCGTCATTTTTTCTGCCAACCACCTAAACGGCTCTGCTTACGCAGCCAAAAACCAGATCAACGAGTCAGCCAAAACCTTTAGCGTTAACTTTCACTTACCAGATATAAACCATCACTTACTAGAGGGATTATCTCTACCTAAACCATTTAAACAACTAACACATTTTATTTTACTAAACTCTGAAAGCTATCCTCAAAAAATCAAGGATCGTTTATTAATAACCAAAGAGGTTCTAACCAAACAAGGTTATCCTGTCACCATCATCAAGCCAGAATCAACCTCTATGGTAGATCAGGCCCTAGAAACAATTCTTTTCTTTGAATACTTTAGTTTCTACCTAGCTATGGTTAGTAATGTAAACCCCGGACCCATTCCTTGGGTTGACTACTTTAAAAAAAGACTGGAAAGTCCTCTCCAAATCAAGTAATATAACTAAAATGAAATCACTTTTTGGCACCAGCGGAATTAGAGGGAAAGTAATAGAAGTTTTTACTAACCAGTTTTGCTTTGACATGGGTAGAACTTTCGCCAAATTCCTAGACAACCACGATCAACCAGGTTTGGTTGCTATGGGCATCGACTCCAGAGAAAGTAGTCCTAGAATCTCCAAGTACGTAATAGAGGGTTTAAAGTCATCAGGACGTCAAGTTTCATATCACGGAGCCGTTCCCGTTCCTGCCTGCCACAATACCATTCTCTCGACTCCTGCTGTAGGTAGTGTTATGGTCACCGGCTCACACATCGATCTTGAGTCAAACGGGGTCAAGTTCTTTGCCTTCAAGGAAGAAATCAGTAAAGAAAACGAGCAGGAAATTACCAATATCTACTACCAACTAAAAGACCAGGTTGCTTGTCCCACCAATGATCCAGAGCAACTACCACTAGATCCAGCTGGTTTAAAAAACTACATCGACCTACTTATCTCTTTGTCAAAAAATACATCTAAAAAAAGCTATAAAATCGTAGCCGATCCAGGTAACGGCGTTCAGACAGAGGTCTTACGTACCGTCCTACCTAAACTAGGCCATGAACTAATAATGATAAATGGTGATCTTAAAAAAGAGCTTTTAAGCCGAGACACAGAAGCAGATGGTTCCTTTAAAGATCTCCAAGACGCAGTCATAAAGAATAAAGCTGATCTAGGCATGGGTTTTGATACCGACGGTGACCGGGTTATCTTCATCGACCATCTAGGTAACTTCATTCCCGGGGACTACTCCGGCACCTTAATCGCCAAAAACCATCCCAGCGACACTATAGTCACTCCTGTAAACGTAAGTAATGTAATAGAAAGTATTGGTAAGAAGATCATCAGAACCAAGGTCGGTTCACCTTTTGTCGTCGCTGCCATGAAAGATAATCAGGCTGGTTTCGGTTTTGAAAGCAATGGTGGGGGAGTATATAAAGACGTCATGTTAAGTAGAGATGCCGGAAACAGCGTGATAAGTATCTTAAACATATTAAGTTCTTCCAAGAAGACTTTGTCAGAGCTAGTCTCAGAGTTACCTAAGTACTACATTAGAAAACAAAAATTCGACTGTCCCACAGAGAAAAATAGTCTGATTCTAGAAAAGGCCAAAGATTTTACTTCAACAAAATCAGTCGACACTACCGACGGACTTAAATTAATCATTGACGATCATAACTGGGTTCTTTTTAGACCGTCAAGTAACGCTCCAGAGTTCAGGGTCTTTGTAGAAGCAGACTCACAGCAAAAAGCAGACAAGCTTCTATCTGATGCCCTTGAGTACGCAAAAAACTTGATCAAGTAGATTATTTAAGAAAAAACTTGTTGATTACTCCAATTCTGGAATATCTTCTCCGCGAAGGACAGCCGTTACAATCGATACGGCATCTTCATCCAACTCTATCCCTTCAAATTCGCCATTCTCCAACATATTGGCTAAATCCAAGAATTTTTCTTCTGTGGGAGTAGGTGTTTCAGAGGTTACTGCAATTAAGGTTGGTACTAAAAGGTCTCCCTTTATTTTTTTTAATTTAGGTTCCATGTTGATAGGAGTATATTTAGCCAGAGAAATAATGTCAAGGAAATAAATTTAGTATTCAAAACATGTTTAGAGGTCATATGTAACAAATAGGATTTTGTGTATACTGTTTGTATGCCTCCTGCCCTGGTACTGCCATTCAAAAAAATTGATAAAAATGATATCCCATTAGTCGGTGGTAAGGCTGCCAATTTAGGTGAGATGGTTCAAGCAGGTTTTCCTGTTCCTAATGGTTTCTGTGTAACTTCATACAGTTACCAACTGCTAATAAAGGAAAACAATCTTTTAGAGACGATTAAAGGTATCTTAAAAGTTACCGATATTCACAATAGTGGACAGCTTCAAAAAGCGAGCAATAAAATCATGGCTTTAATAAAAAAAGCCAAGATTCCTCAGGAACTTTCCACTGAAATATTCAAGTCCTACAAAACTTTAACTAAAGACAACAAAAACCCTTTAGTTGCTGTCAGATCTTCAGCAACAGCTGAAGACTTACCTGATGCTTCTTTTGCTGGACAACAAGACTCATTTTTAAATATAAAGGGGGAGGCTAATCTGATCCAGACCATTAGAGACGCTTGGGCCTCACTTTTTGGTGCCAGGGCCATTTTTTACCGGGCAACCAAGGGTTTTGACCACTTTAAAGTCAGTTTAGCGGTACCTGTCCAACTAATGGTGCAGTCAGACATCTCAGGTGTAGCTTTCTCGATCAACCCTGTCACCAACAACAAGAACCAGATAATCATTGAGGCTGGCTGGGGTTTGGGAGACTATATTGTCCAAGGCGTTGTCACTCCCGACCACTATATCGTCAACAAAGACACCCTTACCATTCACTCTCGTCAAGTAATTCCTCAAAAAGTGATGGAGGTCTACAAATACCCTAGTGGAGTTAAAAAACAAAAGGTAAAGAAATCAAACATTCCTTTACAAAAACTACCGGATACGTTAATTGTCAAATTGGCCAAAATAGTGGATAGTATCCAAAAGCACTACTACTTCCCTCAAGACATTGAGTGGGCTCTAGAAAAAGGCAATCTATACATCACCCAATCTAGGCCGATTACTACCATCTCAGTTGCCACTAACTCTAAAGCAAAGTATCAAACCTCAGATCTCAGTAAACTTAAGATAATTCTTCAAGGTCAAGCAGCCTCCCCGGGTGTTGGTGTTGGTAAGGTAGTCAAAGTAAAAGGTTCCAAAGATCTCGGTAAAATCAAGACAGGAGACATCCTCGTAGCAGAAATGACCTCACCAGACTTCGTCCCTGCTATGAAAAAAGCTGCTGGTATCATCACTGATAAAGGTGGTCAGACTAGTCATGCAGCCATCGTTTCAAGAGAACTTGGAGTTCCAGCCATAGTCGGCACCACTACAGGAATGGCTACGCTTAAAGTCTCTCAGCTGCTGACCATAGATGGTTCTACTGGTAATATTTATGACGGTAAGCCTAAAAGTGAACCACGTATACTGAAAAAAAAGTCCACCAAAAAAGTATCTAAACTTGGCGTAGAACCTATTAAGACAGCCACCAAGATATACGTCAACTTAGCTGAGCCAGACTTGGCTGGAACCATTGCTGCCAAAAACTCTGATGGAGTAGGACTGTTAAGAGCAGAGTTCATGATTGCTCAGATAGGTACTCACCCCAAGAAACTAATTGCCGACAAAAAAGGCTATGTATTCACCGAACAACTTACTCAAGGGTTGCTAAAATTCACCCAAAGTTTTGGTGATCGTCCAGTTGTCTATCGCACCACTGACTTTAAAACTAACGAATACAGAAACCTACTTGGCGGAGAAGCATTTGAGCCTCAAGAAGCCAACCCCATGATTGGCTACCGGGGTGTTCACAGATATCTCCATGATCAATCAGTCTTCGAGCTAGAATTAGAAGCCATTAAAAGAGTTAGAAATAAATATGGCTACAAAAATCTCCACCTAATGCTTCCTTTTGTTCGTACAGTAGATCAACTGATCAAGGCCAAGAGTCTTATCTCCTCCGTGGGACTTAATCGCTCACCTAGCTTCAAACTTTGGATGATGGTAGAGATTCCTTCAAATGTAATACTACTAGATGAATTCATTAAAGTCGGCATAGATGGGGTGTCCATTGGCACCAACGACCTAACAATGTTAATTCTAGGAACAGATAGAGACAATGAAACTGTTGCTGACGTCTACGACGAAAGAAACCCAGCCGTTCTTTGGGCCTTAGAAAAAATCATAAAGACCGCCAACAAACACGGTATTACTTCTAGCATTTGTGGCCAAGCTCCTAGCCTGTATCCTGACCTAACTGCCAAACTGGTAGAGTGGGGGATTACTTCAGTTTCCGTCTCTCCAGACATGCTAGACAGAACTCATGAAATTGTATCTCTATCAGAAAAAAGACTACTAAAAAAATAAAATGGCCATAATAAAAGCAGTTAGAGCCAGAGAAATACTAGACTCGCGAGGTAACCCTACAATAGAGACAAGTGTCTGGTCAGGTGATATTGGAGCTACGGCCACCATTCCTTCTGGTGCATCAGTGGGAGACAAAGAAGCATTAGAGTTAAGAGACAAGGATCCTAGTAGGTTTCAAGGTAAGGGTGTCTTAAAAGCCGTCCAACTAGTCAACCAAACCATAAGCAAGTATCTAATCGGACAAGATCCAACTAAACAGAATGCCATCGACCAAATGCTCATAAATCTAGATGGTACTAAAAATAAATCCAAACTTGGTGCCAACACCATCCTTTCCGTTTCACAAGCTGTCTTTGAGCTAGGAGCTAGAATTTCTTCAATGCAAACATATCAATACGTTCAAGCCAAATATGGATTACATCAACCAACCGCCGCTAGTCTCCCAACACCAATGTTTAACATAATAAATGGGGGCAAGCATGGAGACGGCAACCTAGACTTTCAGGAATATCATGTCATTCCATCAAGTAAACTAGACTTTAAACAATCACTAAGAATAGGTGATGAAATCTACCACAAACTAAAACAACTTTTAATATCAAAAAACGCTAACTACTCTGTCGGCGACGAAGGCGGTTTTACCCCCAATCTCAATCAGAACGTAGATGCCATAAGTTTGATAATGGAAGCTATTCAAGCCACACCTTATCAGCTAAATCAGGAAGTGTTCATGGGGTTAGACATAGCTGCCTCCGAATTTTTTAAGTCAGGTCAATATAAAATTAAGGACCGCAAAGAATCTTACTCACCAGAAGACTTTGTGAAATACTTGTTAGATCTCAAAAGTAAATTCGGTCACATCTTACTCGAAGATCCACTTGATCAAGATAGCTGGGCAGACTGGAAAGCACTTACAGGTTTTATCGGCAGCGATACCCTTATAGTAGGAGACGATCTTCTTGTTACCCATCCAGCTCTACTAAAAAAAGCCATAGATGAAAAAGCTTGCAACGCCGTAATAATAAAACCTAACCAAGTCGGTACGATCTCAGAAGCAGCTTCGGTAATCAAGATGGCCAAAGCAAACAATATATCTTGCATCGTCTCTCATCGTTCTGGTGACACCAACGAAGATTTCTTAGCCGACTTTGCTGTTGGAGTTGGTGCCGACTACGTTAAGTTTGGTGCACCTGTTAGGGGTGAGAGAACCAGCAAGTACAACCGCCTATCACTAATTCAAGAATATCTTACCTTAGGAGCTTCTCCTTCTCCAAACGCCACAAAAGCACCAGCTCGCCCTTAACTCCTTTTTCTCTAATCTTATCTATCACTTCACTAGCCTTTCCTCTTATAATCTCCTCAAACTTTTTTGTTAGCTCTCTAGCAATGACTACATCAACCTCACCAAACTCACCTTTAATCTCTTCTAGTGTCTTACTTACACTTCTGGCTGGTTCATAAATTGCCAAAGTCATTCCCATTGATGTAAAAGACTTGGCTGCAGTCCAGTATCTTTCTCTTTTTGACTTCTTTTTAGGTAAAAACCCCAAAAACAATAACTTATCAGTAGATAATCCAGATAAACAAACAGCTGTTGTCAAGGCTGTTGGCCCTGGCACACTACTTATCTCTCCTCCCATACCAACAACTTCTTTCACCAATCTAAATCCTGGATCAGAGATACTTGGCATACCTGCGTCACTTACCAACAAAACCTCATCAAAATTTTGAATCTCTCCAATTAGTTCAAGTGCTTTTTTCTTCTCATTGAAATCATTTATCACCTCTAGTTTTCCTGAAAACTCCCCTGTTAAATATCCCAAACTCACTAGTTTTAACCATAGTTTTCTGAACACTCTAGTATCCTCACATATCACAAATTTAGCTTGACTTAAGGCCCTAATAGCCCTTAAAGAGATGTCTTCTATGTTTCCTAGGGGTAGGCCTACCAACAACAATCTCATTTTTAGTACTTTCTTACCACTCCAACACACCTACCTTGAATTTTTACATTAGTAGCAAAAATAGGGGACATAGAAGAGTTGGCTGGCTCCAATCTAATTCTAGTTTTTTCTCTAAAGTATCTTTTTAAAGTTGCCAGCCCATTTTCAAGTAAAGCCACTACGATATCTCCGTTTGTCACATCATCACTTTCTGTCTCTTCTATTATTACAAAGTCTCTATCAAAGATACCTTCCTCAATCATGGAGTCTCCTTTTACCTGCAACACAAAAGACCTTTTTTTACTACTCACCATGCTAGGTGGAATTCGAAAACTAGCATCTGGGTCTGTGTATGGTTCAATTGGTCTTCCTGCAGCGATAAAACCCATGATGGGTAGTTCCAAGGTATTAAGCTGGGACATTTTTTCATCAATAATCTCTAAACCTCTCACTGCTCCTTCAAACTTTCTAATTACTTTTTTCTTAACCAGAGCCTGTAGATGTTCATGTACGGTAGCCAAGCTTGAAACACCAATCGCGCTTGCTATCTCTTGTAGGGTGGGTGAGTATCCATTCCTCTGGATAAACTGTTTAATAAAATCAACTATCTGTCTTTGTCTTCTGTATAAAGTTACTGCCATACTCCATTTTTACACCAAACATTACCCAAAAGTCAACAGTATCTTTTTTAAAGAAAACACACCTTTTTGGATTTAAGCTATACTCTTTTCAATGCGAAGGTTAATATTCTTAAGCCTACTTTTTCTTTTAGTTGCCAAACCAGTTACTGCTATCAGTCAATTTACTACCGACTACCAAATATCTTATGAAGTTAATGGATCAGGCAAGACTCACGTAAAGTATCAGATTGATCAAACCAACAATCTCACTAGGGTATACGCTACCGAATTCAGTCTTAGTGTTAGTCACACCAACATAGAAAACCTGCAAGTAAAGGACTTCACTACTCAAATTGACCCTGACATAACTCTTATAGACAACATTACCAACATCAATTTTCCTTTTAAAAATAAGATTGTTGGCAAAGACAAAACCCACAGCTTCTCCATAGAATACGATACCGACGACATTGCAACTAAAACAAGCTCTGTCTGGGAGGTAAATATACCTAAGATTACTACCAAGGAAAGTATAAACAATCTAGAGATCACCTTGAAAATCCCCACAGACTTTCCCAAGCTGGTCTTCATAGACCCAAAACCCACCAGGATACTAGACACCACCTACACCTTCTCATCCAACTCACTGGCTAACAAACCCATCTCTGTCCTTTTTGGTGGTGAGCAATTTTTTCAACTAAACGCCAGCTATTATCTAAAAAACGAGTTTTCTGGCAGCGTAGACAAGACAATTGCATTACCTCCAAACACCAGCTACCAGGAAGTTTTCATCAAAAACATAAACCCAGCCCCCAACAACATTACCGTGGACACAGATGGTAACTGGCTAGCTACCTATACCTTAAAGGCTAAACAAGAACTAAATATACAACTAGAACAAATAATAAAACTACAATTTAATCCTCAAAAAAGTAGTCCTAAAAATCTATCAAGATACCTTGAGTCAACTAGTGTCTGGGACTTTAACACCCCAGAATTTCAAAAAATAAATACAGACGAAATAAAGGATCCTCAACAAATCTTCAACTTTGTCACAAACTCATTGGTATATAACTACTCTCTTATTAACAAAGATCCCTTGGCCAGACAGCCGGCATCTTTCTCTTTGGAACACCCCACCCAAGCTATATGCACAAACTTTACCGATCTCTTTATTGCTCTTGCCAGGAAAAACAACGTCCCAGCTAGAGAAATTGAGGGCTTTGCTATAAGTAAAAATGACAAGCTAAAACCTTTAAGTTTGTCTCAAGACGTTCTTCATGCATGGCCAGAATATTTTGATAAAACAAAAAACACCTGGATCCAAGTCGATCCCACTTGGAGCAACACAACTAATGGAGTTGATTACTTTAACAAACTAGACTTAAACCACATTACTTTTGTAACTCATGGTGGAGATACTAGAGAGCCTTTACCGGCAGGTTTTTATAAACGTCCAGGTAAAAACACCAAAGATATAAACATCCAAGATATTGATTCAATCATCTTTCCTCCAGCCAACGTACAAGTTAGTCTCACAGAGCAAAAAGGCAACACTCTTTTTATAACTTTAACCAACTCTGCAGGGACTGCTCTAGAAGCTGATTTAAAGGTAAATGCACCAAACACCACCACCAAAACACTTCCTGTATATCTTCCACCGTTTTCTAATTACGACATAGAAATAGACCTAAACTCAAGGCCAATTATAGGTAAATCAACCAAAGTTATAATATTAGAGCTGGCCGACACACAATACACCTTACCTGTAAATATCGAGCCTGTATTCCCGTTAAATACATTGTTAGTCATCTCTTTAGGTCTTCTGATTTTGTTGTTATTAGTAATAAAGAAAGTTAAGAAAAATAACTCTGTTTTTCCAGTATCTATCAAAACTTGACTCTCAAGGTATCTAAATTCTACAATTAAGGTAATGAAAACCATTCTAAGACAAGTTGGAATAAACTATCTATCTCTTTATCTTAGCTTCAACATATTTCCTGGATTCTCCGTAAAGAATACTTTCCAGGTCATTCTTATTGCTAGCGTCGTCTGGCTTTTACTAAACAAAATAGTAAAACCAATTATCAAACTCTTATTACTTCCAATAAACTTAATTACCTTAGGATTGTTTTCTTGGTTGGTCAGTGTCATCACCCTGTTTTTACTCCAGTTCTTGATAGTTGGCATCAGTCTTCAACCATATTTTTTCGCTGGTTTTTCATACCAGGGTTTCATTATTCCGGCTTTCCACATTAACATGCTGTTTTCATATATCATTACTTCAGCTTTAATAAATGGGATTCACTCAATTATCACCTGGCTAATTAATAAATAATCAAATCATGAACGTACTTTTTATCTTTCAAATAATCATCTCTATCATCCTCGTGGCCTTAGTCATGCTCCAGTCCAAAGATAGTGGTCTAAGCAACCCTTTCGGAGCCACTCAAACAGGCTATCAAACCAAAACAGGCCCAGAAAAAGCAATTTACGTCCTTACTATTTTTGTGGTTATCATTTTCATTGTTGTTTCTATTCTCAATATCAGGTCTTAATCCATGATAAAAAACATAAGAAAAAATCTTTGGTTCGTTAGCGCCTTTGCCTCAAAATACAAATACTTAATCATTGTTGGGGTAATTCTCTCAATAGTCTTAGGGTTAATCTTAAATAAGATCCAAAAGGTTCTTCCTGGTCTGTCAAACAAAGACATTCATATTGGTCTAGTGGGCCAACACTCTGTCACTAATCTACCCACTCAGATTACTAAACTTCTAAATTCCGGCCTAACCACCCAAGGACCAGAACAAACAACCATTCTTAACCTGGCTAGTACTGAAGACATTGATGACTCTCAAAAAACATACACATATAAATTAAGTCCCAATCTCACCTGGTCAGATGGTAAGCCAATAAAGGCAGAGGACATAAACATCTCCATTCCCAAAGTAGATATAGAAGCTCCTGACTCTGAAACCATTAAGTTTGTTCTGCCTGCTAAATTTGCTCCTTTTCCTTCTATCCTAAACTTTCCCATCACAAACCAGGAAGGACTTCTACCTGACCCATTTGAAATTAAACTCAAGCAAAGATCTTCCGGGGTTCTTACTCAAGTCGTTATAGACAATGGTGAGTATAAAATATTTGTAAACATATACCCGACTTCATCTCAAGCTTTAACAGCATATAAACTTGGACAGATAGACGCCATTATAGATCTGCCTATCACTAGTACCTCCCAAGATTTATCAGGTTTTGGAATCGCAAATGCATTTTTAAATAAACAAAAACTAATTCTTTTAGTTGTAAACCACAAAGATCCCAATTTGAACGGTAAACCAACTAGGCAAGGATTAGCCTACAGTTTAGATCTAAATTACAACCAAACAAAAAAAGCCTTAACCACCATCAACCCAAGTTCCTGGGTCTACAATCCACTAGTCAAAGAGTATCAACCCAATCCTCAAAGAGCCAAGGAATTAATCAGCTCAGATCTTGAGTTAGAGATCTCTACTACTCCAGAACTTCTTTCAATAGCTGATGAAATAAAAAACTCCATAAACATACCCAACCTAAAGGTAAATATCAAGGTCGTTAGTGATACACCAGAAGATTTCCAGCTATTCTTAACCACCTTTACCATTCCTCAAGATCCCGATCAGTATCCTTTCTGGCACTCTACTCAACCAGGTAACGTTGGTGGCTCGGCTAGCGAAAAACTAGACAAGCTTTTAGAAGACGGTAGAACCACCTTAGACAACAACGAAAGAAAAGCTCTCTACCATGAGTTCCAAAGAGTTTTTGCAGAGGAGCTACCCGCCATTGTTTTGTTTCATCCTCAGCACGTTAATTTAGCCAGAAATCAAAAAATTTCCGATATAATAAACAACTACTGGGCTCGCTAACCAGGGCAGATGGTGAAATTGGTAGACACGCAGCGTTCAGAACGCTGTGAGCTTATGCTCATGGAGGTTCAAGTCCTCTTCTGCCCACCATTAAGGTGTTAAAATATTCTTCTACACCTGCCGAGGTGCTGAAATTGGTAGACAGGCTACCTTGAGGTGGTAGTGCTCGCAAGAGCGTGGAGGTTCGATTCCTCTCCTCGGCACAATCTTATAACAATTCAAGATATAATCCAGTAACATGAACTTCAAACTCAAGACTGACTTTAAACCTGCTGGAGACCAACCACAGGCAATAGAAAAGCTAGTTAACTCCATAAGTAAAGACAATCCACACCAAACCTTACTTGGTGTTACCGGCTCAGGTAAGACTTTTACCGTAGCTAATGTCATCCAAAAACTACAACTTCCCACCTTAATAATCTCCCACAACAAGACTTTAGCCAGCCAGCTCTATCAAGAATTTAGAGACTTCTTCCCAAAAAATGCCGTCTCTTACTTTGTTAGCTACTATGACTACTACCAGCCAGAGGCTTACATACCTCAAAGCGATACTTATATAGAGAAGGAAACCTCCATAAACCCAGAGATAGACAAGTTAAGACTTACTACCACCTCTAATCTCTTAACTCGACCAGACACCATAGTGGTAGCTAGCGTCTCTTGTATCTACGGTCTAGGATCACCAGACAGCCAAGAAGGCCAGCTCCTATACCTAACAGCCGGTCAAGTAATCGATCGCCGTACCCTTGTCTCCCACTTAATCTCTCTCCAGTATCAAAGAACATCTACTACCCTAACTAGAGCAACCTTTAGACTTACAGGTAATCATCTAGAAATCTACCCTTCTCAAGTCGATGTAGTCTACTCGATCAAACTAGAAGAGTTAAGAATAGAAAGCATCGAAGTTCTAGACCCCTTAAACTTTACTCCAGTAGAAAAAGAAAAAATAATCACCATCTACCCAGCCAAACACTATTTGGCTAACCAAGACGACCAGAAAAAAGTCTTCAAGCAAATTCGCCAAGACCTAAAAGAACAGATCAAGTACTTTAAAGACAACAACATGCCACTAGAAGCTCATAGAATAGAACAGAAAGTAGAGTACGATCTACAAATGATCCAGGAGATGGGTTACGTCAATGGTATAGAAAACTACTCGAGATACTTTGATGGCAGACAACCAGGTACTCCACCTTCAACTTTAATAGACTATTTTCATTACAACGTTAAAAAGTTCAAACAAAAAAACTTCCTTACCGTCATAGATGAAAGTCATATCAGTCTACCTCAGATCAGAGGTATGTATGCTGGTGATCAATCAAGAAAAACCAATCTGATTAATTTTGGTTTCAGACTCCCAGCCGCTCTAGATAACCGTCCTCTCACTTCCGTTGAGTTTAAGTCAAAAATTCCTCTCAATCTATACACCTCTGCTACCCCAGCAGACTACGAATTAAGTCTCTCAAAAACCAGCCAGATTCCTACCGTGGCAGAGCAAGTCATAAGACCCACTGGACTTTTAGATCCTGAAATCTTTGTCATGCCTACCAAAAACCAGATAGTAAACCTAACCAAAGAAATACTCAAGCGAAAAGAAAAAGGTGAAAGAGTTCTTGTTCTAACCATCACCAAGAAAATGGCAGAGGAACTAGCTGAGTACATAAGTAAACAAAAAAACTCCATCAAAGCCGAGTACCTACACTCAGACATAAAAACACTAGATAGGGGAGACATTTTAGATAACTTAAGAAAAGGGGACTTCGACTGTTTAATTGGAATCAACCTGCTAAGAGAAGGCCTGGACTTACCAGAAGTATCACTGATTGCCATTTTGGACGCAGACAAAGAAGGCTTCTTAAGAACCACCACTTCCTTAATCCAGATCATGGGTCGTGCTGCCAGACATATAAATGGTCAGGTAATCCTATTTGCAGACAAAGTCTCAGATTCAATGAAGCGAGCCATGGACATAACTAAAGACAGACGAAAAATCCAAGAAAAATTTAATAAAGACAACAACATTACCCCTAAATCAATTTCTAAACCGATTAGAGATAGGTTGCTAAAAAAAGAACTAGAGGAGAAAATCATTCTAGATCCAGAACTAAAAGTAGATCCTAGTGGTCTTACTCCTAAAGATAAAAAGAAGTTTGCCACAAGACTAAAAACTTTAATGAATCAGGCTGCCAAAGACTGGGAGTTCGAAAAAGCTGCCAAGTTAAGAGATAAGTTAAAAACCCTTGAATAACAAACAAGGGAAGTAAGAAATTACAGAATCGTAATTAGTTACTTCCCTTTCAACCTAGGTCGGTCGCACAAAATAAAATAGATTATGAATCGATGTCTTACTTGAAACCAGTTGTTCTGCCTCCTTTAAGGGCAGTTCTGGGTACTCTTCTTGGGTTAGGTGATGGTTGGATTTGACACCTTTGTCCGACAGCATTAACTTGAGTTATAGAACCGTCTTGTTCTGTGACGATATCTCCAGATTGAAACTGGTTCAATCCAACTATCCGGACACGCTTACATCCATTTTTTAACCAAAATTTACCATTAAAATACGAAATTTGCCTCTGTGACATTGCTGTATCTCCCTTATTTGTTCTTTAAAGTGCGACCTATAAGCATTATATCATCTCCCTAAATTTCTATCAACTACTTCGGGTATTTTATTGATATAATTAAGAGTTATGAAAAAAGCCTCACCATTAACTCATCTAATAATAAAAGGTGCTAGGGAACACAATCTAAAAAATGTAAACCTTACTTTACCAAAAAACAAGCTAGTTGTCTTTACTGGTCTTTCTGGTTCAGGTAAATCTAGCATGGCTCACGACACTATTTACGCAGAAGGCCAAAGAAGATACGTCGAGTCTCTATCTTCCTATGCCAGACAGTTTTTAGGTGTCATGGACAAACCAGACATAGATCAAATAGAGGGTCTCTCACCAGCGATCATGATAGATCAAAAGCAAGGTAGCCAAAATCCTCGCTCTACAGTGGGTACAGTCACCGAGATCTATGACTATCTAAGACTCCTATACGCTCGTATCGGTCACCCTCACTGTCACCAGTGTGGTTTGGTGGTTAAACCTCAAGACATCACCCAGATCGTCAGCTCCACAGTAGATCTCTGTGTCGCTCATCCAGAGTACACTAAAAAGAAAGGTACCAGGATTATGATCTTAAGCCCAATCGCTAAAAACAAAAAAGGTGAGTTCAAAGAGTTGTTCAGTAACTTACACAAAAAAGGCATACTAGAATGTAGAGTAGACGGACAGATCCTAAAGACCAACACTACTCAAACACTTTTCAAAAACAACCGTCACAATATTGAAGCAGTCTTGGACAAACTAGTCATCGGTTCCGTCCAGTCCAAACCAGAATACGAAAAACAACGACTTACCGAGTCAATAGAAAGGGCTTTAGACATCTCTTCTGGTGAAGTAATAGTCTCCATCGTCACCGATCCTTCTTTCTCTTTTCCAGATAATCCTAAACAACTAGAAGACCATTTATTCTCCCAGAACCTATCTTGCCCCAAGTGCAACATCTCGTTAGAGGAGCTACAACCCAGACAATTTTCCTTTAACTCTCCAGATGGTGCTTGTCCAACTTGTACTGGTTTAGGTACCAAACTAGCTTTAAATCAAAAGGCTATCATTGCCCCGGAACTAACACTACACGAAGGAGCCATTATTCCGCTAGCCAGTCAGTTTGAACACAGAGGTTGGATGGCTAAACTAATAGTTCAAGCCATGGACTCCATAGGATTTGATGCCAATACTCCTTTAAAAAAACTATCTGAGAAGGAAAGGAAGATCCTCTTTGAAGGTACCGGTAAAATAAAATATGGTATTAAGGGTGGTCCAAAACACTCAAATAGAACCTGGCAATCCACCTTTAGGGGGCTAATAAAGATTTTTGAAAAAAGATATCAAGAAACAAGTTCAGAGCACGTAAGAAGTAGTCTCGAACCTTTCATGATTAAAAAAGAGTGTTCCGCATGTCAAGGCAACAGGCTTAAAAAAGAATCCTTATCAGTAACCATAAATGGTATGTCTATTGCAGAAATCTCTAAGCTTCCCATAGATCAGTTATTAATAAGTATTAAGCAGATCACCGAAACCTTAACTAAAAACGAAAAAGCCATAAGTAAACCCATCCTTAAAGAAACAAGAGATAGGTTAACATTCCTATCATCCGTCGGTCTAGACTACTTAAGCCTATCTAGAGAGTCCGGTAGTCTTTCTGGTGGTGAACTGCAAAGAATTAGGCTGGCCAGTCAGATTGGTAGCCGTCTTACCGGCATCCTCTACATTCTAGATGAGCCCACTATTGGTCTACACCAACAAGACAACCAAAAATTAATAAACACCCTAAGAGGTCTGTCTTCCATAGGCAATACTCTCATCGTAGTAGAGCACGATAGAAACACCATAGAGTCAGCCAACCACATTGTAGAGTTCGGCCCTCAAGCAGGGGAGCATGGTGGCAAGATTACCTTCCAAGGGACAGTAGATGAAATAAAAGACAGTAGCTGTATCACTGGCCAGTACCTTTCCGGTAAAAGAACCATCAAGTTACCTAAAACTTCCTCTCGTAGGTTACTAACCGATGAGCAAGTCACCTCTACCAAGATAATCCTTTCTAACTGCACCCATCACAACCTAAAAGACATCAGTGTCGACTTCCCTTTGAATAAACTGGTAGCTGTAACCGGCGTCTCTGGATCAGGTAAGTCTTCCTTGGTCGTGGACACCTTAAATGAGGCCCTTTCCAGAAAACTAAACAGTCGTCACCACCAAAGAGACATTCCTTTTGAAGGAATCGACATCCCCGACAACGTCAACAAGGTCAGTCTGATTACCCAGAACCCCATTGGTAGAACTCCTAGAAGTAACCCTGCTACTTATACCAAGATCTTCGACTACGTCAGACAAGCCTTTGCTGGTACCAAAGAAGCCAACTTCAGAGGTTATGGTCCAGGAAGATTTAGTTTCAACGTCAAGGGTGGTCGTTGTGAAACCTGCCAAGGTGACGGTCAGATAAAGATTGAGATGCAGTTTATGGGTGACCTCTACATTACTTGCGAAACCTGTCTTGGTAGCCGCTACAACCAACCCACCTTAGAAATTGAGTACAAGGACAAAAACATAGCCGAGGTTCTTGATATGACTATCGATCAAGCTTACGACTTCTTTAGACCCATCCCCATAATCGAAAAGAAGTTAAAGACCCTTCAAGAGGTTGGCCTAGGCTACATCAAACTTGGCCAACCAGCCCCAACTCTTTCTGGTGGTGAAGCTCAAAGGGTTAAGTTGTCAGCTGAACTAGCCAAGACCAATCTCGGTCACACCATCTATATCCTAGACGAACCAACTACCGGCTTACACTTTCATGATCTAAACAAACTCTTAAAAACTCTCAAGAAACTAGTTGATAAAGACAACACTGTTATTATCATCGAACATAATCTGGATATAATAAAAAATGCAGACCATATAATAGATCTAGGACCCAAAGGTGGCGACAAGGGCGGAGAAATAATCGCAGAAGGTGCACCCAAACACTTAGCCAAAAACTTCACCACTCCAACTGCTCAGGAACTAAAAAAACTTCATGAAACTAAAACTTGACCACCTTCCCAATCTACCCGGAGTATATCTTTTTGAAGACAAGAACAAAAAACCACTATATATCGGTAAATCAGTCAACATTAAAACCAGAGTCGGCCAGCACCTTCGTTTAGCCAAGACCGATCTAGAAAGCAAACAACACGTCTTTGTTGGCCAAACCAAGACAATAAATCACATCGTCACTCAAAGCGATATTATTGCTATTTTACTTGAAGCCGAGTTAATCAAAAACTACACTCCGCAATACAATGCCATTCAAAAGGATAATAAGTCTGCTCCCTATATCGTAATCACCAACTCACCTTATCTTAAAATTCTAACTGTTCGTGGCCAAGACTTGTTAAGATCCAACTTTAAAAATCCTAGTTCACAAATCTTTGGTCCATTTCTAAACAAAAAGCAAGTATTTAAGATACTAAAAGCAGCCAGAAATATCTTTGGTTACTGCCAGAAACCTTTTAACTCAAACTTAACTCCTTGTTTTTACTTTCAGATCAAATCTTGTCCTGGTGCTTGTACCGGTAAACTAACTGAGAAGGAATATGAAAAACACCTAAGACTCTTAAAAACCTTTTTTTCTGGTAAAGTCATCGGCCTAAAGAAAGCTCTAACCAGAAAAATTAACCAAGCAGCTAAAAGGCAAAACTTTGAACTTGCAGCCAACTTAAAAGAAAAACTAGGTAATCTAGAATACTTGGTCAGTAAACCAACGACCAGCCAACTTTTTGCCTTACCCAGTAGAAACATTAATCTAACTAAGAAAATAGTCACCGCTCTTAGGCACCCATTAGTCAAGAGTCCACCCCAAAGGATAGAGTGCTATGACGCTGCACATCTACAAACCACTCATTACACCGGCTCCATGGCTGTGGTCGAAAATGGTATGTTAAACCCAGATCAATATCGACTATTTAAAATAAAGGGTGAGCCAAAAGGAGATCCTCAAGCCTTAAAAGAAATCGTTCAAAGACGGTTAAAGCACACAGACTGGCCTCAACCCGACTTAATTGTCTTAGATGGGGGAGTAGGTCAACTTTCAACGGTCTTTCCTATCATCCCAGATCCAATAGCAACCATAGCCTTATCAAAAAACAAGGAAACCATCCATTTCTATGACAACAAGGGTAGACTAGTGAACCTAAACCTAGCTTTATCAAACCCGGTTTTAAGCCTATTTAGGCTCTTAAGAGACGAGTCCCACAGGCTGGCGACTAACCTACACAGACAGTCCCGTGATAAAATACAGAGCATGGACTCGTAGCTCAGCTGGTTAGAGCGTTCGGTTTACATCCGAAAGGTCACAGGTTCGATCCCTGTCGAGTCCACACTTGAGTTATAATCAGGTTTACATGCCGAGGTAGCCAAGATGGTCACGGCGGTGGTCTGAAAAACCTCAGATGTCGGTTCGAGTCCGACCCTCGGCACACAAAGTAAATTAAAAAGTTAATAAGCGGGAATAGCTCAGTTGGCTAGAGCATCTCCTTGCCAAGGAGAAGGTCGAGGGTTCGAGCCCCTTTTCCCGCTCACTCAAAATGAATATCTAGAGCATCTCCTTGCCAAGGAGAAATCAAAGATTTTCATTTTCATTAATTTCAGACCTTGCTTGAGCAATGAGCTTTATCCCATTGACCATAACATTTGTTAAATCAGGAATACTATGATGTCTGTGTTCTTGGACTTTTTTGACTCCAGTAAAGAAATCGTCAAGTTCTCCAGCGCTTTGAGCTGTCAGTTCAATAACTTCTACCATATTCCTTTTTTGTTCTTGTGTTCCTTTTTCTTCAGCTAAATCAAGTGCTGTTCTGAAGACACCTTTTAGAATTTCCATGGCTTATTCTAGCATAATACCTATAATATCTCCTCTTTACCGTCATCTTTTATGTAAACCATATCTATTAACATCTAGTACGCATATTCAGAACGTAAATTTTCCTATTTTCGTCCTTTTGATTTTCAATGCCAATGCCGGCGTATTAATGGCAACCCCCAACTCATTGGCCATGGATCGCATGTAAGTACCGCTTGAACAAGAAACTACTAGTTTGATCGTAGTCATTTTTGCATCTGAATTACTTTCAAACATTTTCTTCCACAAATTAATCGTTCTTTGTTGACGAAAATTACCCTTTACTTTTTTGATATTCTTGATTATTTCCAAAACAAGATCTTCAAGGTTCCTTTGTTTAATTTCTTGAATACTAATTTTATGAATTTGAACCTCTTTACTGGGAATCTTTATCTCATTTAATTTATTATTTTTTGCCCACCACCATAAGGGTTTACCGTTCACTGGCTTGGAAGAAAAGGGGGGATACGGCTGGGAGTAGTTTTTAGGAATTGCTTTAACTGCTTGTTTTATTTCATCAGGAGATGGTAGATCTCTCATCTTTATTTTTTTAATAATTCCAAGCGTATCGTAGGTATCTGTCGATACACCAAGTAAGATAGTCAGCTCATATTCTTTATCAAGGTTTAAGTACTTTTCTTTTTCTTTAACCTCACTACCAATTAATAAAATCATGAGACCTTCCGCCATTGGATCCAGTCGACCCGCATAAGTAACAGGGGTTTTGTTGAACGCAACTCTCTTAATAAGCTCTAAAGGTGTTTCACCTATTTTTTTATTAGCAAGAATCACTGGTGCAAATCATCTTGAAGCAACATCCACGTAGCATATTCTCCCAAAGGCATCCTGTCTGAATGTTTTTTATCTGATTTATATATCTTGTCAAAAAATGGAAACAACGTACCATCTTCATAACTCTTAAGAACTTTAGGGTGAATATAATACTCTTTACAAACTGCAACCGTATTCCCTAAATGACCAGCTACTTCTTCAATTGTCTGAGACAACGCCGCTTTAACTTCATCCTTAGAACTTGGAGCACCTAAGTTATAGAGAGTTGTTCCAGCTATAGTCGTGCCGCCCCAAGTACGAAAATCCTTAGCTGACATCAACTCGCCTGCTAAGTTGTGTAAATATTCATTCACGTCTTGAGAGTCAACCATCTGCTTCTCACCATCATCATCTAAGTATCGAAAAAGCTTATATCCCGGAAGCTCGATACACCTCTTAATCGTTTTAGCTACTCGAGAATTAGTTACACCCAACTCATGGTAAACCCCGCTCTTACCCTTAAAACTAAACTTAATCTTATTCCCTCTCACCTTCACATGTTTTCCTCGAAGAGTTGTCAATCCATATGAGTTGTTTTCCTTTTCATACGCCTTATTACCCACCCTAATGAAGGTGTTTTCAAGTAGCCATACTACCGTTGCCAAAATCTTTTTTCTATTCAATTCCTTTTGCTTCATGTGCCTATAAACTGTCCTTCGTATCTTTGGCAATATCTCTCCAAAGCGTATCATTCCATCAAATTTATGCTGCTTTTGTTGTGCTATCCAATCAGAATTGTAGATATACTGTTTCCGACCTTTGTCATCATTCCCAATCGCCTGAATATGCCCATCATCACTGGGACAGATCCTCACATCATCCCAGGCCGGGGGAATAATTAACTTTTTTACCTTCTCTATTTCCTCAGGTTTAAGTGGGTTACCACTTTTATTTAAATACTGAAATCCTCTCCCAACCTTTTTCCTACTCCAAGTTAACCCCTTATCTGACACATACCTAATACCATTTTTAGCTTTGTTCATGTATTCAATTATGCCACAAAACAAAAACTATATGATGCTCCCAAGGAAAATTCCTCATTCTAACTCTCCTAATTTGACTATTCTTTTCTTTTAATAACAGAATATGCTAATATACAAATACTTCTGCCCTAACAAAATATATGGACCAAAAACAGGAAGAAGAACTTCAGAAAGAATTAATCAAGGATGAACAGGGAAGAAATAGGGATCTATATGATTACGCAGGAGATGCACTTAGAGACAATGGTATTCTCCCGTTAAGTATTTGGCCTGAATCCAACCAGAATGTAGCAGCAGTTATAAAAGGAGAACTTGAGTACGACTCCCTTCCCATGGACGAAACAAATGAATTTCATAAAGGAATGGGTTTTTGGAACAGCAAGATATCATACTAAGTCATGAAGATGAAGAAGCTTTATGTGAAGCCTTAGAAATGGAACTTTGTTTGCGAGATGAATGCGACCTATACGTCCCTAAACTGGGACCTCCAGTCTGCAGAGAATACAAAATGGCTTTCAGAAAATAATTTTACAAATCCTCCTTACAGTAATACTGTCCGCACTCTTCCTCTAGTGTTTTCAAAATCGTCTTACAAAACTGCTCATTAGCTACGTCCTTTACACCCTCCTTAGCCTTATCTACATCCTCCTGAACTTTCTCGGCTACTGATTCTCTTGCTTTCTCAATTAGATCACCAATAACCTCATTTCCACTATCAGTAATCGAGGTACTGTCACCTGCCACCTCTCCACCAGACAACTTACTTAAGTACTCCTGACTCTTTTTAACCACCGACAAGTTACTTACCTCAGCACTACCCAAGTTTTCTTGAATCACCGGTGCTATTACCGGCACTACTGTATATAGCCCATATCCTAAAGCACCAAGAAGTAAAATTCTAATTAAAGACGGTATCATTATCTTTAAGTATATAATATTTAACACTAATGCCTAACTTTCAAAAAACTATCTGGACAGACAAGTTTTTTATCACTGAGTACCTAAAACTAGGTTCCGTAGACCGTGTATTCACCAAACACAACTTCAACCTTCCCATTAGCGCTCCCACCTATCATAGGCTGGTTAACAGCTGGGGTGGGGTAGGACTCGTCAAAAGAGCCGGTCCCAATAGCAACCTGTCAGAAATTCTCCTCATATTAAGCCGTCTACTAGACACCCAACTTCCTTTAGAGACCTTCTTCCGTCAACACGTTCCTGCTTCTCTTAAATCCACCCTTAGTACTACCCACAGGGTGATGAAGAAAATCAAAGAGGGAGTTTTTAGGCGTCTAGGCACCGCTCTCATAATCACTACTCCAGACAATCCTAAAAAAATCTTAATTGGTCAGGACATATCCCTTACCAACACCCATTTCGGCCACAAGGGTGATCTTTCTCTTCCCATGGGTTACTCTAAACACAAGGAAGACTCCCAAACATCCATAAGAAGAATCCTCGAAAGAGAGGTCTTCACCAACAAGGTAATAGAAAAAAACTTTCCCTACCAGTTAATTCCCAAAAACCCCACATCGTTTATGACCATTAACATAGCCGATGTATCTGTCAAGGTATACCATTTAGAGCTATCTGAAAAAATACTAAGAACTGATCAACTGCTTAGTTTTAAGTTAAAAAGCTTAAGACTGATAGACCTTGACGAATTAAGCAGTCTAGGGCCTCTAGAAAAGGGTATAAGACCAGGTGTGGTGGAGATCACTCAGTACTACCAAAAACACTTAAACAATGCTTTAAACATCAACCTTAATGAGTCTATAGACTGCCAGCTAAACCAACGCCTAGCCTACACCTTTAGTAACTAACCTCATCCTGGTAAAATATATCCATATTGCCGGGTGGTGTAATTGGCAACACGTCCGCCTTTGAAGCGGAAGACTCCAGGTTCAAACCCTGGCCCGGCAACAAAATTAATTGAAAATAGATATTGCTCTTAGATAAGCTTCTTCAGGTAAACAATCAACATTGATTTCTACTAAGTCCCAACTTAGTTCTTTCTCAATGTGTGTGGATATTTACCAAGGCAATCTAACTCTAAAGCACCACTTAAAGAAACAGAACTGTTTACCTTCTTGTTCGGGTACTGGGGTTGGTTCTAGTTCTAGTTTTGCTTCTACTAGCTCGTCTACTTGAGGTTCTAGTTTTACTTCTTCTACAGAAGATTCATTAGCAACTTTGGGGGGCTTTGAAGAAGTAATAAAGGAGAGAGCTCTACTAAACATATTACCTTTGTAGTAGGTGACTGTCTTGGTCTGGGTCTTGGAGTTTGTCTTTACCTTCATGGTGTTGCTCCAATCACTAGAGGCGCACTCATTTACAGCTTGAACCTTGAAGTAATAGGTGGTGCTTGGGTTTAGAGAGTTAATGGTAAAATCTTGAACACCTCGGTTGTTTAAAGAAATAAGGACGGCAAACTCTTCAGTGTTTTTCTTTGTAGAGTAGGTAATATGAAAGGAGTTAGAGTCTAGGAGTGGTGTAAAGAATAGCTTGGCGGAGGTGTTAGTAACATTTGCTTGGAAGAGATCTGGAGGAGTTCTTAACCCAAAACCTGTGCAAGACGGGCCTGGGGGAGATGAACTACCAGAACCTGTTGAGTCTGATACTGATTCTTCACCAAACAGACCAAAGGTAGAGAAGGCAGAAGTGGTGCAGGTAACGGTCTGGGCAGCAGTGTCAACAGTACAGTCTGTTAAGGCATTCCAAGCCGAGCCATCCCATCTCTGGATGACTAGACTGGTTAGATCAAGATCAGTTACTTGGGTAGCGTCATAGGTAATGGTAATGGTGATGGCGTTGTCAAAGCTAGTAACTGTGGTGGAGTTGTCTGATAGGGCGTCTAGTTGATAGGTATGATCCCCAACTACAGTGAAACCTGTTGGAGAAGAGGTGGTTAATATAACGGTGGTAGTGTCAAGTTTTTTGATCTGGAAGGTACTGTCGTTTGAAGAGAAGTTGGCTGGTACCGCCAAGGCAACCCCTGACCCACCAGAAGCTAGCTCGACTGATCCACCGCTTGTCTTGGTAATGGCCGTACTGGTAGTACTGTTTACGGTAGCAGAACCTGTACAACCGGTGGTGGTGAAAGTACCATTAGTGCCAATGTATTCATTTGTGGCCGAGTCTTTAGATCTAACTCTATAGCTGTAGACAGTACAGCTTGCTAAATTAGTAATTTCTTGTGAGTGAGAAGTAACTCTAGGAGAAGTATCTACCTCTGTAGTCAGAGTACCATAAGAACTTGAAAGACCGTACTCAATCCTAGTTGAAGAAGCTTCATCAGTTGTCCAAGTTATGGTTGCACCACCATTGGTGACTGTTGCTGATGGATCGACCGTTAGTAATGCTGCTGTTGTATCGTAAGTAAAGGTGGTGGCAGAAGAGGTTTGAGTATTGTTTGCACCATCGGTAGATCTAGAGTAGATGGTATAGTCTGCGTCACTACTTGGAGCAAAGGTATACTCCCAAGTGGTAGTTCCAGTAGCTGCTAACCAAGTTTGAGTTACACCATCAAATATCGACCCTGTCCAGTACTTGACTCCGTTGTATATAGAGATGGCTACACTGGAGATAGAAGACAAGACATCACTAGCAGTACCTTCGATTTTGGCAGGAATGTTAGCAGTGTAATATGTAGCCAGAGCATGAGTTGTGATGTTAACCAAAGGATTACCATTATCCCACTTGTATGCTCCATTCCAGGTAGCTACATTACCTGCATTGTCAGATGTACACAAGTAAAGGATGTGACTCCCTTCAGTTAAAGTGCTAGTAATATTAGCTGTAGCTGTGGTGGTAGTTCCTGCAGTACAGTTTGCACCTAGGTCGTTTGAGTCCCAGACATATCTAATCTCATTCATTCCAGATAGGGTATCTGCTGGAGTTGAAACTGTGACGGTTGGTTTAGCATTAGTCCAGCTGGCTGAAGAGTTAGTAGATGACAAGGTAGTAGGAGCAGTAGCATCAATGGTGTAGTTTACGGTTTGAGAGCTTCCCATTTTGTTTGAGTAGACATCTTGGCAGCGAAGATAGACAGCCTTGGCACCTTCACCTGAAGGAGTAACTGTACAACTAGAGGTAGAACCACAACTGTTACTCATAGAGTCATAGGCAACGTCACTAGTGTCCCACTTACAGTTGTCTACTCCACCACCAGAACCATCGGTTGAAGTAAAGGCAATCACTGTAGAAGAGTCATCTGTGTTGTCGTAGTAGGTAGCACTGGCGTCTCCTGCTACTGAATCAACTGAAGAGATACTAGGTGAAGTAGACTCAATGGTAGTTCCAGAAACAGCACTACCCCAACTTGTTTCTGTGTTGTCTCCATTTCGAGACTTAGTACAGAAACTGTACTGGGTCTGCTCCGACAGACCAGTAGCGGTAACCGTAGCCCAAGAACTTTCTGCTTGCCAGACCGGTGTACTAGAGTTGTCTGACCCATTAGCTGCTAAGTAAGATCCACCAGAACCATCACAACTTGCTCCTGCTTCTTTGTAGACAACCATTTCAGTAGTAGTAGGGCTACCATTAGGATCAGGGTTAACGTCTAAAGTAGTTGCTGCAGCACCGTTAACTGTTGGAGCTGCTGGTACTGTAGCTAAGGTGTATTTAGTAGCGGTACCTGAGTAGTCACTGTTATTGTTACCATTGTAGGCAATTACTTTACGGGTATATGAGGTGTTGGGACTTAAGCTGCTTTCATCACAGTAGGTTAAGTTAGCTGTGGCACAAGTAACTTTGAGAGTAGGAGTTCCATTATCATAGACCTTAAAGCCAGTTTCTGAAGAGGAAGCATCAGTAAAGTTCCATCTAATACTAGATGTAGAAAGAGCTGAAGGGGAGCCAATGGTGGGAGCTGCAACTAGTGTTGATCCAGAGGCAGTAGAGGAGTAGGAGGTGTTTACACTGTCTCCATTTCTAGCCTTTACTTTGAATGTGTAACTAGTACCATCGGTGAGACCGGTAACTGTCTGGCCTGATGCGCTACCAAACTCAGCGTAAGTTCCCCATGACTCACTTACTTGTAAGGCTCCTGTGGACTTGTTTACATACTTGCCGGTTGTAGTTTCTTGAATGAGGAACTGGGTACTTGAAGGGTTACTGTTAATGTTAACCTTTACTGTTTCTGTAGTTGAAGATACAGGAGTGACAGTGGGAGTAGAGGGTGCGTTAGCCAGGGTGTATTTAGTAGCGGTACCTGAGTAGTCACTGTTATTGTTACCATTGTAGGCA
>CAXBYW010000002.1:0-167717 GCA_963980225.1 uncultured bacterium
CTGTAATGGCTCCAACTACGTCTAGGGCTACAGTTGGATTAGTGGTGCCGATGCCTACACTACCGTCTGCTTCTATTACAAACCTGTCTCCGCCTACCCCAGAAGAAGTATTAACTTCAAAAGCGTTAGCGGTGGCTCCTGAAGCTAGAGTAATTTTTTGACCTACTACGGCGGTTGAACCTAATCCTAAGTGGAGTAAGGCTGTGGGAACGGTGGTGCCGATTCCGATAAGGCCGGATGAGTCGAAGATAGCTGAGTCGGTTAAGGAGTCAGAAGCACTCCACTTAGGTATAAATGTAGGAGTACCAGCTCCACCGAGAGCGCCAGATGCACAACTACCCCAGGTAGGAGCGCTGCCGGCATTGGATTTTAGACATTCACCTGAAGAGCCGACTGCGGTTAGTTCTAGAGAGTCTGCGTCTGAGTAGGCGATTGCTCCGGCAGCTGCGGTAATGTTTTTGTTGGTGCCTCCGTTAGCTAGGGGTAGAACTCCGGTAACATCTGCAGTAAGACTAATAGTATTGCCGCCAGATAGAATGCCAGAAGCTGATTTGACGAAACCGTCAGATAATCCACTAAAAGTAATTGTGCCTGAAGAGGTGATTCCGGTGGCTGCGGCTATAGCGCCTGAGCTATTTACCTGGAATTGGCTAGTGGAACCGACTGATAGGAGAGAGGTTGGATTGGTTGTGCCGACACCAAGACTTCCAGCGATGTATGTTTCACCATCCTGTTCTACTGTGAATCTATCTGTTTCAGAAGAACCAGAGGAGAGAGAAAGGAGGTCACCGGTGGCTGTATCGTTGCCTACATAGCCTGAAATTAGGTCGCCCGAGGTTAGATTGGCGTTAGTTACTCTTATGGTGTCTCCAGTAGTGGTGCCGCCAATGGCTAGTATCTGTCCAGTTCCATCTGGTTGTAGAGTGATGTTGCCATCTGAGCTGACGGCGGTTGCTAGGGTAAGAGCTTGACCTTGTATCTTGAAGGTGCCAGCGGTGGAGTCTATTGTAGGGGAGGTAGCACCGATACTAATGTTGCCGGAGTTATCTATATACGGAATGCTGTTAGCAGTAGTACCGGCAGGATACCCCTGTAGGGTTTCTGTATTTAGTGCGTAAGCTACTGTGGCGATCTGCTGTCTTGGATCTAAGGTCTCGGCGCCAACGGTGACTTCCAGCCAAACGGCGGTGTTTTCTGAGAAAACTGTAGCGGCAATCTCTGATCCACAAGCCCCATCGCCTATGAGGACATTAAAGATACCGTCTTGGTCGGGAGAGACGGAACAGGTGCTGGAGGAGTAGAGTTCTGAGCCTACTGTGGCGTCATCAAACAACTTAAAGACGACATTGACTGAAGTGGTAATGGGGTTGTCTGATGAGTCGGTGAGTCTACCCTGGAAGCTTAACTGTCTAGTAGGAGCTGTAGGGCTGGTAGGATAGGCCTGACTCTTAGGAGCTTGTTTAATGATCTGGTTATATCCAAAGAGACCTAAGGCGGTAGTGAAGAGGACTAGAAGGGCTAGGTGAAGGTAAGGAGTAAAGGCCCATGAGTGATAGGTTTGGTAGAGGTTTTTTGGTGTTATGTCTTTCTTTCTTGTCACTCTTGTCATCCAAGATAGAGGTTTTAGAGGCTTAATAGTACGAGGAGTGAAGAAAGGGTCTTTTTCAATTAGGTTGGTGGCGAGAGCAAATTGAGTGAATTTTTTAATGGAAGAAAGACGACGATTGATGACTGATTGACCAACTTGAGATAGTTTGAGATAGTTTGAGTAAGTCTTGAGATTCAGGGGTGAAAGCTTGAAAAGGTTGGTGTTTCCGTCTGTTTTACCTAAAGAGTTGCTATTTGTTTGGTTTGAGGTGTCTTTTGTTGGATATGAGCCTTTTGTTAAATACTTAGCAGACCAAGCTAAGTAGTGATTGATATCTGAAGCGTAGTTTTTGACGGTTGAGTGGGAAAGTTTTTGAGATTCTAGGTAGGAACGGAAGTTTTTGATGAGGTTCTCGTTTGGTTTTGAGAGGCTGGTTGTTCGTGGTGCTTCCTTCTTGCCAGGTATGTCGATGGAGAGGGAAAGATTGTGCTTGATGAATAGAAAGGTAGTGAAACGGCGAATTGAGGCTAAGTGGCGGTTGTAGGATGAAGTGGGAAGAGATTGTTTGATGTGGGCGAGGTAGAGGTGGAGTTTGGCATTGTTGAAGTCGTCGAAGTTTTCCAGTGAAGTGAGGAGCTTACGCACGTCTGATACGTAGTTTTTGACTGTAACTGCCGAGAGCGGCCTGCCCTTTGGACCTTTAAGGTCCTGAAGGAAGAGCTTGAATTGGTTTAGTAATTCCCGGGCAGGAGGCATTGGTTATTTAGCTGCGATTAAGAATAATAATATGGCTGGGAGGAGGAAGGCCAGGGTAGCGGTGATTATTTCTAGAGCCTTTTGAGGTGTTTGGTAGGTGGTTGTTTGATTGAAGTCTTGGATTTTCATGGATTGTTAATTAATTGTTGATAAGCGTGGTTTAGGTTTAAATTAGACCTTTTTATACGCTCTTATACTACTATAATAATAAGGGAGTTCGCTGTCAAGAGGCTAATGCAGGTTGCTTGCGGAGATAGTTTTTTAGTCTATCTAGGTACGGAATAAGAAAATCTTAAAGTTTAATTACCGATAATCTTTGCGGTATATGTTTATTTATTGCGGTAATAAAGGCTGTTAATGGCTGTTTACGCTGCGGAAATAGCTGTCTTTTCACACTGTTGTACACAATATGACAAATGATACATAAAGAGGTACTTTGAAATGGTATAGAGTGATTTGATATCTTGCGGAAATTGAGTGATTAACTTTGATTTAAATGCTTTGATTACATCGCTTTTTATATTTACAACCTTTTAATCATTCTTTAAAAGAACGTGTGTTGCATAAAGTTAGATGTTTAGAGGGTTCGAAGACCTATACTTGCTTGCCTTTTGATTGAATATACTCGGTGTAGAGAAGGTCTAGACCACCGATGAGAAGGATGAAAGCGGGGAAGTTGATGGTGAATGTAAGGGAAATAATAGCAGTGAACATAGAAAAGGCTAAAGCCAGTGACCTGGTATTAAGGGAGATGTTTCGGAAGCCTTCTAGAAGGGTTCTGGAGTCTTTTAGCTTTAGAATAATGGGGTTGGGGACGTTGTTTGTGCCTAAGATGATGGAGAAAGGTTCATATCCGGGAAAGATGACTTTTAGGAAAGCTGGTTGGTTGGGTAGATAGAATGTGTTTTGTAGATCGCTTAAGTTAGAGTAGATTAGTTTTTGGTTGTTTGGGTCATAAAGAAGTATGGTGGTGAAAGGGAGACCGGTCTGGTTTGGCTTGGTTTTTAAGAACGGCCAGAAGAGAATAAGGAGAAGATTGGGGATGAGTTTTAAGCGAATACTGGCGCCAAAGGCAGTCATGGTGATGTGTAATAGGAGGCCAAACAGGCTTAAATTAAGCCATCTCTGGGTAGTGGTTTGTTTTTGTTTTGGAGTAGGGATTGGTTCTGGTAGTTTGTGTGGAGGAGCTGGTGGTGGTTCTTTGAGTTCTATTATTTCTTGAGGGATCTCTGTGGGTTTTGAAGTAGGAGAAATTATTGGAGAGAGTGATGGGGTAGTTGTGGGGGTTGGTGTAGGCAGGAAAGGGAGAGATACTAGGGGGGTAGGGGTATATGTAATAGTGAACTCTGGGAAGATGTTGCTATTACCGGCGGCGTCTGTAGCTGAGAGGAAAGCAGAGTAGGTAATGTTAGGTACTAGGTTGTAAAAGCGGTGTTTCCATTCACCATCTGGATCGTTTATGGTGATCGTCATGTTTTGGCAGGAAGGTGTTCCAGTTGGACAGACAAGGGAGAGTTTGAAGTTACTTAGAGCCTCTACCTTGCCCGACAAGAGGGGATTTTTGGTGGTGACCGTTAGATGGCGGTATTGGTAGGCGGGGATGGTGTAAGGGTCGTTTGAGGCCCAGTACATTGCTGTTTTGTCTACGGCCTGGAGGATGATGATGGGGATGGTTGCGTCTACATAGAAAGTATGGGTTTCGGAAGTGGCTGATGTATCACCGGTGCTGTAGGCAGTTACATACCAAGTATGCTTGCCGTCCTGGATGGGGGTGCTTAAGGTTGTATAGATGACGCCTGCTATGGCAGTAGAGTGGTCGATGTAGCTTGAGACGATGACGTCGTCTACATACAGGGTGTAGTGGCTGATATTGGCGCTGGGGGTAGATGTGTTCCAAGAAAACTGTTCGTAACGGTTGTTAGTTAGAGAGTCGTCTACTGGGGTGATCAAGACTGGAGCGGTGATGGTAGAGACAGCGATGGTGGCGGAGTTGGTGATGTCGCCCGAGCCTAAGGGGTTGGTGACGGCTAGGACGGTCGATAGTAGAAAAGCAGACAAAATCTTGAGCATTAAAGAAAGTATAGCTTAAAAGATTAAAGGAAAGACTAGGATTGTTTGAGTTCTTCTTTGAGTTTTTCGATTTCTGTCTCTAGTTCTTGTTCGTGGGTTTTGTTTTTCTTGGCGTAGTGTTTTACTAGGAATATAATGGCGGTGATAAAGATGATTATGTAGATGATTAAGGCTACGGGGATGACGGTGAAGTAGATTAAGGCATTTAAGCTTTTACCTTGGGTGCCATATGCGGCTTGAAGATGAGCTTGGTAGCGACCAAAGAGCCATTTAGTAGGGATGGTGTTTTTGAAGGTTCTTTCTGCTTGAGGGAAGATGTTTTGTTCTTCTAGAGGAAGGTGAGTTAGTACGTCTCCAAACATGTTGGTTATGGTGATGATACCGGTAGGTCGAATGTGAGATGGGGATTGGTTGAGGATGGTGGTGTCTATGTCTAGTGGGCCGTGTTGAGAGAATTTTGGAGTGTGAAATTTGGTAACGAGAGCCATTTCTTCATAGTCACCTGGGATGGTGATGTATAGGAGAGTGGCGATTCGAGGAGCAATGGAAGCACCGGAGGAAGTTTGATCTACATCTTGGACTGGTTCAAGTGTCTGGCCGACAGCTTCAAAGATGATTCCAGCATAGTGGCCACCGGGGAGAGCGTCTAGGTCTGTTTTTATCTTAAACTGGATCTCTATTTTGTCGTTAGCAGGAATGGTTAGGCGATCATAAGGTAGCTTGACCCAGCTGGCGGCAGAGTAGTTACTAGAGAAGTTTTTGTCTTCTAAGAAAACCGGAGTACCTTGGTCATCTTCTATTATGAAGTCAACAACTTTAATCGTTCCAGAGATTGGAGATTCGGAGATGTTGATTAGTTTAAGAATAGCGGTGCTGGTTTCACCAGGTTTCATTTCCATCTGTTGACGAACAGGGGAGACGGTTAAGGGGACAGAGTCGACGGCCAAGACGGAAGAGGGAAGTATGAAGAAGGCAAGGATGATTAGGGGCAGGGTTTTTTTCATTTTTAGAAGGTGGCAGTGGCGGTGTAGCGCACGTTATTGAAGTAATAGCCAGCTGGTTGAGTGGCGGTGACGTCTATCCTGTAGCAGATATAGACTTGAGAGGTGTCTACTGGTCCAGTGTTGGTCATGACGGTCTGGGCTGTCTGACTGTCCTCGTCATCGGCAAATTGTTTGGCATTAAAAGTAGCAGCGGTGTCGTTGAATTCGAAAGAGGCTTCAGATACGGTGACTTCCTCTAGTGAGTAACCTAAGCCAGGATAGCTAGTAGGGTCTGCTCCCCAATCCTGGAGGGTGATGTGAGTACAAGGAGTGCCGCCACAAGCAGTATCTTTTATACAGTTAGCGGCTTCACCGACATCGCCGGTACAGACACCTCCGTCTTTACCCATTTGGTCACTTTCTGTGGCTGTGACGGCGTAACCACCAGCAGCGTTGGTAGAGACTTGCAGTAGTTGGCTAGTGTTGTGGGTAGCAGCTAAGTAGGTAGGAGAGATGGTTCCCCAAGGAATGGAGTAAGCGGTGGAGTCGGGTGAGCTGGCGGTTCTAGTAACACCACAGGTGCCGGTGGTGCCGGAATCAGCGGTGACGCCGGTAACGGAGAAGGATAAGGTTTCGTCTATAGTGGCGGATACTAAAACGGCTTCTATTGGAGCAACAGATATATCAACGGTATCAATGATTTGACCGGTGGTGGCTGGGTCATCGTCGTAACTAGCAATGGTCCATTGATAGGCATCAGCGGTACCTTGAGTGTGACCAGAGGTTATTGGAGCTGGATTTACAAGTCCAGGATCAGAGTCGATGGTTACGGTGATGGTGCCAGCGGTACAAGCGACGGTAGTGGTGGCGTCTATGGTGTGGTTGGTACCTGATCCAGCAGTGATGTTTTCTGTAGCATTCCATGAACAACCTGTGCCACCAGAAACGGTGACGTCGGCTACTGCGATTCCATTTAGGTCCCAGCCGTTGGTGGCTGCAGTAGCGGCAGTATCTGGAGCTCCATCGTTACCTCCACTAGCTGGATCGGGAATGGAGATTCTGATGTAGCCATTGGCAGGGATGTTGTTTGCAATAGTGAAGGTGGCGGTAACGGTACCTGATTGGGTAGCGTAGATGGCATCACCATCACTGGCGCCTTCGGTTAGACCGGCTGATAGAGCGAAGTTGGTGCCGTCTATGATGTTACCGACGGTTACGTTGCCGTTAGGGCCAACGGAAATGGTGTCGTTAGGAAAAAGATGATTTGTGTTGTTGTCAGCGTTACTTGAACCCTGGATGAGGATAGTAGTGTCTGCTGCGGTGTGAGCACCAGAAACCTTGGCGTAGTAAGAAAGTCTGGAGTTTGAAAGAGTAACGGATGCGGAGGTAAGGGCAGCAGAGGAAAGCTCGGATGGGGTAATAAGGGTAGTAATGAAGATAACCAGAAATGGCAATAGAAGCAGACCCTTTTTGCTCATAAAAGCTACTATGAAGTACTTATCATAAGTTGTCAAACTTTTACCTACTGGCTTTTTTTAAGTGTGAATTTTAGGAGAAGAATGGCGACTAGAAGACCAAGAATTGCTTTGATGGGAAGAAGAATAAGACTGATGGAGTTTTGAGTAGAGCCGTTTTCTGAGCGGATGTTTATACTGGCTTTATATCGGCCAACTTGGGTTAGTCTGGGAGTAAATTGAAGCTGACTACTGGATGAGGCTACTAGTTCTCTGGTAGATTGGGCGAGGACGTTAACGGGAAGGAGGGACTGAATGTGGGATACATTTGTGCCTTTGTGGATCTGAAACAGGCCGTGGGCTTCGGTGAGATGTCTGCCCAAGTTTTCTAGTTTGGCTGAGAATCTTATGGGAGAGAAGTTGTCTAGGATGTAGGTTTGGCCTATTTTAATAAAACGGGTATCTATTGGTTTTAGATCAATGATGTTTAGGATGGTGGGTGGAGCAGCTTGGTTGGAGATGGTCAAAAGGACGTTGGCTCCAATGGACCCGGAGACAAAGCTTTGATTTAATCCCAGTTCTCCAGTTTCTGAGACTTGCTCTGAGTTTACTAGGATGGTGGCGTAGTGATCTGCGGGTACAGTGTTTTCTGGAATTTTTATACTTAGTACTAGTTGGTCTGAGCTATTAGGTAGTAATGTAAATGGTTTGCCTAAGGCAATCTCTGAGTTTGCTAGTGAAAAATAAGAAAGCCAGGCTGGGTGAAGCTGTGTTTGTAGGCTGGGATTACCTTGGTCGTCTTCTGGTAGGAAAGGAACTATTCTGGGAGTGAGTTTGATAGGAGTTGAGTTATTGTTATATATAGTAAAGACTTGGGAAATGGACTTGCCTGGCTTGATAGTGGCCTGAAGTAGAGGGGGAGATATGCTTAAGTTTAAACCTTGAGCTAGGGCTTGTTTTGGAGTTAGAAGTAGTATGGTGAGGATGATAAGTTTTTTCATAAGAGGTTAAAAGCTAGGGATGGCTACGAATCTAATAGGGGTGGTGTAGTAGCCAGCAGGTTGGATGGTGGAGACGTTGGCCTTGTAGGTAACGGTGGCAGCAGAAGAAGTAGCAATACCGGTAGCGGACATAATCGTGGCTGGAGAGTCGGCGTCTTCATCGTTTGAGAAGGGCCTAAAGTAGGTTGAGTCTACGAAATCTGATGTGTCTACGTCGTCACCGGACATGTTGTAACCAAAACCGTAGTCGGTGTTACTGGCCCAGACGTTAGCATCGGTAATGGTGCAAGCAGTAGCGGCGTCGCAAGCAGTATCAGGAACATCGTTGACACCGTTTCTTAGTTCGTGATTTTCTATCGCTTTAACTGTGTAGCCATAGGCGTTACCAGTGGATATCGTCAAAGTGTTGGTGGTGGTGGAGGGGGTTTGGGCAATTAAAGTACCTAGATCTATAGTTAGGTCGGAGATGGTGAAGGAAAAGCGAATAAGGGAGTGGATGTACTGGAAGCCGGCTCTGACTCTATAGCCATTAGAGTCGAACTGTCCCTGGAAGGTTTGGCCTACGGTGTCTGTTAGGTTATAGGTAGCGGAAGTTTTCTTGCCACCGGTCATATTGATGTTGCTCATGTCTACTCTATAGGTATCAGACCTTAGGTTTTCGGCTAGTAAGGTCTTTGTGAGGGTCAAAAAGAGTATAGTTGAGGCTAAAATAAGAAGTGTCTGATGGGGTTTGATAGATTTGTTGGGTTGGGGGTGATACATTTGTTGTTAGCCTTAAGAGGGCTTTATAAAACCCGAATTCTAATCTGTTTCTTTATCTATTATTATCTCTAAGCTGTTGGCGGACTTATGAAGATCCATAATATCTTTATGGGCTTTTTTAATTTTCTCTTGTAGTCTAAAAGGGAGTAGGTTTGAACTAATGACTTCACTAGTGGTTTCTAAGGCTTCTGTGAGTGAGGGCTTGGCTTTTGTAGCTATCCAGAGTAAAGTCTGGGTTTCCTCTTTTGATATAGATTCTTCGTTTTTTTGGTTTTCTGCTAGCTTTTTACCGAAGACTACGGCCAGAGGAGTAATGAGTATGAGTGAGGCTAGATTGATAGCCTGTGATGTACTAAGAGATAGTTTTGATGATACTAAAAAGACGAGGGTGAGGATAAAGCTGGTGATTAGAGCCTGAGCTGGTTCGAAGAACAAGGCTAAGGCGAAGAGGAGAATGTCTAAAAGGAAGAAGAAGGGTGAGTCAAGGCTACCAGTGGAGAAGATCATGAGTAAAATTAGGCTTAAGAAGGTTGTGATGGTAGTAAGAGATAGGTATTTGGGTTTGAGCTTAAGGAAACGGCTAAAGAAGTAAATAATGGCTAAAACACCGGCTAGTTGCAGGTTGTAGGTAGAAAGATGAGGGTTAGCGGTCCAGGAGTAAATGAGGCCAACGCTCAGGGTAATTAGGCTGGTGTGGGCTATTAAAGTTAAAGGCATTAAATTAATAATACACTAAATAAATCATTAGGCTTGTCAATTTTGTTTTCTTAAGATAATAAAGAGATAAGCATAAAATAATGTTTAATTGATGTATTATGTTGTTAAAATGGCAGAACTTAAAGATGAGTGATGGTAGATTTAAGTATAAAATATTTATCAATATATTTTAATTACTGATAATATAGGAGACTTGTTGTTTGAAAAAAATAACGGTAAAATTTGGTTTATGAAGTATGACCATCTAAAATTAGAAAAAAAATGGCAGGAGAAATGGCAGGAAACTGGTTTGTATGAAGTGGACTTGGGGAAAGCCAAGAAACCTTTCTATAACTTAATGATGTTTCCTTACCCTTCGGCAGAAGGAATGCATGTGGGGAACATGTATGCTTTTACCGGAGCAGATACTTATGGGAGGTATATGAGAATGAAAGGTTTTGATGTGTTTGAACCGATTGGTTTGGATGGTTTTGGAATTCATAGTGAGAACTACGCTATCAAGGTGGGAAGAAGGCCGGAAGAGCATGCTAGGATAAGTGAAAAGAGTTTTTATAAACAGATGCAGTCTATTGGTAATGGTTTTGCTTGGGATCACAGATTAGAGACTTATGATCCGGAGTACTACAAATGGACTCAGTGGCTATTTATTAAGATGTTTGAGGCTGGATTGGCTTACAAAAAGAAGGCTAAGGTTAATTGGTGTCCTAGCTGTAAGACCGTACTGGCTGACGAGCAAGTAGAGGCAGGGGAGTGTGAGAGATGTAAAGCGGAAGTAGTGAGGAAAGAGATGAGCTCCTGGCATTTTAGGATTACCAAGTATGCTGACAGATTGCTTGCAAACATTGATGGAAAAGAAGGTAAGCGTGAAAAGAAAACTGGTCCAGTTAGTGAGGGGTATGATATAGAAAAGGATGGTTTGAGATGGCCAACAAAGATTAAGACAGCGCAGAAAAATTGGATAGGTAGAAGTGAGGGAGCAGAGGTGTTGTTTGAGGTTAAGGATGTTAAGTCTTCCGTGAAGGTGTTTACCACAAGGTTAGATACGATTCTTGGAGCCACCTTTGTGGTACTGGCTCCGGAACACCCTTTGGTTGAGAAACTTAAGGGTAAGAATGAGAAAGAGGTCACTGTTTATGTAGACAAGGCTTTAAGTAAGAGTGAGCAACAGAGAAAGAAGGAAGAGAAAAAGAAAACTGGAGTGGACACTGGTTACAAAGTGATTCACCCTTTGACTGGTAAGGAACTGCCAATCTGGATTGCCGACTTTGTGTTGATGGGTTATGGTACTGGTGCAGTGATGGCGGTACCGGCGTATGATGAGCGAGATAAGGAGTTCGCCAAAAAGTATAATTTGGATATAATAGGCACACTAAAGGACAAAGATGAGGTGTTTAAGGAGTTAGAGGAAAAAGGTCTGGTGGAGAAAAAAGTTAACTATCACCTACGCGACTGGTTGATCTCTAGACAGAGATACTGGGGAGCACCGATTCCGATGGTGGAGTGTCCAAAGTGTGGTTGGCAGCCGGTTCCAGAGAAGAATCTGCCGGTGTTGTTACCTGAGATTGAGGACTTTAAACCTAAAGGAGATGGCAGTTCACCGCTTGATAACGCGCCAGAAGAGTGGAAAAAAACGAAGTGCCCTAAATGTGGTGGAGAAGCACAAAGAGAGTTGGACGTATCTGATACCTTTCTTGATAGTTCTTGGTACTTTTTAGGTTATCCGTTTATGAAAAATGGTAAGTGGGAAAGCCAAGCTGAGCCTTTTGACAAGAATATCTTGGATAAATGGACACCAGTAGATGCTTACACTGGCGGGGCTGAGCATGCAGTGCTACACCTTCTGTATGCTAGGTTTGTCACGATGGTTCTTCATGATTTGGAGTATTTGAAGGCTGAGGAGCCGTTTCCGTTTCTTTACTCTCATGGTTTGATAATTAAGGATGGAACGAAGATGAGTAAGTCTAAAGGAAATGTGATTGTGCCGGATGAGTATATAGAGAAGTATGGAGCAGATGCTTTGAGGTGCTACCTGATGTTCATGGGGTCGTTTGATTCAGGAGGAGATTTTAGGGATACAGGTATGATGGGGATGGCTAAGTTTTTACAAAGGGTCTGGGATTCGTTTTTGGATGATGGGAAAATGGGCGACGAGACTAGTGTTGAACTTGAGAAGGTGTTGCATCAGACGATCAGGAAGGTGGGTGAGGATATGCCAGTCTTCAAGTTTAATACCGCTATTGCCGTGATGATGGAGTTTATGAATGAGTGGAAAAAAGAGGGGATGGTTTTAGGTAAAAAGGACTCGTTAAGCTTCTTAAAGCTACTAGCGCCGCTGGCTCCGTACATGACGGAGGAGTTGTATCAGAAACTTAGTGATACTTCGGGAGAGTCGATTCATAAGGTGGGTTGGCCAGAGTTTGATGGTGAGAAAGTAAAGGAAAGTATGGTAGAGATAGCTGTTCAGGTTAATGGGAAGTTGAGAGAGGTCTTGAGTTTGGATGCGGGTGAGGT
The DNA here is from genome assembly GCA_963980225.1 of uncultured bacterium. Taxonomy (GTDB): domain Bacteria; phylum Patescibacteriota; class Microgenomatia; order UBA1400; family MFAQ01; genus JAHITH01. The sequence goes on from CAXBYW010000002.1 coordinate 11,843, forward strand.
AGGGGATAAGGAGAAGGTTGTGGAGATGGCTTTAAAGAGTGAGAAGGTGAAGAAGTGGTTGGGTGAGGGTGAGAGTAATAAGGTGATTTTTGTACCTGGTAGGTTGGTGAACTTTGTGGTTTAGATAATTAAAAAAACTCCCACATTCGAGGAATGTGGGAGGTAGTGATGGTGTGTTAGATGATCTTATTTAAGAATGAGGCTTGTTTCTAAATCACATTGGACTAGCGCTTTTTCAAGATTGGTAATGTTGATGATGGTGCCACTTAGTATCCTGCGGATTTTTTTAATAAAGTCCTCTGTTGACATACGGGGGATGAGGTAGCCAAGATAGTCGCCACTGCTTTTGCGTAGCCGGAACCAGGTATCTCCATCGATAGTTTCTTTGGCGTTTGGTCCCAGTCTAGAGTAGTCGATACCGGTGTCTATCTCGGCAAAGACTTCTTCGGGAACGGCTGGAGCAATTTTGATGGTCATGCTGATAAAATCCAGATCACCAAGACCTTTAACAAGGATCACTTTATTGGCGAGTGTTGCCTCCCAGTTGGGAAGGACGTCATTAATTTTTTTTACTAGGGAAGACAACTTGGTTTGTGTCATTTCTTTTTTTCTCCTTTTTAAGGTACTCGTGAGTGGGTTATTAGGTTTATATAGGTTGTATTATACTAGATTTGACAAATTTGGTATATTTAAGGTGTGCAATGGATAGAGGATCTAAAGAAAAGGTTTTCATTGAGTTTGTTTGATATAGTTCTTGTTGGTTTGATGGTACTTGGAGGGGCTTTGGTTTTATGGGGGTTGTTGGGAAATATGGGTGATAAGGGAGATGAGATAGAGTATTTAGCAGGCGATTTGAATAGTAATGAGATGATCTGGGTAGATGTTGCTGGGGCGGTGGAGAGACCAGGGGTGTATGAATTAGGGAAAGGGTCTAGAGTTAAGGATGCTTTAGTAGCTGCCGGAGGGTTGGCTCAGGATGCCGACAGGAGTTATTTGGAAAAGGTATTAAATCTAGCGGAAATAGTAAAGGATGGAGAGAAGCTTTATATACCCCATGAGGGTAGTGAGGTGATGGGTGAATCTACCGGACTTATCAATATAAACACGGCTAACATAAGTGAGCTAGATACCCTGTGGGGGGTAGGGACTGCTAGAGCGCAAGACATTGTCGATAATAGGCCTTTTTCAAAAGTAGAAGAACTAACAACTAAGAATGTCTTACCAGAAAATGTGTATGAGCAGATTAAAAATGAAGTGAGTGTTTACTAGAACTATCCTGTTACTGGTTTTTTTGGCTTTAAGGTTGGTACCGGGTTGGGTTTGGGTGTCGCAAGTTCAAAGTGGACGTGCGGTAAAAACAAGAGGTGAGATTGTCAAAATAGAACAAAAGGGATCTAATTGTATTATTAAGGTAGGTAGGTTCTGGGTGAAAACTCAAGGCTGGTGTGTTTTTTCACGAATGGATGAAGTGGTGGTAGTTGGCAGAACAAACTATGAGGTGATAGATGTTTTGTTGGGACGAATTTGGTTGGACAATCCGCATATTAGTCTGTTTGCAAAAAATCGTGAAAAGGATCAGGTAAAAATGAATGATGATGGTGGTGTCTGGCAGATTTGGCGTGAAAAGTTAGCCCTAAACTACAAGCGGTTATTGCCGGAGCCAGAATCTTCCTTGGTTGCGGGGATTGTTTTGGGTGAAAAGAGTAGGTTACCGGAAAAGTTCCATGAAGCCTTAATAAACACAGGGACGATTCATGTTGTGGTGGCTTCTGGGTATAACGTAATGGTGGTGGGTAGTATGATCTTGGCAGGTTTGTTGTATTTGGTTGAGCGTAAGTGGGCTACGATTGGGGCGGTGGTAGGAATGTTGGCATATGGTTTGATGGCTGGAGCAGATCCGCCGGTAGTCAGGGCGGTGATTATGGGAGGGATTATTTTCGTAGGCCAAGCCTTGGGTAGGTCTAGCAAAGCCTTGTGGTCCTTGGGGTTGGCTGCTTGGGTAATGTTGATGGTAGATCCCTTGTTGGTGGAGAGCGTGAGTTTTCAGTTATCGGTAATGGCTAGTGTGGGATTGTTCTGGCTGGAGCCTAAGTTGAGGCGGTGGTTTGATGAGAGGGAGATTGGTGGTTGGGTATTGAGGACGGAGCTTTTACCAACGCTGGCAGCTCAAGTTATGACCGTGCCGATAATTTTGTATCATTTTGGTAGAGTTAGTTGGATATCTCCGGTGGTGAACGTTTTAATCTTACCGTTTATACCGGTAATCATGGCCTGGGGTGGAGTGATGTTGCTTTTGAGTCTTGTCTGGAGTCCGTTAGGTATGGTGGTGGGCTGGTTGGTGTATTCATTGGCTCATTTGGTGGTAGTGATGGTGAAGTTTTTTAGTTGAGATATAAAAAACTCATCAGTACTTATGGTGAGTGAGTAAACGTATTCTTTTGCAAGTACTAGTTTGGTCTTAGCTTTTGAGTCCTTTAAAGGTTTTTCTGTAAGATGGCTTAGTTTTTCTTTTTAAAGCTAAACCTCTTTTGCTTTAAAGGATTGTGCTGTAAGGTTTTTGTTTTTCTTTATTAAAGCTAAACTTGTTTCACTTTAAAGGATTGTGCTGTAAGGTTTTCGCCTATATCTCTCATGATAACGGTGGCTTAAAAAGGACGAGTATTTTAATGCGTAGGATGACCACATAATAGTAGTAGTGAGGTGGTTGTTGGTAGTTTAGACTGGTATGCTTTATGTATGAAATGGTGGTCTTGGTTAGTGATGGGTGTTTTAAGTGGTTTGTTATGGATAGGAGTACAGATGCCGGATGAGAAGCTCCATGTTGTGTTTTGTGATGTAGGGCAAGGAGATGCTACCTTGATTATAAGGAAAGAGTTTCAGGTGGTGGTAGATGGTGGTCCGGGTGGGGAGAAGCTACTATCTTGTTTGGGTAGGCACTTGCCGTTTTGGGACAGAGAGATCGATCTGGTGGTAAATACGCATCCTCAGAAAGATCACTTAGGAGGTTTGGATGAGTTGTTGGAAAGGTATAGAGTAGAAAGATTAATGATTAATGGGGTGTTTGGTGGTGGTAAGGATGCTGTTAGATTAAGAAAGTTGGTGGGTGAAGGAGAGGTTGAGATAGTATTACCTAGGGAAGGTGATGTCTTAAGAAAGGGTAGTTTACAGTTTGAGGTATTATGGCCGGAGGAAAGAGTGGGGAGTAGCTTGGCTTGGTCTGATCCTTCAAGAATGGATTTGGTAAGTGAGATAGTGTTGGGGAAGAATACGGATGTGAATATATTGAGTGTGGTGGGGTTGTTGAGATATGGTGAGTTTGAGGTGTTGCTAACTGGAGACATTGGGATTGATGAAGAACGAGACTTACTTAAGAGGGGAAGTTTGATGGAGGTAGATGTCTTGAAAGTGGCTCATCATGGTAGTAAGTACTCGAGCAGTGATGAGTTTATTAAAAAGGTGAGTCCAAAAGTAGCAGTTATTCAAGTAGGTAAGAATAATTTTGGGCATCCTACTGAGGAGGTGTTGGATAAACTGAAGAAAATTGGTTCTCAAGTATTTAGAAATGACTTGGATGGAGATGTGGAAGTGGTGAGTGATGGTCAAGGTTTTTGGTTGGTGGATTGACAAGGGCAGAGAAAAAGTGCATATTTAAGTTATGAAAAATTTAGTGTTGGTATTGTTGGCGGTTTTGTTTTTAGGGTTACCTGGTGGAGTAAAAGCTGAGGATGTCGTGGAGCCGGTGGTGGACACCGTGGAAGTAAGTGTGCCGGATGTAGAGAGTGGTTGGTTTGGTTTGAGATGGGCTTTTGTAAAGGTGTCTCACAATGTCCAGGTGGTGTTGGCAAGAACTGATGAGAAAAAAGATGAACTGGAGATGAAGTTTGCTGAGAAAGAGGAAGTGTTGATAGCAAGAATTACTGCCCTTGAGGAAAGCAATCCTAAGTTGGCAGAGAAGCTTTCGGGTAAGTTAGACAAGATATCAGAGAAGTATGAGGAGAGAGTAGATAAGTTGGGAGTTAAGATGAACAAGCTTGAAGAGAGAGAACAAGAAATGAAGACGAGAATGGAGCAGTGGATGGAAAGACGAGAAGAGAATAAGCAAAAGTTGGAGCAAAAAAAAGAGGAGATTAGAGAAAGGGTAGAAAGTAGAGGTACGGGTAATGATGGGAACGAAGATGAGGACGAGGATGAATCTGGTCAGACTCTTAAAGGAGGTAGTGTGAGGATAGAAAACGCTAGACCGGGAGTAATAAGGTTGAGATAGATGTTGATAGGTGAGTAATCTCTTTTTTAAGTTACAATATGATGAATGAAGATAGAACATAAGGTTACTAAGTTGAATTCTGGTTTGAGGGTGGTGAGTGTGCCTATGAGCGTAGAGTCGGTGACGGTGATGGCTATGGTGGGAGTGGGTTCTAGATATGAAGATAGACAGGTTGGAGGGGTAAGCCATTTCATTGAGCATTTTATGAGCAATGGAACGAAGAAATATAAGGATAAGAAGGATATTTGGCTGGCAACGGAACGAGTAGGAGGGATTCGGAATGCCTATACAAGTAAGCAGGTGACGGCTTACTGGTCCAAGGTGGCCAAGGAGCACCTGGAACTGGCTACAGACATATGTGGAGAGTTGGTTTGTCGGCCGTTGTTTCCAGAGAAGTATCTAGAGAAGGAGAGGGGAATAATTTTGGAAGAGCTAAAGATGTACGAGGATAAACCAGAGGTAGTGGCGGCTCAAAAGTTTGATGAGCTTCTGTTTGGTGATACTGGTTTAGGTAGAGATATAATTGGAAATAGAAAAAGTTTACAAGAAATGAGCATTAAGAAAATGAAGGACTTTTGGCAACAATGGTATGTGCCAGAAGAGGTGGTTGTTGGAGTAGCTGGAGGAATAGAGTCGCATGACAAATTTGTGGAGTTAGTAGAGGAGAAGTTTGTAGAACTTACAAAAATGAGTAAGAAAAAGCCACACGGAGTGTTGGGGAATTTTAGCCACGAAAATAGTCAGGTTTCTTTGGTAAACAGACCAACTGAGCAAGCACATTTGGTTTTGGGGCTGGGGTCCTTAAAGCGAGAAGTGAAGGAGAGATATGCCTTGTCGATAATGAATGCGGTGTTGGGAGGAATGGCTACTAGTAGGTTTTTTCAAAAGATTAGAGAAGAGATGGGTTTGGCGTACTACATCAAGTCTGGGGTGGATGCTTTTGTTGAAACTGGATCTTGGGGTGTGGCGGCTGGAGTTAAAAAAGAAGACGTGGAAGATTCGATAAAGGTGATAGTAAAGGAGATGAGGAATTTTGTGGGAAAGAACAAACCTACAAAAGAAGAGGTTGATCGAGCAAAAACAAACTTAGTTGGGAATATTAAGTTGGGTATGGAGAGCTCTAGTGATGAGGTAGGCAGGGTTGTTAGTGGGTTGGTGCTAGAGAATAGGGTAAGGCCGTATAAAGAGATTTTTGAGGGAATAGAGGCGGTTAGAGTAGAGGATGTGGTGGCGGTGGCCGAGAGGATATTTAAGAATGGCTTGAATTTGAGTATTGTGGGTCCGTTTGAGGATAAGGAGAGGTTTGAGAGATTGCTGAAGTAAGTTTTATATTCTCACTTTATATAAGTAGGATTCAAGAGAGACTAGTGTTATTTTGTTTTAGGAGTGGATGGTACGATGAAGCGGCCGATGAAGAGGGTAGACTCAAAGAGAAATATTAGAGGAAGAGAGAGGAGAATGTCGGTGAGAATGGAATCGAAGGGTAGAAGAATAGTGAAGAGGAAGGTTATAAGATAGACCCAGCGGCGCTTTTGACTGACTTGCTTGTGCTCGACTATTTTCAAGCGCAGGAGAAGGAGAAGAACGATAGGAAATTGAAAACTGATACCTAGGATGATGGAGGCAATGAGAATGGTGGAGAGTAGTCCGCTGATGTCGAGGATGTTGCCGATACCAAGGGCAAGGGATCTTTCTAGAAAAATTTTGATTTGCCATTTCATAATAAAGGCACCGAAGGAAAAACCGATGATAAATAGAAAGACTGAGAAAGGTGTGGCTCTAAGAATTAGTTTGTATTCTGGTTTTTTCAAAGCAGGTTTTAGAAAATGAATGACTTGGGCGATAAAAAAGGGAAAAGCGACGACTAATCCAGTAGTAAGACCACAGCTGAAAGCAAGGTTGATGAACTGAAAAGGGGAAGTGAAGACGATGTTGAGGCCATCAAGAGAAAGAGTACCAACTAGAAATCCAACTATTTTTTCGTAGGAAATAAAGCCTACAAAAGCGGCGATGATAAAAAGGTAAAGAGTGAGAATGATTCTTTTTCTAATCTCTTTAAGTAGGGGGGAATATTGCTCGACAATGGTGGCCAGTTCAGAAGACTTCGGAGGTTTGATTTTTTTCACAATAGTAAATCATTTTAAGAATTTTATTCTTCTTTTGTGTCACTTTTGTCTCCTGAGGCTTTTTTGAATTCCTTAACGGCATCTCCGAATCCTTTGAAAAGTTCTGGGATTTTTTTACCTCCAAAAAGGAAGAGGACAATAACGCCGATGACTATCCATTCAGTTGTACCAATAGATTTAAACATGTTTCTTACACCTCCTTTTTATCTTCTTGAGTGGAGTCATCTTCGATGGCCTCACTAAAACTTTTTTTAATACCTTTGATTTCTTTAAGGGTTTTTCCGCTGGTTTTGCCTAGTTTGGTAGCCATTTTGCCACCGAAGAAGAAGATAAAAATAACACCAATGATTATTAATTAGAAAAGGCAAGTATAATTAAGCGGACCTTCGACTTGTAGCCATTTGTGCTTCTAGCCAGTGGGATCCATTGAAGTATTCTAGACTACTAGTTTGGCTGTTAAAACCGAGAGCGCCTTCTTTGGCGTTTTTAGGTCGGGTTGAGTTCTCCCAATAGGCAACTGTTGGTAAGCCGATACGAAAAAAGAAGTCTTGGCCGAGATCAACGTAGAAAGGTCGTTTGTTGGACATACTAAGTTGAATATATATTGATATATTTAATAAATCAAGAGCAGATTTTTATTTGAGAACTCGCTTCATTTGGATAGTTGTCCACAGTGATCCATTCCAAAATTCAAGCTTGTTGGTCTGGAAATTAAAACCAACAGTGCCGGTTTTGGGAGATTTTGGTCTACCAAGCGTGTTCCAAGCGGGAACCCTTGTAAGACTCTGGGTTGATGTGTGAGCGGAATAGGTATTAGCGTTGATGATGGAGTTTTTGCGGAGTATGGGTTTTGCAAAAGAAGGAGGTTGGATGGCAGGGGAAGGAGTAGGCTCGATTACTTGAGGAGAGGAGGAAGGAGAGAAGGAAGCTGAAGGAGAGACTGAAGCTGAAGGAGAAACTGAAGAGGAGGGGCTGGTAGTGGCTTCAGAGGGAGAGGGAGAGGCTGAGGGGGTACTGGCGGGCGTTGAAGGGGAGACGGAGGCGGAGACAGAGGAAGAAGGGCTGGTGATAGGAGGCGTTGAAGGAGAGATGGAAGCGGAAACAGAAGAGGAGGGACTGAGACTAGCAGAAGGACTGGTGGAGGAAGAAGGAGAAAGAGAAGGTGATTCTGAAGTGGACGGTGAGAGGGAGGCTGATGGTGAGAGGGAGGCTGATGGTGAGAGACTAGGAGACTCGCTAGCAGAGGGAGAAAGAGAAGCTGATGGTGAGAGACTAGGTGAGTCGGAAGGAGAAACAGATGGTGAGACAGAAGGGCTTTCCGAAGCAGATGGAGATAGGGAAGCTGAAGGAGAGAGGCTAGGTGATTCAGATGGAGATAGGGAAGCTGAAGGAGAGAGGCTAGGTGATTCAGATGGAGATAGGGAAGGACTGGTTGACGGTGAAACTGAACTTGATGGTGACAAAGAAGGAGATTCAGATGGAGACAAGGAAGGGGAAGCTGAGGGGGATATTGATGGTGAGACTGAAGTTGAAGGTGAGAGTGATGGAGATTCTGAAGGTGAAGGACTTTCACTAGGTGAATTGGATGGCGAAATTGAAGAAGAGGGGCTTAAGCTGGGTGACTCAGATGGTGACTCTGAAGATGAAGGACTTAAAGAGGGAGATTCTGAAGGACTTTCTGAAGGCGAACTGGAAGATGAAGGACTTTCAGAGGGTGAAATTGATGACGAAGGACTTAAAGAGGGAGATTCTGAAGGACTTTCAGATGATGATCCAAGTGGAGGAGTAGACGGTGAGACTGAAGCTGAAGGAGAAAGAGATGGTGATTCAGATGGTGACTCTGAAGGTGACTCTGAAGGTGAGGTTGATGACGAAGGACTCAAGGAAGGTGATTCTGATGGTGATTCCGAAGGTGAAATTGATGACGAAGGACTCAAAGAAGGTGACTCAGAAGGACTTTCAGATGGTGAGATGGAACTTGAAGGAGAAAGAGATTCTGTTTCAGTATTCCACGGTTATAGATATGGTAATAAGCTTTTTCTTCATTACTCCTTTGAAGATGTCGGGCAGGCATGCATTAAGTTTTGCATAATTGGTATAGAGATTGCAAGTACCAATTTGAGGCTAATTTCAAGTCCTTTAAAGGTTTTTGCTGTAAAGTTTTGTTCATTTCATCTTTAAAGCTAAACATGTTTTACTTTAAAGGTTTTTGCTGTAAAGTTTCCCCCATTTCTTTTTTTAGTTTTGTTGAGATGTGTGAAATAGTAAAATCTAAGAAATTGCATGAAAAATTGAAGAATTTCTGCGGGGAGTTGTGTGTGCTTAAAAAAGAAGATGGGCTTTTTTTAAAGTAGCTTGGTGGGATGAGTGTGTTTTGTGATATATTTATGTAATGGAAAAAACAGTGGTGTTGGTGAAACCAGATGGATTACAAAGAGGATTGATTGGAGAGATAGTGTCTAGGTTCGAACGCAAGGGATTGAAGCTTAAGGGAATTAAGATGGTGAACATGACTAGAGAATTATTGGAGAAGTGGTATGAACAATATAAGGATGAAGATTTTTTTGATGATATTGCTGAGTATATGAGCTGGACACCGATCGTGGCCATGGTTTGGGAAGGTTACTCGGCCATAAAGGTGGTGAGGAGAATCGTGGGGACAAGGAAAGGGTATGAGGCAGAGGCAGGGTCGATTAGAGGAGACTTGGGAATGAGTGGAGGTAATAACTTGATTCATGCTTCGGATGCACCTGAAACAGCCGAAAGAGAGTTGGAGATACTATTTGATAAGGATGAAGTGTTTGAGTATGAGACGGTAGTGGAAACTTTGATCTATAGTGCAGACGAGAGAAAAGGAGTATTTAGATAATTTGATATATTAGTTTGTAGATTGATAGGGTTGAAATGATCCTGTAGTAGAGATTAGAATGGTGAGGTCATGACAGAAAAATTAACTGTAATTAGTGGTCCGATGTTTGCGGGTAAGACGGATGAGATGTTGAGGAGATTGAGACGAGCAGAAGTTATTGATAAAAAGGTGCAGGTGTTTAAACCACGTATTGATGATAGGTGGGGTGAGGTTGATAAGATAGGATCTCATTCTGGTGGACGAAGAAAAGCGTTTGTTGTTGCATCACCTGGAGAGATACTGGAGAAGTTGCAAGAGGGTGTTGATATTGTGGCAATTAGTGAAGTTCAGTTTATGGATATAGAAGTAGTGGATGCGGTGCTTGAGCTTCTTGATAGGGATATAGAAGTGATTGTGGACGGATTACCAACTGATTTTAAACGAGAACCGTTTGGGGTCATGCCTATATTACTGGCTTTAGCTGATGAAATAGAGCATCTGACGGCATTATGTGATGAGGAAATGAATGGAGGAGTTAAGTGTGGTGAGGATGCGACCTTGACTCAGAGATTTGTAAATGGCGCGCCAGCTAAAAGTGACGACCCGGTGGTGGTTATCGGCGCAGAAGAACAGTATGCAGCGCGTTGCTATAAACATCATAAGGTAAGGTAAAATATAGTCCTAGACTGGCTCCAGTAGCTCAGGGGATAGAGCAACGCACTCCTAATGCGTAGGTCACAGGTTCGATTCCTGTCTGGAGCACAAAATTGTTTACTTAAGATCGAGAGAGATGATGTTTTGTTGGTCTTCTTTTTGATTTAGATTGGTGAGGATGATTAGATGGTTGCCTCTGGGGGAAGGAGTAGAGAATTTTTCTATGATTTGAGTTTCGATAATAATGGTTGGGTTTAGGCCGTCATAGTCTATGATCTCTATTTGGTTTTCTTGAGTATATATGAGTTGATTAGAGTTGGGATACCAACGAAGATTGGTAGTGTAGTTGGAGTCAATCTGGCCTTTTAGGTCAGTAATGATGTCAAGGGTACTTTGAGGGTCTTCGGTTTCTTCTTCCTGAGTTTGAGGAGGGAAAGGTAGTTTGTAGTTGGTTCCTTCTGCGGTATCGAAGACATATATGTAACCTGTTTGTAGTTGTCTTGTTTCTGGGGTAGAGTTGATGTTTGGGAGGCTGTTACCAAGGGTGTTTTCTGGTAAATCCAAGTCTTCTGTGGGTATGTAAAAGACTTTTTCTTGGTCTGGGGAGAAGTAAGTGTTCTGGCTTTTGTCTAGCAGTATCTCTTTTAAGAATTCGGGAGCTTGACTAAGTGAGCTTTTATCTATTGCGGTTAGTTGGTCCTGCCATTGTTTAAGGATTAAGGGAAGTTGAATGGTGATGTCTTTGATGTCTGGTCCCTGGTTTAGGTTTTTGGCGTTTAAAAGATGGGATGAGGTGATAGCATTTTGTTTTTGGAAAGCGGCTAGGATTTGACTACTGTCTGGTGACCATAAAAGAGTGGCTTTGGTATAGTCGTATGTCTTTTGGTTGGTTACCTGGATGGACTGTTTACTACCAAGAAGAGTGTTGTCTAAAGATATTGTGTAGAGGCCGTTGTCTTCATCAAAGGGAGATCCGGTAACTACAAAAGCTATTTTGTCACCATTAGGACTGGGATTGACGTTTTGAACATGATAGAAGGTCATGGGAGTTGTGGCTAAGATGGTAGGGAAGAGTCTGGCAGCGGCAATAGAAACGAGTTCTTTTTTGATATTTATCTCTTTTGACCAGGAATGGAAACCTTCTTTGATGATCTCGACTTGATATGTGTCTGGTTTTAGATAAAGGGTGTCGTCTGTTGTGGTGGACAGTTGGTTGTTGATTAGAACTTTGGCTTGTTTGGGATAGGAAGAGGCGGCTAGTAAGCCGGTGCCTTTTAGAGACAGATCCTTGAGGTTGGGACGGTATCCCTTGGCCATTTTAATAGCAAGAGTAGAACCAATGGCTATGATCATCAGAATGATAATATTTACCAGAAGTCTTTTCTTCTTTATTTTGGTGGACATAGGTAGTAGGTATTATATCCTAAAATGGTAGAATAGCGGAATGAAAGGATTTGGATTATCTAAAAGAGTAGCTATTGATTTAGGAACTGCTAATTGTTTGGTGTACTTGGCGGGTGAGGGAGTTGTGATAGAGGAGCCAACGGTAGTCGCTGTTTCTTTATCAGATGGACGAGTGTTGGCAGTAGGTAAGAAAGCTCAGGAGATGTTAGGTAGGACTCCGGGTAACATCAAAGCTAGTAGGCCGATGAGAGATGGGGTAGTGGCAGACTATGCGGTTACCAGGGCAATGTTGACGCATTTTTTGAGAGAGTCAGGAGCTTTAAAAGGGTTCATTAAGCCGGAAGTGATGATCTGTGTGCCTGCAGGTGTAACTCAAGTAGAAAGACGAGCCGTGTTGGCGGCCACGATGGCTGCAGGAGCTAGAAAAGCATATCTAATAGAAGAACCTTTGGCAGCAGCGGTAGGGGCAGGAGTGCCGATAGCTGAGCCATCTGGTAACTTGATTATGGATATGGGTGGTGGAGCTAGTGAGGCAGCAGTGATATCACTGGGTGGAGTAGTGGCTTTTAAGAGCGTTAGAGTGGCTGGAAACAAAATTGATGATGCAATAGCACGATATGTAAGAAGGAAGCATAATTTAGTGATTGGAGAACAGACGGCAGAAAAAGTAAAGAAGACTTTGGGGTCGGCCATCATCGTTACTTCTAGTAAGAATGAGAAGATGGATATCACAGGACGAGATAGCGTTACTGGCTTGCCAAGACAGGTAGAGATAACGTCGAGTGAGGTTTGTGAGGCGATTAGAGACCCATTAAACAAAATAGTTAGTATGGTAAAGGCAGTGATGGAAGAAGTACCTCCAGAGCTGTCTAGCGATATTATAGATAAGGGTGTGGTGATGAGTGGGGGAACTGCGCTTTTGAAAAACTTTGATAAATTTGTGACCCAAGAGACAGGTGTTCCAGCCTTTGTTGCAGAGGACCCATTACGGTGTGTAATAAAAGGTATAGGGATGGCAATGGAGAATTTAGAGTTGTATAAGAAGAATTTTGTAGATAGTAGATAATTTCCTGATACATAAAGACTTATGTGTGTACTTAGCGATCTTAGATAAGTACTGCTGTTTTTTAGCTTAGCTTTAAAATAAAGAAAAAGTTGATATTTATATAAGATGCTAAAAATTAATTATTGATCTTTAATATTAAGAAATTTATAAGATGAAATGATTTGTCATGTTTTTAAGGTAATGCTTTCTGTTTGTTTTTGATAAAACAAAGACACAGCTGTTTTATCTTTAAATTTTTGTTTTGATCGGTGCTAGTCTATTTTTAGATAAGCTTACCCATGATTTTTGCTTAGACTGTGATTAGAGTAGTGTGTGGATTTTTTTGAACGGTTAAGTTTGGTGGACAGGTACAGGGTAGGGGTATACAATCTTAGATACTTATGAGCATGTCTTGGAGTGACATGTCTTTTTAGTATTTCTTTAATGGAATATGGTACAGGGAGTGAAAATTTAAATTAAAATATGTTTTTTTAGTAAAAAAAGAGTTAAAAACTACGATACTAATGAGGTAAACCTAAATTTTTGTTTTTTAAGTTGAAAAATTAAGGAAAAAAGAGGGAAGTAATATTTGTTTTCTAATAGGATAATGTTTAGATGAAAATGATGGAGTTAAAATTACAATTAAGGTAAAAATGATAGGGTTGACCTGTTTTTTGTTCTTCTAAGATTTTGTTGAATAAGGGGTGGTAAATTACTGATATAACTAGATAGAGTAATTTCATAATAGAGGATATTAAATGTTAATTTATTTAAGAAAAAAAATAAGTTTAAAATAATATATAAGAGGGGAGATAATTTAATTTAGGGGTTAATTTTGAAAAATTCCTTTTTTAGGTAAAAAAAATAGAATAGCTTTGGAAATTGAGGCCTTAATCTGTTCAAAAGTTGAATAAGTTTTTAATTACTGAGTGAAGATTAGTGGTAAAATAATTAAATATAGAGGATAGTGTATTGTGTTTTAGATATAGGTTTATGTAATATGACCTATAAACATTGATTTATTGATGTTTTTTCTTGGTTTGGATTTTTTTTATCGGCTGATTGTTGGTCTTTTGGAGTAAGAAAATGGGTGAAGTTGTAATTTTAGGGATAAAAAAGGCTGATGTGGTGGTGTAATCTAGTTATTCTAGTAATGTGGCAAATGGAATGTGTGAGTGCTAAGCTTGAGGCTAGAGTGGTTTCGTTATTCTTTTGTTTTGGAATCTGTTATAGAATGTTATCATAATGAAGATACTAGGAATAGGTGTAGATGAGGTAAATAGATCAGAAGCCATAGAGAAGATCTCTAACTGGATAGGTGGACGAGGTGGACTGAAACATGTTGTGACTATATACAGTGAGTTTTTGTTGATGGCGGAGAAGGATAAGGAGTTTAAGAAAGCTGTGACAAAGGCGGATCTAGTTGTGCCTGATGGGGTGGGAGTGTTGGCGGCCATGAGGTATGTGAGGGCACCTGGGTTGTTGGGTGGCTTGAAGGTGGGACTTGGCGGCTTAAAAGGAGAGTTGGGGGAGCCGGTGACTGGTGTATGGTTGTTTGAAGAGTTGGTAAGGCTGGCTGCAAGTAAAGGTTGGAGAGTGTTCTTGTTGGGAGGCTTTGGTGATACGGCTGGAAGGTTGGTTGAGAAGCTTAAGGTGGACAATCCAAGTCTGGTTGTTGAGTTTGATGCCGGGGAACAAAAGGTGGGTGAGAGTAAGAGTGAAAACAAGAGAGTGATAGAGAAGGTAAATGACTTTAAGCCCGATTTGCTTATGGTGGCGTATGGACCTAAGGTACAAGAGAAATGGATTTATGAGAACAAGAGGAAACTTAAAGCTAAGGTAGCTATTGGACTGGGTGGGACGTTTGATGAGGTGTTAGGGGAGTTTCCAAAAGCTCCCGCGTGGATGGAGAAGCGAGGATTAAAGGCCTTGTGGCGTCTGTGGGTTCAGCCTAAAAGATTGCCTAGGGTCTGGCGAGGCTTGGTGGTGTTCCCTTGGAAGGTGTTTAAAAGTTACAAGTAGGAGGTTGGTGATATTGGAGATGTCGATGTGAAGACAAGTTATCTAAACAGACTTGGGTGTATCTGGGTTGATGCCGAGCATCCAAAGGATCTGTTCTTTTCTGTATCGTCTGTCTCCTCTGGAGTTTATTCTTATGGCGGGTAGTTTTCCTCGTTTGCCCCAACGTTTGATGGTTAAAGGGGAGACTCTTAAAAGGTCTGCTGCTTCACCAACAGTTAAAAGATCAGGAAGATTATCTAGTTTTAGGGTTTTTTTCTCTTTGGTGGGGGTTGTTGTATTTTCTTCCATGTCTGATATAGAAGTTAACAGATAAGTAGGGTTAAGTCAATACTAAAAAACCCATCTTACGATGGGGGATTTTAGTTTTTCTTTTAAGTTTTACTTGAAAGATTATTTTAGTTCTACTTTGACGCCTGCGTCTTCTAGTTTCTTCTTTGCTTCTTCTGCATCCTCTTTCTTTGCTTTTTCTAAGATGGTTACTGGAGCTTTTTCTACTAGGTTTTTTGCTTCTACTAATCCTAAGTCGGATTTAATTTCTCTGACTGCTTTAATAGCTGCAATTTTGTTATCGCCTGCGGCGGTAATAACTACGTCGTATTCGGTTTTCTCTTCTGCCTCTGCTTCTGCTGCTGCTGGTGCGGCTGCACCGGCTACTGCTACTGGAGCGGCGGAAACACCGAATTTCTCTTCTAAAGCTTTAACTAGTTCTGATACTTCTAGCACGGAAAGCTTTGAGATTTCTTCGATTATACTGTCTAATGTTTTTTTGTCTGCCATGAATCTCACCCCCTCTCAACGTGATTTTGTAATACATAACTTAAGTTTTGCAAAGGAGCACCGATCACTCTGACTAGGCTTTGGATTGGAGCGTTTAGTTGACTTAGGAGTTGGGCGTAAAGTTGGTCTTTGGTTGGTAACTTAGAAAGTTTTTCAATCTCTTCTGCAGTTAGGATTCTGTCTTGGTCGGGGGAGAGAGATACTCCTGCTTTGATAGCGAAGGTGGGGTGATCCTTGGTGAAGTCTGTAAGGGTCTTGGCTGCTGATACTACGTCTTGTGCATAGATGACGGCGGTTGGACCCTCTAGCGAGTCTTTTAGTTGTTCTAGGACCTCTGGAGAGCGCTTGGATAAAGCTAGGCTAATGAGGGTGTTTTTGGTGACGGCAAAGGAGCCTTCATTTTCTGTTAGGTCGTTTCTTAAAGCCTGTTGATCGGCAACGGGGACGCCGGTGTAGTTTACTAAGATCATACTAGATACGGTGTCTAGTTTTTCCTTGATTTTTTTTAGTTGGTCGATGTTTTTTTGATTTGGCATAAAAAAGCTCGCCAAGGACGAGTAAATTAATATCCTGATTAGGGCTTATTGATTGCCTAACGTCTTTGGGTAGAGGAAATTATATCAGATTTTAGTTATTGCGCAAGGGGCAGGAGGGTGGTAAACTATAAGCTTAGAACATTTACAACTCACACACATTATTCTCATTCATACAAATATTTTGGAGGAATACATGGACCAGAGTAAGGGAGTTATCTTGGGCATTTTGAAAGCAAGTTCTGTCGGAGTTTCACCAGCAAATCTTCTTATGGAGGCAAGAATTGGTGGAGTGATGGATCCTCTTTCCGTCACTAGATCGTTGGTTGAAGATGGTTTGGCTCGGATAGACAAAGGTAAGAATGGACAACCAGATCGAGTAAAAGCTTTGCCGGCTGCTTGGTCGTAAAAACTGTTTTAGTCTTGTGTTTTGTGAGTTGTTTATATACTTTTTGGCCTGTAGGCATTCTACTTTATGCCTGCAGGTTTTTTTTGGTATGTAGTAGGAAATACAATTTTTTGCTAAAAAATCTTGTTTATGGGAATTTATCTAGTGATAAAGTCCTATATTATTGATTTTAATAATTATTGAGGATATAATAGTAAGTTGTACGTTGATGTTTTAAGTAATAGAAAGATTGAAAAAACTATTTGTAAAGAGGAGTTGGAGATGAAAAATTTATCTGTTCTTGGAAAAAGAATGTTTAGGTTTTCACTGGTAACTGCACTGGTGATTGGATTGTTTTGGACAGTTTACTTTTTCATTCAAGGTAGTGTTCCTTCTGTGTCGAGTTTTATATTGGGTGAGGACATTGCGCTCCAGTTTCCTTTTGGAGTGTCTCGTTGGTTTGACGTTCTTATTGGTCCTGTCTGGTCGTGTTTACTTTTGTATTTGTATTATGCATATAAAGAGCATGGTGACACAGGTCTTTGGAACTTGAATGACTTGTGGGTATAGGCTTAGTGGTTGGTTTGGTGGGTGGAATCTTATATATCCAAGGAAAGCTTGATTTTGAGATGTTTGGTATCTTCGTTGTTGTAAACATTCTCGTTGCTGCTTGGATCGAAGGTACTTTGTTTTGCACTCCTACATATTTTGCTGGGATGGCTCTTGCATTCAGCCTGGTAGTTGGTTTTGCGGTTGGTGTAGTTAGTTTGGTTATGATTTTTTTGCTCCTGCTGGCGCTTTTTTTAGTTGGCGTTGTTTTTACTCTTGTGGGTGGGTTAGGTTGGCTGTTGGTAGCAGGGTGCAAGAGACTATGGCGATGGTTGTTGGTTGCAGATTAACTTGTCGGTTAATTTTAAATAGAGTGGATACTTAATAAAAAGTATCTGCTCTTTTTTTTGTGGATAAAAAGATTAGATGGAGGATAGGTCTAGTTTGACACTAGGTAGTTGGGTGGTGGTTAGAAAGACTGATTTTATTTTAATCGGATTGATGTGTTTTATTAAACTCAAGATATTTTCTGTTAGGTGATTTACTTTTTGATTAGCGGAACCTAAAGCCAGGTGGATGATAGGGAACTTAGGTTCTGTTTTGTAGGCTAGGGTAGCGCCTTTGCTGAGCTCTTCTAGTCTTTTCTTTGGGTTCTCTGTTAAGTTGCCGTTTTTGGGAGTAGGCATTAGACCTCTGGGTCCCAAGACTTTAGCGTGTTTGGCTAAGGTGGGCATGTCTTTTGGTGCGGCTAGAAGAACATCGAAGTCCAGTTTGCCTGAGTTTATCTTAACTACGGTTTTGTCTGAGAAAACTTCGATTGCTTGCTTTTTACCGGTTGAATGGGGTAGAGACACCTCACCCTTCATACCTGTTTCGATGGTGTTTATGTGTAACTCTAAGGTGTTTGTCTTTCTTTTTTCTGATAGCTTGATTAGAAGTTCTAGGGCTTCTTTTAAGGGGTAGAGCTTTTCTGAGTCAATCTTCTTTTTTAGAAGCTGGTAGCGTTTGGAGATAGCCTTTTTTGTTTTGGGAACAGCCTTAGTTGCCTTGGCTTCTTTTTTGGTTTCCTTTTTTGCTTTTTTAGTGGTTTGTTCCACAGAAGTGATAGGGTAAGCGACACGAATTTTTTCTAAGGCGGATTCACCTACACCTTTTATACTTAGGATTTCACCGTCGGTCATGCTTTTTAGTTTGTCTGGTTGGATCCTTGAATCTCTTAGTTTTTCGGCTAAGCTAGATGAGAGGTCAGTGTATAGTTCTTGCCAGTTGGTTTTAGTAGCCATTTTACTTGGTGGTGACGCCCATAGATCGAGCCGTACCTTCTATTATTTTTATTGCTTGTTCTATATTATCTGTATTAAGGTCGGGAAGTTTCTTTTCGGCTATGGCCTTGACTTGGTCTTTGGTCAGTACACCAACCTTGTCTTTGTTTGGTTCGGCTGAGCCTTTTTTAAGTTTGATTGCCTGTTTGATTAGATCGGCTACAGGAGCAGTTCTAAGTTCAATATCAAAGGATCTGTCTTCGTAGATGGTTACTTGAGCAGGAATACTCTCACCTCTTAGTTCTTTAGTAAGTTCATTGTACTTATTTACAAAGTCCATGATAGGCACACCGTGTTGACCAAGAGCTGGTCCGGTTGGAGGAGCTGGAGTGGCAGCGCCACCCATGAGATTTAGTTTGAGAATAGTTTTTACTTGTTTGCTTGCCATACGAGGGGGAATTATATCAGAAATTTAGTTATAAAGTCTGTGGAAAAACGTAAGGAGTAGTGGTGGGTTCCACAGTAGTAGGTACACTTATCTTTTGTTGAGGCAAAACCTGGTTGGTTTTTGGTTCACTGGCGCGAGAACGGTCATCTAGGTTGATTTTAGGAAAGACGATGATGGCGGCGGATAGCACAGCTAGGACAACAAGAATAGGAATGGCGGCAATGAGCGTATGCTCAGTGGACAGAGAGTTCATCTGAAATTAAATATAGACTAGATTTTGGAGACTTGCAAGAAGTCTAGCTCTACTGGAGTCTCGCGACCAAAGATAGAAACTAAGATCTCTACCTTACCTTTAGCTTCGTCGATAACATTGACTGTTCCTAGGAGATCTGTGAAAGGTCCGTCGACTACCTTGATGGCTTCACCAACGGAGAAGCTGGCTTGGAATTTAGGAGCTGCTTGCTTGCTAAAGGCCATGACTGCCTTGACCTCGTCTTTTGGAAGAGGAGTTGGTTGGTTTCCAATACCCACAAAACCGGTGACGCCTTGAGTGGTTCTGACGGCTAACCATGAAGCATCAGTGATGTTCATTCTGATCATTAGGTATCCAGGGAAGAGCCTCTCTCTAATGGTGGATTTTTTACCCTTGGCGAT
This sequence comes from uncultured bacterium, assembly GCA_963980225.1. Classification (GTDB taxonomy): domain Bacteria; phylum Patescibacteriota; class Microgenomatia; order UBA1400; family MFAQ01; genus JAHITH01. Next base: position 30,817 of record CAXBYW010000002.1, read on the forward strand.
CTTGATTTTTTCTTGAGTGGGGATGAATGTCTCGAACACATTTTGGTCGTGACCTAGGGCTCTGACACGAGTTTTGATGGTTCTGGCGGTTAGACCTTCTCTACCTGATTGCGTGTGTAGAACGTACCATAGAGCTTCCTCAGGAGCATCTTTGGTGATGATTAGGTGATCGGTTGGGGCAGCAAGTTTTTTGGTTTTTTTAACCTTTTTTGTTTTTGGCATGTGTTTTAGCTTATGATTGATTGAATAAATTTAGTAAAGAGAACGTCTAAACCAGAGACGTAAAGACCGACCGCCAGGCTAACAAAGACAACAATAATAGTGAGTTTGAGAGTTTGCTGGTGGCTAGGCCACTTTACTTGGCGTAATTCTACCCTAACTTGGCTTAAAAACACAAGTAGACTGGTTTGTTTCTTCTTTGTTGACATGGTCTGGATTATACCACTTGCATTGCTAGTATATAATTAAAGATAAGCCCTACTTTAAAAGGCACCAATGTTTTGGGAGGTTTTTCCTCTACAAGTATTTTAAAGGGGAGCAGATGTTCTTGTAAGTCTTAAAAAACGGATCAAGACCGCTCACCCGCCTTGAAATTTTTTCAGGAAAGATCCCAAAACAGCCCGATAGGTAGGGCTTCCAGGATTTACTTTGTGATGATGATTTTTTTGAAGATCTTGGCTAGTTTTTTTGGGTCGTGTCTTAGTCTACCTAACTTAGGAGTGATGGAGTAGATGTCTCTGGTTATCGTTTTGATACCTTTTGGTTTTAAGATTCGGAGTTGTTCTTTGTTCCAGCCCAGGAAGTGACTGTGGGTGTTTTGGTACAAGGCCTTGATATTAGGATGTTTTTTGTTGAACTGCTTGGTGGAGAGATGGGGAGAGATTAGAATATCGAAGGGTGTGGTGAGTTGGGTGTATTTTTGGAATACTTTTAAGTACTTACTTGGAGTGAAACGATGAGTTTGGTTTCTAGTGCTGGTAAGGTTGGCAACTAAGATCTTGGTTGCTTTTGAGTCTTTCAGGGCTTGGTTAATCCCTTCTGGGAGGAAGTTACTGATGATGGAACCATAGAGACTTCCAGGACAGTAGATGATGTGAGTGGCTTGTCTTAGCGCTTCTTGGGCTTCTTTGGTGGAGGGGGCTGATGGCTCTAAAAAAACGTGGTTGACGAAGTTTTTGCTGTGAGACAGGCGATCTAGGATGTGTTCACCGGTATGGGTTCCGCCAGAGGTGGTGGTGAAGCGGATGTTAGTGGGGGATAGAGAGACGGGGATGGCCTGACCTTGGAACTTGACGGACATTAGGGTCTCTAGGTGTTTCTGGACCTTGGTGAAGTCGTTTCGATATTTTTCTAGTAGGCTGTAGTAAAGGGTGTAACCTAGGTTTCTGTTTCTACCGTCGGTGTAGTCTAGAAGGTCGATGAAGGCTTTGATATTGGGTTTTTGTCTGTCTTTGGGGTGAATGAGGGATATAAGTGTTCTTAAGACGTCACTTATGGCTATGATTCTGTCTCTTTCATCTGATCTTATCAAGCCAGTTTTACCACCTGAATCCATGGATGCAGTAATGGCGGATATGTTTTTGAAACCTGCCAAAAGGAGAGACTTGATGATTATGGGAGCACCGGTACCACCACCGATGGTAACGATTTTTATTTTTTTTCCTGCCACAAAGATGGATTATACCTGTTTGGTAGCTTTCTAGAGAATTTCTTTGTAAAGCTGGGCAACTTGCTTTAGAAAATATGCCTTACTTTTTGTATTGACTAGAGTGTGGTCTGCCATAGCGATTGTGCCGCCCTTGTTTAGTTTTTCTATCTCGGCGTAGTCTCTGGTTTTAGCCTCTTTTATGGTGATGGAGCGATTTCTTAAGTCGGTGTCTTTTTTAAAAGCTTTGCGGGTTGATAATCTTAGATGCCTCATTTTTGGGGGAGCGTAGATAGCGATGACTACCATCTGATCTTTAAATTTTTCTTTAAGATACTTATACTCTTCCCAGCTATATAGTCCATCGGCGATTACGTGATCGGTTTTTAAAAGCTTTTTAAATTTAGGGTAGTTTAGGATAGCAAAGGCGGCCATTCCGTGCTTTTTCCTGACGTCTTCCCGGATGATTCTTTCGTTTTTCTCGTTTATTTTTAGTTTTTTCTTTTTCAGTTCATCCATGGTGATCTGACCGAAACGAACGAACTTACATCCTTTGTCGACGAAGTAGTCAGAGATAACGCTTTTGCCGGATCCTGGCATGCCTGTTACACAGATGATATTGTTCATAGTGAAATTGTAGCATCAATGACTGGCTGCTAGATCAACTTATATTAGTAAGATGTAGTTTGCAGTACTGTAGACTAGTTTGTGGTACCCCTTTGTATTTATGGTAAACTCCGTTTTAATATTTTTTAAGATGATAGAGAAAACACCAGAAAGAAGAATCCATCTAGACCAAGAAAGATTATCTATTGATGAGTTGTGTGAACTTTATCCACGAGTAGGTGAGCTTTTTTCGAATGAAAAATATTGGGTGATTGACCCAAAGACAATGGAAGTTTGTACAACAAAATTGAACTTGATGGGCTTACTTGTCCGGACGGATGGTGGGGAAGTTAAACAGGCACTTGTTGCAACACATTTATCTAAGCTGTGTGAGGAGTTGACAAGAGAGACAGGGGTGGAGATGGGGCGAAGAATGGGTAGTGTTTTACCGCGTTCGGTTTTTTTTACAAAATCAGAGATTGTGGACACGATTGTTTACATGCACTCTATTGTTCAGAATGGTCACAAAAAATCAAAGGTTAATAAACTATATAAGTTAGATATTTCTAGTGGTTATCAAGGTAAGGAGCTTAGTCACTTGAACAATAAACTTTTAGTAAACGATAATCCTCTTGGCTTGATGAGAAAAGAAGCGGAAGAGATGGAATCAGATAGATTAAAAGGTTTGTTAGATGATCTTGCTATTGTCAGGGAAGATAGGATTGTTGCAGATGGGATGGCGGTGGATATTACGAGTCAGTATTTTGTTGAACTTCCCAAGAGATTGTTGTCTCAAGATGAAGAGGTTGTTTTGGCGAAAGGAGTTGTTGGTGGTAGAAATATAGAGACACTACTTCTTAGACTTAATGGGACAGAGATTTCGGATGAAGAGACCGAAGAGATGCAAAAATTGCTTGTTTTAGGAGAAGCTGCAGGTCAAAGTCTGGTCAAGCATAATACACTGCTTGTAATTAGTGTTGCAAAAAAATACTTGGGTAAAGGACTTCCGTTTCTGGACTTAATTCAGGAAGGGAACATAGGTCTTTATAAGGCTCTTGTAAAATATGATTACAAACTTGGTCACAAGTTTTCTACGTATGCTACATGGTGGGTCAGGCAGACCATAACAAGAGCCCTTGCAGATCATGGAAGGACAATACGGATACCTGTTCATAAAGGTGACGAAATACGACGTTTGTACAGAACGAGTGAGCTCTTAGAGCAAGAACTAGGAGGGGAGCCTACAACTGCCGAGATTGCTAGTCGTTTTGGTAAAACTGAGAGTAAGGTGTTAAAACTTCAAAAACAAGGAGAGATGCCGTTATCGCTTGACAAGCCCGTTGACCTAGAAGATGGGGAAGCAGTTCTTGGAGATTTTGTCGAGGAGGATGAGAGTCTCAGACCAGAAGCAGAGGTTGCAAGGATGCTTTTAAGTTCAAAAGTGGAAGAAGCGCTGTCTGTTTTAGAGCCAAAAGAGGCTAGGGTCTTAAGGTTACGATATGGACTTAAAGACGGTGAGTGCTACACTCTAGAGGAAGTTGGTTGTCGTTTTGGGGTAACAAGAGAACGGATAAGACAAATTGAGAGGGTGGCTTTTCGTAAACTTCGTTGTTTGTCTGGTGCTCAACAGTTGCGAGATATTTTGTAAGTAGTATCTTGGTTTTTGGTGAGATGTGTTTTTAGATATATTTTTTTGATTCTTACTAGACTTTAGGGATTGGTAAATTTCGTTGGAGATTATTTTCTCTTCCAAGATTTAACCTCTACCGCTCTTTTTGCCAGTAGTTCTCTGGCCAAGGTTTTGCCTTCGGTGGTTACAAAGTAAGAGTCGAGGTCGTCAGTAAGATTTTGAAGATAAAATGTAGGGGCTGGTGGATTATGTTGGAACTTACTATTTTGATTTGAGCGGTAACTTTTGTTTTTGAGGTGAATTTGATATGATTGCCTACATATGATTGAGATAGATAAGCGGTTTAAGTTTGAGAACGGTGCTGAGATGAATGGACATTATAAATACGGCATATTAACTCGTCCCGAACGATACATATGTTGCCGTTTACAGGAGTCAGGTCCGTTGGGGATTGGACAAGAGCAGATAGAGGAGTTTGAAATTCCTATAGCTGATGTAGAGGCCTTGGTTGATGCGGGGATTGTGAAGAAAGCTCCTCTTATTCAGTTTGCTAGAGAGCTGACTACGGACAAGGTAAGTTGCGAGGAAATGGAAGACTTGAGGAAGCAAGGAGCTCCTTTTGCTTTAGAAAATGAATGGGATAAGACCTTTTTTTCTAGCTTTGACTGGGGGTTAGAGGTTGTCAAGAAAGGTGAGCTTCCGGAAAATCAGAAAATGCATTATCAAGTTAAGCCAAGACTGTATAACTACATAAGTTTACTTCTTTGATTGGTGGGGGATGGTTTTGAGGCTAATTTGCAGGGGCTAGTGAACGATGTTGGAACTTGGTATAGACAACTGATATACAATAATTTATATGAAGATAGATCATTTTTATATTAAGGTTAACGATTTGGATAAGGCAATAGATTTTTACGAAAAGCTTTTAAGTATAAAAGTTGTAAATAGGGAGGGAAATAGGTGGGTCGATTTTCAAAAAGGTGGGGGGTGTTTATTTTGGTATTTATAACGCAGCTCACGATAATGAGGTTCCTAAGTATGGAGATAACATGATTTTATCGTTAAAAACTAAAGACATAGATAGAGATTACAAAAAAGTAAAAAGTTTAAAACCTAAGTCTCAAACAGACATAATTACAATCAAACAGCCTTCGTTATATAAATATTTTCAGTTTGAAGATCCCTGGGGGAACGTATGGGAAATGGCAGAATATAACTATTAAAGCTTTGTTTTGAAGCTAAATTGCAGGCCTGCCAGGATTCGAACCTGGAACAACTCTTTTGGAGAGAGTCATGATAGCCGTTTCACCACAGGCCTATGGTGGTTATTTTATACTAAATAAGAGAGAAGTTTCTATTACTTAAGCTTCTTGCTTTCGGTGTGTTTGGTGTGTTTCCTGCACTTAGGGCAGTGTTTGTTTAACTCTAGTTTGTCGGGAGTGTTAGTTTTGTTTCTTTCTGTTAGAAAATTAAACTTGTTGCACACTGAACATTTTAAGCCGGTGATTTGTCTGGGTCCTTTTTTTGCCATGATCGGTATTATATAACAAAATGGGTGTGATATCATGAGCAATGGAGCGAGAAGGACAGAAAGAAAGAGAAGTTGAGTTAAGAGAGTGGTTTGTTGAAAAGGGAATAACATATGTTTTGTTTGATATGGACGGTACATTAATTGACACACCTAGTCATTTTCTGACACGCATGCATACGTACTGTGATTTTCTGGCTCAAAAAAGTGGAATAACTGAGAATGAGTTGTTTGACGTCTTTATGGACGGGATTATATCTTTAAGAGATGAATTTAATGTTCAACCCACTGTTTTAGATGTACCGGCTAGAGTTTTAGCAAAGATGTGTGGAATAGAGGGAGATGAGCTGGAGAAAGAGATTGATGAGTTAATGTCGATATATGAGACGGCTCCAGAGGTGTTTCCAGAAGCCGTAAACCAAGTGAGAGTTGTTAGGGATGCTGGAATGGATATGGCAGTGGTGACTCAGGCTGCAGAGCCGTGGACTAGATTAAAGAGTAAGTATTTCCCTGGATTGTTTAAAGACTATGTATGTACACCAACAGACAAACCAAAAAACATTGAAGCTTGGATGAGAGGAATGGAGAAAATAAAGGCAATACCAGAAGAAGTGATGATTGTGGGGGATAGTTGGACGTCTGATATATTACCAGCCTTGGAGATGGGGGCAAAGATGGTGGTGTGGATAAGAAATGGGGAAGACCCAAAAAATCATGATGGAGTGATTGAGATAGAGACGATTGCGGATCTGACCGAGACGTTGCTAATGAATTAATGAGAGTGTTTGATGGCTGGGAAGCCTTATGATGGTTAAATGGGTGCAGAAGGAGATTTTGTTAGACATTGGAGAACGCAAAAAGAGAGATATTCTTTGGTGGGAGAGATATGTGGTTGTTGTGGAGATAAGATCTTTCCTCCTAGAGATATATGTCCTGGTTGTGGTGAGCTGGCAAAAGATCTATATGTTTTTTCTGGAAAAGGGACGATCTATTCGTTTACTAAAGTTACGGAAGCTCCGGAAGGGCACGAAGAGCAGGCTCCTTACTGGATTGGCATGGTTAAGCTAGAAGAAGGCCCTTTGGTGACTGCACAACTAACCGATTTTGGTCAAGGTGAGTTACCGGAAATTGGGATGGAGATGGAGATGGTGACAAGGGTGTTGAGTAAGCGAGGAGAAAGAGGGGTGATTGTTTATGGGTATAAGTTTAGGCAGCCGATGGTGGAAGAGATGGTTTAATAAGGTTTTTTAATGGAGCCGACGACTGGAGTCGAACCAGTGACCTGCTGTTTACAAAACAGCTGCTCTGACCAACTGAGCTACGTCGGCTTATGGTGCTGGGGACAGGATTCGAACCTGTGTAGGCGATGCCAGCAGATTTACAGTCTGCCCTCGTTGACCACTTGAGTACCCCAGCGCACATGATAATTATACCTTATTTTAGGTTCTGTGAGCCGAGACAGGGATTCGAACCCTGGGCCTCAAACTTACCACGTTTGTGCTCTTCCAACTGAGCTATCTCGGCAACTTATCTATTGTTTATTTTAACTCGTAATTGGGTCGTTTGTAAACGTGAGAAAGTTTTTTGTAACCCAGCTCTTTTAAATCGTTCATTATATTTTTTCTGAGGAAAATGTTTGAGACGTAAATAGAAAGCACGCCGTATTTGTTTATTCTCTTGTAGGTTCCTTTACCTAAAGATGGTATGGGTTTAGAGCAGGAAATCTTACTAGGTTTGATCTTTAGTTTTGAGCCCCAAAAATCTACAGATTTTTGTAGGTCGTTGTCGTTGAATGTTTGGAGATAATACTTGATTTTATCTGGGTTTACTTGATATATATTTAGAAGAAAGTTTCGAAAATGTTTTAAAAGATGGGGGTCGGAATTGCCGATGGAGAGAGCATGTTTCCCAGTTTTTCTTCCTTCGCCCCAGTACAAACCCAAAACAAGATGTTTGAGTTTAGTTTCCTCTTTTGTTAGATGTTTTTTGATTTTAAAGGGGTGCCCGTTTGGATTTTGCTTGTGATAGGTAGCTGAGGACCAACTTCTTCGGCTTATTTTATACTTATCCATCCAGTAGACGACTTTGTGGACGGAACAGTCGAGATGTTTAGCAATTTCAGGCATGGATTGGTGTTTTTTAGTGTACAGATTTTTGAGAATGTTCTTGGGTATTGGTACCCCCTTATTTATTTTTGCCATACATTCAGTATGACCCGAAAGAATACCGAAGTCAAGTCTTAGTAGTTAGTTATTTTTGAGACTGATAGACTACTTCTTTTGTAAGAGAGTCGACCTGGAAAACAAGAGGTTCTACTTGATCCTCTATTTGATAGGTTACTTGCCAGAGAAGATTGGTGGAAGTGTCTAGAAATTGAGCCTTAACGGTAGTGGCTTGCTGGCAGAATTCTGGTTGTTCGCATAGTGCACTGGTAAGAGAGAGAACCTCGGTTATGGTTAGACCTAGACCGTTTTCTTTTAGTCTCTTGTTTAAGGAAGGGATGTCGTTGTCTGGGGAGACGTAGGTTTGTTGATCTACTAAGGTTAGTTCATCAGCAATGGAGGAGATATAAAGATACTGTTTGAGCTCTGGTGCCTGACGGAACCAGTACTTAGTGACTTTCTGGTCTTCAAGATGAGGGTTGTTTGAGGTAATCAGGATGAGTTGGGCGTCTGGGTACTTTACTTGAGCGGCAGTCAAGGCTTGTTGAGTCTCTGTTTCAAGTTGGGGTATGGCGCTAGGTGTGGCTTCTGGAGTAATCTCTAGTGTTGGTGTAGGAGTAGGTACGGCTTTTTTCTCTTCCATGGAGGTGGTTAGATTCTGGACCTCTTGTTTTAGTTGTTGGGTCTGGTTGTAGAAGAGAATAGTGGCGATTACGGCTAAGATGGCAATGATGATCAAGGGGATGGTGAAGAGATTTCTTGATGTTTTGGGAGGAGTGGCAGCAACAGCAGGAGGTGGTGTGTCTTCTACTACTGGTTCTTGAGGTGGTTGTTTGGATATGTCTTCTACGACAGGGTCTGTTAGGGAGGTGGTCGAGTTATCAGGTGGGGTAACAGGGTCTGTTAGTGGAATGATCTCTTTATATTCTTCGGGCATTGAGTTTTATTATATAGACAATCAATTCTTTATTTCAATTGGTAGTTTTATGGTATGATATAGGTCCTATGAAGAACTTAAAAACAAGTTTGGTAGTTTTCGGTATGTTTTTTGTTTTGGCTAGCCCAGTAAGAGCTATGGAAGGCACAGCCTCTTTAGGTTCCAAGGACGATGAGATGGGTAGTTGTTTTGCTGCAAGTGTGTTTTTTGAGGATAGGTACAGAGTATTGATGACCTGTAGAGGATTAAGGTCGGCTTTAGATCCGGTTAAAAACAAGTATGTGGCTTGGGTTAAGAAAGGTGAAAACTTAAGAAGATTGGGTGAAATTGTCAATGGTAAGTTGCGTGCAAGTGTTGATGAAGATTTTGAAAAAATAGAGATAACTGCGGAAGCAGATGGCTATCCTAGTAAGCCAGAGGGAGAGGTTTTGCTTTCTGGAAATATGGAAGGTATCGTATTTAACGGAAAAAAGATTGTAGAAGAAGAGGTGATAGTAGTAGTTGATGAGATTGATGATCGGGGAGCGGTTACTCCTGAGGTCACGGAAGATTCAAGTGATGGGAATATCTTTAAGATTGTAGGTAAGGCATTGCTGACTGGATTCTTGGTCCTTTTAGGGGTGGTTGGAGTACTGTCTTTTGTGTCTAGAAGAAAGAAGTAAGAGAGAAGAGAGGTTTTTTCAAGTAACTAAGGAGAAGAGAAGGCTGATTAAAGGTGATATGAGAGAGATGATGGGAGAGCTACCAAACACGGGTAGAATCAAGAAGATTAAGATAAGGGTGCCGTAGCGTTGCATGACTGCTTGAAACTCAAAGCTTAGGTTTCTAGGTAGAATGCCCGAGAGGATTTTTTCACCATCGAGGGGGAAGACAGGAACTAGGTTGAAGATGGCTAAGACAAGGTTGATGTAGATTAAGGGATAGAGGAGTCCAATTAGAAAAGGTGAAGTAAGTACTTTAGTTAGTATTCCTAGAATGGTGGCTAGAAGGATGTTGCTGGCTGGACCGGCTAGGGAGATGATAGCGGCGTCTTTTCTGGGGTTTCTTAAGTTGTGGGGGTCAAAGTTAACTGGTTTGCCCCAGCCAAATCCGAAGAGTAATAGCATGATGGTGCCAACTGGGTCCAAGTGAGCTAGTGGGTTTAGGGTGATCCTACCTTGTAGTGAAGGAGTGGGGTCTCCTAACTTGTCGGCCGTGAATGCGTGAGCGAATTCATGGATGGTTATGGCTATCAAAAGGCCGATTATAGAGACAAAAAAAGCGATGGGGGAGCTAAAAAATGTTTTGATCATATTTGCTCTCTAAGTATATCAGTTGAGTAAGTTCTAAAACGAACCAGAACACCTGATATATTCAGGTCATGAAAAAATATACACAGATTACTACCCACCTATTGACTTATAAATTGGTGGCGTATGGGTAACCACTGTTAAAAGAGGGTATTTTTAGATTCAAAGGACTTAAGAAGTTGAGATTTGAGTTACAATCTATTACTAATTACACCAAGTGTTCTGGTTGAGACTAGAATTCGCAAGCGTGTTATACTATGAGAGTAAATGAAACAACACGGGACAGTTAGTTTCGATGGAGGAATTTTTCCCTCTGCAAAAAGAGGTGGGAGATTAGGCCGCGTAAAAGGCGGTCTTTTTTTGTGTTGGTATAGACTATCCTCTTCCTATTATGTCTTATAGCTTGACAAATGGTATTTAGTAATTTAATATAGGTTTATATGAGTGAAATAGAAAAAAATAGAAGAGAGTTCGAGAATAGAAATAAAGAGTTTAGCAGACAAGATTTTTTGAATCTGTTGAAGGTTGTTGGTGCGGCTACAGTATTGACAGCTTGTGGTTTAGAGATAGATGGGAATACTCCTCAGGTTGAGCTTGATGAGTCTTTAAATGAACCGGTAGCTACAGAAGTAGCGCCTAGGGCGTCTTTTTCAGCTGAAATCAAGGAGAATGAAGATTTTGATGTTGCCCAATTTAGAACTGAGACAGGGGTTGAGTTAACAGATGAACAGATTGTTTCATTTGTGGTTGAAGTTGAGGGGGTAGATTTTGATTTTGTTGCCTTACCGGTAGTATTAGATGCAGAAGGGAAGATTGCAAGTGAAGAGAAGTTGTTTTTTCAGATGGGATCCTCTTGGGAAAGTTTGTTTAAAGGAGAGGTTGAGTCGGGAGATTTAGTTGTATGGCAAACACTACCAGATATTAGTGGTGAAGGAGGAGAGCCTGTGTTTTGGTATCCAGCTACAGAAGAAGGTTGGCAGTTACCAGAATCAGGTATGGCTGCTTTTTCACCACCAACTAAGATGGAAGAAATGATACCGAACTACACAAGAAATCTTGATGGAGGAATCTATATTGATAGAGAAGCTTTTCCGGAGGGTATGAGGAGAGCATTGTTTTCTTTAACTCCGGTGGAGTGGGAAGGAATAGCACGCTTGGAAGAGCTTAGGTTGAGATTGGGAAATGTAGTCAGTGTAAAGATAATTGATGATAAGAATATGTTGATGTACAAGAGTGAGGTTGTGGGTGAGTTAATCGGAGAGAATGAGATAGGTATAGAGAGGGATGGTGAAATAATAAGCGTGTTTGATAACAGTTTGGAGCTTGGAGAAGATAACAGCCTGTTGTCTATTAATAAGGAAAGAACCGAGGAGATGGGTAAGGATTGGGTAGAGTGGGTATGGACAAAAGATGGAGAGAGATTGGAGGTACCTGAGCCAGTAGTAGGACTACCTGAGACCTTAGAAGAGGCTCGAGTGATTAATGAAAATATCCTTGATTTTTATATGCCCAAGCTTACGGCTGCGGAGAAGGCGTATCTAGATGAGGTTGGGTGGGGAAGTAATAATATCTTTTTATCTAAGCCTGATTATTATATTCCCGGTATTCCTTTTTATACCAGGGATATCCGTATAAGTACCAATGAGGACTCGGTACTTGAAGGTCAAGAAGATTTGCTGATTGTGGGATTAACGAAGGTGCTCTTAAGTGAAGGGACGGAGCTATTGATGTACAGCGTTCCTGGTAAGGCAAGAGAAAGTAGCTTTGCTCAGTATGGTGGGGAAAATCTGGTTTTACATTTTGCATATAGTTTTGATGCATTTATAGAAAATTCAAGAAAAATGCATTCTGGAGTGATAAATGAAGGTTATTACAATGATCATTATGAACCTGCATCTGTTTTAGCTCAGATGAATGATGGTTTGAAGTTTTCTACTATTAGGACGTTTTTTTCTACTAACCAAGAAGGTGTTAGAGGAGCAAGTCCGGAAGATAGGGATTCTTCTCAGTGGAACTACATTACCAGGTTCCTTGATGAGATGAATGAGGAGATAAATTTTAGTTACATATATGATAAGGAGATATATTATCCACAAGGAGATATAGACGTTACAAGAGAGCAGATAGAAGGAATGCAGGAGATGATGTGGCCTGTAGTTTTTGTGAAGGCGGGTAAGTAGGGGGAAGCATATTTTTGGTGTTGCTGTATGGTGGGGATTTGTATAACATGGTGTTATGACTGGTATGAAGAAGTATTGGTGGATTTTACTTGTGATTTTGGTGGTGTCTTTCTTGGTGGTTGGCTGGTCTTATTATATGAAGAAGAATAAATGGAAAACAGATGAGGGGTTGGTAAGGAGGATTCAGAACTTAACACCAGGGGAGATGTGGGTAAGGGTGCGTGAGTGGAATGACAAAGACCTGATACTTTCTTTCTGGGATGAGGTTAGTGGTGATACGGGTGAAATGAGAATAGACTTTCAAAAAACTGTGGTTGTGGTGGGGGTGGTAGATAATGAGCGTGGTGAAATCCGCCAGGAACTATTGGTGAGTATGGCATCTCCATATTGGGAAAAAGCTTTTTGTCCAGAAGATTTTGTGACTTTTGAACTTAAGGGTTCTACTTATGTTTCAAAGAAGAGTGTTGCAGAGTTTACTAGTGAAGACGTAGAGAAAATTACAAACTTTGGCCCATCTAGATGCAGAAATTAAAATTTATTATTGTCATTTTGGTGGTTGGTGTTCTTGGAAGCCTGATACGTCCCACTCCAGTGGAAGGGGCATTTCCTTGTGAAGACGTAGGTTATCAGTGTGGTGTGAATTCCCCCAATTGTTGGGATGAGTATTGTTCTTCTAGTTGTGGTGATGGTTGTTCCTTTGATTCTTGTTCTGGGGGGACGTGTAATTCATATTGTGACTGGAATAATTGCCCCGATGGTTGTAGATATCCGACAACTTCAGGTGGGGTGTGTAATGAGTGTACGGCGTATTGTGATTCTAGTTGTGCTTATGGTTGTTCTTCTGAGTCTTGCTCTGGGGGTACATGCAACACACCTTCTTCTTGTGATGATTATTGCTGGAGTGGTTGTGCTTATGGTTGTTCTTCTGAAGACTGTGATGGTGGAGTGTGTAATTCGTCACCCACACCCACATCCACACCTACACCTACAAATGCTCCTGAGATTTGTAGTATCGACGAACTTACTTGTATTGATGGATATGAATATATATGTAGTGCGGATAGGACAGACTGGGATTATTTGAGAGCTTGTGCTTACGGTTGTGATACTGCTGCCGACGTATGTAGTGTTTCGTCGTATTGTGAGGATGTGAGTTGTGGTGATTGTACTGCGGGTGGTGAGACTGGTTATAGGGTCATGTGTTGGTCTGATGAGACTCAAGAAGAGTTTCTTTGGGAGTCTTGCATAGCTTTTGATTCTGGCTATACACAGGATCAGTGTGAAACTCGTTTGGCGTCTAATGACCCTTGTCATGCTGTGAATGATACTTGTGGAGGACTGGCTTCTTGTGTGTTACCTTTGGTTTCACGTATAGATAGTTGTGGTTGGCAGGCGTGTGGTGTTGCTTGTGAACCACCACCAGTTGATGGAGGTGGTGATCCGGTCTGTGTTGCTAGTTATCCAGTGAAGGCGGTGTTGAGCTTGCCCGTTAGTGGAGGATCTACTGATACTTTGAGTGTGAATCTTTCCTGGAGTCCGTCTACCGATTATGGGAATGGTTGTCCACAGAATAACGGTCAGACGGTGTTCTTGGAAGCGGGAGATAGTAGTCCGGATATTTGGGTGGCTTCTTTGTTTGCTAATGAAGGTTCGTATACAGCAAGTGGATTAGAGGGGAATAAGCAGTATTACTGGAGGGTGATGTCTAGTAATGGGTCTTTAGACATGTATTCGGATGTATATTCATTTATTACTCCAGGTATAGTTACGGGAACTTTATTTGATGCCTCTGATATTGACAGTTGTGCTTTAATGGGATCGGCACCAAAAATTTCTGGGTCTCTAGTTAATATTGTGGGAGGGGTAAGTTATGCACCAGTGACGGATGTCTTGGGTGTGTACTCACAGATAGTGGGAGCACCAGATAGTTATGTGGTGACGCCGGTGGTGAGTGATCCATACAGTTCTACTCCTAAATTAACTTGCCAGGGAGCATCAGCTGATTTTGTGGTGGGTGGTCCGGAGACGGTAACCTTAGACTTTGGTTTTTGGAGGATTTATGGTGGTTGGTGGCAGGCCATTGGAGGGGATGTTTATGGTGGTGGGGGAATAGAGAGTGTTGTTCCGGTCGATGTGCCTGCAAATGAGAGATACTTAATTAAAAATGATGCTAACGGTAATGGAGGACTAGCGCAGTATGGTACTGGAGGAGTAATTGAGTTGGGTGATGGTGACGGAGTATACGTAAGTGAGAGTGGTTGGGAGGCAGAGAGTGGTTATGGTGGTCAGGATGTTAACTACGAGTACTACACGGCCAAGATGAAGGTGTTGGAGAAGACGGTCTGGAGTGGTGTTGGTAAGCCAGTCTACAGTCCTGGTGTTGATGGATATGAGATTTATACATACACAGGTGATGCAACGGTTAACTTTGATGTAAGTGGTGGGGAGAGAATGGTGTTTATGATTGACGGAAACGTAACGGTAAGTAGTGATGTGACGGTGGCTTTGGGGAGTCATTTAACGGTTATCTCTTCTGGAAATATTACCTTTGACAGTAACGTGGGAGAAGTACATGGATGGTGGGTAGCAGACAGGATAGTGATTGAGTCGACTGGGGACACGGCCACGGAGTTGCAGTTTAAAGGGGAAGGTAGTTTTGTTGGGTGGGATGCTGTCGAGCTTAATAGAGACAGAGGGGTGACTAACAATACGGAGCCAGCCGAGGAGTTTACTTACAGGTCTGATTTGATGGTGAATGCTCCAAGAGCACTAAAGTTTTCTAGATACAAGTGGTTGGAGCAAGCGCCGTAGGAGAGGGTTTGTGGTTGGTTCTGAGACTGATTCCGGTACCAAAAGGTGTTAAGATTGTTTTCATAGTAAGGAAGGTTTAAAAAAAGAATGAGAGATAAAATATTTGATCTAATTGATAGAGAAGGAAAAAGACAGAAGAATGAGTTGAATCTTATTCCTTCAGAAAATCGTGTTAGTAAAGAGGTGTCCTTGGCCTTGGGAAGTTGTTTGGTGAATAAGTACGCAGAAGGAGTGGTGGGCAAGAGATTCTATCAAGGCAACCGAGAGATTGACAAGATCGAAAAGACAGCTGTAGATAGAGCCAAGAAACTGTTTGGTGTGCCCCATGCTAATGTCCAGCCGTACTCTGGGTCCCCGGCTAACAGTGCGGTTCAGTTTGGCTTGCTTGATAAGGGAGACACGGTAATGGGTCTGTCTTTGTCTTCTGGTGGACACTTGACTCATGGTCATCCGGACATCACCTTTTCTGGCAGGTGGTTTAATTCCGTCCAGTACGGAGTGGGTAAGGATGGCCGATTGGACTACAAGGAGATAATGGTAATGGCTAAGAAAGCATCTCCCAAACTTATTATCGCTGGAACCACAGCTTACTCAAGAATAATTGACTGGGAAAAGTTTAGAGAGATTGCTGATGAAGTAGGAGCTTATCTGATGGCGGACATCTCTCATATTGCCGGACTGGTGGTGGCGGGAGAGCACCCTTCACCTTCAAGGTGGGTTGATGTTATAACCACAACGACACACAAAACCTTACGAGGACCAAGAGGAGCGATGATAATGGTGACTGATAGAGGCCTCAAGAAGGACCCTGATATGGCTAGAAGAATCGACAGAGCTGTCTTCCCTGGTCTTCAGGGTGGACCACATATACACACGATTGCTGGAATTGCAGTAGCCTTAAAGGAAGCAGAGAGTGATAGTTTCAAGGAGTATGCACATCAGGTAGTAAAAAATGCTTCGGTGTTAGCCCAAGAGTTGACTAAGTTAGGTTTTGATTTGGTATCTGGAGGGACTGACAATCATCTGATGTTGGTGGATTTAAGAAACAAAGAAGTGTCTGGTTGGGTGGCAGCTTGGGCACTGGAAGTTGCAGGAATAGTGGTGAATTACAATTCTGTTCCACACGATACGTCCTCACCTTTGTATCCGGCTGGAATTAGACTGGGGACGCCGTTTTTAACTACTAGGGGGATGAAAGAGACAGAGATGGTAAGAATCGCTGAGTGGATAAAGTTGGTGGTTGATCATATTAAGGGTGAGAAACTACCTACGGACAAGGTCAAACGAAGAGAGTTAGTTAAGAGCTTTAAAAAGAGAGTGTTTGATGATAAGTATTTGGTGGAGTTACGTAAAGAGGTGGTGGCTTTTTCGAGAAAGTACTGAAAGTGAGGGTGTTTTGTAGTGTGGGGAGTGGTTGTGTGGTAGAATACTAAAAGTTATGAGAAGAAGAAAATTTGGTTGTGCAACATGCGGTAAAGGAGTTCAGTACGCTCAGAATGTGAGTCACGCCAAGAATAGATCCAAGAAAATCAGACGACCTAACTTACACACACATAAGATATTGGTGAATGGGATTAAGACAAAACTAAAACTTTGTACTAAGTGTAAGAGAGCTGCCAGGAAAGAAAAATGAGTCGCCCGGAAGGGATTGAGTTGTGGAATGATGCGGTTTCAATAAAAGAGAATTGGGGAGGGACGAGAGATCCATTTGAACGGGTAAGGCAGCTGTGGACTGGAGACGAAAGGTTGAGTTGGGGTTCAGGAATAAATAGAGCCAATGCAATCTTGATTAGTAATGAGAAGAAGGGCATAGAAGCAAAGTTGAATTTGGATGATTGGGAGGGAATACATCTTAAGTATGATAAAAAAGGGGAGTTGGCAAGTATTGACATACGCTCTATGGCATTTTTGTATTTGACCGGAAACAAAAGGATGATACAGGTGGCAGATGGTTTAGATGAACTACACCGAGACACCTTAATATCGATCGATCTTGTAAGTAAAAAACTGTTTGTTGGTATAGAAGATGAAGGAGAGGACGTATTTACTGATATAGATGAAGAAATAGCGGAAGGAAGGGGTATGTTTTGGGTATTGGTTTTACCTGATGATCTTAGTCTTGGTATCAGTTTGAAAATCGAAAAAAAAGAGGTGGTGATGATGTTTGAGAACGTAATGGTGGACATAAACCGTCATGTGGATTTAAGAACAGTTAGAAGTATTAGAGATATAGGAACGGCCAATGATCTTTTGCTTAATAATCTGTTGAAGGTTTGGGAAGTTTGATGGTTCGTTTATAACCTAAGTTGGAACTGTTGCCAGGAGATAGGGTTCTTGCCCGGGATTTGGACGGTTATGATTTCTAGTTTGCCATTGGTTACTTTTGTCTGGAGAAGCTTTATTTCCTGACCGTTTATCTTTGTCCATGCGCCAGGCTCTGGGTTTAAGGAGCGGATAAGGGCATGAAGTTTTTTTGGGTTACTGGTTTCTAGGGTGGGGATGAAGGCTGATTGTCTGGTGCGGGTTTTTAGACTGGGGGTATTAATGGCTTTTTTGTGATCCTGATTGGTTTTAGATTTAATGTCTTGTAGAGAGTTGATGTTGGAGATAAGCAGGATGGCTTTTTGAGTGAGTTTTTTGGTTAGAGTAGCTACGTCGTCGTCATCACTGATAGTTAGTTTTTTTTGAAGGATGATGGGTCCGTGGTCTAGTTTGGCATCCATTTCCATTAAGGTGACTCCAGTTTCTTGATCTTGGTTTCTTATGCTTTCTGAAACACAGAGAGCGCCGCGGTATTTAGGGAGTAGAGAAAAGTGGATGTTTAGAGTGGTAGTTTTGGGGGCGTCTAACCAAGATTGGGGGATGATCTGGCCGTAAGCGGCTACTAGAAAGATGTCTGCTTGTAGTAGTTTGATGTGCTGCAGATTAGATTGATCTAGTTTGGTGGGTTTGAAAATGGGGATGTTGTTTTTTGTCGCCACTTGAGCTACGGGAGAAGTAGTAAGGGTTCTTTTTCTGCCGACGGGTTTGTCCGGCTGGGTGACGATACCGACAACGTCTATGTTTTTATCTTTGATTAGAGAAGAAAGGATGGTGGCGGAAAAGTCTGGAGTGCCGAAATAAACAAGCTTGATGGGTTTCATTGGTTTAGTGGAGTAAGGCCATTTTTAGTTTCTTTGAAGATAGTTCCGTTTTGTTTTAGGATGCGATCGGTAAAGAGGACCCCGTCTAGATGGTCTTGTTCATGTTGTATGCCAATGGCGTCTAGGTTTTTAAAGGTTTTGGTGACGGATTTTAAGGTTTGGTTTTCAAGAGTGTGATAAGTAAAGACGACCTGGTAGGGGCGATCTACAAAACCCCAGAGTTTGGGAATAGAGAGGCAGCCCTCTAATGGACGTTTTCTGTCATTTTTATATTTGTCTGAGAGCATTTTAGTGGAGACCTCAAGTATTTTTGGGTTGATGAATACTTTGACGTTATCTTCATCGAGGAGAATAAAGAAGCGTTTGTCTATACCTACTTGAGTAGCGGCAAGACCAACTCCTTGAGGATCTTTCGATTCTTTAAGAAGAACTGTCATTTCTTCGAGTTGTTTTTGTAACTTAGGGGTCCAAGAAGTTACTGGCTTAGCCTTTTTTCTTAAAAATGGATCTGGTGTGGTCAGGATCTTCATGGTAGGTATTATACCAATGTAGGGGGATTTTGGGTAATAAAAAGGTTACTGTGAAAGTTGTTCCAAGCGAAAGAGAGCTTCCTGATAGTTTGATTTTAGTTCGAGTGCTTTTTGATAACTTAGAATAGCCAGGTCTTTTTGGTTGGTGTTTTGATAGAGAAGAGCGATGTTAAAAAGAAGTTTTGGATCTGTAGGAGCCAAGATTGAAGCTTGAAGAAGAGTGTTTAAAGCTGATTGTTGGTACTTAGTGTCTACGTTTGCAAGATAGATCTCGACTCTGGCTTTAGACTTTAGTAAGTTTAGGTTATAAGGACTCATGTCTACTGCTTGGGTAGCGTGCTCTAGAGCTTGTTCTTGGTACTGTTTTTGTATGTTTTGAGCTGATTCAGGTAGGTTTTCCAGTTGGAGGAATATGGTGGCAGCAGCCTTGGACTCTTGTTCTGCTAGTTTGGCTAAGAATAGGGGCTGTTTTGGTTGGAGGTTGACGGCAGTCTCTAGTAGTTTTAGAGCAGACTGGTTTTGGCCGGCGGTGATGTGGGCCTTGCCCGATTGGTAGTTAAGATCGGCTCTAAAAGTGTTTACGAGAGAAGTTAGAAAATAGATGGCGAGGATAATGGTAGTGATGTTTAAGACTGATGGGATAATGGGTAACTTGAAGTCTTTTGTTTTTGGTTTGTCGTCGGTTAGGACAAAGTTTAGGGCAGGCAGGAGAAAGAAAAGTAGAGCTACAGCGACAACAGAGAAGCCAAAGAAGTTGGTAAACAGGATGCTTAACCAGCCAATGAAGAGGGCGGCTGAGATGTTTGAAGTAGGGCCTTTTAACCACCATTTTGTGATCCAGATAATGAGTAAAAGATAGGAACCTATACCTAAGAGTCCGGTATTAGCAAAGAAGTTTAGGTACTCATTGTGAGCTTTGTTGTAGAGAAAGTCCCATTCCGACAACAGGTTGTGTTCTGCTGGTCTTTCCCAGTAATAGGAGTAGGCAAAGGTTTCTGGTCCTGTGCCTAAAATGGGGTGTTTTTTACCCAAGGTTAGAGCACCTTGCCAGACGACACGGCGAATGGTCATGGAGTCAGAACCACCGTTGCCTCGCGCATCAAGGTCTTTTAGGACTAGTTCTTTGGTGGTGGAGTGGAAAGGATTGATTTGGTTTAAGGAGTTAAGTGACTGGGGTTTCAAGATTAAAAAAGTTGCTAATAGAATGGCAAGTGAGAGCAGTAGTTTGCCTTTGGATTTGACTTTGTAGATGGTGATTAATACAAGGACGATGAGAAGTGTAGCGATACCGGACTGAGATTTGGTGAAGATGATACTGGTGATGATAAGAAGAGATAGAAGTAAGTGTGCAGGTTTTTTGTTTTTTAAGAACAGGAGTATGGGGAGTGGGAGAATGGCTACTAGGTAAGCAGATAACCAGTTGGGTTGACCTAACGTAGAGAATACTCTTGACTGAACATCTTGGACCCAGAGGGTCTTGTCTATACCAAAGTGTTCTAGTACTGCATAGGTTGAGATTAAGCCAGTGGAAAGAAATATGGTGTTTAAGTAGGAGAGAACATAGGTCTTTTTAGATTTGCCGTCTTTAGGTGAGGAAGATATGAATATATAGAAGAGCAGAATATAGGAGATAGTAGAGGCTAAGCCACCGTGGAATCTACTATAGTAGCCCCAGAGACTGGTGTGGGGGTCGATAGAGAAGATGGTAGACAGTATTTGGACAAGTATAAACAAGAGAATGGGGATGTCTAGTGGAGTACGGCGAATGGTGATTTTTTTTGATTTGATCCAGTCTAGAATTTGAACTGTGGTAATCAATATGGTAACTCCATAAACAAAAAGCATCTTAGGAAACTCGAAGACTTCACTGGTCTGGGGCCAGAGAAGTAGAGGTGTAAAGAAGAATAGGGTACGAAACAAAAAAGAGATCAGCTGATTCATAAGCGTAAGTTTATCATGAACATGGTATGATCTTTTACAATGCTTGAAAAAATTTGGCGGATGACTACTTTGGATGTGGGGATTGACCTGGGGACAGCTAATACGGTGGTGCATGTTAGAGGTAAAGGGATCGTGATTAGACAACCATCGGTGGTGGCAAGACATAAAAAAACTGGAGAGATACTGGCTATTGGAGAAGAGGCCAGGAAGATGTTGGGCAAGAATCCTGCTAGCATAGAGGTGATAAGGCCTTTAAGGGATGGAGTGATAGCTGACTTTGATGCAACCGAGGCGATGCTTAAGCATTATATAGTTCAAGTACATGAGACATATAAGGGATTGGGGTTTAAGATGCCAAGGCCTAGGGTGGTAGTGGGGATTCCATCTGGAGTAACAGAAGTAGAAAGAAGAGCGGTTTATGAGGCGGCCATAACGGCTGGAGCTAGAAAGGTGTTTTTGATTGAAGAACCTATGGCGGCGGCTATCGGAGCAGGCATGCCTGTCAGTAAGGCTCAGGGACAGATGGTTATAGATATTGGAGGAGGAACTACAGAGATTGGGGTTATCTCCTTAGGAGGGTTAGTGTTGAACAAGTCATTGAGAGTTGCGGGAGACGAGTTGACTGAGGCGGTAATGTCGTTTGTTAGATTGAAACATAGTTTGCTTTTGGGTGAGAGTACAGCGGAGTCGGTCAAGTTAGCTGTGGGTTCTGCTTTCGAGTTAAAGTCAGAAGCAGATGGTAAACAGTTGCAGGTGGTGGTAAGAGGTAGAAGTTTAAATGATGGTCTGCCAAAGTCTTTGAGACTTGGAAGTGTGGAGATTAGAGAAGCATTGATGCCGGTAATTAATACTATTTTGGTAGAGATTGCCCAGATTATTGAGGAGACACCACCGGATCTAGTAGCGGACATCTTGGAAAAAGGAGCTGTTATGGCTGGTGGAGGATCTTTGATTAGAGGAATTGACAAGTTAATATCTGAACAAACCGGCATGCCGGTTTGGATAACAGACAATCCGATGGAAGCAGTAGTAAGAGGGTGTGCTAAGGTTTTGGAAAATGATGGATTACTTAAAAAAGTAAGAGTGGTAGGGGATTTGGGATAGTTTGTAGTATATTTAGTGTATGAAGAAGTTGGCTTGGGTGGTATCTAGGCTTTTTGACCCGGTAATCGAGATTCCGATGATCCTTTCGGTGGCGGTCTGGTGGGCATTGACCAATGGATTGAGATGGCGTTTTTTGATATTTCTTTTGATAGTGGATGCTTTGCTTCCAGCTTTGTACATGTTCTATGGTTTGAAGAAAGGTTTTATTTCTGACTGGGATATAACAAAAAAGAAGGAGAGAAGAAGTTTGTATATTGTTACTTCCTTGACTCACTTAGTGGGAGTGGTTTATGCATTTTTCTTGGGTAAGACAGAGCTGGCCTCGATTTTGTTGGTATTTTGGAGTTTGGCAGTGGTATTTGCGGTAGTGACTTATTTCTGGAAGATTTCGGTTCACGCTGGAGTCAATGGCGTCATGTTGGCCTTTTTTAACCATTTCTGGGGCTGGGAAAGCTACTGGTGGTTGACGTTGGTTTTACTGTTGGTTTTGTGGTCTAGGGTGGAGATTAAGAAACATAGTTGGTTACAGGTGATGGTGGGAGCAGGTTTGGCGGTTGCCTGGGTGGAGATGGGTTTAAATTGGCTGCTTTAGTTAGGATCAGTGATGATGTAGGTATCGGTTATTTGTGAGACGTTTAGAGGGAGATCGATTTCTACTTTTTGAATTGGATTACTTGGTTTGGTGAGGACCTGCTTTACCTGACCGACGATAAGACCTTCGGGGATTTCCTCCGTTGGTAGGGTGAAGACGGTGTCGTCTTGGTTGGGGGTTTCTTGGTCAGTAATGTTTGTCATCTGAGAGAGTCGGTTCTGGAAGACGTAGTCACCTTGAGTGTCTTGGTCTGTTTGGACGGGGAAAGAAATATCATCATTTTTTAAGGGCAAGATGTAGATGATGGAAGAGCTTACCTTTTGGACGATGCCAATAATGTTGGTTGAGTGGACCAAAGGCATGCCTGGTTTTACCTGGTCGGTTTGATTGGAGGTAGCGGATATTACTTGGTCGATTTTTATGATTCTTACGGGAACGGTGTTCCAAGATGGAGTCTCGAAGTTTGTTAGATTTAGTTTGTTTTTTAAGAGTAGATTTTGAGTCTTTAATTGGCTATTTTCTGCCTGTAGATCTAGGTTTTGATAGCGTATTTTAGGTAGCGAGGTAAGAAGTATTTTTTGTTGGTTTGTCTTGTTTTTTAAACTGGTAATTGGTTGGTGAAGAGAGATAAGGGAGTTGGTAATTTTTTGGTAGCTGGGTTCTAAGGGCTTGAGTTTACTTGTGACAAGCAGTAGGATGGATATGAGTAAAGGAGTAAGTTGCATAATGAATAAGAACATTATATACAAGCTGGTTGGAGTGGTGGTACTTTTGTTGGTTGGTGAGGGTGTACTAGGATGGGCAGTGTACTGGCCGGCCTTATGGTTTTTGTTAGACTGGGAGTATGTTTATTGGTTGGCATTTGTTTTGGGGTTTTTACTTACAGGAGTAGCTGGTATTGCCATTGGTTGGTCTAGTTTAGTATTGGTAGTAGGGGTGTGGTTAATGAGTCTTTTAAGGAGTTTTGTGGGTAAGGATAGTTGGATGGATGTTTTGGTAGTGACGGGGATGGCTTGGTTGGTTGCAATGGTAACTCGAGTTCAGTTCTCGTTAGTAGAGGCAGGAATTCTTGTTTTAATGATGGTGTTTTTGAAGATGAGAGATAGTTGGGGAGGAGAGATAAGGGTATGAAAAAAGAAGTGTTGAGTTGGTTTAGGTTAGGAATCTACTTAGTAATAGGGGTGTTTCTTTCAAGGTTGGTATTTTTGACTCTTTTTTTGGGTGAGTATCATCAGGAACAAGCTAGTGGTAACAGGATCAGGAAAGAAAGAGTCGACCCAATGAGAGGAGCGATACTAGATAGGAATGGAGAGTATTTGGTGGTGAATAAAAAGGTGGGAGAAAAAATAATTAGACACTATCCTTTGGGTGAGGTGGGAGCTGGAGTTACCGGTTTTGTAGGTGAGATCTCAAAGGAGAAGTTGGAAGCGTGTGGTGATAGTTGTTTTTTGGGACAGATGGTCGGTAAGGCGGGTTTGGAGAGTTGGTATGATAAGAGGTTAAGAGGTGAGTGGGGTTTGAAGTTGATTGAGGAAAATGCTTTAGGGGAGACGATAAGAGAGTTAGACAGAGAAGAAGCTGTTGGTGGTAAGGATCTTAAGTTGAGCTTGGATGTAGGTTTACAAAGACAGGTTTACTGGGTAGTAAAAGAGACGATGGAAGAACACGGCTTAAGTGGAGCTGGAGTGGTGGTCAGTAAGGTGAATGGGGAGATTCTCTCCATGGTTAGCTTGCCTAGTTTTGATCCCAACTTATTTGTTAAGGAAGGGATAAGGGGAGAAGAAGGTGGAACATATACTAACTCCTTGGCGGTGGTTGAAGACAAGGAGAACAAGCCAATGTTTAATAGAGTTATTTCTGGAACATATCCTCCGGGATCGGTATATAAATTGGTGGTGGCCATAGCTGGTTTGGAAGAAGAAGTGGTTGATGGAAACAAGACTGTGGAAGATGCAGGTGAGATAAAGGTGGGTGAGTTTAGGTTTGGTAACTGGTACTTTGATCAGTACGGTAGGACTGAAGGGTTGGTAAATATTGAGAAGGCTTTGTCTAGAAGTAATGATATCTATTTTTACAAACTAGGGGAGTGGTTGGGGGTAGACAACATGGTCGAGTGGTCTGATAGAATGGGAGTAGGTAGGCAGACGGGGATCGATTTGCCCGGTGAGGCAACTGGTTTTTTGCCGACTCCACTATGGAGAGAGAAGACAACGGGAGGAAGATGGTTTTTGGGTAATACCTATCACTTAGCTATTGGTCAGGGAGACTTACTGGTAACGCCTTTGCAGGTTAACAGTTGGACGGCCAGTGTGTTTAGCGGTAAGGTGTGTGAGCCAAGACTGGTAAGTGGAGAGTCGGACTGTAGAGACTTGAAGATAAGTGAGACGACCAAGCGTTTAATTGCGTCTGGTATGAAAGGAGCATGTGCTAGTGGGGGAACGGCATTTCCATTTTTTGATTTAGAGAGTGATGTGTATTGTAAGACCGGGACGGCCCAACATGGTGGTGAGGAAGCCAAGCCGCATGCATGGATTACTGTGGTGGTACCGACCAGTAAAGATGAAAGTGAGTGGACGGTGGTAACAGTATTGCTGCCGGAAGCGGGAGAGGGAAGTGAGATGGCCGGACCGGTTGCTCGAAAGATTGTGGACTACATTTTGCGGGGAAAATAATTGATTCCTAGTCTTTCTAAATGTCTGGATATAGCAGTATAAGTTTACTGATCGACCATAGAGAGTACGGAAATTACGTTAGGAGTTGCTTCGGGTTTTACGTTTGAGAAAATGGTGTGAAAATATTGAGTAATTAAAGTAGTCGATTGATGACAGGTCTTGAGTTTTTAAAGATGCGCTGGAGAAATAAAAAGAGATGTGTTTTACTGTCGTTGTTTAAAGATCTCTTTTTTACAAACTTGCAAGATGATGTATAGTAAAGAGTTAATGAATCTTTTGATCGTTGAGTCACCAACTAAAACAAAAAACCTGTCAAAGTACTTGGGTAAAGGTTTTGAAGTGGTGGCAACGATGGGACATTTAAGGGATTTGCCTAAGTCCAAAATGGGTGTTGAGATCACAGAGAAGGACGGGAAGTATAAATTCGAACCGCAGTACATCCAGGTTAGAGGTAAGGCGAAACAAGTAAACGAGATAAAGGCGATGGTTGCTAAGGCAGATAAAGTGATACTGGCAACTGACCCAGACAGAGAAGGAGAGGCAATTGCTTGGCATGTACTGGAACTTTTAAAGGAAAAAGGTGAGGATGAGAAGAAGTTTTCTAGAGTGGTGTTTCATTCCATTACTAAGGAGGCGGTGCTTGCGGCAATGGAGAAAAAAGGGGAGATAAATATGGAGTTGGTTGAGGCCCAACAAGCTAGAAGGATTTTGGACAAGATTGTGGGATTTAGACTGTCACCTGTGTTGTGGCATAAGGTTAGAAGAGGCTTGTCTGGTGGTAGAGTGCAGAGTGTCGCAGTGAGATTGGTTTGGGAGCGTGAGAATGAGATCGAGAAGTTTAAGGCGGATGAGTACTGGGTAATTGGAGCTGATCTTTTAACTAAGGATAAGGAGGTGGTGTTGGTGTCGGCAGAGCTTTCTAAAATCGACGGTAAGAAACAGGAAGTAGGAAATGAGGTAGAGGCAAGTAAGATAAAAAAGGATCTTGAGGGAGCAGAGTACGAGGTGACTAAGGTAGTCAAGAAAGCCAGGAAGGCTTATCCTAGACCACCATTCAAGACTTCTACGATGCAACAGTCGGCAGCAAATAGATTGGGTTGGTCGGCTAGGAAAACCATGAGTGTGGCCCAGAGTCTTTATGAACATGGAAATATTACCTACCACAGGACTGACTCGTTAAACTTAGTTTCTTCTGTGGTTAGTGACGTTAGAGTTTTAGTTAAGAAGCAGTTTGGTGTTAGTTATGTGCCGGCTAAACTCAAAACCTACAAGTCTGGTGGTAAGGTACTGGCTCAGGAAGCCCATGAAGCGGTTAGGCCAACTAAGATTGGTAAGTTGCCGGAAGAGTTTAAAGGTAGGGGTAAGATGGCTACGGATGAAGCAAAGCTTTATAGACTAATTTGGCAGAGAACAGTTGCTAGCCAGATGGCGGAGGCCTTGTATGACCAGACAAGGGTGGAGATTGGGGCAGGTAAGTATCAGTTGGTTGCTAGGGGTGAGATAGAGAAGTTTGATGGCTGGAAGAAGGTGTTTGGTAAGGGAGTAGGAGAGGATAAATTATTGCCTGACATTAGCGAGAAAGAAAAACTGGATCTTGATAAAGTACTGGCTGAACAGAAGTTTACCCAACCACCAGCAAGATTTAACGATGCTTCTCTGATTAGAGAGCTCGAAAAGAGAGGGATTGGTAGGCCGTCTACTTATGCACCGACGATTACGAAGATAATCTACAGACGATATGTGGAACGAAAAGAAAAAAGATTTTTCTTGACGGATATTGGTAGAACGGTAACTGAGTTTTTGGTCAAGAACTTCCCGGATCAGCTGGAGTATGAGTTTACGGCAGAGATGGAGAAGAAGCTGGACGGGGTAGTGACAAAGGAAGAGAGCTGGCAGGAGATGTTGTCTGAGTTTTATGGTCCGTTCGACAAAAAGGTACTGGAGGTAGAGGAAAAGGTGAAGGCAATTGTGATTCCGGTAGTAAAGACTGGGAGAAATTGTCCGGAGTGTAAAAAGGGAGAAATAATCGTAAAGAGCGGTAGGTTTGGAGAGTTCTTTGCTTGTGATCAGTTCCCAGCGTGTAGGCATATCGAGAACATGACGAAGTACTTAGAAGGAGTTAAGTGTGAGAAATGTGGATCAAAGGTGGTTATAAAAAAGACGAGAAAAGGTAGAGAGTTTTATGGTTGTGAGAAGTATCCTAAGTGTGACTGGGCTAGTTGGAAGAAACCGGTGGTAAAAGGAGAAGAAGTGAAAAAAGAAGTAGTGGAAGATAAAAAACCGACTCTGGTTAAGGAGTCGGGTTAGATGATGAAATATTTTCAGACAGAGATTGGAGCCTTTATGTGTGGATGAGCCTGGTAATCGACTAGTTGAAAGTCTTCGAAAATGAAACGGTCGATGTTTTTGACCTCGGGAGCGATGAGCATTTTGGGCAATAGGTAGGGGTTTCTTGATAATTGCTCCCTGGCTTGGTTGAAGTGATTGCTGTAAAGGTGAGTATCTCCTAGACTCAAGATTAAGTCTCCTGGTTCAAGATCAGTGACCTGAGCGACCATCATGGTTAACAAGGCGTAGGAAGCGATGTTAAACGGTAAGCCTAAGAAGACATCTACTGACCGTTGAGTCATAAGACAAGAGAGCTTGCCTTCCGCTACATAAAACTGGAACATTAAGTGACATGGAGGCAAGGCCATGTCTTTTAGACTAGAGACGTTCCAGGCATTGACGATCATGCGAGTGGAGCTTGGCTCGGTCTTGATCAAATGTATAGCGTCGCGAAGTTGGTCATAGGTTTCACCGTGTGGACCTAGCCAGTTACGCCATTGGCTACCATAGGTAGGACCTAGCTCACCTTGTTCATCTGCCCATTCATTCCATATCCTGACATTGTGCTGGTTTAAGTAGTTGATGTTGGTGCTGCCTTGGATGAACCAAAGTAGTTCATAAATGACTGATTTTAGATGGACTTTTTTGGTGGTGATCAAGGGAAACCCTTTTTGTAGGTTGAAGCGCATCTGATGCCCGAAGATGGAACGTCTACCTGTTCCAGTACGGTCTGGTCTGTCGACTCCGTCCTTTAAGATTTTGTCAATCAATTCTAGATACTGTTTCATTAGTATTACTCCTTTTTTGAGATTTTAAAGAACTGGTGGTTTTTAAGTTGGTTGATTTTATCAGATGAAGTGCTATATTGAATGAAATGAATAAAGGACAGTACATGGTTTTTGAGGGTCCGGGGTTTGCAGGTAAATCTACGATAATGAGGGAAGTAAAAGAAGAATTGGAAAAAGAAGGGTTTGAGGTGGTGATGACGAGAGAGCCTGGGGGATGTCCTGAAGCGGAAAAGATTAGAAGTAAGATTTTTTTGGAGAAAAAATTGGGTAATTTGACACCAAGACAAGAAACCTATCTTTTCTATATGGCTAGAGAGATTAATATGAACCAAGTAGTTCTTCCGAACATAGAGAGGGGAGTAATAGTCTTAAAAGACAGGGACTATATGTCCACATTTAAGTATCAAGAGTTAAGTGGAATGAGTAGAGATGAGTTGGTAAAGATACATAATGATCTGTATGTAGATTACGGTTTTTCGGAACCAGACTTGCGACTGGTGCTCTCGATTAATGAGGAAAGTTTGCGAGAGAGGGCAAGTCGAGGTGCAGAAGGAGATCCTTTTGATGATATGGCTTTAGATATGGTTAAAGCATATGGTGCGGAGGCGCTGGACATTACTAGGGGTAGAGGTATGTTTGCTAAGAATACGGTGGTGGTTGACGCTAACTATGCGTTTGAAGTGGTAAAGAACAACTGCTTAAGATTAATAAAAGAGAGGTCAGGATTAAATGAAGATATGGAAGGTAAGAGGAGAGGTGTAGAATACTAGTTATGGTATTTGATGGAAATCGTTTGGCAAAAGAGATAAAGGAAGAGTTAGCAGCAAGTGGAGTGTTAGTGGGTAAAAGACTGATTATTTTCCAGACAGGGGATAAGGAGAGTACGTATGTTAGGTTAAAAAGAGAGATGGGAGAGAGTTTAGGAGTTAAAGTAAGGGTGGTATTTTCCGAGGGAGCACCAGACCTTACTCGTTTGAATGAAAACGTAGATGGAGTACTGGTTCAGCTACCGATTGTTGGAGTAGATGAGAAGGGAAGAGATGATATCTTAAGGCAGATACCAAAAGAAAAGGATGTTGATGGGCTGAACCCCGACAGTAATGTATTTTTACCGGCGGTGGTAGTGGCTGTCGAGAAGATACTTGTTAAAGTAGGGGTTGATAAGGATAAGATGACGGTAGCTGTGGTTGGAAGCAAGGGAATGATTGGAAAGGCTTTGGTAAAGCGGTTTAGCGCAAAAGGGTTTGATATGGGAGATGACTTAGCTCGGTTAAAAGATTTTGACGTAGTGATTAGTGCCACGGGTCAACCAGGCCTAGTGAAGGCTAGTATGGTTAAAGAGGGAGTAGTGGCTGTCGATTTGGGTTATCCTAAGGCTGATTTTGATGATGGAGTAAAAGAAAAGGCAAGTGTGATTACTCCTGTGCCTGGTGGTGTGGGTCCGGTAACGGTGTTGAGTCTATTTGAAAATTTAAGTAAAACAGGTTAGAATAGAGAAGTTAATAAAACGCATCTTTGGGGAGTTTCCTTATAAAGGTCCCAGAGAGAGGTAATAAGGAAACTAATATGGCAACTAAAAAGATAGAAAAAGAAGTTAAAAAGACCGTAAAGTCAACAAAAAAAATTGTAAAGACCGTAAAAAAAGAGGTCAAGGAAGAAGTAAAAGTTTTGAAGGGAAGTAAAGAGGAGATGGTAAAGATCCTTTTTGAGGCAGGAGCCCACTTTGGTCATGTAGCTAGGCGCTGGAATCCTAAGATGGACAAGTTTTTGCATGGCAAAAGAGGAGGAGTACATATATTTGACTTAGAAAAGACTGTAGACGCTATAGAGGCGGCTAGTGAAGCCTTGACTAAGTGGATGAGCGAGGGTAAGACTATCGCCTTAGTAGGAACAAAGAGACAGGCAAAAGAGATCGTTAGAAGTGAGGCTGATAGAGTTAAACTACCTTTCGTGGTAGAGAGATGGCTTGGAGGCACGATTACTAACTGGCAACAGATGAAGACTAGGATTGATAGATTGAAGAAACTAAAGGAAGAGAGAGATAGTGGTGCCTTAAAGAGTTTTACTAAGAAAGAGAGACTGTTGATAGATAGGGAGATTGCTAAGCTGGAGAGACAGTTTGGAGGCTTGGCTGACTTAAACTCAGCACCTAATATAATCTTGGTGGTTGATATCCGTAAGGAAAGAACGGCTATTAAAGAGGCTAAGATAAGAGGGACAAAAGTTGTAGCTTTGGTAGACTCTAATACTGACCCTGAACCAATAGACTATCCGATTCCTATGAATGATGATGCTACAGCGGCTGTGGAGCTGGTAGTTAGAAAACTAGTTGGAGCAATTGAACTAGGATTAAAGAAAAAGAAGTAAAAGACTATGATGGATAAGATCAAGAAATTACGAGACAAGACTGGTGCCGGAGTAATGGGAGTTAAGAAAGCCTTGGAAGAGGCTAAAGGGGATATGAAAAAGGCAGAGGCGATAATAAGAAAGAAAGGGCTAGCTAAGGCTACCAAAAAGTCTGATAGGGAAGTAAAGAGTGGGTTGATTCATTCTTACATTCACCAGACTGGCGGCGTAGGAGCCATGGTGGAGATAGCTTGTGAGACCGATTTTGTGGCTAAAAACGAGGAGTTTGTTAATCTTTGTAAAGAAGTAGCCATGCAGGTTGCGAGCATGAATCCAAAAGACGTTAAAGAGTTAGAGAAGCAGGCCTACATTAGAGACTCTAGTAAGAAAGTAGGAGATCTGGTGAAGGAGTTGGTGGGGAAGATTGGAGAGAACATGAGAATAGTTCGTTTTGTTCGCTTTGAACTGGGCGAGTAATGATAGAATTAGTTTATGGAAGATGAAAATGTTCCCTTTATAGATAGTGTAAAAAGACAGAATAAAGCCAGGGAGTTAGTGAAAAGAAAATATAAGTCGAAGGAAGATGGTAGTTTTGGTTTGCTTAAAGACTACGATAATGATCCAAGCTTAGCTGAAGAGGTTGAGGTTAAGAAGCCCTGGAAAATCTATGTAGTGTGTTTGGCTGGGGAAAATAGAAGTCGCCTGATTGCAGGTGTTTTGGAAGATGAAGATGTGGGAGAAAAAAAGAAACTTAATTATTTAGCCGGTTATGGTGGGACTAATTTTTCGTTTCCGGTAATGGAAAAAGAAATAGATGAGTTTGGTCCAGACGCAATTATTTTTGCTACCAGGACGACCAGAAAAACTTTTGAAGAGAAGTTTCCAAGAATAGCTGAAAAGATGAAGGAGAAAAAGATTCTGGGGAGAAGTATTGGCCTAAGCGACAGTAGGGTGTCCTTGACCTTAGATAAAGGAGATGAAAAAATTGGTAAACTAAAGGATAAGATAAGAGGAAGATTGTTGGAAATGGGTTTTCAGGGGTTGACCACAGAAGATTTAGAAAAAAAATGGGCAGACGTTATTAAAAAAGGAAAGTAATGGATCAAGAGATAATGAAGCTACTAAAAGAGAAGTTGGATAAAGTTCTAGAGATAGTAAAAGGTGACATGGATACGGTGCGAACAGGGAAGGCTAAGCCAGACATGGTAGGAAATATCATGGTTAATGCTTATGGTGGTCAGAAGATGAGATTGCAGGAGCTAGCGAGTATTTCGGCACCAGATCACTCCTTGATCATTATCGAACCTTGGGACAAGAGTGTGGTCCAGGATATAGAAAAGGCAATTGTGGCCAGTGAACTACAGTTGTCTCCAGCCGTGAGTGAGGGTCTGATCAGACTGCCGGTCCCACCGCTAACCGAAGAGAGAAGACAGGATTTTGTGAAACTATTGGCTCAGAAAATCGAGAGTGGTAAGGTAATGCTTAGGCAGGCCAGGGGAGATGTCAAAGAGAGAATAGATAGCCTGGAAGGCGAGTCTGGTGTGAGTGAGGATGATATAAAGAGAATGTTGGAGGAGATGCAGAAAATATTTGAGAAGTATCAAGAAAGACTGGACGAGATGAGTAAGATTAAGGAGCTTGAGATCATGGAAATTTAAGATGGAGATAAGAAAGATAATAGAACAGGCAATCGGGAAGGCGATTAAGACTCTCGATGTTTCGTCTTTGGGAAAAGTTGGAGTAGAACATCCAGCAGATGAATTAATGGGGGATTACTCTAGTAACGTAGCCTTGAAAACGGGTGTTAAGGCCAAGGTAATAAAGGAGAAGTTGGAGAAAGATAAGGATTTGATGAAGGTAGTAGAGAAAGTTGAGATTGCCGGTCCTGGGTTTATAAACTTCTGGTTAAAGAAGGAATGGTTGGTAGCTGAGATGCTTAAGGTAGTTAAACAAAATAAAGATTACGGTAAGGGAAGTTGGGGTAAGGATAAGCGGATGGTGATTGATTACTCTGCGCCTAATATTGCCAAGCAGTTTAGTGTGGGCCACTTGCGATCCACCATTATTGGCCAGGCGATATATAACTTACATAAGTTTTCCGGTTGGAAGTGTGTTGGAGATAATCACTTGGGTGATTGGGGCACACAGTTTGGGATGATAGTGGCGGCGGTAGAAAAGTGGGACTTAGACTTATCAAAGATGAGTGTTAACGAGATAGAGGAAATTTATGTAAAATACAACAAATTGGTAAAGGAAGATGAGAAGTATCTAAAGAAAGCGCAAGAAGCCTTTGCAAGATTAGAGAAAGGGGAGCCAAAGGCAAAAAAGGTTTGGCAGACGGCTATCAAGATGAGTTTGAAGGATTTTGACAAGGTATATGATTTACTTGGAGTAAAGATAGATGAGGCGTACGGGGAGAGTTTCTATCAAGACGAGATGGAAAAGGTGATTAAAGAGATGAAGAAAAAGAAGGTTGCTGTCAAAGGAGAGGGTGGAGCTTTGATTGTGGAACTAGACGGTTTACCACCAGCAATGCTTGTCAAAAGCGATGGATCGAGTACATATTTTACCCGAGATATGGCTACGGTAAAGTGGCGAAGAGAAAACCCGAATATGGCCTCAGATTTGTATATTTATGAGGTAGGTGCTGAACAGAGTTTGCATTTTAAACAGGTATTTGCTGCGGCCGAAAAGACTGGTTGGGGCAAGAAAGAAGATTTTGTTCATGTTGCTCACGGACTGGTATTGGGGACGGATGGTAAGAAGATGAGTACTAGAAAAGGCACCACTGAAAGTATGGAAGAGCTTTTGAAGAAGATGATTAATAAGGCGGCGGAGATAAATGAGACGTCAGCTAGACAAGTAGGTGTAGGAGCCACTATTTTTAATGATCTTAAACATTCACCTCAGACAAGCTACAAGTTTGACTGGGAGAAAGCCTTGTCGATGGAGGGTGATTCCGGCCCGTATGTGCAGTACAGCGCAGTAAGAGCGTTAAGTGTCTTGAAAAAATCTATGCCTCGTACAGGTGGGAAAGACTTGAAACTTGATATGGCTAGTTTGAGTGAGGGAGAGTTAGAGGTGTTGAGGAAGTTGTACAGGTTTGGAGAAGTGGTAGAGAGAGCTACTAGAGAACTTTCACCCAACTTACTTTGTGAGTACTTACTTGATTTATCTAGAAGCTTTAATGGTTTTTACGGTAATAATCAGGTAATTGGTGGTGAAAACGAGGATTTTAGATTAGGATTGACCGCGGCTGTAGCCCAGATTTTGAAGACTGGATTGGGACTGCTTAACATAGAGGTGCCAGAAAAGATGTAGCTTGTGTTAACATAATTGGTATGCAGGTTCTGATATTTTTACTTACCCTATCTTTATTGATCTTGATTCACGAGCTGGGTCATTTTTTTGCTGCCAAGGCTTTTGGTATGGAAGTGGAAGAGTTTGGGATAGGCTTCCCTCCTAGGGTGAAGAAGCTTTTTCGTTGGAAAGGAACCTTGTTTTCCTTGAATTTGCTACCCATTGGAGGTTTTGTGAGTATCAAGGGAGAGAACTTTGGACACAGAGAAAAGGCAAGTGATGATATGTTTTGGGATAGGCCAATATGGCAGAGAGCGGTTGTTTTACTTTCAGGTGTGTTTGGCAACTTTGTTTTAGGAGTGGTTCTTTTTGGGATAGTTTACTCTGTAATGGGAGTGCCGACACAGGTAGGTAAGGTCAAGGTGGTGGGAGTGTCGGAGGGAAGCCCGGCGGCAAAGGTAGGTATAAAAGAGGGAGAGATCATAAAGGGATTTACCAAGACAGAGGATGTAATATCTTTGATAGGAGAACATAAAGGTGAAGAGATAGTTTTGGTACTTGAAGGAGAGACAGAAGACAGGGAAGTAAAGGTAGTGCCTCGAGTGAGCCCACCAGAAGGCGAAGGTTCACTAGGTGTATTACTGTCTGACACCGAGCTAGTTAAGCTGCCTTGGTGGCAGATGCCTTTTAAGGGAGCTGTAGTAGGTACAAAAGAAGCCTACGCTTGGGGTAAGGAGATAGTTAAGGGGTTGGGAGGTATGTTGTCAGGATTAGTGAGTGGTGAAGGAGTGCCGGAAGATGTGTCTGGACCGGTAGGAATCTACAAGGTGTCTGCACGAGTGAACGAGATGGGTTGGCTAGCTAGTTTACAGTTTATGGCCATTTTATCTATGAATTTAGCTGTCTTAAACATATTGCCGATACCAGCATTGGATGGTGGAAGACTGGTGTTTTTAGGGCTTGAGATGGTGATTGGTAAAAAGATAAAAAACAGGATAGAAGGTTGGGTCCATGGGGTGGGAATGATATTCCTTTTGGGGTTGATGGTGCTTATTACCATTAGGGATATAATAAAGTTATGAGTGGTGATGTTTGTTTGTTTTGCGAGATAGTAGCCGGTAGAGAACCTGGGAAAAAAGTGTGGGAAAATGATGAGTTTTTAGCGATTGAAAACAAGTATCCCAAGGCTCCAGTGCACGTTTTGGTTATGCCTAAGGATCATATAAAGAAAAAGGACGCGGGAGATATAGGGGCTAGTAATTTGTCTGTATTCTGGGGTAAAATGATGGGAGCTGTTTTTAGTGTAGTTCATAAGCTGAATTTATCTAAAACTGGCTACAAGTTGGTAAGTAACGGGGCAGGATACAACCACTTTGAACATGAACATATTCATGTTTTGGGTGGAAGTAAAAGCGAACCAGCAGGACAGACATAGTAATTAAATAAAATTAGAAACGAGGTGTTTTTATAAATGGCTTTAGTAGCTAAAAAGAAAGAAGGTCAAAGTCAGCAACAACTCATAAATGAGTTCAAGCGAATGACCTTTAACGATCCAGGTTTGGAGAAAGTCAAGGAAGTGGCTTTTGGAGGTCATCAAAGTGATTCTAAAAAACGATACGAACAAAGAAAACTTTTGAAAAAAGAGTTCGCCAAGATTAGGCGAAGAAACAAAAGACAGTCAGGTAGAACTAAATAAGATGAACCTAAAAGAAAGAATCAAAAGTGATTTACTTACTGCTCAGAAAGAGGCAGATAGGCTTTTGGTAGCTATTTTGAAGCTTTTATGGAGTGAGATAGGTTACTTGACTGTAGACAAAAAAGATGACGATGAGTCTGTTATAGCCATGCTTAAAAAAGAGGCTAGAAAGAGAAAGGACGCGATTGAGGTTTACAAACAAGCTGGTGACAAACAAAGACAGGAAAGTGAGGCGTACGAACTTAAGGTAATCGGAGGCTATTTGCCTGACGAAATGGGTGAGGAAGAAGTGAGAAAGATAGTTATGGAAGTAAGTAAAGGGAGTGATCTATCAGGAGGTAGATTGATTGGAGAGATAATGAAGAAACTATCGGGAAAAGCAGATGGAAATCTAGTGGCCAAGATTGTAGGCGAGCTATGAAAGAGAAGTTAAGAGTAAAAGTAGCTATTGGGGCGGATGGTAGGTATGTGTTTGACAGAAAAAGAATTAGAAAAGCAGTTGAGGAGTTACTACAAGACAAGGGTTTAACAGGTAAGGTGGTTTTAAGTGTATCCGTAGTGGGAGAGCGAAAGATTAAAGAACTAAACAAAAAGTATTTGGGTAAAGACGAGGTGACAGACGTTCTGTCTTTTAGCCAGATGGAAGGAACGTTAGTACCCGAGGATGACCAGATGCTACTGGGAGACGTGATTGTTTGTTACAACGTCGCTAAGAAACAAGCAGTAAAGTTAAACAAAATTTTAGATGAGGAGATTGAGTTTTTAGTACTTCATGGGGTGTTGCATTTATTGGGTGTACATCACGATTAAGAGTTAGACGTTTTAAGAGATTTCTTAAGTCTTGACGAGATATGGTATAGTAATTTTTATGGTATTGCCAAAAGAAAGAAGAAACCCAATAGTAAGAGAGATACAAGAAGAGCATGAAATAGCAGGGCTTAATAAGGCTTTTGTGGAGGCTCAGAAGTATTTAACCGATCTTGTACTGGAAGACTTAAACGTATCTGAGCCGTATAGAAGTAGTGTAATGAAAACGGAAAAAGAGTTAGTAATTGCTTTAGGTTCAGATGATAACTCGGATTTGAAAATTTTCTTTTTTGTTTTTAACCACGCAGATGGAAAAGGAGTTTTGCAGATTTGTACTAATGAGGGAGATGCAACGTTGTCTTCCAGGTTTGTGAAGATGAAAGAGGTGGCGGGTGGAGATGATGTTATCTTGGCGGAGGTAATAGATGATTATGAAGAGTTGGACGGTCATGTGTTTGAGGTTGATATAGCAAGTCTGACGTCTCAAGGTGACGGTGTAACCCTCTCTTTGAGAGATGAAAATTTTGGTTGGACCGTGGCGTGGAACAAAAATAGAAAAGATGAAGAAGAAAGAAACGTAGGGTTTAAAAGAAACTTTGTGCAAGATGTGGCTTTGGTAAAAAAAAGCGAAGAAGAAAAATCATAAAAACAATAATTGTTTCATTTGTTGAGTCGGTTGAGTAAATAATTTCCACCTTGACAGGGGAGGAGTTGAGGGGTTAGTGTTAGATGTGAGCTATTACCTGAAGTACCGACCACAGAAGATTGAAGAACTGGATTTAACGGATGTAAGGGATAATTTACTTAGTGCTTTAAAAGGAGGGAGTCTACCACATGCATATCTTTTCGTTGGACCAAGAGGATCCGGGAAGACTAGTGCAGCTAGAATCTTAGCGATGGCGGTCAACTGCGAAGAGAAAAAGGGAAAGGGAGAACCTTGCGGAAAGTGCAGAAGTTGTAAGGGAATCAAATCGGGAAATGAAGTAGATGTTTTAGAGATGGACGCGGCGTCACATCGAGGAATTGACGACATCAGAAGTTTGAAAGAGAGAATCAAATTATCACCGGTTAGTTTGACAAAGAAGATCTACATCATAGATGAGGTACACATGTTGACCAAGGAAGCCTTTAACGCCTTATTGAAGGTCTTGGAAGAGCCACCAGTACATGTGATGTTCTTTCTTTGTACTACCGAGCTACACAAGGTACCAGAGACGATTATAAGCAGGTGTGCCAAAGTAGCTTTTACGAAAGCAACTGAAAAGGAAGTGTTGGGTTCTTTGATGAAGGTGGTTAAGGGAGAAAAACTCAAGATGGACAAGGAAGCAGTGGAGATGTTGGCCGGGTCGGTTGATGGAAGCTTCAGGGAAGGACATAAACTTTTACAGCAACTGGGAAATTCCGGTAAGAAGATTACCAAAGAGACGGTAGAGAAGATACTGGGGTTAGCGGGAGGAGATGATGTTAGTGATCTAATTTTGACAAGTCTTGAAGGTAAGTCTGGTGATATAGGCAAGAAGCTAGAGAATCTAGAAAAAAAGGGAGTTAATGCCGGTAGTTTACTGGAAGATTTGTTAAAAACCTTACAGGGAATGATCAGGCAGGCAGTAGAAAAGAAAGGTGACGTTGGCAAGATGGTGGTACTAGCAGGTCTTTTGGTTGAGTCGGCCGAGAAGCTTAAGGTGTCACCGTTACCATTTTTACCGATTGAGTTATCTCTTTTGGAAGTGGCTTTGGGGACAACAGGAGGAGGAAACCAAGAAGGTAAGTTAAAGGCTGAAGAAGTCGTTGAGGAAAAAGTGGAGATGAGAGTGCAGCAAAGGGTTGAGGTAAAACAAGCCCCGCCAGTAGAGAAGATTAAGGTAAAGAGAGGTAACAACAGCTTGTCTATCGTTAAAATTGAGGAAGAGTGGGGTAAGTTGTTGGACAAACTGTCTTCTAAGAACAGGTCGATAGCTGGGCTACTTAGAGCGTCAAAACCAAAGGTGGCTGATGGCAACAGTTTGACGGTGGAAGTGTTTTACGAGTTTCACAAAAGTCAGTTAGAACAAGATTCCAAGAGAGTATTGGTGGAGCAAGCTGCAGAGGAGCTTTGGGGTCCAACGGTTTTAAGATGTGTGTTGGGCGAGAAACAAGCAAAAAAGGTAGTGAAGGTAGATAGAGTGGTGAAGGTTGATGAGTATATAGAGGCAGCAGAAGATGTTTTTGGAAATTAGTTGTGGTATATTTTTAATATGGGTATAGGAAACTTTGGATCAAAAGGAGCAGCAGCAGCAAAACTAGCAATATTGCAGCGACGCATCTCTAAGAAAAAGATGGAAGTACAAGATGATGGGATTAAGGTGGTGGTAACAGGAGCTGGAAAGCTAAAGGCAATGGAGATAGATGGTGAGGATGCAAAAAGAGTACTGAAGGTAGTAAATGAGGCAATTGATAAAGCACAAAAATGGTCGGCGGGTGAGATGCAAGGTATGATGGGTGAGTTAGGAAAGATTTTTAAGTAAGGATTTTTGGTGTACACTGGATCGTGTTATGAAAAGTATTAGACCAATACAAAAGGTGATTGATGCGTTTGAGAGTTTACCTGGCATTGGACCAAAGTCTGCAGCTAGATTGGCTTACTATTTACTACATGTTCCACAAGAGAGACTGGAAAAGTTTGGTGAAGGCTTGAGTCGTTTAAAAAAAGACACAAAAAGGTGTGAGATTTGCTTTAATATTGGCGAGGATAGCTTATGTCCGGTGTGTAAAGACAATGGGAGGGACAAGAAAATAGTCTGTGTGGTAGAAACACCACTGGACTTACTGGCTTTTGAGAGAGCTGATGGCTTTAATGGGGTTTATCATGTTTTGGGAGGGGCTATCAATCCATTAGGAGGAGTAGGACCAGAAGAGTTGACGATAGATGAGCTTTTGGGAAGAATAAAAAAGGGAGGGGTAGAGGAGCTTATTTTGGCCACCAACCCAACTATGGAGGGTGAGGCTACTGCAATGTATATCACTCATAAGATAAAAGAAGGTAAAGCAAAGGACTTGAAGATAACTAGAATAGGTAGGGGGCTGCCAACTGGAGCAGATGTGGAGTATGCCGACGGGCAGACCTTAAGTAGGGCTTTAGAAGGAAGGAGAGAGGTATGAATTCTGCTGGAATAGGAAAGAAAGTTCTGGGAGAGTTGGGAGATGTGGTAAAGAAGACAGCGGAAGATACTGTTAAAGCAGGAACTGATATTGTAAAAGGCACGGTTGAGACAGTGGTTGGTGGAACTACACCCGTAACACAATCTGGTGAGAGACTAGTGGAGCAGGAAGGATCGAGCCAGAGTGACCCCGCGGAGACGCTAAAACGACAAGGAATGGTTAAAAAACAAAGAGGTCTACAAAGAGTGCGGGCAGAGTTAGCAGGATATGTAAGAGAGAAGCAACAAAAGGATACTCAAAAGGATAGGGTAGAAGAGAGACAAGGAGAGATCAAAAAAGAGCAAGAAAAAGAGATAAAGGAGAGTGAGAGAGACGCAATGATTAGGCAGGCCCAGAGGAGCGGTGGAGGTACGGGTGAGATGTCTAGAAAGAAATACTAGAATTATGGGACTTGAGTGGTAAGATAAGACATGCCAGAAATTCCAACATTAACTCCTAAAAACATAGAAGATGAGGTTGCCTCTCAGGTAATAAGTGCTTGGAGAGATCAGTTGAAAGAGGAGTTGGGAAGAGATGAGTTTCGCAAGTTAATAAGACAGATATCGGCAAGTGGGGTGGTTTTTCAGGTTCAAGATGATGGTGTGGTGAATTTTTATGTTTTGGATGAGGTTGATGAAGAGACGTTGTTGGGCATGCGAGGTAAAGGTTGGTTGGTATATAAAGGGATAGACAATACTGGCAATATCTCGATGTCCGGAGACATATACGCCACTAGTCCAGATGACGTAGATGTACAAAAAAAGAAAGGGTATAGTAAGAAATATAGACATGGTAAACACAGACAAGATGTAAGTGCGCGAAACAAACGAACTGTGCAAGCCATGAACAATAGAGGTAAAAAGTAGATATAATGATGTTTAGGTATGAAGTTGTATAACAGTTTAACGCGCAAGATAGAGAAATTTAAACCAATTAAAAAAGGTGAGATTGGAATATATACCTGTGGACCAACAGTGTATGATTTTGTGCAGATTGGTAACTGGAGAACGTATGTTTTAGGAGACTTGCTGGTAAGGACATTTAAGTACTTAGGACTTAAAACAACGTATGTAATGAATATTACCGATGTGGGTCATTTGACGGGAGACAATGAAGGGGATTCTAGTACCGGAGAAGATAGACTAGAAAAAGGAGCTAAAAGAGAAGGTATAACAGCTTGGGATGTGGCTGATAAGTACAGTAAGGACTTTAAGCAGGGTATGCATAGATTAAAGCTTTTGAAGCCAGATGTACTAGCTAAAGCTACAGATCATATAAGAGAGCAAGTAAGTTTGGTAGAGAAATTAGAAAAAAAAGGTCTGACCTACAAAACTAGTGATGGGATATATTTTAGTACTAAGGCATTTGAAGAAAAAGGATTTAAGTATGGAGAGCTATCGACACTGGATGAGATAAAGGAAGGAGCTAGGGTGGCGGTAAATAAAGAAAAAAAGGATAAGCGAGACTTTGCTTTATGGAAGTTTTCACCTAAAGACAAGAAGCGAGATATGGAGTGGGAGAGCCCTTGGGGTAAGGGTTTCCCTGGCTGGCATGTTGAGTGTTCGGCTATGAGCATTAAGTACTTAGGTGAACAGTTTGATCTGCATATTGGAGGAGAGGACTTAAGAAGTACCCATCACCCAAACGAGATTGCTCAGAGTGAGGGGTCAACTGGTAAGAAGCCATTTGTAAAGTACTGGGTGCATGGTTCGTTTCTTCTGGTTGATGGAGGTAGGATGGGTAAAAGTTTGGGGAATGCATATTCCTTACAAGATTTAGAAGAAAAAGGGTTCTTACCGTCTGACTTAAAGTATCTTTATTTAACGGGACATTACAGAAAGCAGTTAAACTTTACTTTTGAAGCCTTGGAGGCAGCACAGACAGCTTTAGGGAGACTTAAAAAGAAGGTTGATGAGATAAGAGGTGGGGATATAGAAGTAACGGATGTTTACGCCGAGTGGGAGGATAAGTTCAAAGAAAGACTGGAAGACGATCTAGATATGCCTGGAGCCTTGGCTTTGGTCTGGGAGATGATGAAGGATAAAAAATTATCAAACGGAGAGAAAGAAGGGTTGGTGACCGAATTTGACAAGGTACTGGGGTTAGATATTTTAGGTGTTGATGATGTTGAAAAAAAGGTAATTGATGATAGTGAAGTTAAAGCATTAGTGAAGGAGAGGGTTAGATTAAGAGAAGAAAAGAAGTGGGAAGAAGCAGACAAGATACGAGAAGAAATTGAGGAAATGGGATATGTGGTGGAAGACAAGGGTGGAGAAACTCAAGTAATGAAGAAGTAAGGTCAGCCTATCTTTGGAGGTAGAGGTTTTTGAGTGAGGAAGTTTTCGATAAACTGGGGGGTGATTTCGGCTGGAGTGTTTGAAAAAGACGTTGGGAAACATTCTATCCAGAGTTCAAGGTGTTGTTGGAGTTTTTCTTGTAGGTTTTTTTGGGCACCAGATAGGTTTTGAACCTGGGATCTTTCTTTTTTGTACTTAACGGTGAGTTGAGTAGGAAGGTGAGTTAGACGGATGGCTGTTGCAAGTTTGTTTATATTTTGTCCACCTGGGCCTTGTTTACTAGCAAACCTTTTTGTTTCAACATTTTTTTGCATCTCTTTTGTGATGTCTATCTGTCCTCGTATTACGTTTTCTTGTAGCCATTGAGCGTAATTTAGGATACTGAGCTGTCTTTGATGAGGATGTTTGAAGCTTTCGTTGGAAAAGTTAAGTTGTAGTTGTTTGTATAGGATGAGTTTAGCCTTGTAGTGTCTGAGCTTTTGTTGATGTTGGTCTGTTTTCTTATGGCTGGTAAGAGTAGATCTGCCTGGTTTCTTGTTACCGCCAGTTTTATTTCTTCCCGCTTCTTGGTCCAGTTTGTCCTCATAATCGTCGGCAATCTTGGCTAGAGATGGGGGAAGCTCGTCTTTCATAAGTTTAAGTATATATTATGCCGTTTTTAGTAAAAGGGTTTATGGTAAAGTGGATTCATGAGTAAAGGGGGATGGATTGTAGTTGGTTTTATAGCTTTGAATCTGATTATCTTGAATGTATGGGTATTTGGAAACTTAGGCAAGACGGATGCTGTTTTGGGAGATAGTGTAGAGAAGGTAATAGAAAAAGAGATTGTAGAAGTTAAGGGTGAAGATGATGGATGTGATCAGGAGTGCGTAATGGCAATAGTAGAAGAAAAAATAGATGAGTTAGTGAGTAAGTACGGTTTAGTGATAAAAAAAGAGACAAAGACGGTGTCTAAGACGGTAAGTACGATTAAACCAACAAGTGAGAAGTTTGTGAGAATAAGCGGGGGTGATGGTCAGGGAGCTGGTTGGATACGATTAGGAAGTAGTGTGTTTTGGTTGGATGCAGGCTTGTATGGAGAGCTGGTGGAGGCTAGTTGGCAGGGTTGGTTGGAAACTTCTGGTGGGAGCTTGGATGGTTGGGTAAGGCTTTATGATGCAAGTAATGGTCGGGTGGTGGATGGAAGTGAGGTTCGAATAACAACTGATTTGTCTAAAACGAGTTTTTATTCAAGTAATATTGCCATCTGGCGAGGTCAGAACCAGTACTATATAGAAGTAAAGGATTTTGGAGGAGGAGATAGATTAACTGTGTCTGAACCTAGATTAAGGTTGGTGGTTAGGTAGTCGGTTGATTCTTTTTGTACCAGTTGTAGGTTTTTTTGAGGCCTTGCTCTAGGGAAACTTTAGGTTCCCATTTAAGAAGTTTTTTGGCTAAAGAGACATCTGGTCGTCTCTTTTCAGGGTCTTCTGGGGGGCGAGAGATATAGACCTTTTCCAGTTTTACTTTTAAGGCCTTTTCAAAGTTTTTAGCAAGTTGATTGACGGTGATTTCGTGAGTATTACCTATGTTTACTGGACCTTCGATGTCGGAATCGATCATTTTAAGCCAAGCAGAAACCTGATCATCTATATAACAAAAAGAGCGTGTTTGTTTACCATCACCGTGGATGGTGAGTGGTTTTTTGTTTAGTATTTGATTGATGAAGTTAGTAATGACTCGACCATCGTCTAACTGCATGAAAGGACCATAAGTATTAAAGATTCTGATGATGCCGGTGTTTAGTTTAAATTTGTCTCGGTACGCTTTAATGAGGCTTTCTGCGTAACGCTTGCCCTCGTCGTACATAGAACGAGGTCCGTATGAGTTAACGTTACCGAAATATGTTTCCTTTTGAGGAGATTTTTCAGGATTTCCGTAGATTTCAGAGGTAGAAGCTTGGACAAAACGACAGTTATGTTTTTTGGCAAGTTTAAGTAGATTTTCGGTTCCTAAACTATTGGTTCTTAGGGTGAAGATGGGGATTTTTTGGTATCTAGGTGGGGAAGCGGGGGAGGCTAGATTAGCGATGGCGTCGATTTTTGTATTGATTTTTGGAAGAGGCTTGGTAATGTCGTGTTCTATGAGAGTGAGATTGGGGTGTTTTTTCAGGTGATCTAAGTTCTTTTTATCACTAGTAACAAAGTTGTCTAGGATTATAACTTGATGACCTTTCTTTAGGAGTGTGGTAGTTAAGTTGGTACCAATAAAACCACCACCACCGGCGATGAGAATGGTCCTTTTTTTGCTAAGAAGTTTCTTTGATGGCATTTAGACTAAATGTTAACACACCCTGTCCTTTTAAAAGTTATGTTTTCAGTGTAGAAGTGAGGTAAAATAGCCAGGATGAGTTTAAAAGTAGGAATAGTAGGATTAGCTAATGTGGGTAAATCAACCTTGTTTAACGCGCTTTTAAAGAAGCAGCAGGCTTTGGCGGCTAACTATCCCTTTGCTACCATCGAACCTAATGTGGGTATTGTGGGCGTGCCAGATGACCGATTAGAGAAACTGGCTAAGGTGGTAAAGACAGAGAATGTAATTCCGGCAACGGTGGAGTTTGTAGATATTGCGGGTTTGGTTAAAGGTGCTTCTAAAGGTGAAGGGTTGGGGAATAAGTTTCTGGCACATATTAGAGAAGTGGATTTAATGTGCTTAGTCTTGAGAGGTTTTTCTGACAAAGATGTGGTGGAGACCGGCAGTGGTGATCCAAAAGAAGACTTGGAAACACTGAAGATGGAACTTGTCTTGGCTGATCTTACTAGTTTAGAAAGACAGAATGAGCCTAAGATGAGCGCTAGTAAGGAAGAGAAGATTAGATGGGGTGGGGTAGAGAAGTTAAAAACTGGCTTGGGAGATGGGAAGATGGCAAGAGATGTTGAATTAACCGATGAAGAAAAGGTCTTGACTAAGGATCT
Organism: uncultured bacterium; assembly: GCA_963980225.1. GTDB lineage: Bacteria > Patescibacteriota > Microgenomatia > UBA1400 > MFAQ01 > JAHITH01. The sequence goes on from CAXBYW010000002.1 coordinate 75,280, forward strand.
GTCTCTTTTGACGATGAAACCTGCGATCGAGGTTTTGAACGTAGATGAGTCTCAAGTTAAAGAAGGAGAAGGCACGACAGTGAAGATTTGTGCGAAGATGGAGGCTGATCTTTCGGGATTTAGTGATAAGGAGAAGAAGGAGTACTTGGAACAGTTGGGAATAAAGGAGACAGGACTTGATAAATTGATCAGGTTGGCTTACGAAAAACTAGGGCTTTTGTCATTTTTGACGGCTGGCGAGAAGGAAGTAAGGGCTTGGACTACTAAAAATGGGAGTACTGCACCGGTAGCAGCAGGAGTGATACATACGGATTTTGAGAAGAATTTTATCAAAGCTAAAGTAACCAGTTTTTCTGATTTTTTAAAGTTTAAAGGCTGGAAAGGTGTAAGTGAGGCTGGTAAGTTGAGACTAGAAGGAAAAGAATATGTGATGGAGGAAGGGGATGTGGTTGAGTTTATGGTGGGTAAGTAGTAAAATCTCTTAAGTTATGGCAAGTAAGAAAGTAATCAAAAAGGTAGCAGACAAAAAAGTAGCGGCTGGTGATGTCAGAAAGTACGAGATGTTGGCGATTTATCCTTTGAGTGTAAATGAGATAGCTGCAGAAAAAAGCTTGGCTGATATGGCCAAAAAGAATGGCTTTTCTATTAGTGAAGTAGACAAATGGGGAGTTAAGAACTTGGCCTACGCCATTAAAAAAGAAACTAAGGGATATTACCTAAGGTTTATGATTGAGAATGGTGAGACTAATGGCTTAGAAAAGGACTTGAGTTTTGATGATAAAATACTAAGGTACATAATAGTTAGAATTTAGTAGAAAAAGGAGTAGTATGAGCACAAAAAGTTTAAATAAAGTAATGTTAATTGGAAACTTAACCCGAGACCCGGAGTTAAGATACACACCTTCTGGTGCTGCAGTTTGTACTTTCAGTTTGGCAACAAATAGAAATTGGAATGATGCTAGTGGCCAGAAACAAGAAGACACTCAGTTTCATAGGGCAGTAGCTTGGGGTAAGTTAGGAGAGATTTGTGCAGAGCTTTTACATAAAGGGAGAAAAGTATATATCCAGGGCAGGCTTCAGACCAGAAATTGGGAGACCAAAGAAGGTCAAGAAAGACAGACTACTGAAGTTGTGGTAGACGAAATGATTGCTTTAGGAGCACCTAAGGGTGGATTTGCCGGGAACGAAGGTGAGTACGATCAAGAAGTAAAAACTGAAAAACCTGCTCAAAATGAAGCGCAAGAAGTTTTTAATCCAGATGGTGATGTGGTTAAGACAAAATCAAAACCAACTGTTAATAAGCCAAGTAAAGATACAACAGTTGATGATATTAATGATGACATACCTTTTTAATAAATAAGTAAAAACATGGGAAAGCCAGTAAAGAAAAAGAAAATCAGAAAGTCTCATAAGCCCTGCGAGTTTTGCAAAGGTAAGGTTGAGCCTAACTACAAAGACCTTGATAGTTTGAAGGTGGGGTTGTCTAACAAGTTAAGGATTGTTGCTAGAATATATACTGGAGTATGCTTGAAACATCAAAGAAGGTTGACCAGAGAAATAAAGAAAGCCAGACACATGGCTTTGATTCCTTTCGTCCAGAAAGTATAAGTTTGAAAAAAAGATGAATTTGAAAAAAATTAGGACAGCATTGTTGGTGTCTTGTTTGATGCTTGGGTCTTTGTTTTTAGGAATGGGTTTGGGAGAAAAACGAGTTTTAAAAAGATTGATGAATGGAAATGGAGTAAGAGATGTAGATTTATCGCTGATGTGGCAGACGTGGGATAGGTTGGAAGATAAATATCTTTTCTTGGACAAACTAGATGAAAAAAAGATGATTAATGGAGCTGTTGCAGGAATGACGGCAGCTTTGGATGATCCTTATACTTCTTTTTTGGCACCTGATGATAACAAAAGATCAAGAGAAGATCTGTCTGGATCCTTTGGTGGAGTAGGTATTCAGCTTGGATTTATTGGTAAGACGTTAGCGGTAATGGCCCCTTTACCTGATAACCCAGCTATAAAGGTGGGAATTAAGGCTGGTGATCTTATCTTACACATAAAAGATGAAAATACAGGTGTTGATAAAGACACTGTTGGTATGGGGCTGATGGAAGCGGTGAATGATATTAGGGGTAAGAAAGGTACACCGATAATTTTGACAATCTTGCATGAAGGAGCAAAAGCTTCAGAGGAGATAACCATAGTAAGAGATACGGTGTTGGTAGCCTCTGTGGAGCTAGAGTGGGTGGGGAGTGATGGGAAGACTGCTCTAATTAAACTGATGAAATTTGGGGAGAGAACCTTGCCGGAGTGGCAGGCAGCGGTTGATGAGGTTTTGGAAAAAGAAGCTACTGGAGTAATAGTGGACTTTAGGAACAATCCAGGAGGATACTTACAGAGAGCGATTGATTTGGTGAGTGAGTTTATTCCCGATGGAATAGTAGTACAACAAAGAGGTAAGGAAAGAACAGAGACGTTTAGAGTAAATAGGAATGGAAGACTGCTTGATATGCCGGTAGTAGCCTTGGTGAATAGAGGTTCGGCTAGTGCTTCTGAGATCATGGCAGGAGCTTTAAGAGACAGGTTAGGAGTAAAACTGGTAGGAGAGAAGACGTTTGGAAAAGGTACCGTTCAGGAAGTCCAAGACCTAAAAGGTGGAGCAGGACTACACATAACCATCGCTGAGTGGTTGTTGCCTAGTGGGGACAATATTCATGGGGATGGGCTGATGGCTGACGTTGAGGTAAAAGATGACCCAGGAACACCAGAAGATGAACAGATTCTAAAAGCGATTGAGGTGTTGGATGAGATTAGGTAATTTTAGCTTGAAAAAGTAGGCTCAAAGAGGTTTAATAAGACTATGAAGAATTTCTTGATAGGACTAATGGTTTCGGTGATTGTACTTTTTTCTGCATTTGGAGGAGCCTTAGCAGACAGACTGTTTGTTATTAAGCCTTTGGATAAAATTTTTAAAAGAAGTGAGGTTGTGGTGGAAGAAAAGGTAAAAATACTAAGTGAGGATGGTGGAGTAGTTGAAGTGGTAGAGAGAGTAAGTCCAGCGGTAGTGACGGTAGCGGTCATAGGCCAGACCCAAGGAAGAATAGTATTTGATGCTTTTGAGTTTTTTGGATTTAGACAAGAAGAACCGGAGATCGTACAACAAGATATTGGTTCTGGGTTTGTAGTCGATGGCCAAGAAGGGGTGGTGGTAACTAACAAGCATGTAGTAGCTAGAGATGGAGTGAAGTATGTGGTGATTGATAAAGAAGGAGAGGAGTATGAGGTCAAGGATTTGTATAGGGACCCAGTGAATGACTTAGCGATACTAAAGATTGAGGCTGAAAAGAGTTTGGAGGCAATTACGCTGGGTGATTCTGACCTTTTAAAGGTGGGCCAGAGAGTAATAGCTATTGGTACAGCTTTGGGAGAGTTTAGACACACAGTGACTACAGGGGTGATTTCTGGTTTGGGTAGGGGAATAAGTGCGGGTAATGGTTCCTTAGGGAGTCTTGAGAAAATTGATGATGTCATCCAGACAGATGCCGCTATTAACCCTGGAAATTCTGGAGGACCTTTGCTTGATATAAATGGTCGGGTAATAGGAGTAAATGTAGCTGTGGCTGGTGGGGGAGAAAATATTGGTTTTGCTATTCCAATTAATGTAGTTAGGGAATCACTTGATAACTTTAAGGAGACAGGAAGCTTTGATAGGGTACAGTTGGGGGTGAAGTACAGGATGATAGATAAAGATGTGGCTTTACTGAATGATGTGCCTGCAGGAGCTTACATTGTGGAGGTGATGGAGGATTCAGTAGCAGCAAAAAATGGAGTTTTGGTAGGAGATATCATTATCAAACTTGAAAATGAAGGAGTAGTTGAAGTAGATGGTGGCCTGGCTGGTTTAATAGGTAAGTTGAAGGTGGGAGAAAATATTAAGATTGAATTATGGAGAAATGGTCAAATTTTGGTCCTAAATATTAAGCTTTAAGGACTTTTTCTAGTTGACCTTCCATGACTTCTTTTAGGTTGTGCCAGCTTTTGTTTAGCCTGTGGTCGGTGAGTCTATTCTGGGGAAAGTTGTAGGTTTTTATCTTTTCTGATCTCATACCTCTACCTACGGCTTCTGATCTGGTGGCTTCGATTTCTTTTAGCTTTTCTTCTTCTTGCTGTTGCCAGAGTTTTGATCGCAGCATGTCTAAGGCTATTTCTTTGTTTTGAACTTGAGACCTTTCTTGACGAACAGATACAGTCATCTGGGTAGGTTTGTGGGTAAGACGAACAGCAGTGTTGACCTTGTTTACATTTTGTCCACCTGGTCCACCGGCTGTAGTGAAAGCCCATTCTAAGTCTGATAACTTGAGTTGGACTAAGTCCTTTTTAATTTCTGGTAAAACGGTTACTGTGGCAGTAGAGGTGTGGATTCTACCTTGTGACTCTGTGGCGGGGACTCTTTGGACTCTATGGACCCCAGCTTCATTTTTGAAGGTTTCAAAGCAACCTAGGGGCCAGTCAGAGCTGTTGGCTTTTTTGAGCTTGATTGTACTAGTGTCGATTTCTTCTATTTTGAAGTTATGGTTATTAGCAAATCTTACATACATTCGTAGTAGGTCTTGCGCAAAGATTTTGGCTTCATCACCACCAGCAGCAGCTCTTATCTCTATGACGACTGGGGCATTTTTGGGAACTTGTGAAACTTTTTCTTTCTGTTTTTCTACCTGTTGGCCAGCTTTTTCTAGTTGTTTTATCTGATCTTGAAGTTTTTTGATTTCTTCTTTGGCTAGGGGACCGAGTTCAGGATCATTTACCAGGTCCTGGTGAGATTTGACTTTGTTTTGGAGGCGATCTATTTCTGGTTTAAGAGAGTTGTTCATTTTCCGACTGGGGTGACGATAAGCATGTCTTTTAAAGACTTAGCTGGTCCCTGATCGTCACTTTTAGCCTTAGTTTTCTTTTTATACTTACCAGCAGCTTTTCTCTTGGCTAAGAATTTATCTACTCTACCTAGGGTATCTATATATTTCATCTCTCCTGTGTAGAAAGGGTGGCATTTTGAGCAGATTTCAACTTGGATCTCTTTAGCGGTAGAACCTGTTTCTATTGTGGCTCCACAGGCACAGTTAATGGTCATTTTATGGTATTCAGGATGTATTTTGGCTTTCATACAGAGGCTATTTTAACATAAAGATGATTTACACACTAGTAGTTTGTCGATTTTGAAGGTAAGTTTGACAGAAATACGGTCTTGTAGTATATTGATGGAGTCATGTGTGAATTGGCAAACCTCCTTTTATTGAAGCCGTGTTGACACTTAGCTTCCAAGCTAGATAAATTTATTTGCCTCAATTTATCTAGCCGCACTTATTGCACATTTATTTGTATTTGGTTGATGCGGGATTAGCTTAGTTGGCAGAGCACTTTCCTGCTCGGGAAGAGGTCACAGGTTCGAGTCCTGTATCCTGCTTTTTAAAGGAGGCATAATCTCCTTTAAAAAATGATATAGGTAAGTGTCTAAGGTTTGATTTGAGATGAGTCAGATTTTGGCCTCCAACTTACCTAACCCTGATCTTGTCGTCTGAGGATAGATGTAGATACTGTCAATAGACAGTAATTTGCAGATGGGATGTCCCACCGAAGACGACAAAACAACCAACAAGGAATGAAAACATATAACGCCGTAGTTTTCACTCCTTGATCGATCAAGGAAGTTCCTCGGTAGGATGAAACCTTGTTGGTTGTTAAAAACTTATCCGTGTAGGATTAAGACTCGATTCTGAGTTTTGAGCTTACACGGTTTTTTTTATGGCAAGAAAGTAAACATATTGACAGAGATAAAAGCTTGTAGTATATTGATCAAACTGACAGATGTCAGTTATAGGAGGAGATCGGTACCTCCCGAATTTGGTGGAAGAGTCACCGTAAACTTCTAAGTTGGATAACTATCCATGGAAGGTTATCCAACCGCACTTATTGCACATTTTTATTTTTTTAAACGCGGGCTTAGCTCAGCTGGTAGAGCATTCCGGACATCACTGAAAGGAAAAGGTCACAGGTTCGAATCCTGTAGTCCGCTTTAAAGAGGGTGGTTAATCTCTCTTTATAAGAGGTTGAATAGGTTGCTACAACCTGATCACAAAACCTCGTCGTCTAAGAACGGTTTAAGTATGCTGCTTTACAAAGATTTACCAGCCTAAACCGCTAATGAGACAGTAGCTCTCAGCGAAGACGACAACGACTAACGAGGAAGTGAGGCATCCACTTCATTGGATCAAGGAGTTTTCCGTTTGGGAATGAACCTTGTTAGTCGTTAAAAAATCATCTGGATAAAAGTAAGGCTCGATTCTGAGTTCTGAAATTATCCAGTTTTTTATGGGAAAAAACTAACGTTTTTCTGCTATGTAAACACCGAAAATGATGATGGCAATGGAGAATATGTTTAGTAAAGAGATTGATTCTGAGAGTAATAGTATGGCTGTTGGTACGGAGAAGATCGGTTGGAGGTAGGTGAAAAGAGAGGCTTCTGATGCTTCGATTTTGTCTTGACCAATAAGATAGAGGGTAAGTCCTATGATAGAGCCAAAGACACCCATATAGACGATTGCGGCTGCAGGCCAGAAACCAGTTGCTAATTGAAAAGGCTGGCCAGATATTAGGGCGATAGCTCCAAAAGAAATTAAACCAACCCAGAAGCTTATGTGGGTGACCAACCATTTATTTATACCAACGTAGTGCTTTTTAGCTAAAAGAAAGTAGGCGGCCATACATACGTTTTGGCCTAAGACTAATAGATTTCCGGTAACAGTGCCAGTAAAACCACTGTTTCTCACTAATGGTTCACCAACTAAGAATAGAGTTCCAATTAAGGCTAATATAGTACCTTTAAGCTCATGCTTTTGTTCCTTTTCCTTGAAAAATAGGATGCCACCCAAGATAACTAGGATAGGCCAGGTGATGGCGATAAGGGAGGACTCAATAGCTGAAGTTCGGTTTAATCCTTGATAGAGCAGGAAGAGAGCAAGGAAGGTGCCGAGAGCTTCTAAAGGAACTATTTTAAGTATGTTTTTTAGGTGAATCTGTTTTTTAAACTTAGAATCCTTAAGGAATAGATAAATGATGATCGGAAAAGAAAAGAGAGTGGCCAAAAAGAACCTACCAATCAAGAAACTGTTGGGAGTTAGACCTGCGTCGAAACCTTTCTTGACGATGGGCAGAGCTAAACCCCAGACGAATGTGTTACCTAAAAGTGCTAGATAAGCAATCAGGCGGGTTTTTGTGAGTTTCATTACTTTAGCTTGGAGAGGAGTTGTTTTAGAGTTAATGTTTCTTGTTTACCACTGATCATGTCTTTAAGAGTGACTTTACCGACTTTTTTCTCTTCCTCGCCTAAAATAATAATGAAGGGAACATTCATTTGATTGGCGTACTTTAGTTGTTTGCCGATATTGTCGTTTGCAGGATAGACCTCGGTATTTATCCCGGCCTTACGAAGGCTGTTGGCTACCTTTAAAGACTCGGTCTTAAATTCAGGAGAAAAGATGGAAACCAGTACTTTAGCGGTAGTTTTTGAACTTTCAAGTAACTCTAAGTTTTTGACGGCTTCTACTATGCGATCGAAACCAAAGGCTATACCTACGGCTGGTACTTTAGGGCCACCTAGATCGCTTATTAAGTTATCGTAACGGCCACCGCCACCAAATGAACCAATAGGAATTTCTGGGATGATGACTTCAAAGATCATGCCGGTGTAGTAGTCTAGACCACGAGCTAGGGTAGGTTCAAAGACTAGACTGTCTTTGGGAACACCAAGGGCTGTGGTTAAGGAGATTATCTCTTTAAGGTTGGGAGTGGGGGAGGCTGATTTTATTTGTTTTAGAGCTTTTTTAGCCGTTTCTTTAGTGAGGCCTTTTTTTACTAGTTCGGCTTCAACTTCAGCAACTGTTTTTTTATCAAGCTTGTCTACTGTCTGGATGATGGACATGATGTCTAACTTAGGGGTAGTGAAGGGTTTTAGTTGGTCAAAAAGTATCTGGCGGTCGTTTATTTTGATCTTTATAGTAGGGAAGTTTAGGTTTTTGAAGGAAAAGTAGGTGCAAGCAACGGTTTCGGCATCTGATGTGGCGTCATTGGTGCCAAAGATGTCGATATCACACTGAGTAAACTCTCTGTATCTGCCTTTTTGAGGTTTGTCAGCCCTGAAAACACTTTGGATCTGGTATCGTCTGAAGAACTTAGGTAGTTTTGAGCCATACTGGGCTAGTAATCTAGCTGTGGGTACGGTTTGATCGTAACGTAAACCAATTTTTCTACTGCCTCGGTCCTTGAAGGTGTATACAAGTTTATCTGCCTCTTCACCGTACTTACCTAAAAGTAGAGATGCGTACTCTAAAGTGGGTGTTTCTACTGGTTCAAAACCAAAAGTTTCAAAGGTTTTGATGATGTTTTCCAAGACATTGTCTCTTATCTTTTTTTCTTCTGGAAGGAAGTCTCTAAACCCTTTAAGGTTTTGGGGTGTGTCTTTACTCATGCTTTTTATTGTAGCAAAAGTTGAAGAGAGAGAAGGGTGTGCGTTTGATCCTCTATGTCGGTTTCGATGATGGCCATGATTGTTTGACCTATTTCTATTTCTTCTGTATCTAAGTCAAGGTTTTTGGGTATGTCTATGGTTAAGTCACCAATAGTTAGCTCAAGAGTGTCTAGGTCAAGGTTTTGGATAGGGCCAACAACTGTTTGGCGTGTGGAGTCGGGTGTAGTGGTTTTTATGGCTACAATGCGCTTAGCCGAGAGAATGTCTTCTGTATCTAGTTGGCCAATGGTGATGATCTTTTCTTCTATCGAAAGACTGGTGAGTTTAACTACTTGTCCGTTTCGCACTACGTCTGTATTCTCATTGGTAGTGATTTGGATTTCGGTGTTTTGAGAGGTGTTTATGATAATAACGGAACTCATTATCTTGGTAATGATGCCGGAATAGCCTACGAGAGCGCCTCTTTCCTGCTTGTCTTTAATGTTCTCTTCTGCGGTGTCTAGTTTATCCTTAACCACATCCTGGATTCTTTGTTTTAGGTTTTCGTTGATTTCCTCAGCACTTTGGGTGGCTACCATCTCTTCAGCAAAGACAGGTCGGGAGATGATTAAGGCGAGAGCAATGAGAAGGATGCTTAGTTTTTTCATTCTATTTCAGCGGTAGTGTATATAACAATGATCTCTGTTTCCTCTTGGTATGAAAGCCCGTCACTGGCGGTGACCTTGATTATGTTTTCGCCTCCGACCAAGTTGATTTCCTGTTCAAAAATACCTGTTTCGTCTGATTTTATGATTGTTTCATCGTCTTCCCAGATAAGAGCTACCCAAGCGTTTTGCATAGTTTTGCCGGTTAGGGTAATTGTTTCTTCAAAAGAAACACTATTGTTTAAAGGAGAAGTAATTTGCAGGGTTGGAGTTGGGGTGGGGGTTAGTTGAGTAGTTGGAGATGTTGTTTGGTTGGGTAGATCAGTGTTATTAGCACTTTGATTGGCCAAATTTATACCAAAAATTATGACTACACCTAGGATGACTCCCAAAACTATGGCTAAAATGATTTCTTTACGCATAAGTTTGCTTGTAATTAGTACGATAACAGGTGTAGCAAGTGAAGTCAACTTTGTGTTAATATGTCTCTACTATGGAATTAATGTACTTAGGCCACTCAAGTTTTAGAATGAAATTTAAAAGCGGCATGGTTTTGGTGACAGACCCATTTGATTCAGGATATGTTGGCCTGGCTTTCCCTAAACAAAAAGCAGATATCGTAACAGTGTCCCATGATTATAAGGACCACAATTTTGTTGAAGGTGTAACTGATCCAGTAAAAAGAGAAGATATTTTTGTTATAAACGAGGAAGGGGAGTATGAGGTAGGAGGAGTTGAGGTAACGGCAATGAAGGATGGGGAAGAAAATCTAATTATGGTGATTAGACAGAATGGAATAAGTTTGTGTCACTTAGGAGATTTGAACCATAACTTAACTGAAAAAGAGATAGATCAGATAGGGGCAATAGATGTTTTGTTAGTACCTGTTGGTGGAGAAAAGACTGTTAGTGATAAGAATATAGAAGAGATCATCTCTAACATGAGTCCTTCTATCGTGGTGCCGATGCATTACAAAGCTAAGGGAATGAAAGATGAATTTAAAACATTAAGAGAAGTAGATGAGTTTACAAAAAGTAGTAGTTTAGAGGTAATGATTGAAGGAGAAAATAGAATTAAGATTGATGTTAACAGCTTACCTGAGAATACTAAGATAGCGGTCTTGAGTCCTAAAAATTGAGGTCTTGATGTATGACCAATCCTAAGATCCCACCACACTCAACAGATGCAGAGAAGTCGGTTTTGGGTGCTTTGCTAATTGATAAGGATGCAGTAACGGAGGTAGCAGAGTTTTTAAGACCAGACATGTTTTACAGTAATGCTAATGGATTGATATTTGAGGCAATGTCAAACCTTTATGAGGATAGAGATCCAATCGATGTTTTAACGGTTTCCGAAAAACTAAAAGCTTCTAAGAATCTGACTAAGGTGGGTGGAAGAGCTTACCTTTCCTCTCTGTCTAACGAAGTTCCGGTAGCATCACATATCTTAAAGTATGCTCAGATTTTAAAAGAAACCTTTATTAAACGACAGATGATTGGTTTGGGGGCAAGATTGGGTGAGTGGGCGTTTGATGAAGGTATGGGACTTGATGATGTTTTGGACAAAGCAGAGCAAGCGGTTTTTTCTTTGTCTCAGAAAAACGTTAAGAAATCCTTTATTCCAGTAAAAGATGCTTTGGCAGAGAGTTTTGACAGGTTAGATGAGATTCATAAGGATTCTGGGGGACTAAGAGGTGTGCCAACGGGCTTTGAAGACTTAGATACTGCCTTGGCTGGTATGCAGGACAGTAACATGTTGGTGTTGGCTGCTAGACCAGGTATGGGTAAGACTTCCCTGGCTACGAATATAGCTCAGTACGTGGCGGTAGAGAAGAGATGGCCGGTAGGTTACTTCTCACTAGAAATGAGTAACTTGGAAATGGTTGATAGGATGTTGGTGGCCCAGGCTGATATCGATGCCTGGAAGATGAAAACAGGAAACTTAAGTGGAGACGACTTTACCAAGCTATCCGAGGCCATGGGTGTCTTGGCCGAAGCCCCACTACATATTGATGACACTCCTGGCCAGACCATCTTGGAGATGAGAACTAAAGCTAGAAGGTTACATGCACAAGTAGGTTTGAAACTACTTGTGGTTGACTACTTACAGTTAGTGGTTGGTGGTGGAAAGTATGATAATAGGGTGGCAGAGGTGGGTATTATCTCTCAAGGGCTGAAGAACCTGGCCCGTGAGCTGAAGATCCCTGTTTTGGCTTTAAGTCAGCTAAACCGAGCAGTGGAGACAAGAGGTGAGAAGATTCCACAACTGGCTGATCTAAGGGAATCTGGTTCGATCGAACAGGATTCTGACGTAGTTATGTTCTTGTACAAACAAGATGATGAAAATATGGAGAATTTTAAGTTATCTATTAGTAAGCATAGGAATGGTCCAATGAGAACAGGGGATATGGCTATTAACCTAAGGTTTGAAGGAAATAGGATTAGGTTCCATAGTATGTCTAAGAGGAAGGAATAGGAATTTTGTGTGAGTTTCTTTATATAAAAAAAGAACCTAACTTTTTATTAGTTAGGTTCTAAAAGTAAATCGTGGATAATTATGATGGTTTAATCTCCACTCTTGCTACCGCTTTGCGAGCCATATCATTCAAATCTATTGATTTAGGTTTGGAATCAGAAAAAATGATACTGAGGACATTCTGACCATCTATCATATAGAATAGTGCGTCTCTTGCGTTCATGATTTTTGGATCGGCTGCGGACAAGGTAATCTTGGTGGTAATCGTTTTATCGATGTTGTTGAGTCCATTTTCGATTTCCATTGAATTAATATACATACTAGATGTATCACCCTTTGCTTTGCCGATACCAAGAGTGATCTCATCTCCTCCAACAAATACAGAGATGTAGTTTTTGTCGCATTTTAAGTTCCATATACCGTTGGAGAGTAGTGTTGAAGAGACAGTGCAAAAATCTATGTCTTGTTTACCTATTTTAATTTCAGATATTGCGACGACAGCATAAAAACCTTTTTCAGACCCTTTAGTCATTTCTTTTTGCTCCCTTTCTTTTGTTGAAGAACTAGTTTTTTTGATATAGAGTGTCTATATCATTCAAGTTGGGAGATTATAGCATTATGAGATAAATATCACAAATTATGGGGCTCTTTAGATACACAAGACTAAGGTTTTTAAGCAGTAATTGTGCCGCGGGAGGGGATCGAACCCTCATGGTGAAATCACCATTGGTTTTTGAGACCAACCTGTATACCAGTTCCAGCACCGCGGCTTGGTATATAATTATAGCCTATGATTGATGTAAACAAGTTAAAAGAAGGAGTAACTTACCTAGACGGTGGTCAGCCATTTAGGGTGATCAAGTACAACTTTAGCAAGATGGGTAGAGGTAAAGCTAATATAAAGGTGAAAGTAAAGAACCTTTTGACTGGAGCTTTGGTAATGAAATCTTACCTGTCTGGTAACTCTATGGAACCGATTCAGATAGACAAAAAACACCTACAGTATCTGTATGCAGACGGAGACTCACTACATTTAATGGACCCAATTAGCTTCGAACAGATAGAGATAGCCAAAGCTTTGGTGGGGGACGATATAAACTACTTAGTAGAAGGTGAGAAGGTTTGGGTGCAATTTTGGGATGATAGGATAATAGGGGTGGAGTTACCACCATCGGTGGTGTTGAAAGTGGTAGAGACCGGCCCAGGAGAAAAAGGAAACAGTAGTACTAGTGTATTGAAACCAGCTACTTTAGAGAGTGGAGTGGTTGTCCAGGTACCGGCTTTCATCAAAGAAGGGGATAAGTGCAAGATAAACACACAGTCTGGAGAGTATGTGAGTAGAATAAGTTAAAGAAATAAGAGGTTTGACTATTAGTATGATATAGAATATTATCTGTTTATATGAAATCAGGTGTTGAGTATAAAGACAGACTAATAAATGAAATTTCAGAGGCCGGATTAGAGCTATTTTTTAAGGAGATGCTAAGAGATTCTGGTGAAAGGATTGAGTTTACTTTAGGTGAAAGACCCGCAGGAAACTTCTTTAAAGGAAAGGGTATGGTTAGAGCCGTGGAACCAATTAACGATAAGATGTTATTGGTGGTGGATACTGATAGGTCAAATAAAGACCCGTTTGATATTAATGGTGATTTGTTTGTGTGGAGAAAGACTCTTGTCAGTGAAGGAAGTGAGTTATCTCGAACGGATTATCCAGAGCTACATGAGCTGTATATAGTGGTGTCTCCAAGAGGTGATAACTATCACCTGGGCGTAAAACAGCGTTTGGCGTATGGGGGTGAGAGAACGATAGGATATTTACCAGAAGTCAAAGAGTTGTTGTCAGCTTGGATTGATGGACGCAAACTACCTTCTGGCTGGAGATTTTAAGAGGTTGTGGACTGGTTTTTTTAAAGAATTAGGAACGAGATAGCTGATTTTTAGCTAAAGATATGATACTATCGGTCTTAGTACATTGATAAATTTAATAAAATATATTTTTAAAGGAGATTTGGAATGGAAAAAGGTAGGAAACTCATGTCTTATACCGTTGAGGAAGAAAGTGTGAATGATTTAACTAGTGAATTTAATAATTTTTTTAAGAGATTAGAGGGTAGAAATCCCGAGGTGAAGGGCTTCAGTGTAAGTCATGGTGATGGGCCAAGATTGGTACAGGCAGTGATTGTCGAAGTAGACGAACCTTAAACCTTATTTTTATTTAATTTTTTTAACATTGATTTAGGAGGACTAAAAATGGCTAATGAATACGCAGGGTTTGATAATCATGGATTTACTGAGTGGCTTAAGGATTTTTTACCTACTGGAGTGCTTGGGGCTTTTGTTAATGATAAAAATGGACGAATTCTTGTTCTTGGGGAGTTTGCTAACAAAGGCGCTGATAATGAGAAACATCTTTATAATCAATTGTTTATCTCAAATGATGGGCGAACTTTTCGTCAGATGTCGAGTGGTAGGCATGTAGTACCTGGTGGCAGGCAAGTATCTTCATACAAAGATCCCGCATCAGAGAAAATGTATCGAATACATTTAAATGATGATGTGTGTCTTCGCTGCGAGGATACAAGTGAGTTGGTTACCAGGGCGTCTGCTCTTTATGATGTCGATATGTTGGTTAAGTATAAGCCTAACAATCTTCACCAAGCTCAATTTATACCCGTACCTGAGATCCGCAAACCCGAATTTCTGTTTGAGTTTGATGATGAGCAGTATGTATATATCGATGCCTTGAAGTATTACGGATATACATCTAAACAGCTGCGCCTGTTTGTGGGCACACCTGATTCTATGCAACAGCAAGAAATCAAAAAATATCTCCGCGTCCCTGATACTAACGATATAGAAATCACTACAGATGCGGGTTTGCTGTACATACCGATTAATATCCGTGAAGGACATGCTCCACATTGGATGGATAAACCGATTGAAGGATTGGATTTAAGTAAAGACAAGTTCCTTGCTTTGATCACCTCTTTTAACCTTATCCCACTTAACATCTAGTGTGTTTTTCTAAGAAACTATTATTTAACATTAAGAGCTGGCATATTGCTAGCTCTTTTTTTATGTCTTTTGCTTGGGGCTATTTAAGTAGGTAGACAAGAAGTAGGGTAACGGCTTGGGGCCAGAGACCTTTGAATTTTTTAGGAGTAGACTCATGGGCGCTATTGTGAAAGTTAACAAAGCGTTTTAGAAACTTGGGTTTCCAGTTTAGAAATAGGTATGGAAACTCTAAAAAGTCTGGTAGTAGGGCAATAAACCAACCATAGAAAGCTAGTAAGTTTATCTCTCCCGAGCCGCTTGGAAACCAGAGATAGACCAAGAGAATGGATGCTGGAAAGTCTATTAATAACTCTTGAAAGAAGGCGGTTTTTTTGCTCTTTTTCTTTTTGGTCAAGCCTTGGCCGAAATCCCAGTGGGGAATGTAGTCTTGTAGGAAATGAGAGGCAAGGATAAGGGGGGTTGATATGAGGGGGTTGGGTATGGCGGTGGCGATTAAAGCTCCTGTAGTTCCGTGGGCAATTGAAAGCATATGGTGCAATTATATAACAATGATATACAATTGCTATATGCAAGATGTATTATTAACAGTAGAGGGAGTCAGTCTTTATACCCTGAGTGCCTTTGTCTTCTTAGCTTTTTTGTGGGCTGGGTTTGTTTTCTATAAAAAAGCGACGGAATATCACGAGAGTGAGGATGTAGTGTTTAATGCGATCTTACTCATGGGTATTTTATCCTTTGTTTTCTCTAGGTTGGCTTTTGTTGTAACTAAGCTTGATTGGTTTGTCGGTCACTGGATTAGAATCCTTTTTATCAGGGAGTATCCAGGAATGAGTGCCTGGGGTGTGTTTTTGGGAGTTCTGGTCGGTGTTTTTATGATAGTAAACAAGACGAAGAAGGATCTGTTTAACTGGTTGGACTTGACGGCTTTGGGTCTGTCTGCTGGGGTACCAATTGTGTATGCTGCAAAAGGAGTCTTGTCTACAGAGCCGGTAATTGGTAGTTTTATATCAATTGGAATTATAAAGGGACTGCTTTTAACCTTATGGTTCTTCTTGTTGTGGTGGGCGGAAGGGGAATATAGAACGTTTGAGTGGTATAGGTTTAGGAAAACCCAAGCTAGGACAGGTTTTGTTACTGGGGTGTTTGTTTTTGGTTTTGGACTGGTAAACCTAATCGTAGGGATATTAACAAAAGATACCGCCTGGTGGCAGATGTATTCGCTTCTGGTTGTTGCGGGAGGACTGGTGGTGTATATTAGATCTGAGCGAAGGATTAAAAAAGACCTAGAGTTATTACAAAAGAATTTAAAAAAAATCAAATGGCCAAAAATAAAAAAGAAAAGAAAGTAAAGTTGAAAAAGGTAAGGGTAAATAAAAAAGGTTCTAAAATGAATATGAGCCAGGTAATTAGTTTTCCTTTAAAGATATTACAACCTTTAATAAAGTTCTTGAAACAAGAAGAGAAGAGATTAAAAAAGGCTAAAAAAAACTTAAACAAAGAAGATCCGTTTAGTGATCCAACCAGAGTAGATGATAATGCGGTAGATACTGATGTTACAGAACAAGTGGAACACGAGCGAGTATCGGCCCTGAAGATGAACTTAAATAGGTCTTTGGTAGGAGTAAGAAAAACCTTGACCAGGATTAAGCTAGGAAGGTACGGAATTTGTGAAGAATGTAATAAGATGATTGATACTGATAGGTTGTCTATTAAGCCTACGGCAGATTACTGTATCAGTTGTGCGAATAAACTTGAAGGTAAGAAAAAGTAGAAGGCAAATAGTTTAGAATTGAGAGTGTGAAGATGGAGATAGTTTGGCAAAACAATGATATTATGGTGGTTAATAAACCTAGTGGAATGCTCTGCTTCAGAGAAGAGACTCCCACAGAGTGGCCGGTGATGGCGCATAGGTTGGATAAAGAGACTAGTGGAGCTCTGCTTATGGCTAAGAACCCAGAAAGTTTGAAGTTTTTGATGGATTTGTTTAAAAGACGCAAGATGGACAAGGAATATCTAGCCTTAGTGCATGGGTGGATTGAGCCTAGTGAAGGTAGGATAAAACTACCTCTAGCAAACAAAGGTGCTGGAGATGTACGCAGGTCTGTTAGGTATGATGGCAAGATGGCCGATACCTCTTGGGAGGTGGTTGAAAGACTGAAGAAATATGGTGAGAAGCTTAGTTTGCTTAAGATTAAGATATATACGGGTAGAACTCATCAAATTAGAGTACATATGGCTCATTTGGGGTATCCGGTGTTCTCTGATAGTCAGTATTTACACAAAAATTTAATGCGAGCAGATAGAGAGATACTAAAAAGACATTTTTTACATGCCCACAAGATTGCCTTTGATCTACCAAATGGAGGTAGAAAAGAAGTAGTAGTTGATTTACCTAAAGAACTAAAGGAGGTTTTAAAAAAATGAGACGTTTAGCCTTAGTTTTTATAGCATTTTTAAGTTTGGCAGTTTTCTGGAGGATTGTTAATACTAGAGCTTACCAGCCGGACATGGGTATAAATTTGGTGGTAGTAGGGGAGGACAAGGTCTCTGTTGTGGGTATATCAAAAAATAAAGAAGGTGTGGTGTGGGTAGATTTACCAAGCAACTTGAAAGTTGATGGTTATCCAGCAGTATCTATCTGGGGACTAGGAGAGATAGAAGGGAGGAGCGAGGAGTTGGTGGTGAGTAGTTTAGGTGAAGGTCTAGGTTTGTGGTTGGGAGCAGCCTTAAAAGTAGAAGGTAATGCTTCTGTAGACGGTTTACTTAAAAGGCTTTTAAGCGTTAGGGGTATTAAAGGTTTAAGTTGGTTAGATAGATATACTTTGTATAAAGACGTGTCTTCTTTGGCAACTAAGGGAGTTGTTCTAGAGATGAGTTTGCCTAATCAAGTGAGAGATAGTGTTCAGGATGTTGATGGATATGAGTGGCAAGAGTTAAATGAAGCTGTGTTTGTTTGGTCCAGGGAGTTGTGGCCAAAAGAAGAGATAGTCAACTTAGGAATAACTGCAGAGGTGGTAAATGTGTCTGGTGATCCAGGAAAGGCTAGGATAAGAGCTAGGCAGTTAGAGTCGATAGGATTTAGAGTAGTTAAGGTAGATACAGGTAGTGAAGAAATTAGTAAGAAGTGCTTAGTAAAGATCAATCCGGAGATGGTGGAGAAAAATGAGTTCTTGAAGCAGTTATTAAAGATTTATTTAAGGTGTGAGGTGCAAATGGAGGATGAGATGGATGATGTTTTTGGTGATTTAGTCTTCCTTGTGGGTTAGTTTGGTTGAGTTAATGGGTCAAATATTTCTAGAGGATGGCTGACTGGTGTGCCAGGAAGAATTTCTACCAGTCTTTTCCCGTCTCTCATCGGAAAACTAGGAGTGTCTTTTAGTCTCTTGGATCTCTTTATCTCTTGGATGAAGATTTGAGGAAACTGGGGGTTGATAGATTTAATGACAACTTGATACTTGTAACCTGATTTTATGAACTTACTTAGTGAGAGAGATAGGTCATCTGGTAGTCGACCTATGTATTCCTTGGTGTCTTCAGAGAAAGCTTTTATTCTTCTTGCTGAGGGTTTTAAGGTAACAGCATCCCCAATGGTTAGGTTGGCAATCATTGTGGGACTGCCTGGTTTTATCAAAGGTACAATTTTGGAAATCCCCGGTTCTTCTATGAAGTTGACAAGGGTGGTTTTGGGTTGATCTTTTTCTATTGAATTTGTGTCTTTAGGTTGGAGTTTTAATTTAGAGAGATTCTTCAAGGCAATGGTGTTTTGAGGATTTAGCTTTAAGACTTTGTTGAATGTCTTTCTGGCTAATTGAGCTTGAGAGGTTTTTAAGTAAGCTACTCCCAACCTATTTAAAGAAGCGAGGTTTTTGGGGAAGATCCTGATTATTTCTAGATTTAATTCAATTGCCTGTTTCCAGTCGTTGTTGAGATTAGCATGAATAGCCTTGTTTTCTAGTGGAGTGATATCTTGTTGTTGATCCATACTGGTAGTCAATATATGTTTTAAATACTGTTAAGTCAAGGGGGTAGATGATAGAATTTAGATTATGTCCGGACATTCTAAGTGGTCTACCATAAAACATAAAAAAGCGGCGACGGATGCTAAGAGGGGAGTAGTGTTTGGTAGAATAGCAAAGCAAATTTACTTGGCGGTAAAGGAAGGTGGCTCCGGTGATCCAGATAAAAACCCCATCTTAAGAAAATCACTGGATGATGCTAGAGGCGCAAATATGCCTGCTGATAATGTGCGACGCGCAATTGATAAGGCTTTAGGTATGAGCGGAGGTCAAGTTATGGAAGAAACTGATTATGAAGGCTATGGCCCAGGCGGCGTAGGAATAATCATTAAGTGTGTAACTGATAATAAGAACAGAACTGGTGGGGAAGTTAGGTTCCTATTTGAGAAAAGCGAAGGAAGTTTGGGTGAACCAGGATCGGTATCCTATATGAAGAAGATTGACCCTGTACCGATGATTGAGCTGACCGGGGATGATTTGGTAAAGGTAAAGAAATTGATAGCTGTTTTAGATGAACATGAAGATGTGGTGTCTGTATGGTCTAACTTAAAATCATAAATGTCAAAAAGACTAAAATTTATATCGGTAGCTGGTGTGTTGGGGGTGTTTTTGTGGCTATCTAGTTTTGTGGTGGTTGAGAATCGGTTTACGATGATACTTGCTGCTACCGCAGTTTCTTATGTCTTGTCTGTGTGGGTTTTGTTTGAGGATTTAAAGGGTATGGAATGGATTACTTTGATGATTTTGCCTGTCATGTTTACTTTGGGATTTGGCCTGTTTACTAACCTGTTGCCTGATGCGGTACCTAACTTATTAGGATTGAGATTTGAGATAGAAACGGCAATTGTGATGGCTAAGGTGGTTAAGGGGATATTTGTTTTACTCTACATCTTGGGTCTATACGCAATATATCTTCTGGAAAATATTATCTCTGTGGCATCTATTAGAACAATACAGCTTTTGAGGGCAGCTAGGTCCATGGGTTTTGTGATGAGTCTGGTGGTGTCTCTGTTCTTCTTTGCGGTGACTCTAAGCTTAAAACTACCGTTCTATTGGATTGGTTTAAATTTAGCAGTAGTAAGTTATTTGTTATCTTATGGTCATTTGTGGAGTATTGACATTAAGGATGAAAGTAGGCGAGTGGTTAAGTTGTATAGTTTGACGATCGCTTTTTTAATGGGACTTTTGGGGGTAGTGATGGCCTTTTGGCCGGTGACGGCCTTTATGGGCGGTTTAATGATGACGGTATTCTTTTATACTCATCTGGGGATCTTAGAAAACTATTTGAAGCATCGCTCTCATGGAGAGTCCCTGGTTGAGTACTTGGTGTTTGGATTAATTATCTTTATTATTGGATTTGCGACAACCTCCTGGCGAGGTTAATGAATAGATTATCTATTCAACTTCAAAAAAAGTTTTTGATACGTCAACCCAAAGGGGGGGAGTGCTATAGGGTCTTTAGGCCTATAATTATATATCCTATAAAACTGGGCTGTGTTTTCACGAAATATAGGTCTTTTCACGGCTAGCAGTCTATGTGGATAACTGCTGATATAGAATGATATAGTTATGCGGCATAGGCAGAGGAGGGAGGATGACAGTGCTTGGAGAGGTAATTAAATGTAATTGGTGGTCGCCACTCCCTAGTAGAGGTCCCTGAAGTATTTTCTTTAATAATTTTTTTTTGGTGGTTGACACTTCCCTTTTGCAATAGAGGAGAGCTAAACCAGAATGATATATAGAGTGTCGTACAATGTTACTTATGCGACGTCACCTTGGAGCGATTGTGGAACAGTAGTGGTTGTCCTCGACTTTGGTAATCTGTATAAAATCCCGAAGAGATTTGTTACTTGACTGTTTACGCTTACTATCCCCTTGATTGTTGGTGCATGAAGTTACTTAAGGGCTTGATTGGTTGATTTATAGATTAACCCGAATGTTTTAATCCAAAAAATATCAAACTAGTCATTGGGATGCGGTGATCGAGATGTACTTAATCATAAAGAAAGTCAGGGGCCGTTTTAGGGGCATTAGAAGGGCTTGTAGCCTCGAAATACTGTGTTTTAAGGCATGATTTTAACGTTTGCCATGTGTTCTTGTGCTTGACATGTAAACTTTAAGATTAACAATGAATTAAAGATTGAGTATCATAACTTGGTACTTGTTTCACTGTGGCGGTGAACAGATTCTTGTCTCCCTTTGGGAACAGGACGTGGACAACATTTTGTTGTTCTGCATTAAAGGTGAATAATTTTTCTAGAGAGCTTTTTTCTCAAGCAAACTTTATTCACCTTTTTTATTTTTTGTATTTCAGTCGATATTTAGCATATAAAAATATATAGGATATTATCTCTAAAAAAAAGGTTACCCCCCTACCCCACTGGTGGTATCGAAAAATATTGACAGATGAATACTTGTTCAATATAATTCTTTCTTACACAACCTTGGAGGTAACTACCGATGCGTAAGAGCCTACCAAAAGCCGTTGTGAAGAGATCTGTAGAAGGTGATTATCGACAATCATCGAGCAGGCCAGGATTCGGACCTGGTACCTCATCCAATGGCGTAAAAAGTTGACTTGTCCAACCCCTAATCCTTTATATTTAGGGCAAGTCAACCGCAAATTAATAATCTCAGACAATGTTTGTAATGTGGACAAAAAAAGTCTGAGAATATATAACTTGGAGGAACCACAATGCGTAGACCTCCCCCCTTTAGGGTACGACCAAGAAGTCGGACTTCTTCACGAAGGAGCCGAACTTTTTCGAGTCGACCCTCACTGTCGCAATCGCGACGTAGCGGTCGAAGCTGCGGGCCAGATGAAGGATCTGGTATCCGTATTTAGCTTCTGACTGTAACAACTATACGGCCAATCATTCTTATTTAAAAGATTTTCAAGAATGGTTGGCCAGTTTTTTGTTCTTTGCATGTCGCACATTGGAATGTGCTAGTATTGAGTTATGGCGAAAGAAAAAAAAGAAGAACAAGTTTTAAGCAAGCTAATATCAAAATATTTAAGACATATTGAGCTAGAGAAGAATTACTCACCCTATACCTTAAGGAACTATAAATATTATTTAAACTTTTTTAAAAATTGGTTTGAGAAGAAATATGAACAGGAGTATATCCAGAGGTTGACGAGTGAGATGGTAAGTAGTTATCGGTTGCACTTATCTAGACACGAGGATGAAAAAGGTAAGGGTTTGTCTGCGGCCACCCAAAGCTATTACATCATTTCCTTGAGGGCATTTTTAAAGTTTTTAGCAAAGAAAGGAATTAAAAGTTTGAGTGCAGAGAAAATAGATTTACCAAAAGTGGGTAGTAGGCAGATTAAGTTTCTAACTAGAGACCAAGTAGAGAGGCTACTAACGACTCCAGACTTGACAACAGTAAATGGCTTAAGAGATAGAACGATTTTGGAGGTATTATTCAGTACAGGTTTAAGGGTAAGTGAGATGGCTAAGCTCAATAGAGACAAGATTGATTTGAAAGCCAAGGAGTTTGGGATTATTGGAAAAGGTCGACGATCTAGAGTTGTGTTTTTAACGGAGAGATCTTGTGATTGGCTCAAAAGATACTTAAGTACAAGAGACGATCAATATAAACCATTGTGGATTAGATATTCTGGTAAGGCGGCTGATATCACCTCTTCTGGCGATAGTATGAGACTGTCTGTAAGAAGTATTCAAAGATTGGTCGAGAAATATAGAAGATTGGCGGGACTACCAATGAAGGTTAGCCCACACACCTTGAGACATTCTACTGCCACTACCCTACTCTCTTCCGGAGCAAATTTGAGATCTGTCCAAGAAATTTTGGGACATAAAAATGTAGCCACTACTCAGATATATACTCATATCACTAACCCCCAGTTAAAGAAAATCCACGAGAAATACTTGAAGTAATTTTGTTACTTTTTATTGATGGCAGTGATAGCGGCTACTGAATCCCCCGCTTTATTGAAACGCATGAGTATTACTCCTTGGGTTGGTCTTTTTAAAACAGTAATGTTCTTTATTGGTAGTTTGATTGCCTGAGCTTTGGTGGTAGTGATGATTAGTTCATCTGAATTTTGATCTACCATAACAGCACCGGCTATTTTTCCTGTTTTTTCGGTTACATCAGAAACTTTTAGACCTTGTCCACCCCTCTTTTGAGCAGGATATTGATTGAGAGGAGTTCTTTTACCTAGGCCATTTTTTGTGACGATTAGTAGATCCCTAAAAGCTTTCTTTCTCTTGTCTTTAAACTTTACTTGATTGGACGTGAAACACTCTAGAGACACACAGAAGTCATCTTTCTTTAGACTAATACCTCTAACTCCCATGGTGTCTCTTTTGGTAGCTCTGACATCTGATTCTTTAAATCTGATTGACTTACCATCCCTGGTAACTAAAAGAATATGATGGTCTCCAGATGTTTGATTAACCCAAACCAATTGATCCTTTTTAGTTAGATTGATGGCGATTAGACCATTGCTTTTAATGTTGGCGTATTGAGACAAAAGAGTTTTCTTAACAGTTCCTTGTCTGGTGGTGAAGAAAAGATAGGTATCTTTTTTGTCTAGGTCTTCTTTACCCAAAGGAAGTATGGCTTGAACCCTCTCTTCACCTTCGATGTTTATTAGATTAATGATGGCTTGACCCTTACTGGTTCTTGAGCCTTCTGGGAGTTCCCAAACTTTTAAAGAAAACACGCGACCCTTGTTGGTGAACACTAAAAGCTCATCATGAGTGTTGGCATTAGTCAGTAAACGGATGTTATCTGTTTCTCTTACAGACATTCCAGTCACTCCTTTACCACCTCTTCTTTGGCTTTTAAATATTCCTCGAGGCATGCGTTTTATGTAACCAGACTTAGTAAGAGCAACGATGGTTTCTTCTTGAGGTACTAAATCTTCTTCTGAAAAATTTTCTATTGATGAAGCTACAACTTTTGTTTTTCTTTTGTCTCCGTAAATTTTGGTCAGCTCTACTAGCTCCTCTTTAATTATTTGAAGTACTTTTTCAGGTGATTTTAGTGTTATTACTATCTCTTTAATTATTCGAAGTAATTCATCATATTCATCTTGGATTTTTTCTCTTTCTAAGGCTGCTAAGCGACGCAACTGCATTTCTAAAATGGCTTCTGCTTGAAGTTCTGATAGTTTGAATTTGGTCGTTAAATTCTTTTTAGCATCTACCTGATCTTTACTTTTCTTGATGGTTTCTATTATTTTGTCGATGTTGGCAAGGGCGATGAGTAGTCCCTCGAGTATGTGGGCTCTCTTTTTGGCGTTTGTGAGGTCGAATTGATTTCTTCTAACGATTACTCCTTGACGATGAATAACAAACTCTACAAGAATACTTTTAAGATTTAGTAGGCTGGGAACTCCTTTGGAAGTAAGGGCCACGACGTTGGCAGGATAGTTTATTTGTAGATCAGTATGTTTGTATAGTTGGTTAAGAATACTTTTGGGCTTGGCGTCTTTTTTGAGATCTACTGCGATAGTTAGACCTTTTCTGTCTGATTCGTCTCTCAGGTCTTTGATACCGGTTATCTTTTTTTGTTTTACCAAGTCGGCAATTTTGGTAATTAATTTTGCTTTATTTACTTGATATGGAAGTTCGGAGATCAATATTTGCAACCTACCGTTCTTGTTTTCTATTATTTCAGCTACTCCCCTAACTTTAATACTGGCTTTACCAGTGTGGTAGAGTTTTTCTATTTCTTTTTTATCGTAGATGATGCCAGCGGTAGGGAAATCTGGTCCCTTAATGTGTTTTACTAGATGCTCCACCTGAGCTTTGGATGTTAGTTCACCGGTAATTTTTGAATAATGGGTGGTTTCAAGATCTTTATCTTCTATTTTATTTGTAACGCTGACACTACTCTGGTCAATCAGTTCTTTTATGGCTTCAGTTATTTCACCTAAGTTGTGAGGTGGAATCTTGGTAGCCATACCTACGGCAATGCCGTCCCCGCCCATTAGAAGTAGATTGGGAAGTCTGGCTGGCAAAACGTCAGGTTCTTGTTGGCTGCCATCAAAATTGTCACTGAAGTTTACAGTATCCTTTTCGATGTCTTTGGTGAGCTCTTGAGCAATCTTAGTTAGCCTGGCTTCTGTGTAACGCATGGCAGCAGCGGAATCACCGTCGATAGAACCAAAGTTACCTTGACCGTCCACTAACGGATAACGCATAGAGAATTCTTGAGCCAAGCGAACCATTGTTTGGTAGACAGCCTGGTCTCCATGAGGGTGGTATTTACCTAGAACCTCACCAACTACACGAGCTGATTTTTTATATGAACTTTTATGAGTGAGGCCCATTTCTTTCATGGCGAAAAGAATACGCCTATGAACTGGTTTTAGCCCATCTCTTACGTCTGGTAAGGCACGGGACACAATAACACTCATGGCGTAGTCTACATATGACTTCTCCATTTCATCAATGATTCCGGTTGCTTGAATTAGTCCAAACTTGGTTGATTTGGGCTCACTACTACCATTAGAATCATCATTTTCTTGATCGACGATGGTTGGTATTTTTGTGTCTTTATCCATTTTGAATTATTTTTTCTATTGCGGGGGCGATTTCCTTTTTTCTTGATAACTTAGGACCGATATCTAAGATACCATCCACAGCTTGAGTTTTAAATGCTTTCTCTCCAATTTGTATTGAAGAATCGATGGTGATTAGCTTGGTGTTTACATTTAATATGTCTGAGACAGCCAGGAAAATAATGTCTAGTTGTAGTTCTTTTTGTAGGTCAAGCATAGCTTTTTTTAACCCTGGCCCCCTACTTGATATGACTTCCTTTTGCTCTACTGTTTCGATTTGACCAATAAAAGTCTTTTTGCCGGCAAAATCAAATACTTTATAGTCGTTTTTAAGAAGTTCGGTGTCTGATAGTTTTGAAGTATTGGATTTAGCTTTGAAGATCTCTAGAGCCAACTTGTCGATATTTTGTACTTTGGCTATTTTTGCCAGAGCTATGACCGCCTTTTTGTCTACATTAGTGGTGGTAGATGATTTAAGGTTAACTGTGTCGGATATAACTGCGGAAAGCATGAGAGCGGCTAGTTTTTCTGGGATGTCTATTTTATAAAGATCCATGATGTTCCAGGCAATGGTGCAGGTTGATCCCCAGGCTTTGATGGTGGCATATATTGGTTGGGGTAAATTCAGTGATAATTTGTGGTGGTCAAAAATATCGGAGATAAGTTCCGGATTTAGGCCATCTAGTCTTTGTGATTCTTCGTTATGGTCTACCAAAACGACCTTGTCTTTTTGATTGATGTCTGATGCTGAAATGATTTCTGGTGTTGATTCCCCAAACTTATCGAACAAGAAAGCTGTTTCTGGATTTAAGGGATGAGCGATACAAGCTTTTGATGTTGGGTGACCCCAGCAGTCTTGGGTATCAAAAATATGTTTGAAAGCCAAAGCGGCTACAACGGAGTCTGTATCTGGTTTTTGGTGGCCTATTATAAAAGTTGTCATTTTGTTTATACGTCTAGCTCGGCTGTTTGAGCATGGGATTGAATAAATTTCTTTCTAGGTGGAACGTCTGCACCCATTAGAATGTTGAAGATTTCATCTGCTTTTGCCATGTCTTTTATGGCGACTTGTTTTAATGTGCGAGTCTTTGGGTTCATGGTAGTATTCCAGAGTTGTTCAGGATTCATTTCACCTAAACCCTTGTATCTTTGAAGACCAATCTTGGTGTCTACACCATGTTCTTTTTTGATTGTTTTTATGAGTTTTTCCTTGTCTTCTTCTGTATATAGATATTGTGATTTTTTGTTGGCGGTGATTTTGTAAAGTGGTGGCATGGCTAAGTAAACGTGACCGGCTTCTACCATCTCTTTCATATGTCTAAAGAAGAAGGTAAGAAGTAGGGTTTCTATATGGTGACCGTCGATATCGGCGTCACACATGATAATGACTCTGCTATAGCGAAGTTTTTCTAAGTCCAAGGTTTCTCCAATACCGATACCTAAGGCTACAATTAAATCTTTTAGTTCGGTAAACTCTATGATTTTGTCCAGTCTAGCTCTTTCTGTGTTTAGGATTTTTCCACCTAGCGGCAAAATGGCTTGAGTGACACGGTCTCTACCTTGTTTAGCTGATCCACCAGCGGAATCACCCTCTACGATGTATATCTCACTTAATGCTGGGTCCTTACTCTGACAGTCGGCTAGTTTACCTGGAAGAGTCAATCCGTCTAGAGCACCTTTTCTGACCACAGCTTCTCTGGCTGCTTTGGCGGCCAATCTGGCCTTGGCGGCTAGTAAGATTTTACCAACGATAACCTTACCTACTTGAGGATGTTCTTCTAGGTACTCTTCTAGCTGATCTCTGACTGTTTGGTAAACGGCTGACTGAACTTCTGGATTATTCAACTTGGTTTTAGTTTGTGACTCAAATTGGATTTCTGAACTAGTCATCTTGATCCAGACAATGGCGGTTAGACCTTCTTTCATGTCTTCTGAGGTGAAGTTGTCTAGTTTTTTACTACTTTTTTCATCGATTAGGTTGTTTTTTATGGCGTAGTCTTTGATGATACGAGTTAAAGCCATACGGAAACCAGTGAGATGAGTACCACCATCATAAGTGTTAATGGTGTTGGCAAAACTGACCAAGGCTTCTTGGTATGTGTCGGTATACTGCATGACGACCTCTATGCCAATTGGATATTCTGGTGTTTCTGCATTACCGGTTATGTGAATGATGTCGTGTAGGGCTTTTTTTGATTTATTGTGGTGAGAAAGAAGAGATCTAATACCCGACTCAAAGTAAAAGTTACATTTTTTGTTGGTCTCTTCTTCTAGGAAGTGGACGTAAACCCCAGCAACAAGATATGCTCTTTCTCTTAGCTGGTTTTTTATTCTCTTGAAACTGAATTTGGTGTTGATCTTAAAAATTGTTGGATCTGGGGAGAAGGTGGTCAAACTACCTGACTTGGCTTTTAAAATGTGTTGGTGAAAAGTAGGTAAATATGTTTTGACGGCTTTGCCATCTATTTCTTTTACCTTGAAGTCTGGCTTACCTTTTTTGTAGCTTTGGACGTAGTACTTACTGCCCCTGGTAACTACCACGGTCATGTTGGTTGACAGAGCATTTACAGCTGAAGCACCGACACCATGAAGACCTCCGGAAGCTTGGTAGGCCGTTTTTTTGAATTTACCACCAGCGTGAAGCTTGGTCATGGCAATTTCTAGAGCAGATACACCTGAAGGGTGCATGTCCACGGGGATTCCCCTACCGTCGTCCGAGACACTAACAGACCCGTCTTTGTTTAAGGAAATGAAGATGTTTTTTGCGTGACCACCAATGGCTTCGTCTAAAGAGTTGTCGAAAATCTCTGTAACCAAGTGGTGTAGTCCCCTATCGTCGGTAGAGCCGATGTACATTCCGGGACGCTTCCTAACGGGTTCTAGTCCCTCTAGAACGGTGATATCCTTAGCTGAGTAGTTATTCGTATCTGCCATGCCTAACCTATTGTAAGGGATGCATTGACGGCGTTCAAGTGCCTGTATTGCTATTTTAATTTTAGGGTTCAATTTTCCATTGATACACCCCATAGTTTGACAGTTGTTCTGGTGTTGGATATAATGTGAATTGTTCTTTTCTAATTTAAACTATTCTAATTTAAACTATTTGTTCAACACACGGGAGGTGTGCTATGGAGGACAACCTTGATATGCTTAAGGTAGCAGAAATGTTAAGAAACGGTGAGGACGCACGACCTCTTTTTGTTGATGCTGGTCTACTTAAGGCTGACAATCATCCAGAAGATTGGTATGGTTCGCTCGAGCACCAAAAAGACTTACTAACTAGGCTTGGTCTTGATCCAGACAATCTAGATAAAGAAGGGAAGGCGATCACTGAAGCTGAATATAAAATACTTGTTGACGCTCAGGTAGATCTTATAGATGCAAATGATGAACCCTTATTTTCTGGAGACGTGCCAGTGCTGGCAGCAATCACTGGTAAAAATTAACTGAAAAAAATGAATACAGCTCATACTTGATAATAAGTGTGAGCTTTTTTTATTGTCTAACATGATGGTAATATGGGAGCATGGTTGCTTGGATTTTGGCAGTTGACGATAGTGTGGATGTAAAAAAGTTTCTAAAGAGCGAGGGTTTGAGTGAGAAGAATATCTGGAGCTTAGATGTACCAAGTGGTGGAGTTAAGATTGCTGAGTTAAGGACTTGGCTTAAGACAAACTATCTGAGCGTAAAGAAAAAAGAGTCCATGGTTTTTTGGATCAACGGAGCGGACAACTTGAGTGAGCAATGCCAGAACATGTTGCTTAAACCTTTGGAAGAGTCAAGAGATGAAGTGTTGTTTGTTCTAACGGTTGCGAGTGAGTCCAGGTTGTTGCCCACAATAGTATCGCGTTGTAGAGTAAGAAAGATAAAAGGAGTTGAGAGTGATAAGGATGGTAAGTATGAGCAGCTTTGGGATGAGTTAATAGAAGCTTGGAGGATGGGACCTGGTGCTAGTATTTCTTTGCTTGATAAGTGGGAAAAAGATACAGAGCTAGATATATTAAACTTTTTTATAAAAAAACTGGCTACGGCATTGAGGAATTTACCTAGTATGAAGCGGGTAAAGATGTTGAAGTTAGGGCTGGAGTTAAAGAAAGACGCAGGATTAATGGTAAACAGAAAGTTGTTGTTGGGACGGTTTTTGCTTGAAGGATGGAAGGTTAGTGGACTTGATTCTTCCAGCTAATTTTGAGATAGTGAATGCAGTATGGTAACGTCTGCCCCGGGTACTAGTAGTTCTAAGGATATATTGGCTGTTTTAGTTGATCTAGGCAAGTTGTCTTTAGAAAAATCTGAAGAAGTGCGAATGAAGGCGGCTAGTTTGGGAAAAAAAGCGGAAGAGATTTTAAAAGAAGAAAAACAAGTAGACGAAGAAGGTTTGGTAGAAGCGAAGGCCGTGATGATGGGTATTCCCTATTTTAAAGAAACGCAGTTAATTGTTCCACCAGAACTACTTAAAATGGTGCCTGAAAGTCTGGCTAGAAACTACATGCTTATTCCAGTAGAAATAGATAAAAAGAGTGGTTCGTTGAAGATGGTGATGGCTAGACCGAGCGATCTAGGGACGATTGATTTCTTCCAAAGAAGAACTGGCTACAGGATCACGGCAATGATGGCTTCCGAAAAGAATATAAACAACCTGATTGATAAACTTTACTTACAAAGTTTAACTGGTGAGGTGTCTGAGGTGTTGTCTGAAGAAGGAAGTGCGACGGAGGAAGCAGGTATAAAGACGATAACTAAAGAGAGTTTGTCGGAGATTATTAAAGAACCAAAGATAGTCGAGATAGTAAAGAAGATACTTGAACACGCGATAAGGTTGAGGGCGAGTGACGTTCATATTGAACCAGAGGAAGAGATTACTAGAATTAGATACAGAATTGATGGAATACTGGAAGAAAAACTAACCTTAGATAAGAAGTATCATGCTTCGTTGGCATCTAGAATAAAGATATTGGGAGGAATGAAGATAGACGAAAGACGTTTACCTCAAGATGGAAGGTTTAACTTTGAGTCAGAAGATGGTGAGGTTGATTTGAGAATTTCTTCTTTACCTACGGTGTTTGGTGAGAAGATTGTGATGAGGCTTTTGAAAAAATCTGGCAAGATTCCTACCCTACCAGAGTTAGGTTTGAGGGGTAGAGCCTTAAAAAACCTTGAACAAGCAGTTAACATTCCCCATGGAATTATTTTGATTACTGGTCCAACTGGTTCTGGTAAGACCACAACGCTTTATTCAATGTTGACTAAGATCAATACTCCTAAGGTTAATGTAATTACTCTGGAGGATCCAGTTGAGTACCAGATGAAGGGAATAAACCAGGTACAGGTTAATCCAGATGCTGGTTTGACTTTTGCTTCTGGGTTGAGATCGTTTTTAAGACAGGACCCCAACATAATAATGGTCGGTGAGATCAGAGATGAGGAGACGGCTGCTTTGGCGGTCCAGGCTTCTTTAACTGGTCACTTGGTGTTTTCTACTATACATACCAACTCTGCGTCTGGTGCCCTACCAAGGCTTTTAGACATGAAGGTGGAGCCATTTTTGTTGTCCAGTTCAATGACTGCAGTGGTGGCCCAAAGAGTTTTAAGGAAGATCTGTGATGAATGTAAGATGGCTTATGTTCCGGAAAAAGCGGTGGTGGAAGACATGAAGGTGGTTTTGGGTGGTTTGTATGCTGGTTTTTTAAAGTCTAATGTAGAGAGAACGGCTGAAGCACAGAAAAATGGGCAAGAAGTATTGCTTTATAAGGGTAAGGGGTGTACAAAATGTGGTAATACCGGTTACCATGGGAGGATCGGTGTATTCGAGGTGTTGGTGATAAGTGAGAAGGTGGCTAGGTTAATAATGGAACAAGCTGATGCCAGTACAGTAGAGAAACAAGCTGTAGCTGAAGGAATGATTACCTTGAAGCAGGATGGATACCTTAAGGTTTTGGAGGGAGTTACTACTATAGAGGAAGTTGTAAGGGTGGCCCAAGTATGAACGCAGAACAATTGTTGAAAAATGTGGTTGATACAAAGTCTTCTGATTTACATTTGATCTTTGGGGTCTCACCCATGGTTAGAACACAGGGTAAGTTGACAGTAATTCCAGGAACAGAAAAGTTGACTAAAGAGACGGTGAAGGCACTGGTTTTGTCTTTGATGAGACCTGACCAACAGAAAGTTTTTTTGAAGGAAAAAGAGCTTGATTTCTCAGTAGATTTACCAGGGCTGGCAAGATTTAGGGTAAACACATATTTTCAAAGGGGCACAATGGCTGCCGCATTGAGACACGTTCCTAGTAAAATACTTTCTATAGATGAGTTGGGGTTACCACCTGTTTGCCACTCTATTGCAAAGCTAAAACAAGGATTTGTGTTAGTAACCGGCCCGACTGGTTCTGGAAAAAGTTCTACCTTGGCAGCTATTATTGATGAGATAAATCAGACAAGATCAGAGCATGTTGTGACGGTTGAGGATCCGGTTGAGTTTGTGTTTGAGAATAAAAAATCGGTTATCTCTCAGCGTGAGTTGGGTGGAGATACAATGAGTTGGGAAAAAGCTTTAAAATCAGTCTTAAGACAAGACCCAGATGTAGTGTTAGTGGGAGAGATGAGGGACCTGGAAACTATGCAAGCGGCCATCACCACAGCAGAGACTGGTCACTTAGTACTTGCGACTTTACATACCAATTCAGCTGCACAAACGATTGATAGACTTGTCGACAGCTTCCCTGCTGGACAGCAGTCTCAGATAAGATCTCAGTTAGCGGGTTCTTTAGAGGTGGTGCTTTCACAGAGACTGATCCCTTCGATTGATGGGAAAAGAGCGGTGGCAACGGAAGTGATGGTGGTGACTCCAGCGGTGAAGACGAATATAAGAGAGGGTAAGGTTCATCAGATTGATAACATAATCCAGACAGGATCAGAGATGGGTATGCACTTACTTGAGACCAGTCTGATTGAGCTGGTAAATAAAGGGGTTATTGATAGCAAGGTGGCACTAGCCTACTCCTTAAGACCCACAATACTAGCCAGACTTCTCCAGTAAATAATATGAAAACGTATAAGTACAAGGCCAAGAATGACAAAGGTGAGACGATTGATGGAGTGTTGGAAGCTAATAGTGAAAAAGAGATAGTCACGATATTACGAAGCAAAGGACTGGTTACGATGGGAGTGACGGAAAGTCAGATGAATGAGTTGACTGAGTTGTTAAATAAATTTAAAAAACCTAAGGAAGATGAGATAGTTGTCTTTACTAGACAGATGTCGACCATGATTCAAGCAGGACTTTCGTTGGTAGATGCTTTGGGTATTCTTAAAGATCAGTCTGGACCTGGGTTAGAGATTGTTTTAAAAAAGGTTCTAATAGATGTTGAGGGAGGTAAATCTTTTGCTGTAGCTCTTGAGGAGTCGAAGGGTGGATTTACTAGTGTATATATTGCCTTGGTTAAGGCTGGTGAGTCGGCTGGATTGTTGGATGAGGTGTTAATAAAAATGGCGGATACTTTAGAGGCGGAGAAAGATTTTAGAGGTAAGACCAAGGGCGCCTTAGTTTACCCAGCAATTGTTTTAAGTGCTATGGTAGTGGTGGGAGTAATAATGATGATTTTTGTGGTCCCTAAGATGACGGTTATGTATAAGGACATGGGAATTGAGTTGCCGGCAATTACTCAAGCCTTGATATCTATTTCTGACTTTATGGTTAAGTTTTGGTATTTATTGTTTTTGGGCTTGGGAGGAGGAGCGGTGTTTTTTTCCAAATGGTCTAAAACAGAGGTGGGAGAACTATTAATAGAACAGTTTCAGTTTAAGTTGCCTATTTGGGGTCAGTTAAAAAAAGATATTGTGTTGGCTAAGTTTGCCAGGACAACTGGGTTGTTGGTGGCGGCTGGTGTGTCGGTCCTGGACGCTCTAAGGATAGTAGCAGATACATTAGGAAGTAAGATTTTTGGGGACTCTATTAGACAGGTAGCAACAAAAGTAGAAAAAGGAATAAGTTTGGCAGATGGAATTGCTTATATTCAAGACTTCCCCCCGGTTTTGAGTAGAATGATTTCTGTGGGTGAAAAAACGGGTAAGATGGATGAGGTGTTGACGAGGTTGGCGGTGTATTATGAGTCTGAGAGTGCTACAAAAGTTAAGAGTTTAACTACTGCGATAGAGCCGTTAATTATGATAATGATGGGAATTGGAGTTGGCTTCTTGGTGGCTGCCGTTATCCTACCGATCTACCACTTGACAAGTCAGTTCTAGATGTTCATAGTTAAGGATAGATATTGAATTATTTATTGAAAAAAAATGAAAAAACAAACTGGTTTCACATTAATGGAGCTTTTGATAGTTATTGGAGTGTTGGGAATCCTAGCGGCTGGTTTGTTGGCAGCTATTGACCCGTTTGAGCAGCTAAAGAAGGCTAGAGATGCAAATAATAGGAATGCTTCGGTTGAGCTTTTGAACGGATTCACTAGATACTATGCATCTCATGGAGAGTTTCCTTGGAACTTACCAGGTATAAACGTTGGCTGTGATGCCCTTGTTGATACAGTGCCAGGTGCGGCTGCTGGTGGAGTTACCGAGTTGCAGGATATTGGTGACTGTGTTGCTGCTATTGAAGCTGATGGTGAGTTAAAAAGCGACTTTAATAGTAATGTGAATGCAAATATTTACGTAAGCTCAGAGGATGAAACTGACGTAGCAGTCTGCTTTGCCCCAGAAGGTAAAGCATTAAGAAATGATGCGACCACCAAGTGGGTATTTGATGGTGTTGCTACGATTACGGAAGACGTTGGAGCTGTTACATGTCCTGACGTTACCAACGGAAACTGCTTGCAGTGCTTTAGATAGATGGGGTTCGCCTTGATGGCTGGATTGGTTTTCTTGATGGGTCTTTTGTGGGGTAGTTTTTTGGGAGTAGTGGTTTATAGAACAATTAAAAAAGACAGTTCTCCCCTTTCTGGTAGGTCTAAGTGTGATAAGTGTAGTAAAGCTTTAAGTTGGTGGCAAAATATTCCTTTGTTTTCGTTTTTACTACTTAAAGGAAAGTGTTTTTACTGTAAGAAATCTATTGACTGGAGCTATCCTTTGACTGAACTCATTACTGGAGTGTTGTTTTTATGGTGGTTTGTGGTGGGTAGATCATTTTTTCTACTGGCGGGTAGTCCTTGGAGCATACTACAGCCTGTTTTCTGGTTAGTAGTAGGTATGGCGTTGTTAGTGGTGTTTTTAACGGACTTAAAGTATGGGATTATTTCAGATGGAACTAACCTGTTTCTTTTTAGTTGGGTGCTTTTTTATAGACTTCTTTTAGTGGGAAATGGAGAGATGATGATGGTTGATTTCGGGAAGGCAGTTGTAAGTGCTATCGTTTTGACTGGGTTTTTTTGGAGCTTATGGTGGTTTACAAAAGGAAAAGGATTCGGTTTTGGCGATGTGAAGTTTGCCCCTAGTATTGGTCTTTTGTTGGGTTGGCCAAAAACACTGGTAGGAACAATGAGTAGCTTCGTTATTGGCTCTGTTGTGGGAGTTTTACTTATCTTGTTGGGTAAAAAGAAGTTTGGACAGACGATTCCTTTTGGCCCCTTCTTGGTTGTGGGTATAGTTGTTGCTCTGTTGTGGGGTGGTCCCTTGTGGAATTGGTATTTAGGGATGCTACAATGATTAGTATGAGGAAAGGATTCACTTTACTTGAGATAATGGTGGCGGTAGCGATTATGATAATTATCTCTGGTGCTAGTTTGGCCTCTTTTACTTTTAGTCAACGTAAGTCTAGGGATGCAAGAAGGAAAGGTGATTTAAGCCAGATATCTAAGGCCTTGCAAGTATTCAATGAGGACTTTGGTAGATATCCTATTGGAGATAGTGGTAATGTAATCGGTTGCAAACCAAGCGCTGTGGCAGAGTTGGAGGCATGCATTTGGGGAGACACCTTTAGTGCGTATTCAGGAGGCGTAGAACAACTATATATGTCTAAGTTACCAGAAGACCCTAAGGTGGGTTATGCGTATTATTACGTGAGTGACGGAGATAATTTTAGCTTGTATGCAATACTTGAGAACGATAAGGATAAGGATTATAGAACGGACTTGACTCAAGAGTGTGTCACTGGTGTAACATGTAATTATCTGTTAACAGAGTATGGAGTGGAAATAGAATGATGAAGAAAGAAGGGTTTACATTAATCGAGCTTTTAGTAGTTATTTCAATAATTGGTGTTTTAAGTGCCATGGCGGCGTTTAACTTTCAACAAGCTAGAGAGAGAGCAAGAGATGTTCAACGAAAAAATGACCTAAAGCAACTGCAAAATGCCTTAGAGCTTTATAAGAATGATCAGGCAACAGCTTTTTATCCAGACACTGCAAACTTAGTAGACTTGACACCTGACTATATGAAGAAAATCCCAGTTGATCCTAAGGAACAAAAACTAGCTGGTAGCTGGGTAGAGTATTCCTATACTAGGAGTGCCAGTAGTGTGTTGGAGTACACGATAATAGCTTGTTTGGAGAATGATGGAGATTTAAGTAAGGATGACGTGAATGTGTGTGCAAGCGGAGTAAGTTATACATTAATAGAACCATGAAAAACAAAAAAAGAGGGTTTACATTATTAGAGTTGTTGGTGGTGATTGGGATAATCGGAGTTTTGGTCGCTTTGGGTACGGTGTCTTACTCTAGTGCCCAGAGAAAGTCTCGGGATTCAAGACGTCAAGCTGATATGAAATCGATCCAGAATGCGTTGGAGGTATATTACTCTGAGACGAGTTATGTCTACCCTACTACCTGCAGTGATGGAGGTAGTTACATAAAAGGTCCTTGGCCAACAGATCCAGTGGATGTCTCCCCGTTGGTTTACACAGAGCTTTGTGATGCAGATAGCTATTATGTATGTGCTGAGATGGAAGTAGCCTCTAGGGGTAATTCCACGAGCTTACCTACGACTGCTGATGGTACATCGCATGTATGGGGTGCAGGCAATTATTACTGTGTAAGTAACTTACAATGAATAACAAGCTTTTCTCTTCTGGAAAACGAGGATTTACGTTCGTGGAGCTTCTGGTGGTAATTACTATTATTGCTATCTTGACTGGAGCGGCAGCGGTGTCTTTTACAAATACTAGTATTCGATCTAGAGATTCTCGGAGAAAGTTAGATATCGAGAACATCAGGTCGGCATTAGAACTTTGTAGGACTGAGTCCGGTAGTTATCCCCCATCGATTTATAACAGTATTAGTTGTGGTGGTGAGACATATTTAAATGACACCCCCAAAGATCCTAAGACTGATGCTACGTATACTTATGGATTTGTGTCGGCCACTTCCTACACCATTACTTGTGTGTTGGAGAGTGGTGACAGTTGTTCGTTTATCAATCCATGAAAAATCGATTGGGATTTACTTTATTAGAAGTTGTGATCGTGATTGGGATCTTATCGTTGTTTGTGGGTGCAGGAATAGTTGCGCTTGTCCCCTTTAGAGAAAGAAGAGAGGTTTTAGGTGACGCTAGAAATATGGCTTCTCTTTTGAAGCAAGTTCAAGTTAAAGCAAGTGCTGTTGAAATACCGTCTGATTGTGAAATCAGTGGAGTTAGTGAGTTTGAACTACAGTTTTCTGGTGCGGATGTAGATTTGTTGGTAAAAACATCAAGTGGAGCTACTTGCAAGCAAACTTTAGGTGTTTTAAATCTTTCTAATGGAACCGAGTTTGTCTTTGCCGGGCAGGTAGTGTTTATTACTCCTTTTGGTTCAACTGATTCAAGCACGATAAGTGTTTGTAATTATGGAATCCAGTATGATCTGGAAATAAATGAAAATGGTAGTATTTCTGAGCCGGTAAAGTCAGCGACTCCTGGATGTTAGTAAAGTTTGCTAAACTTAAATGATGCGAGATGTTAAAGGGCAGTTATTGTTGGAGGTATTGGTAGCCCTAACCATTCTGGGGATTGTCGCTGTAGCGGTGGTTAGGGTTTCAACTAGGTCTGTTAAAACTTCAAGAGTGACTGGAGACAGGCAAGAAGCCTTGAGTCTTGCTAAACAGGTTTTGGTAGATGTAGAAAAGGAAAAAGAAGACGATATTATGACCTTTTTTTCTAGATCGATATTAGAAGAGGATTGTAGCAACAGTGATTATGTATGTACAACAACTTATGATTTCGAAGGGACTGACAACAAAGTACGAGTTGAGGTGTTGGTCGAATGGGAAGAGACTAGTGTTGGTTTAAGTAAAATATTTACTAAGACAAAACTGTGAAAAAGAATGCTTACACCCTGATAGAGTTAATTGTGGTTATTGGGATAGTGGTGGTACTGGTTGGTGCTGGTATGGCGGTTTTCTATCAAAGTTTGCAGAGTGGCTCAAGGGTTGATTTTGAGTTGTTTATGAATACTTCAAGTAGAGTGATCGAGAGTTCAATGACGGATGTTATTAGTTTTGCTAGAGTAGTTAACGTAGATGGTCAGGGTCAAGATGCATGTTTGGCAGCCGGTGATAGTGGTGTGTCGGGTGATAATTTGACGATAGATGTGGCAGGTAGATTAACGCAGTATTCTTTGAGTGGTGATTACATAACCTCTGACTCGGCTCAGATAAGCCCGAGTGGTATACAGGTTAGCGTTTTAAGCTTTAACTGGGTTTGTTTGTTTGGTGAGCGTGAAAAAGTCATGGTTGATTTTACTGCCCAGGCAGAGAAAGACGGTGAAGCTGTCGCAATTGAGAAGGCTTACTCATTCGAAGTATTTTTAAAAAACTCTGGATATTTTTAGTATAAAATGAAAGTAATGGTAAATAAAAGTGAAAAAGGTCAGGTAGCGTTAATACTGGTGTTGGCAGCCACGGTGGCAGGAACATTGGTAATTTCCCTGGCGGATAGGTCGACCAGGAACTTAAGAACGCAAACTTTAGATACAGAAAAGATCAAGGCACTTAAAGGAGCAGAAAGTGGTGTCGAACAAGCCCTTTTGAGTGAAACTTCTGTGGAAGACCTTAGTTTTAGTGAAGGAGTAAGTTTTATCACTGATTACTCAAATGAAGGAGGTGATGGGATGGTTTCTGATTTAGTAGATCCAGGAGACGCGATTGCTGTACTAGTTGAAGGAGCGGATAGCGGGGTGAGTAGCGTAAGGATCTATTTCTCTTCTGAGTCTTCTCTGGCAGCACTGAAGGTGTCTGAGTACAGAGTTGATGGTGTCCAGTATCTGGTGAGCTCCTATGCTTTTGACAGTGATTCTGGTCGGGCTTTGGTAAATAAGTTTGCTGACTTGGTGGAGGGTCCGAGTTTTAGTTTCCAGGGGACAACTTTTGGTGGTAGATCTAGTGTAGGTGTGAATGCTAATACATTGTTGCCGCCAACTACTAGGTTATTGAGAATTGAGGTTTTGTATTCTGCTAGTAAAATTGGGATTGAGCCAATAGGTGGAAATCTACCTGATCAGCAAGTAGTTATATCTTCTTTAGGATCTTATTCGGTGTCGGGAGATGTTAGTGTAAAGAAAAGATTGGAGCTTAGAAAAGAGATGGAAAAAGTACCGGCTGTGTTTGATAAAGTACTTTATTCTAACTCTAAGTTGGTTCAGTAATATATGTATAATAGATTATTATGCCTGCCTATTTTGGATTAGATATTGGAAGTAGTTCTATTAAGATTTTAGAGTTAAAGGGAGATAAGAAAGTGGAGTCTGTGGGGATGGCTGTGAATCCTGTGGGCAGAAGTGATGTGGATTTACCAGGTGAACAAAGAGCAAAGATATCAGAGGTAATAAAAGGTTTACTAAAGGAGTCTGGGATAAAAACAAGAAGTGTCGTTCTATCTATTCCTGAAGCCTTGGTGTTCTCTAGAATTTTGAAGTTACCGATAATGAGTACTCCAGAATTAGCTTCGGCTATAAAGTGGGAACTTGATCAAGTGGTCCCCTTTCCTCCAAATGAGATTGAGGTTTCTTGGGTGGTGATTGATAAACCTAAGAAAAAAGTTGGCAATGAAAAGATGAAAGTTTTTGTGGTTGCGGTTCCTAAAAAAGTAATGGAGAGTTATGTAAAATTTTTAACATTAACAGGACTTGAACCAGAAAGAATAGAAAATGAGGTATTGTCCTTAGTAAGAGGTCTTTCTAGTTTCACTAATGATAATAAAGTGAGTTTGATACTAGATGTGGGAGCTAGTACAACCAAAATGGTGCTAGTAGAAGGAAGTGAGATACACATGAGTCACATCGTCCCCTTGGCAGGTATGGCTATGACTAGAATGATCTCTGAGACTTTTAAGATTCCAATCAATCAGGCTGAGGAATACAAGAGAACTTATGGAGTGGACAAGCAACAGGTGGAAGGAAAGATATACAATACACTGAATGGCTTGATAGACAGTTTGGTTGTGGAGATCAAAAAAGTAGTGGCAAATTTCTCAAATATGGAGAAAGACAAAAGAATAGAAAAAATTGTTTTGGTTGGAGGAGGTGCTTTTCTTAAAGGTTTTACTAGTGTTTTGGTGGAAAAAACAGGATTAGATGTTGTAATTGGTGAGCCTTTTGGGCCAGTTGAAGTGCCTGAAAAAATAAAAGCTTCTGGGGTTTTGTATGCGACCACTCTGGGATTAGCAATTTCTGAGTAAAGATGGCTAAAATAAATTTACTTAAGCAAGAATGGGTTGGAAAAAGTCAGATCAAGAAATTGAAGATGGCAGCCAGGGTAATTTTGATTTTAACTGTAAGTGGTTTTTTACTGCAAACCTTTTACATTACAGGTAGATTGGTTTATTTAAGAAATAAGATTAATAACACACAAGATGAGATAAAAACCTTAAATAGTGTGTTTTCGACTAATAAAAATTTGACAGAAAACTATGTCTGGGCTCAAGGGATGTTAGAGATACTAGAGAGTGAAAGAAACAAGGAATATAAGTACAAGGATTATTTAGTAGAAATAAACAGCTGGTTAAATGAAGGAACGTCTTTAGTGGGAGTAAGTTTTACTGAGAGAGATGAAATTACTTTCCTTGTTTATGCTGATGGAATAGATGATTATAGAGCTTTTGAGACTAATTTAAACTTAAGACAACTAGATGAAAATTTTGGTTTCACAGTAGTTGAACAAGATTCTTTAAGCAGAATAGAAGATGGTACTTATAAAGTAAAGATTAAATTAAAAATATGACAAAAAAGATTTTTGGGATTTTACTTCCTGAGTGGGTGGATGAAGAAGCATTAAGGAAGTTGGTGTATAGTTTTTTGGGCTTGGTGGTAGCTATTTTGGTTTCGATATTGTTTGTTTGGCCTAGGTTTGCTGATTTATATAAGGAAGAAAAAGACTTAAAAAAACTAGAGAACTCCTTGGAAGTTTTATCAGGCTCTGTTGATAGGGTGCAGGAGTTTGAAAATAATTTGGGTGAGGATGAACTATCGATCTTAAGTTTGGCAGTACCAAAAACTTTTGACCCGGGAATAATACTTTCTTCTTTAAGGCAGATTAGTGCTAGTACAGGAGTAATCATTGAGTCTTATGAATTATCTAAAGGAGTGGTTGAGATCGATGTAGACAAGAAGATTCAGATAAAGGATGGAATGGTAAACCTAAACAAACATAGGGTTATGTTGAAGTTAGTTGGAAGCTCAGATAGATTAATAAGATTTATAGATTTATTAGGTAAAAGCTTACCGGTTTCTATTATTTCTGAACTATCCTTGTCTGAGATTTCAAAGTTATTTACGATACAAGGATTGAGTCAACTTGAAATGGAGATAACTTATTTTGAATCAGATTTAGCTGAAGTATCTTTGGACAAGGTGGTTGGTTTTACCGATAAAAATGAACAGTTATTAGGTGAGATATTGCTTTATTCAAAACCTAACATCACTGAAAATAACTTGGGCGGTCAGACCGGAAGGCAGGGAAGTTTGTTTGGGCTTTAAGCTTCAGGTTTCTCTTCTAAGGTTGGTGCTTCAACCATAGGTTCATCAGCTTTGACTTCTTCTTTCACTTCTTCTTTGGTTTCAACGACGGGTTCGTCGACTTGAGGTTGATCTTCCATAGTTGGTTCCTCTTGAGAAGGCTTTGGTTGACCATCATCTTTTAAATCTACCCTGACTCTAATCCCCTTTTGGATAGCAGCAATCCTAACAATCTGCCTGATGGCGTTAATTACTTTACCAGATCTACCAATGACTCTACCAACGTCTTCTGGATTGACCTCAATGGTAATGTTACTTAACTCCTCTTCCCCGGAGGTCTTGGTTTCTTCTATGATTACATCTTCTGGATGATTAACTAGGTTGGAAACTATGTATTCTACAAGTTGTTTCATAATGTTTTTTTTGTGATTGTTAATGTTTTGTTAACTAGTTGTCTGATGGTGTCTGTTGGTTGAGCACCTTTTTTAATCCAAGCTTCATAAAGAGGCTTGTCCAGAGTAATTTCGTTTTTAGGGTCTCTAGGGTTGTAATGGCCTAGTAGATCTATGTACCTACCAGTTAGCTTGGATCTGTCTCTTGCCACCACAATTCTAAATAATCTTTGGTTTCTTTTACCGGTTGGTTGTAGCTTAATTTTTAGCATGATGGTGATTATATCAGTTTTAGAGCCTGTTGTGCAGCTAATTGCTCGGCCTCTTGTTTGTTTTTACCCTTTCCCAGAGATATTTTTTTAGCACCAATGAAAACAGCAACGGTGAATTCTTTTTGGTGGTCTGGCCCCTTCTCCTTGATGATTTTGTAGGATGGAGAGCTCATCTTCTGAGATTGGACCTTTTCTTGGAGTAGAGACTTGGAGTCTTTTAACTCACCTTTTTTAAGTAGTTCTTGGGCGTGAGGGATGACATAGTTTTGAAAGAATTTTTTTGCTGCCTCAAATCCTCCGTCTAGGTAGATGGCGCCCATTAAACTTTCTACGGAATCTTCTAAAATAGAAGGGTTTTCTTTGCCTCCACCAACTTCTTCTCCCTTGCTCATATATATATGCTTGGGGAGACCTAGTTTAATAGCTAAGGCAGATAAAGATTTGGTTCTAACGACTACGGACCTAGCGGTCGTCAGGTAGCCCTCGTCACCCTCTTCATAAGTATGGAAAAGATAGTCGGTGATGAGCATTTCTAAAATAGCATCACCTAGGTACTCTAGCCTCTCGTAGCTTTGAGTTATACCAGTTTCATTGAGAGCTGACCTGTGGGTAAGGGCCTTTTGCAGTAAGGTAATGTCTTTGAAGTTGTAGTTAATTTTTTTTTGGAGCTGGTCTAGTTGAAAGAATTTCATTTTTCTGGTTTTATGTCTCGCTTAGTGAGTTTTAAGGCGGAAGCTAGGGCTCCGTTGATAAAACTGCCTGAGCTGACGCTGCCATATCTTTTGGCAATTTCTATAGCTTCATCGATAATAACTTTTGTTGGTGTGTCTGGTTCGTAGAGTAGTTCATAAACAGCTAGTCTTAAAATAGCGATGTCAGTTTTGTTTATTTGTTCTAAGGGCCATTCTGTAGCCGATTTTTTAATTATCTTGTCGAGTTCTTCTTGTTTCTCTTCTACCTTGTTACTTAAATCATTGAAATGACCTTGATCAGTGAAACTTCTGGCAAAGAGAGATTTAAATGTCTTTATCCTACGCAAGTGCCTAGGATCTTGGGCAGTTTTCATTGTTTTAGCAGTGTTCGCAAGTAAAATGCGATCTTTTTAGTTTCTTGCATTTAGGACAAGAGATAAGTTTTGGTTTTTTTAGAACTATTTGGCTACGTCTTTTACCTTGACGAGCGGTAGAGTGTTTTCTTTTTGGTGTTGCTGCCATGGGTGATATTTTATCAGCTTAGCTTACGAGAGACAATAGCCTGTGATTTAGCCGTCTGGAAGAGGTCTTTGTTCCAGAAATATTTTAATCGTACTGGGAGACGACCGTGTTGTTTTTTACCAAACATCTCCCCTGCTCCACGAAGTTTGAGATCTAGTTTGGCCAATTTTAATCCAGAAGAATGTTTTGAGAGTAACTGAAGCCGATCGATACCTGTTTGTTCGGTTTGAGAAGGAATT
Organism: uncultured bacterium; assembly: GCA_963980225.1. Lineage (GTDB taxonomy): Bacteria > Patescibacteriota > Microgenomatia > UBA1400 > MFAQ01 > JAHITH01. Next base: position 118,473 of record CAXBYW010000002.1, read on the forward strand.
ACTAGGCAGTAAGACTGTTCTTGTCCCCTACCTACCCGACCACGAAGTTGATGAAGTTGGGCAAGTCCAAACCTATCAGCAGAGTGAATAATGATAATGTTAGCCTTAGGAATGTCTATACCTACCTCTATTAAAGGAGTGGCTACCAAAATACCAGCTTTTACCTTTCCGAACTCTTTTAGTATCTTGTCTCTTTCATCTGGTGGAGTTTTGCCGTGTAGTGACCAGATAGGATAGTCTTTGCCAAAGTCTCTTTGGTATTGAGGCAGGGTGTCTTTTATGGATGCAGCCGTTTTTGATTCTATGTTGGGACAGACTACGAAGGCTTTATTACCCTTCTTTAATTGGCCAGCTAACCAATCTCTACCTTTTTTCAGTCTTTTTTTGTCCATAACCCAGGTTTTTACGGGTTTTCTATTTTTTGGTTTCTCTTTGATGGTGCTTATTTCGAGTTCTCCAAAAAGTCCTAAAGCTACGGTTCGGGGAATGGGGGTGGCACTCAAGTTTATGATGTGAGGAGATGGTTTTCGTTCTAACAAGGCTTGTCTTTGTTTGACGCCAAATTTATGTTGCTCATCTATGGCTAGGATAGCTGGAGGGTTTTTTAAGGTTGTTGGTAGCTGTTCGATCAAGGCGTGGGTGCCAATGTATATATTAGGTTTGGTGGTGTTTTTGAACTTGTTGTTACCAGTAACCAAACTGATATTTTTGGGAAAGAGAGACATTTTTTTAAAGGTCTCTTGGTGTTGTTTAGCTAAAATTTGGGTAGGAGCTAGTAAGACAAATGAGAAACCGGAGTGAATACACTGGTTAGCTAGAAGAATGAGGGCGGCCGTTTTACCTGAACCCGTATCTCCGTGAATTAATCTTCTGCTGGGAGTAGTTGAGTTAACATCTTTGTAAGAATCTTTTAGAGCTTGTTGTTGGCCCTTGGTGAGTTTGAAAGGGAGTTTTTTTAAGCCTGAGATATGAACTTTTTGATCGATTGATAGCTTAATGGCTGGAGGTCTTTTGGATTGTTCCTTTAGGTTTTTTAAGTTAATCTTTAAGTGTTGATTGAAAGCTAGGCGTTTATCAGCTAAGTCTTGGTTTTTAAGGTTGAGAGGGAAATGAATGTTTTGAATAGCTTGTTGGTTGGTGGGTAAGTTTAGTTTTTTCAAAGTATCTAAAGGAAGGGTTTCTTTTAACTTCGTTTTATCTAAAACTGAGCGAATCCTTCCCCTGAGCCATTTACTAGAAACTCCCTTGGTAAGTGGATAAATAGGAACAAAACCTTGGGTGTGAAGATTGCCCTTGTCGGTGAATAACTCGATTTGGGGGGCAAAGATAGCCAGTTTTTTAGCGTAGAAGGAGGGTGCTCCAGCGATAATGTAGGTTGCATTTGGTTTGATTAGAGAGCCTATGAAGCGTGAATTAAACCAGACGAGATTAATTTGGCCTGTTTTGTCGGTAGCTGTTGCTTGGGTGATGTGTTTGCCTGATTTGCTATAGAATGTGTTTGTTCGGCCGATCTGGGCCTTGAAGCTAGCTGATATCTTGGGTTTTAGTTGGTTAATCGGAAGAGTGACGGAAAAGTCCAAGAAACGACTAGGAAAGTGATTCAAAAGATCTTTTAGGGTGAATATACCTAAATTTTCAAGGCGTTTTTCGTAAGCTGGTCCGATTCCTGGTAATGTTGATATTTTTTTAGAGGACATAAGCAAGGGGCGCGAAAATGCTTAAGATCATCGAAATAACGACGATGACGATGAAAGCTTGTAAAAGTTTTTTCTTGTTCCTTTTGGTCATGAATTTTATTATACTAAGTAAAGATGTATAGAAGAAGGAGATATGGGAAAAAATTCAAACTGAAACTTAATATCGACTTGAAGAAGTTGAATTGGGGGAAAGTTTTTTTTGTTGGAAGTATTTCAATGGTTGTCTTGATGATAGGCGTGTTCTTTTGGTACTCCAGAGATTTACCAGATCCAGGAGAGGTTTTGAGAAAGACCGGTTTTTCTTCTGTGATTTTAGATAGAAAAGGAGAAGAAGTTCTGTTTGATGTATATACAGATGAGAATAGAAAGTTCACGCCACTAGAAGAGATACCAGACTACTTGAAGCAAGCTACTATTGCGGTTGAAGATAAAGACTTTTACAATCATCAGGGTTTTGATCTCTTTGGCATGTTAAGAGGTGTGAGTAGGTTTTTTACTAGAGGAAGAGCTCAGGGTGGTTCTACTTTGACACAGCAGTTAGTGAAGAATGTACTTTTAACCACAGAAAGAAGGGTTAGTAGAAAAGTAAGAGAGTTTGTTTTGTCGGTAAGGATTGAGAGCAGATTTGATAAAGACGAGATACTACAGATGTATCTAAATGAAGCTCCTTATGGAGGTACGGCCTGGGGAGTAGCAGCAGCTAGTGAGATGTACTATGGTAAGGAAGTGGTTGATCTTAATTTGGCTGAGAGTGTGATACTGGCGGGTTTACCACAAGCACCCACCAAGTATTCTCCTTACAACTCTGATGGGTATCTAGATAGAGCAAAACAGGTAGCTAGAAGAATGAAAGAAGATGGGTATATAGATGATGAAACTGAAGAGGAATTAATAAAGAGTCTGGAGAGCGTTGAGTTTAGGCCGGCTGGGGCAAGCATCAAAGCACCTCACTTCGTAATGGAAGTTAGGTCTTTACTTGAGGATATGCTTGGTCCACAGATACTAGAAAGAGGTGGTTTAAAAGTAACCACGACTCTGGACTGGGACTTACAGGAAAAAGCTCAGGATATTGTAGCTAAAGAGATAGACAAGGTGTCGGAAACACTAGACATCTCAAATGGCGCCTCCATCATGATTGATGTTAATTCAGGAGATGTTCTATCTATGGTGGGTTCAAAAAATTTCTTTGACGAAGATATTGATGGCGAAGTGAATGTGGTTACCAGATTGAGACAGCCAGGATCGTCTATAAAGCCGGTGGTTTATGCAACGGCTCTCTCTAAAGGATTTACTCCAGCTAGTGTGCTGGTAGACGTAGAGACAGAGTTCCCAGGTAAAGATGAGGCTACACCGTATATACCTAAAAACTATGATGGTGAGGAACATGGCCCCTTACACTTAAGAGATGCTTTAGCCAGTTCTATTAATGTTCCAGCTGTGAAACTTCTGGCTTTGGTAGGAGTTAAGGACGTTTTGAGTCAGGCGTATAAAATGGGAATGAATAGTTTGGAAGCAACCCAGGCGAATTTAAGTAGGTTAGGTTTGTCTATGGCTTTGGGAGGCGGAGAAGTTGAGCTTATGGAGTTATCAGCTGCTTACGGAGCATTTGCTAACGGTGGTTTTAAGGTAGAGCCTGGATTTATCTTAAAGGTGGAAGATGCGGATGGTGAGGTGTTGTTTGAGAAAAAAGAGGTAAGCAGATCTAGAGTTATTGATGAAAAAATTGCTTTCCTGATGAATTCTATTCTGTCTGATAACCAAGCCAGGTTAATTACTTTTGGAGAAAATTCATATCTTAATTTAGGAAGCAGAAGTGTGGCGGTTAAGACTGGCACGACCAATGATTTAAGAGATAACTGGACGGTGGGTTGGACGAGCGACGTGGTGGTGGGTGTATGGGTAGGAAACAATGATAATTCACCGATGAAAAATGTTGCAAGCGGTGTCTCTGGAGCGGCTCCTATCTGGCGAAAACAGATGCTTGAAGTTCTCTCTTCATACCCTGACAAGCCTTTTAACATCCCTGGAGGAGTGATTCAGGTAGAAGTAGATAGAGTTTCAGGATATCCAGCCCATGATGGCTTTGCAAGTTATAAAGAATGGGTAATTGAGGGTACTTTGCCTATAGGTGAGGACACAATACATCAACAGGTGAAAGTGTGTAAGAACGACGGCACTAGATTGGCTAATCCAGTTCAAGTAGCGCAAGGAAACTTTGATGGCAAAGAGTTTATTGTCTTAAAGGAAAGTGACCCGTTAACAAATAAGAATTTGTGGCAGATCGGGATTGATGCTTGGGTCGCCAAACAAGGTGATGATAAATATAGAGCACCAACTGAGTACTGTGAATCTGCTAGTGGATTGGATGTCCAGATAATTAGTCCTAAAGACAGATCTAGGGTGAATACTAACACGGTTCAGTTTAGGTTTGAAATAACCAGCGAAAAAGAAATTGAGCAAGCCAAGCTTTATGTAGATGATGTGTTAGAAGAGACTTTTACTAGTTTACCCTACACCAAAGAAATTAATCTTGGAGATGGTCAACATAAAGTAAGAGTGGTGGCTAAAGACAAGGGTGGTAAAGAAAGTGACAGAACACACGAGTTTGGAGTAAATGAAGACTGGAATAGTGCACCGTCCCCTACCCCAACACCAAGTATTACACCTTAAGAGACTTTTAAGATTTTTCCTTTAATTTGATTCACCTTTGCTTGCGTTAAGCTTTTTTTGGGATGACTGAAGTGAAGTTTGAACGTGTGTTTGTTGTTATAGCTTTCCTGATATATGACTTTGGTAATTAACGGACTTGTTTTTTTAATTTTTTCTATCAACTTTCCTATCTTCATGTTAGAGGAAATAGTAATGACTTCTATTACTGGAGGATATTTAGGTAATGGTTGACCAAAGTGGATCAGGCTTTCTAGTTTTGAGATCGTGGAAACGCTTAAGTTTGTTACAAAGATAGGGGCTGTCAATTGAAAGTTACTTAAGACTTGAGGAGTTGGTTTACCAATTACACCAAGATACTCACTACCAGAGTAAACATGTGCGCTGGAACTAATGTCCCAAGTAAGAGATTCTTCATGGAAATGTTTAAATTTAAGATCTTTTATGTTTAGATCCTGAAGAAGTGATTCAACAAACCCCTTGTGTTCTCTGAAAGTTTTTTGATCTGTTGCCATAACAAGAACAGAAGCTTCTTCTGGTAGGTCTCGCTTTCCCCTAGGTAGGTAGATATTTGAAAGTTCAAAGATGGAGATAGGTTCTTTTTGGTGGGCTTGATTGCCCTTGATGTTTTCTAAGATACTAGGAACAAGACTTCGTCTTAAGTATTCTTGGTCACTACTCAAAGGGTTTTCAAGTTTTAAAGCAGGATTTATATCAAGTTTGGTTTTCTTAAATAATTTTTCTGAGACTAGAGAAGAGTTATATATCTCAGTGAAAGATAAATGCAAGAGCTTATGCTTTAGCCTTTTTTCTGTCTCTAGAATTTTTTCTGATTGAGTGTCTTCAAGTACGCTAGTGGGTAGGACAGAAGGTAGGCGAAAGTAGCCATAAATTCTAGTAATTTCTTCAGCCAAGTCCTCTTTAATTAAGATATCCTTGCTGCGCCAGCTAGGTACTTTACAGATAACTTTGTTTGGGGTTGTTTGTTTGACGTTGAAACCTAGATTAGTGAGGATGCTGAAAACTTGTTGTTTTTTTAAGGTTATGCCGGTAAATTGATTGAGCCACTTAAGTGAAAGATCGATAGAATGAGCCTTGAAGGTTTCAGGATAGATATCTAGTAAGCTGCTAGATATTACCCCAAAAGCTCTTTCTTTGATTAAGTTAACCCCTGCTATTAATACGGGTAAAACTAGTTCTATGTTTGGTGATTTCTCGAATATTTGACTAGCTAAGGTTCTTTGTTGGGTGTATAGTGAGGTTCTTCTAATATGTTTGGGCTCGTAATTTTGGACAAAAAGTAAGACGTTTTTGGTGTTTTTATCTATATGACTTAGTCCCCCACCCATGATGCCACAGAGATCAATTAAATTACCTTGCCCATCTTCTATTACGATGTCATCCCCTTTTAGGGTGAGAGTTTTATTATCTAACGTGAGGATTTTTTCCTTAGGTCTACTTGCCCTAATGATCATGGTTTGGTCCTTTATCTTGTCAAGGTCAAAAACATGGACTGGTTGGCCGTACTTTAAAGCAAGTTCATTAGAGATATCTATGATGTTGTTTAAAGGTCTAAGTCCAGAACCCTTAAGAATTTTTTGGACGCTTTTAGGAGAAGGCTGGATGACCACATCTTTGAGTGCGATGCAGGTAAATCTTGGGACTAGGTCTTTGTTTTTAATAATTAGTTTTATGGGAAGGTTTTTTGGTAGTGGTCCAAGTGATTTTTTATCTAAATCGTAAGGATTATTTAAAAGCTTCGCCTTTATATCAAACTGAGGTAGTATGCTGACGGCTTCTCTGGCAATACCAAAGGCGGAGACGGAGTCTATTCTGTTGGTTATTATCTCTATGTCGTAGATGGTGTCTCCTTGGGTTTTATGAAGTCTGTCCACTGTTGGTCCACAGAGGCTTAAGGCGTTAGCGATCTTTTTTGGTGTGGCTTTGGTCTCTAAGAATTCAGATAGAAGTTTGTGGCTTAGTTTGATGTCCATAAGATTAGAACTGGGTTAAAAACCTAAGATCTGTACTGTACAAATCTCTTAAGTTGCTGCTAACTTGATGTTTCATCATGATGATTCTCTCAACCCCCCAACCAAAGGCGAACCCCGAGTACTTATTAGGATTTAAGCCACCATTTTTTAAGACTTGAGGATGAACCATTCCAGCTCCACCAAGTTCTAACCAACCCGCTTTACAAACAGGACAGGTTTTATTGTCTTTTTTACCTGATCCTTTGCAAATAGAACAGTTTATGTCTACCTCAAATGAGGGTTCAGTGAACTGGAAGTGATGAGGTCTTAGACGTATTTCTCTATCGGGGCCAAAGTACTGTCTGACAAAGTAGTTGCTGATGCCGATTAGATGGGTGATGTTGACTCCCTTGTCTATCATTAGTCCTTCGAACTGGTGAAACATGGGAGAGTGAGTGTTGCTGGCCTGTCTCCTGTATGTTTTACCTATGTTTATCATTTTGATTGGCGGATTCTTGACCCTTTCCATCTCTCTTAGTTGACCATTAGATGTGTGTGCTGTTAGAACGATGTTGGGAGTTATATAGAAAGTTTCTTGATCATCTCTGGCTGGGTGATCTTTGGGGATATTTAAGCCTTCAGCATAGTACCAGTCGGTTTCTACCTCTGGATATCTGCGCCTGATGAATCCTAAAGATTTAAATATTTCTTCTACTTCTTCTATGGTTTGGGTTAAAAGATGTAGATGACCCTCTGTTGGTTTTACACCCGGCATGGTGATGTCTATTTCTTTTTTTGGCTTGACGTTTAATAAGAGAGTTTCAGTTTTTTTTATGCTTTCCTCAGTTTCTTTTTTTAACTGGTTTAGAGCTTTGCCGTAAGTAGCCTTTTCTTTGGGAGAAAGAGATTGGAAGAGTTTGTTTATTTCTCCTTTACGGCCTAGGTATTTAGTTGAAATCGAATCAAGTTTAGAAATATTTTTTGTCAAATTTATTTCCGCTAGCAGTTTTTGTTTGGTGTTTTTGATTTTTTGATCCATGTTGGTACAACAATTTTAGCAGAAACTAATCTTTTTATAGATAGGTTTCCTTAAAAAAGTTATTTGCAAAAGTCTAGGACGGCCTTGAAAGCCTGAGGATTATGAATAGATAACTCAGAGAGTGATTTTCTATTTAGTTTAATTTTCTTTAAATTTAGAAGATTAATGAATTTTGAGTATGATGGAGCTTCCGGATACTGTTTCAAGCTAGCACTAATTCTTTGGATCCAGAGGCGACGTAACTGTCTCTTTCTTTCTTTTCTTCCTTTGAATGCATACTCACCAGCGTGTAGAACGGCTTCATGGGCAACCTTATAAAGGCGCCTTTTGGTCATTCTATAACCCTTGGCAAGTTTTAAAACTTTTTTGTGGGCTCTTTTTCTGGTTGGTCCTGTTTTTATTCTTGGCATGGTTAGTTGTGTAACATGGCTTTAATTTTTTTGGCCATTACTCCTGTAACTTCGATATATTTTCTATATCTTCTTAGTTGTTTCTTTGATTTTTTACGGCGAAGATGTCTCATGTTCGGGGTACGTCTTAAGACCTTACCGGTTGAGGTGATCTTGAAGCGCTTGGCTACAATTTTTCTGGTTTTATGTTTAACTTTATTAGACATTATTTTTTAGGTTTAATTTGAGCAATTAAAAGCTTACCAACTAGCTTGGGAGGTTGGTCCACCTCGGCTACATCTTCTAGCTTTGAAATTGCGTATTGCATTACACGATCACCAAAATCTTTCTTGGTTATTTGTCTGCCGGTGAATTTTACCACTAACTTAACTCGATCTCCACCCCCTAAGAATTTTGTGGCCTTTTTGATTCTAGTATTTAGGTCGTTTTCAGCCATGAAAGGAGAAAATCTTACCTCTTTGGTGTCTTGGTTGGATTTACCCTGACCAGACTTATTTTTTTTAGATTCTAGATACTTGAACTTACTAAAAGCGATGATCTTGACTATTGGTGGCTTGGCTTTGTCAGATATCTCTACAAGATCAAGATTTTGCTCTTTTGCTAGCGAAAAAGCTTTCTCTGCAGACATAATACCCACCTGTTCGCCGGTTTCACTAATAACCCTGACCTCTGGGTGTCTAATATATTGATTGGTACGGTGGAATTTTCTCAAAGTTACTTAGGTTAAAAAATTAATTTGTTTGTTATTTCTTCTTGTATTTTAGCAGAAAATGAGGCTAATTTCATCTGTCCTAGATCTTTTTCCCCTCTTTGGCGAACGGAGACTAGATCTTGGTCGATTTCTTTCTGTCCTAGGATGAGCATGTAAGGTGTCTTTTGGCTTTCTGCATTCCTGATTTTCTTACCCAAAGATTCGCTGGTGGTATCTAGTTCTGCCCTTATCCCCTGGTCGAGCAAGTTCTTTTTTATTTTTTCTGCTTCGCTTAAGAATTTGTCTGAGATAGGCAGGATACTAACCTGAACTGGTGCTAGCCAGACGGGGAATGCTCCAGCGTAGTGTTCTATTAGGAAGGCAATAATTCTCTCTACGGCTCCGATGGAAGAACGGTGGATGACGACTGCTTTTTGCTTTTTACCTTCTTTGTTGATGTAGTTTAGCTTGAACCTATCTGGCATACAGAAGTCGTACTGAACGGTAAACGCGGTGTCTTCCTTGCCGTGAATGTTGGTCATCTGGACATCGATCTTTGGGCCGTAAAAGGCGGCTTCGTTTTCGGCTTCTACAAATTTAGAGCCACGTTCTTCTAGTACTTCTCTTAGGATTTGCTCTGATCTGTCCCAGGCTTTTGGATTGTCGTAGTACTTCTCCTTATCAGCTCTGTCACCTAATGAGAGACGGTAAGAGTAGTTTTTGCCCAACTTGAGACCGAAGGTGTCGGCGAGATGTTCTATTAGATCAAGTGCTAGGGCGACCTCTGACTTAGCTTGTTCATCGTCAGCACATATGATGTGGGCATCTGCTAGACAAAAAGAGCGGACACGAATTAGGCCGGTTAGTACACCTGATAGTTCATATCGATAGAGCTTAGCCATCTCAGCTATACGAAGTGGTAGTTCACGGTAACTGTGAGGTCGTCTTAAGAAGAGTTCGAAGTGATGAGGACAGGTCATGGGACGAAGCATGTATTTCTCGTCATCTATCTTGATTGGAGCGTACATGGAGTCTTTGTAGTAAGGATAGTGACCGGATTTTTTGTAAAGGTCAAGTTTAGCGATGTCTGGAGTGTAGACGTGTTGGTAACCCCAGTTAATTTCTTCGTCGACTATGAAGCGTTCTAGTTCACGGCGAACCACAGCTCCTTTGGCGGTCCATAAAGGTAGTCCTTTACCTATTGTGTCTGAGAATGTGAATAGGTCAAGTTTCTGGCCCAGTGAGCGATGGTCTTTTGGATCAAGAGTTTCTAGTTCGTTTGTTTTGTCTGGTTTGTTCATCTTGAGCTTATTTTAAACCAGAATTGAGGTAATGAGTGGTGTTTTCAATTATCTGGCCGAAGAACTTACCGATTAAAGGTAGGCCTCCAAGCAAGTTGAGGACGTAGGTTAGAAGGGTAATGAGTAAAGCAAAGCCAATACTGGCGCCTAAAGCCCAGCCGATTCCTCCAACAAATGAGGTTGAAAAAGCTTTTTTATGACTGAATTTTTTTATTTCTTTTTTCATAACTTTTAGTATACAGAAAAGTTAGGGTGAGTCCGACTGGACTTGAACCAGTGACCTCTTCGATGTCAACGAAGCGCTCTAGCCAGCTGAGCTACGGACTCGTGTGTCTAATATTTTACAACAGTTGAGATGTCTTTAGCCAATAGATGTGGCTACTTGTCTTTCGCCGCTCGAAGTAAAGGAACTGCCTTTTTTCTTGGCCATACCCCAGTAGTGACCTTTTTTCTTGGATCTTTGGTTGTAAAGAGTTAGCCAAGAGTTGGCCTCTACAATATCTTTTTTAAGAAGCTCAATAACTATTTTGATGTGTTCGAAAAAACTGATGTGATAGGAGCCTGGTTCTGGGCTTTCTGTGGAAACAGCTTGGGCGACATTTTGTTCGAACGCAACTACTTGTTTGACCAAGATTTTAAGTTGTTCTTGTATCTGCCCTATTCTTTTTTCTACTTGTTTTTGCTTGGCAGAGTAGACACCAGCCCATTCTTTGTTTCTAGCCTGGTGGAACTGCTCTACTCTCTTTTTTTCTAGTTCTTTGGATCTGCCCATTTCGGAAAATGAGAGAGGAGAAGGAGTTTTTAGAGAGTCGGGACTTTGGGGACCACGAGTTTGCTGTCTTTGTTTTAAGGCTTCAATGAAACTACTTAATTTGGGAGATGAGTTGCTAGTATTTGATGATCCTGGATTCATGAAACCTATAATATCATAAAGTTAGTAATAGATCAAGGGTTTTCCTGCGAATGATGATTGGAGCCAGAGAACTGTGTTTTTCTGCTGGTGTGTTGCTAACCTTAGCGAATTCTTCAATTTCTTTTGCAGTAACGTCAATTTTAAGGTCCTGAGCTATTTTTGACAAGATTAAGTCAACTTTAATACTTTCCTCTGCTTTTTGAGTGTATTCTTCTTTGATTTGTTCTGCGGTCTTGTTTACTGACTTAAGATAGGTCTTTAGGTCAAGATTTAAGGACTCTGTTTGGGCAACCAGTCTTGATAAGCTGTGGTTTACTTCTCTCTCTATTAAAACGGCTGGTACGATGAAGCTAGTTTTTTTGATTAAAGCGTCTAGTATGGCCGAAAACTTTTGATCTTTGGTCTTGTCTTTGGTTTTTTCAAGTATGGTGTGAGCGGTCTTTTTGTACTCCCCTAGCTTGATCTCAGGGTTCAAGGGTAAGCTGAGAGTAAATTCCCAAGTAGTTTTTTTGTCTACGTCAGCTTTGTCGAGTTGAGGAAGACCAAGAAGTGTAAATTTCTTTTCTTTAATCAGTTGAAGAATACCAGACTCTAGAAGAGAGTTAACAGCTTCTTGTTTTAGTTTTTCTTCCCCTATTTCTTTTTTGGCTACTTCTATTGGAACAGTACCTTTTCTAAAACCTTTAACAGAGATGTCTTTCTTTAGTTTATCTAAAGCTTGTTTTTTGGCTGAAGAGATTTCTTTTGAGGTAGCCGTAAGCAGTACTTTAGCTGTGTTGTCTTTGGTTCCTAGATGTTTGATCGTCATATTTTTTAGATTTTACCAGATTGTGCCGGGAAGAGGGGTCGAACCTCCACAGGATTGCTCCCACTGGATCCTAAATCCAGCGCGTCTACCAATTCCGCCATCCCGGCAGTGTCTGTATTTTAACCCATTTAGGTTGTTTTCTCTATTCTAAGTCGTTGAAAAACTGTAAGACTCCTTTGGCCCAAGAACCTTCGGATGGTGGAGTGTAGGTTTGCATGACTTGGTGTGGGTCTTTGTCGTGCAAGCCTTTAAGAAATATCCTTTTAAACTGAGGGGCGATTTTGATGATGGCTTGGTCGTAACTTTCGAACCTAGTGACTTTGTCACCATATATCCCCCATCCCCAGCAGTTGTAGGATTCGTAAGGGATTTTTTTACAAAGATTAGATTCTTGTTGGGCAATGGCTACCATCCAACGATAGTCGAAGTCGTGCTTGTCTGCTACTTGCACCAAAAGATCTGCATAAGGTATCAATGGAGAGTTATATCTTTCGAGGTATTGCCTGATGATCTCTGCACGAGCGTCTGCAGTCTTGACGGATGTTTGGATTTGAGAAGCTTGAGCTGGAAGTGAGGCAAAGACGAGAGAGTAGTCCGAAGGGTCTCCAAAGTTTATGTTGGTATACGCTCCCATGACTTTATCTTGGGAAGATAGGTTGTTGTTTATGGCAATTGCGACTTTGATGTTTAACAAGAAGAGCAAGCTGAGGATGATGGTTTTTTTAGTCATGAGCAGTATGTAATATCACCATCTAATATATCAGTTTTAGATAAAAAAGAAATGTGCTCCAGACAGGAATTGAACCTGTGACCTACTGCTTAGAAGGCAGTTGCTCTATCCAACTGAGCTACTGGAGCTAATGTCGGGACGACTGGGCTCGAACCAGCGACCTCTGCGTCCCAAACGCAGCGCTCTAGCCATCTGAGCTACGTCCCGATGTTTTATATTTTACCAGACTTGAGGCAAAATATTTGGTAGAATAGGCTTGTATGGTGGATGTAGCTCAGTTGGTTAGAGCGCCTCTCTGTGGCAGAGGAGGTCGGGGGTTCGAATCCCCTCATCCACCCAAAGTAGTGATATAGATTGATATACCGTGATATACCGTGATATATTCTATTTTATTTCTCTTCTATCAGTTCACTCGAACTTTAAATCTCTTTTCCCAGGTTTTCTAGTTCACTTATTTAAGCTTACTTTCCCACTCATTAAAAAAATCTTCTAGAAAATCCTCCATAATTTTATGTCTTTTATTAGCTAGATCAATTCCCGTCTTTGTGTTCATGTTTTCCCTCAACTTAAGAAGTTTTTCATAAAAATGGGCAATTGTAGAGGTTCTGTGATTTGGGTCATCAATAAAATCCTTATCATATTCAAGATTTTCGCCTGGATTATATAAAGATAGGCCGTGGGAACCTCCAAATGCAAATGTTCTAGCAATTCCAATAGCTCCAATTGCATCAAGGTTATCTGCATCTTGAACTATTTTTAATTCTAAAGTCTTGTCTCCAATTTTATTAGTCCAGTCATAAATATCGTGTAATTCAACTACTTTAATAATAGGAACAATCTTTGAACTTGAAATCTTAGATTTTTTCAGCACCTCTCTAATAATTTCCAGGGCTTCTGGTCCAAAATGAGATTTTCCTGTTTTTTTCTCCCACGGTCTACAGATATCGTGCACTAATGATGCCGCCCCAACCACTACACCATCTCCACCTTCTTTTTTTACTAGATACTTAGAAACATTAAAAACCCGCTCAGCATGATAATAATCATGTCCACTAGACTCACTTTCCAAGAATTTCTTAACCCTCTTTGATAGCTCGCTAAATTTACTCTCAATCATATTCTGAATTATATACCAAGCAAAAAAGGTTCGTGTTACCTCTAGAGTTGTTTTTGAAGAGTCCGATCTATGCTCGCCTGTTAAGCCCTTAGATCCTATTCTGCATTTTAAAAGACATATTCTTTCTTGAGACCTTTCAAGGCTACGTGTCTGCCTAGATAGTTAGTATAGTAATTAGTCCGAACATCGTTGCATAAGGGACCCAAAGTAATGATATAGATTGATATATCGTGATATATTTTATTTAACCCCCTTTCATCAGCATTTTTTATGCATATTCTGACCACTCCCCTGTCACGGAAGAGATTGTGCGTAATTAAGAGTGTCTCCCTATTCGACTATAATTGCGTCTTTTTTCAATAGAGCATTCCAATCGTTTATTTTCCCTTGACCCAACCCATCCTTCCTTAATAATAATTCATGAGCCTCAATCGAAACTACTTTAGCGTGTGGAGTATTTTTACTAACCCATTGCTTCAATTTATCGAGATATATTTGCTCACAGTAAATTACATCTACAAGATCCAAAGGTATCTCAGGACCCAACCTGATTCCTTCCCCGGCCCAATTTATAAATGCAGTATCTGACTTTTCATCAATCTCCTTAAGGTGTTTTCTAGTTCTCTCCTCAGCAATACCAAATGCTAAAGGATACTCATTGAACCACCTTGCGATAGCGTAACCAGTGTGTAATGAACGAGATACATGAACATCGCCAAGACCCTGTTTTCTCCCGCTTACGGAATGATTGTCATGACCAATATATGTATTATATTCTCCGGTCTTTACTTCTTCTTCTCTCTTGATTGCCTCCCGAGCACTCAAGATTGCCTTTTGCTTAGAGATACCATCAAGTGTCGCAGAGCCAGTTGTGTGATATAGGCCGGGCTTCATATAGCCAGACTCTTTTAAGTCGATAATTTCTTTCAACAAACCCAGCTCAATATATTCCACTCCAGACCAACGCTTATGCTCCAGTGGTACCCAAGCACCTTCATGTTTGTAAATACCCATTTCATAAAACCCCTTCATTCTATGTCCTTCGGGCCATGCCTTCATTATTCTTTTTGGATGTACGACAATTTGGATGAACCTATCCACCCTTTGCATAAAATTACCAAGTGTCTTTCTGTCAACTCCTTTGGCAAATACTGAAATAAAGGACTCAAAGTCCTTCAGTTGAGCCGAAAGCTCGTAAAACTCTGAAGACGCGTCAACATTCTTTGTGGCTTCGTAACATTGATAAACAAAGTCAATCTGAGAGTTAAGTTCATCATCGATTATGGACGCATTTTCTTTACAGTGCGCAAAGATTCCCTTAAGTTTGTCCGAAAGTAGGTCGGGTAATTCTTCCGGAGTAACTCCCTCTGTTTTGCATATATCGTCTGCCGAAGGAGCCTTTATTTTCCTCAAACTACTAATCAATAGGTCTCGTTCACTATTTGGTTGTATGTATCTATTTTCAAAATCACTCACAGTCTCAATTATATACGCAATTCTTCAACCCCTCAATATTTTCTTGTAAAGTGTAATTAATAGCATCTCTTATACATATTCAGACCACTCCTCTGTCATGGAAAAAGTTGAGTGTTTGAATTCCATCAGCGCCTGTAGCTGTTCTTGAAGCTCGTCAACAGTAAGTGTTTCTGCAAGTAGTTAGCTTGGTAATTAGTTCGAACATCGTTGCATAAGGGACCCTAGAGTCCTATAGTTTGACTTTTACTGATATATTTGGTAAAATATAATCCTGGTTTAAACACTCGTAGTAGTACATTTACAGCTTAAATATATAGATCCTAGGAGGACCTACCCATGACAACGATTAGTTTAGTTGGTCTAGACAAAGCAGCTGTACTTGCTGCGTTATACAATGTTGCCAAACCGCAAGGTATGGGCTTCATGCATTATGATCCTGCTCCAATGACTTATGATCAGGCGAAAGCCATATTGGAGGGAGGACAAACCGATTTTGATTATCTTAAAGGAAGAGTTATGAAAATAAATCTTTCTGGTGATGATCTCGATGTCTGGGGGTTTGATCGTAATAATGGAGAAGGTGTAGCGAAAGCTGCTATTGACTCCATTGAAGAAACTTCCAATGTAAATAACTCCCTAATTCAGAAGATACACTCTGATAATACTTTTTTATCTGCAGTTGATACTGAAAGCCATCTTGGCGACAAGTCAACCGTCTCTGAAGAAGGTGACTTTGTGCATATGGAATTAGGTCTTGATGATGTCAAAGATGTTTTAGGCCCAAAAGTCAGGGATGCTAAAGAACATCAAAGTTCAAAATAACTATATTTAAAATGCTGTACCCACTGATCCCATAAGAACTCAGTGGTTTTTTTATTGTCTAAGTAGTTAAATAAAAATTTCGAACGTCGTTTCGTATACCTCGTAACTGTAGGTGTCTCTGTCTATATTTAGCCTCGTAATTAGTCCGAACATCATTGCATAAGGGACTCTCGATTTGAAAAATACCTGTATGTAAGTTTTATTATGCTTTACTGTGTGAATGTTTTAAGATCTTTCTTTCAAAGATTAATAGGACTCCACTACACTTTTGCTTTCTGTGCACTCGAAACAGAAAAAAACGTAAATCATTCCTACATCACCAAACATATATTCTTGCTTATCTGAATCATTTTCGAATGAGTCAATTTGAGCAATAAAGCTCATTTCCTTTTTACATGATGGACAGCTTTCATTATTGTCAGAACCTCCTTGTGTTTGTATCCAATCTGGTTTGCCACCAAGCTTAGTTTTTTGTCCTAACTTCTTTGAATCTGAGTCGATTGCAGAGTCTTCTGCTTTTTCAAGTGTAACTTTGTACTGTTGAAGTGTTTTAACCATATGTTAAATTATATCAAGTATTAAATAAAAAGTTCGGATTAAACTAGAAAATTAGCATAATTTTGCTTAAAATGCTTTAATTCGATATGTTTCCCGATATATTGAGCATGGTAATTAGTCCGAACATCATTGCATAAGGGCCCACTTACTTGATATAGTTTGGTATATCAGCATATTCTCTCTATTTATTTTCTGGTTTTCGTTCAGTGTAGAATATTGGTATGGAAGAGTCTACTCTCGAGCCTTTAACAAAAACTAGATTGACCTCTTTAAGGGGAAAGTGGTCTAAGCCTGATAGGGATAAAGGACGCACTTGGGAATTTGATGGCGTGCCTTATTCTCCAGAACATTTCATGAGCTATAACCATGAAATGAGAGAGGGATTGAGTGATTATGACTGTAAAACTTTTGATGAATTGGTGACTATTTTAGAGAAAAAATTAGGTAGAAAGCCAGATGTTATTGATTTAATGGGAGGGGCGTATTTTTTAAGTGAACCAGGGAATGTAAATACATTAGTGGCTATAAGAGTGCATGATAAGGACAAGGAGTTTATTGAAGTCGCTAATGAAAAAGATGGTAAGGAGTCTCGTTTGATTAAGAAGGTTACAGGTGCATCTAATAGGCGTGTTATTGATGCGGATGTGTTGACAACCAAAGGCTGGAAAGATATCGAGAAGGCTGGCTTGCCAAAGGCTGACTTGTTGGTATGTCGTCCAGTTGGACCGTTTGACGTTAAACATGCTATGGATAGTAGGTGGGATGAACCAGGGGCATATGTAGGATTGTATGCTTCGTTGTTTGGGCGTATGTTAAGGTTGGTAAATAAAAAAGATGGGGTGATTTTTACTGAAGTTCCAGACATTTATACCGAAAAAGAGGTTAAGAAATTCTTTGTAGGAGTTGATGAAAAAGAGGGTTCACAGACTGAGGTGTTCACTGTGCCTGATAAGGATTATCATTGGGGTGGAAGAAAAAGAAGATATGCAGTTATTGAATTTACTAAATAGTTAGAAACTGATATTCTGGTTGTCGGTTGAACTGATAAATAAAGATTTTCATCTCGTCTAGCGAATAATCAAATTCAGTCTTTTGGTTGCGGAATGTGTCCAGTAATCCACCCATTACCGACAAAGTTTTTGAGTTCATGCCTGAGCTGGGCACGACTTGAGAGTTCGGACCGAGCCTCTTTATGTTAGAGAATAATTTATCTGGCTTTATGTGTAGTTTTCTGTCTTCATGGATAATATCTGCTCCTACAATAGACAGGAGCGTTCGTTTGGTATCAATGTCCCCTGTTTTCCATAGAGTTTGAGCGTTACAAGAGAAGTTGAATACGTCAATCAGGTAATCAGTCCATTTGTCATGAGCTTTATCTTCCTTCTTTAGCTGGTTGGCTAGTTTAACTTTACCTATTACATACTTCTGCTTAAGCTGCCTGTATTCATCATTAGTTAAGAAACTCCTATCTTCGTTCATGGGAGAAAGCCATTGCTCAGTAAGGTTATCTATTGTCTTTGTAATTCGCTCATGTTCTCTTTTAATTGATTCTCTTGTCTTGTCTCGGACTGTCTTATCCTGTTCTTCCATCTTTCTAACCCATTTAGTTGCAAACTTAACAAAGCTTTTTTTCAGTTTTATTTGACCGAGAAAGTTGGTTACTTGCTCTTCTAATTTGGGAGATGAAATCATGGGTTGACTGCATCCTTTATTACCATGCTTGGTGCACCTGTAATAGGAATATGTCTTTCCAGACTTTTTAGTGTGTGTTTCTCCCGATAGTTGATAACCGCATTTACATTTAATGAATCCTGTTAAAGGGAAGTCGTGAGATTTACCTCTGGGTTTAGACTTTATTGCTAACTTTTCTTGCACTAGATTAAACTCATCATCGGTTACCATTACCTTATGGATACCCTGATGGAGAGTCCTTGAATACAAGAACCGACCAGTATAAAAAGGGTTTCTTAGGATCTTGTACATCTGAGTTCGAGAGACTAGTTTGTCTCTGGAGTTTCGGATTCCCATTTCTTGTGCTTTCTTGGCTAGGGCATCTGTTGAGAAGTTCCCTGTCATTGCTAGTTCGAAGATTTTTCTGATAAGGTCGAATGAAATTGGATCAGGTGAAATAGTTTTCTCTCCCTGTGTCATATGTTTATCGTTTACATAGCCTACTGGAGCAAGTACAGGAGCCAAGCCCTTATCCACCTTTGCTTGTAGGCCTCTCTTGGTGTCCTCTCTAAGGTCTCTGATGAAGCGTTGAGCCTGACTACCTTCAACCGCCAGGATGAAGTCGCTGTCGTCTGCTGTGTATGTCTTGGTGGGAGTAACAATCTCTTTGATTGTGCCATCATAGAGGAGTTGTCTAATCATTCCTTCGTCTTGGGGATTTCTGAATAGTCTGTTTGGCTTCCAACAAACAATACCTTTAATATCTTTTTCGTTTAAGGTATGAACCATGTTGTTAAATTCTGGACGACCAGGTTTTTTTGCTGATTTACTCTCAGTGAATGTATCTGATATCGTGAGATCTTTTGATTGGATAATATCTTTTAGTGCAGCTAGTTGGCTTTCAACGGAAGCAACCTGTCTATCTTCACTCTCGGTAGATTTCCTAACGTATATAACGTAATCCTGACTTTGCGCTTTCATCTTCTCTGGCTTATATTTACTTAACTTCATGATATCTTATTTGGATTAATTGTTGGTGGTGGAATTTTCTTAAACTCTTTGAATAACAAGATTAATCCATTGGCTTTTTGAGTTGCATCTTCTGTATTTAGGATTTCTCCATATTCCCTGCGGTAGATTTTGATAAATTCAGTGATAGCATTTTTTGGTAGCATTTTATTTTTTTGTAAATACATCCACTGCATCCTCATAGGTTTTGTAATTCAAGCTTGTTTGTTCGGGAGAATCTAACTCCTTTTCCTTGTAAATTTCTGTTTCCGAATTGAAATCTAATCTAATTAAGTTGCTTCCTTTGGCCTCTGCTGAATCTCTGTCTGAATCAATGATGATTGCCACCTTGCTATTGAGATGTGATTGATCAAATTTTTGCAAGGGACGCCAAAAAAGAATTACTTTGTCGAATTGAGAACTGAATCCTCCACCACCATAAATGTCTTTAGTTGATGGGCGCAACATGATGACAGCTGGCCGATCAAACATCTCTTCTTCTCTGCCAGTAGCAATTAACTCGTTTAAACCCTCTGCTTTTTCATTCCATGCAACATTAGAAGGGATGGTGTGCGCAACTACGATTACGGCTGACTCTAGAGTCTTAGTGAGGCTAACCATCTGCTGACCGACCTTAGCTGCTGTCTTCCAGTTGCCTTGGTTTTTGAATACTGTAATATTGTCCACAATAATGACCTTGCAACCTTCCTCAGACTGATTTTTAATGCTCCCTAATACTTTTTCAGCATCTACTAATCCATCAGTCATGAGTTCTCCTGAGTCTGTCCCTGCATAAACCATGTTTTTAATGATCTTGGATCTAAGCTCTCTAGCAACTTCAAGTTTGTCCCTAGTAACTCCATTCATTTTGGCTAGTTTCCTGGCTATTTGTTTAAGAGTGAGTTCGGTCGAGGTGATTTTTTTAGCCTGGTCATTTTTTTTGGGATCACTATCGTAAACACCGTCAACAGTACTCGCTTTAAGAATTAAATCACAAGCTAGTTCGCTGGCAAATTGGGCTACTGCAGAGTCAGTAGAAAAACCAGGCTTACCTAATCCACCCGCCAAGATTACTAGACGGTCTTCATCAAGGTGATGTTTTGCCTTTAGTCTGATATATGGCTCGGCTAGTTCTGGTATGTGAATCGTGGTCATTAACCTGGTGTCTTTAGCCCCGTTTCTTATAAAAGCCTCCCTTAAGGCAATGCCGTTAATTATTGTAGCCATCATTCCCATAGAATCGGCCTCGTTTGAGTCAACGTATTCAGATTTTTCTCTACCACGAAAGATATTACCCCCACCAACCACCATCGCTAGTTGTATGCCTGTGTTCTTTACGATCTCAATTATTTGTTTGGCTACTGCATCATAACGAGAGAAGCTAATATCATCTTCCTTATTGGAAAATAGTTCTCCGCTAACTTTGACAATGTATCTACTTGAATTCCTTTCTGTTTCCGGCATCAAGGACAGAGTATATCAAATATGTTTGGGTTTACTACCTAGATATTTTTATATAGCGTGAGTTTAGTAGTATAAGAGTGTAAAATATACCGAGATTGGGTCTGTAGCTCAGCTGGTTAGAGCGTCTGCCTCTTAAGCAGAATGTCGTGGGTTCGAGTCCCACCAGACCCACACACGCGCCCGTAGCTCAGTGGATTAGAGCATTTCGCTTCGGACGAAAGGGTCGGGGGTTCGAGTCCCTCCGGGCGCACCATATCTACTTTCTTTCCGATCTTGATCTCTTTTAGACTGAAGATGCCGTCTAAATTAGGTGTTCCAGAAACTAAGTTTTCATAAGTCGGTATTTCTTCGAATAATAGACCGAAAAGAACCCCTTTTTGTTGTGGATCAGGCTCGTTTCTTATCAATTTATCTGGGTGTTCCATAAAATAAATATAAAGGTTAATAGTTTCTTCGATATCTACCTGCTCGTCTTCTCTTTTATCTCTTTGTTGCTTTGCTTGTGCAATATTAAGTTCTATCTTATTGATTTCATCCTCTACTTTTTTCATCATAATCTTACCAGTTACAATTGGTACTTTGTCTAGCCAAGCTTGCTGTTCTCCTTGAAGTCTAATTACGTTTTTTCCGTAGTCTATTGCTTCCTGTTGAGCTTCTTTTTGTTTTTTCTTCCATGTGTCTAATACAACACCTTTAAATAATCTTAAAAAATCTTTATCAAATTTAACTGATTCAAGGAATGAATAAATTTGATCGTGAAGTTTCTGTCTAGGGACACCCCAATATTTATGGTTTCTATCACAATGGTATGTTGGAAACTTTTTGCCTGATTTGCCCTTGGGGCTACTTGCCAATAAAGGTTTGTTGCATAGTTCACATCTTACGTGATTTTTAAATGGAAATAGAGGGTTGTGTCGACTTCTTACTTGTTCTTTGACATTGAGCTTTACTTCTAAGTGGTTATTAGGAAGCTCCAGAATGACGACCTTGCCCCTATTAGCTCTGTTAAAGGTATCAATAGACACCAATCCTTTATATTGGGTTCTAACAGGTTTAGGTTTTGTCCAAGTCTCGTGAATGACCCCAGCGTATTCAGTTTGCTGTATGAATCTTTGTAGCTGCTTAACCCCTAACGGTTTGCCTATTATTTTTCCTATTGGTGTCTTTTTGCCAGTAGATGATTCACCCCATCTCACTCTGTCCCTGTTTTTAAAACCTAAACGATTGATTCTTTTAACGATCTGTTTGTCATTTAAGGTTGTATTTACCCTTAAGTTAAACATTTTTTTAATCCACTTAACTTCTTCTGGATGAGGAGTGCGAACAACTCTAATACCATCAACCTTAGTTGCTATTTTTTCGTTTACAAAACCAAAAGGTGCGTTCCTGACTGCATAACCCTTTTGGCGATAACTAATTTCAGCCCCAATCATTCTTGTTAGGATGTCTGACACTTCTCGTTCCGCTCTGTTGGCTTCCATCAGCTCAGCTTGTTCAGAAGGATTTATGACACTCCATGAGTACTTAAGTCCTAGATGATCAAGAGTATTTATTTCTTCACCAATCACCTGATAAGTGTCGATCAATTTAACTCCATATTTTCTAATTTGCTTTTTTAGTTCTTTGTATCCAATAATTCCGTGTCTGCTGAAACGATCTATGCTCTTGATAATTAAGAAGTCTATATTTGAATGCGACTTAAGGTATTCACAAATGTCGTCTATATAACTCACTCCGACTTTTGTTGAACTGTGTACATATTCAAATGTTTCTATTATGTTCCAATTCTGCCTCTGAGCAAATCTTTCACATTGTATTTTTTGATCTCCAAGCGTTTCTCCTTGCTGAAATTGTCTGTCTGTTGAGATCCTAACTAGAATGATGGCGTTTTTCTGGTCATTCATACCTTAAGTTTATCTTAGTACTGGCGCCAATAGGATGTCTGCTTAATAAAATAACAGCAAAACTTTGCATCTTATCAATAATCCGCAGTATTTCCTTGTCCTTCATTTTGATAGCCTTGTTTCCTAGTAGTTTTCGGGCTTTTTTAATTGTCATGGGTAAGATGTGCCCTTACCATTACCAAACCGCTCTTGACGCTCTCTGTCCGCCTTGTTCCATACGTCTTTTAGTTGTTCTATGTCTTCTCTTACTTGTTTTCTAGCACTACCAACTACTCTCGATATCTCACCAGTAGTTTTAAGGGAAGATTTATCAATAATCTTATGACTTAACCTCAAGTCGAACAACTCGTCACATAGTTGATCTAAGCTGTGAAAATAGCGTCTATTATTCTTGTTTCCTATTTCCAAAACCCAATTAAGTTTTTCAGCATAAATTTTTATTTTTTCTGGTAGTTCTAGTATGAGTTTTAGTTTCATATATATAAAAAAACGACTGACAAAGAAAACGATAATGTTTCCTAATTCAGTCGTCTTTCGATCGAATGCTACCCCAATTACTCTAAAACTTTTATATAGCTTGTTTTACACCTGTCAACAGGAGGGTATCAGCTTATCAGTCTTTTAAAATGTCTTTAATTTCTAATTTAAATTTGTCCCAGTCACTAAGTTTAGGATTGGTTTTCCATCTAAGGCCTTCAGAAGTTTTTCCACGCGATTTGATTAACGGTTCTCCATCGATTTTTATTTTAGAGAGTGATGATAATAGAGAGCCTGTTTTTCTCCCATCTTTTTTTAGGTGTTTTGCAATTTGGAATGAGGTGATAGTAGCCCCGCTATTTATAGCGCTAATGTAATCCATGACCTCAAGGTGTTCTAGGCTCATTGTCGATAGCCGTCTCATCACCTTCTCACTTCTTTGTCTATTTGTACTATCCATACTATTCATTCTATCATAACTATCCCTGCTTTGATAGATAGTATCTTATTTGTCGGATTTTGTTGGTTTGGAATAACGTTTTTGTATTTTCCAGTGGTAAAAAATAAAAAATACTTTTATATATGTAAACATGCTTTTCAAAAATATCATTGAGCTTATTCCCAGGGTTTGCTCAGTTGGTGGAGAAATTAGTTTAGCCATATTCTCCCCTACCGACATTCTCATAACAAACAACTTGCCAATAGAGTTTTGAAAATAAATGTTTAGGGGATAGTTTCTTTGCTGATAAAAATATGTAATCAAATCGGTGCTTATTCCTTCTTTATTTTTCGAACCTACTTCCTTGTATTCTAAATCTAACTTAACTTCATTTCGATCATTGACTCCGAGAATATTTGACTCTTTCAAGGATAAACGTAATCGCCAGATAACTTTTATGTCAGTGAGTATTAAAAAAAGTGGCTCAAAATTGATTGAATGACATACACCTTTTCCTACATTTTGGAGGATAAATTCTGGACTTATGTTGTTAGGTGTCTTTCTATATATAAGTTTTAAAAAAGGCATTTCACTGGCCCTAACTTGCCTTGTCGCATTAAGGAAACTACTCCACGCTATTAATAAGGCTAACAAAGGCACAAATGGTAAAAAGTTTTTTATTGCTTCTAAGAGAATTGGGTTTTGAACCTGTTGAAGGAAGTTCATTCGTTCCACTCTATACAACTTCCATTCCAGCCTGGGGTTTTACATGTTTTAATTTTTATTGGTGTGGGTGTAAAGGTGGGTGCGGGAGATACAAATTTTATTGGGTCTGGGTTGAATGGTTTATTTATTTCGAAATACCAGTTTATCCACCCAAGACAGTCAGAATAAGTATATTCTCCGATATAGACAGATGTTTCCTTTGAAGGATCATAAACATTACATGGGAACGTTGCGGCCTTATAAGAGGATGTGGATGGCGCAATTGCTGGCTGGCTTTGGGTTGATTTTTCTGAAGTTTGATTCATCGTAGTAGAGTTTCTATCGCGTTCGATGCATTGTAAATCCTCACTTGTTATCCAATAAGATTTATCATTGAATTTATACTCTTGAAGCTCACTTCTCCAAACCTGAGTATCTTCCCTGTTGCAGTAATCATAATAATCAAGGATATAATCACCGCCTTGGTTGTTTGTGTTGGTTTTTGCTTGGATACTAGTTGGTGTAGGAGTTGTTGCTGCTAAATCTAAAGGTTTCTTTTGTGATTTACGTTTGTATTGTATATCTTGATTTTTAGCATAAAGAAAACCGACTGATGATAGAGATACGGCAAATATTATTAGTAAGCATACTTTCATGGAAAAAGGGTGGTGTTTCTTCTGTTTAACTTGATTTTCTCTCTTCATTTTAATGGTTGTAACTTTTTCTATAATTTAGACATATCGTACCATTATCTAAAGCTTTTGGTGCGATGTGTCGCACAACTATGGATTGGCGACGTTGGTTTGTGGCTAGAATAGTAATAACCATTTTCTTGACGACTTATAGATAAAATATTTATGCGTGAGTTGTTGTAAAATAGGATATTAACACGGCTCTTTATCTGATGTAGTTTCCGTCCGTCTTGTGCTACTTATATGTACTTTTTCCTCTTGTGCCGAATTTAGCTGGATATATTGTATTGGTATTACCGTCAGGGTAATATATATATCTGTAAGGTGGTTTTTTTACTTTTCTATAGTCACCATATCGTCCACCCTTTATTTTGCTATGAGAAAATGGTGCTTCAGTGGCTGATTGTTCGCATTTTTCATATACTTTTCTCGCTCTTTCGTCTTTAATTTTTGAATAAACTCTTTTGCTTTGTTTTTGGTCTACTAACCATTTGCCTGTTGTGGTGTTATTAGTTGAAGTACTCATATTGTGACTCTATTCGTACTATTCTTAATATGATTCACCTCAGTGTTAAATTCTTTATCTTCTAGGAGTTCGCAGTATTCTTCCCAGTCTTCAATTAAATCCATATAACGATTCCTCACCACGAAATTGGATAGTAAATCTTTGAGAAGTAAAAACTTATCTTTTGCTTTTAGTTTTCCCCACAGTCTTTTTACTCTTAGGCTTAGGAGTTGTGTGTTTTTGGAATTTTTCATAATTAGTTTGTAGTGCTTCTATAAGTGAAGGTATGAGGTCGTTTGGTATTGCTACTTGGCATTGTAGAGGAACTGGTATGTCTTTATCAGCTCTTAATAACTTCAAATCTGCTTTTGTTGGAGGAGGAACGTCCATAAAGCTGATGGTAAAGTCTAATCCAGTGTTGCGTACTTCGATATGATTAGAATAAATTCGATTATTAATTCTTTCGCTGTCTGAGATAAAACGAGGACCCTTGGTTTTATTTGTCGCCATAAGTGTTATTGTACATTAACGATATAACAAATTAAAGTTAAGCAGTGTTTTATTCTCAACTTGTTAAAGGTTAAGCGATTAAATAGCCTTGGTTTGTGGGTTCAAGAATTGATCTATAAAGGATTGGATAATACGCGGAGAACCTAGAAGACAAAGTGTTCCAATTCAAAACCACTTGGCGCACAATTCTAAAATTTAGCCTCTGGTGATATACTTGAATTATGGATTTCAAAGAGATACATTTCCCCGGAGTACTACCAAAAATAAGGTTTCCCACAGATATCTTACTTGCTCTTCCTGAAAACTCTTTACTCCCCTTAGAACAACAACACTTCTTGTTATACATTCCTTGGAAAGATGAATACCTATCTTTAGTTCCAGAAGAGTTTCAAGATTTTTACAAACAGATACTCCCCTATTTACGGGTTCGTACCACGGACGTACACACTGCCATCTCATCAAGCTATCTAGATCTCCTTCTTAATAGAATTAACAAACCTATTAATCGTAGAGTAGTCGCCCTCTCTCTGTTTCTACATGACGTAGGTTGGAGTAAGTTAACTGAAAAGGAAATTGCTAATAGCCTAGGAATAAAAGGTCTAAGGTTAACTAATGCTGCCTTGAGTCCTAAAGAGAAACATGCTGTTGAGGGTGAAAAAATAGCTCGAGAGATCCTCACGTCCTATCAATTTGACCCACCACTTACCACTGAAAAAATCGACTTAATCTGCAAGGCAGTTTTATATCACGATAAGCCAGAAGCAGTGGCTGGCTCCAAAGAATCAGTGCCACTAGAAATACAGGTTTTAATTGATCTAGATCACCTCTGGTCTTTTACTCACGAGAACTTTTGGCAAGACTCTGTTAGAAAAGGTGTAGCTCCAATAGAATATCTTCAAAATCTTACCGACGACCTTGACTCTTACTTTGTAACTACAGAAGGCAAAATCTTAGCCAGAGAACTACTTACAAAAAGAGCGGTGGAAGTTAAATCTTGGGAGGGGAAATAGTTTCCAATATAGTTTCATAACCCTGCGTATATTTATATAGAGTTTAATACTCTATATGTTAAAGATTAAGCGAATGAATAGCCTTGATTTTCAGATCCAGGAATAGATTTATAAAGAACAGGGTAATACTTTGAGAACCTAGAAGACAAAGTGTTCCAGCTCAAAACCACTTGGCGCACAAAAATAAAATGGGTTGGTATGACGGCTTATTTTCTTACTACTTCTTTTTTAAGAATATTATAAAACTTGTCTTTTGCCATTCGTTCAACCCATGGTTTATGTCCACATTTTTTTAATAAAATAAAACGAAACTTCTTGAGAGCAGATGTAAGAGGGATTTTAACTCCACTAAATGGATGGGGATCATAATCACCATGAATAGCGACTACTGAACATTGGATTTGTTTAGCTAGACTTAATAGCTCCCCACTGCTTCTAAATTTGTCTGCTGCTGGCCATACACCCTGAAAAGCATCGAACTGAACCTGAAGCATCTCGTCCTCATAAGGTAAAGGGTCATATGAATCAGCTTTGGAAATTAGCTTTCCAAACTGAGACATTATGGCGTTCTTGTTTTTGATTGTTGAATCGTTGAGAGATTTAATTAGACTTTGAACTTCCGATTTTTCTTGATCATCAAGGCGATCCAATCTGGTTTTCATGATATTCTCGGCATATTCTTTTTCAAATGGACCACTACCAACAAGTATGAGTTTCTTTACGAGAGAAGGATGTTTGGCGGTGAAAATAAAACTAAGCCATGCTCCCCAAGAATAACCAATTAACACAACAGGAAGATTCCCGTTTTTCTTTAAAACATCATATAGTTCTTGAACCTGACCTTCAAGAGAAGTTGCTGTCTGGAGCGGTTCTAAAACACCCCAACTAGAGGAAAGTTCCCTAGCTACTGGAGCCACTTCTCCAGGTGCACCTGGCCCTCCGTGAATCACAGCTATAGAAAAAGGCTCCTCACCATATTTTCTTAAGTTCTTCATGTCTGTAATTGTATAGTGTTTTATCCCCCACCTGTTAGAGATTAAATAGTTAGATAGCCTTGATTTACAGGCTCAGGGATTGACTTGTAAAGGACAGGATAATACTGGGAGAACCTATTTGCCAGGGTGTTCCAGTTCAAAACCACTTGGTGCACAAAGACTAAATAGACCGATCTAGGGGTATTTTAATGCTCTTAATTATTGGCCAAAATACTCTTTGAACTGTGGATTTGGTTAGTTTTGATAGTTCTGTAAATCCGACATCGAAAGAGTCGATTTGGTTACCCTCTTTGACGACCTTACCCCCCTCCTTGCTTACCTCGTAGAATATTAGTATGCCGTGGGCATCCTCGCCCTTGTGAGTAAAGAAGTCTTCGGTAATTGATATAAGTTTGCCTGGTTTGACTATTAGCCCTGTTTCTTCTTTAAATTCTCTTACCAAGGCATCTGATATTTTTTCACCTATCTCGACTGCACCACCTGGCAAGGCAAGAGTGTCTGTATTGGGATGTTTTTGGGTTAATAGCAAACCATTTTGGCGAAGAATACCGTAAGTACTAATTCTAAAGCGGAAGTTTTTAAGATTTCTTTGATGTTTGTTCCCAAATAAATCAAAGGCGGTTATTAGTTTCTTTTGAGGAGGATTGAATAATGGTTCTGGTTTCTGCATTAACATCTTAGTTATTATATATCTTTGCGAAAACATCTATTGATTACTAGTGTTTTACTCTCTACTTGTTAAAGATTAGATACTTAGATAGCCTTGGTAGTTAGGGTCAGGAATTGATCTGTAAAGGACAGGATAATACTTGGAGAACCTAGACGACAAGGTGTTCCAGTTCAAAACCACTTGGCGCACATGGATAAAATAGTTAGAGTTTAATGGGATTGTTTTTGAAATATTTTTTTAAGCCATTGGAAAAGGGCTTCCTCTCCTCTTTCGTAGCTACCCAGCTTTTAGACATGTTTTCATGAAGACCATCATTGCTAAACCTTGGAAAGATGTGAAAGTGATAATGAAAGGCGTGTTGCCCACCAGCCGGCTCGTTGTTTTGTAGTGTGGTGATACCATCGCACTTTCTAGTTTCCTTTATGGCTAGAGCTATTTGCTGAGCTACATCAGAGATTCGATGGGAGACTTCATTTGGAATATCGTAGATGTTTTCGTAATGTTCCAGTGGGACGATAATGATGTGGCCTGGGTTGTTACCGACAAATTTAGAGTTGACCATAGCAAATACAAGATCGTCTTTGTAAAAAATATCTTCTTGATTAGCCATAGTATCTTTACTCTCGATACCTGTGGCTGTCAAACATAAGGGGCATTTATAGTCCTTTGGTGCGTGATTAAACATATTGACTCTATTTTACTTTTTAACTTGAATAGTTAGAGAGTACTCTTTAATTTCTCTTGGTTTCAAAATTTCTCCGCTGCCGACATCGCCCCAAAATGGTTCAACGCAAATATATTTATTAATATCATCAGACCAAATTACCCACTGATGAGGAGGTGTATTGGTATTAAGTGTTATCTCCATATCATTAACTGTAAAAATAACCTCATTAATATTTGTCTTGTTTTTTAGTGCTATAGATTTTTTATTTTCAAAACCTTTAAGCATATCCTCGAAAAGTTCATCTTTAAATGTAACTTTTTCTCCGTTGGTTGCAAAATAAGGATGAAAACCATGAGCAACTTCTCTGGGTTTGTCTTCGAGGTTTTCTGCTTTTAAACTTATCTTTAGTCCATTATCTAATAATGAGTGTGAAACCTGAACTCTTCCAGCGAAAAGAAATTTTTTGGTGGAAGTAATCCGTTCATATTTGACGCTGTTTGTATCTCTATTTATCTCTTTCCAGTCAGCAATTCTATGTGTTCCGTGCTGTGGTAGTTTTGGATAAAGATTTTTCCATCCTTTTAAGGCAGCCCCCACAATTGGACCGAGTATTGGTACACCACCTCTTTTGTTACCATCAAATGGATAAATAACATTGTTACCATTAATCGTCAACTCATGAACCAAGGCTCCTCTCGAGTTTACTTCAAGATGACTATTGTTATTTTCAATTCTTTCGTTGGACATGTAACGTATTTTATCATCTAATAAATACCCACTTCTTACTTAAGAACGACGATCACGTCTTCTCTCGACGTCGGTTAAAAGCTTCTTTCTTAGTCTTAAAGATTGGGGAGTGATTTCTAAAAGCTCATCTGACTCTATGAAGTCTATGGATTGTTCTAAGCTTAAGACAATTGGAGGGGCTAGTTGGATGATTCCATCCGATGACTTGGAACGCATGTTGGTTAGTTGCTTTCCTTTACAAGCGTTTACTTCTAAGTCTTCACCTTTGGCGTTTTGACCGATGATCTGACCTTCATAGACTTTAGTGCCTGGAGCAACAAATGTGTTTCCTCTTCCTTGGGCACTACGAAGTCCGTAGGCCAATATACTACCAGCTGTTGAAGAGATTAAGGCTCCAGACCTTAACTTAGATAAAGGCTTACCTAGTGGTCTGTACTCTAAGACGTGGGAGCTAAACATGATGGTTCCTTTGGTTAAGGTTAAAAGCAAACTTCTTAAACCAATGATGTTTCTAGTTGGTAGATGGTAGATGAACTCTGTTTCTGCGTCTGAGACAGGTTCCATCTTGATTAGCTCAGCAAGTCTCTTGCCTAGGGTCTGGCTAATGGCACCGACGTATTCAGAGGGTGTAATTAAGGAAAGTTCCTCTATTGGTTCCATCTTCACTCCATTCTCTTCTATGATGATGGCTTGTGGGTTACCCACCTCCATCTCGAAGCCTTCTCTTCGTAGTGTTTCTAGTAAGACAGCTAGATGAAGCTCTCCCCTACCAGAAAGTTTGAATTTACCACTGGGAAGCTTGTCTACCTTTAGACTTAAGTTTGATTCTAGTTCGTTATTTAGTCTTTGCTCTAGTTGTCTGCTGGTGCCTAGTTTACCTTCGTTTCCGGCAAACGGTGAGGTGTTGGGACCGATGGTCATGTGTAGGGCGGGTTTGGTGATCTGGATATCAGGTAATGCTTCGGTTTTAGGGTCGGTGGAGATAGTGGTGCCGATAGGAACCTTGGTGGCTCCAGAGATGTAGACGATGTCCCCTACTTCAACCTTATCTACTTCTTTTTTGGTGAGTCCCTCTGAAACCATTAAGTGTTCTAAGGAAAAGGATTTGTTTGGTTGATTAGAGGAAAATAGCTTTTGACCTACTTTCAGTTGGCCTTGAAGTAACTTACCGATCATGATCTGCCCAAGATGTGAATTAAACTCGAGAGATGAAACTTGGAATACGGGAGGTAAGGAAGAATCGCTTTTGGGAGCGGGAATAAAGTTTATGATTTCGTCTAAAAGTGGAGTGATGTTGCCTTTTTTGTCTAGGTCTTCTGGTAATGAGGAAAATACAGTTCCGTTTCTACCGACTGCAAAAAGGGTTTTAAACTCTAGTTGATCGTTATCACTTGCAAGTTCTAGGAAAAGATCGTCTGTTTTACTTAAGGTTTTTTCGATTCTAGCTAGCTTTTTGTCGATCTTGTTTACCACAACGATGATTTTTAGGTTTAAAGATAAGGCTTTTTTCAAGACAAATCTAGTTTGAGGCATAGGACCCTCTTGGGCATCGATGATCAAGAGGGCACCATCGGCCATGCTCAGGGTTCTTTCTACTTCACCGGAGAAGTCTGCGTGCCCAGGGGTGTCGATGATGTTTATCTTGACGTCTTTGTACTCCACAGAACAAGTTTTGGCAGTAATGGTGATACCTCGCTCTTTTTCTTGATCGTTACTATCTAGTAAGCGTTCCTCGGCCATTTCTAGCTGATTATCCCTAAAAGCATGAGTTTGCTTTAGTAGAGCGTCTATAAGGGTGGTTTTACCGTGGTCGACGTGGGCGATGACGGCTATATTTCTGATTTGTTTGGGCATATTTTAAAAAAAATAAAACAACCTGTTTTTCAGGTTGGTATACGGGCATTATACCATGTTTGATTTGGTAGTGTAGACTGAGTAGGTTATGAAGTTAGATATAAATAAACAGTTTGAAGATGTTTTGGAGGTTTTAGAAAGTACTAACCATCATGTGTTCTTAACGGGTAAAGCAGGAACGGGCAAGTCTACTCTGCTAGATTTGTTTCGTGAGAAAACCGCTAAGCAAATAGCGGTAGTTGCTCCGACAGGGGTGGCGGCGGTGAATGTAAAGGGTGAGACGATTCATTCTTTTTTTGGTTTTAGACCGGGCACCACCTTGGTACAAGCCAAAAGACTGGCTGGTAGGACCAAAAACAAGAAGCTGTATAACTCGCTTGAGACACTGGTGATTGACGAGATCTCTATGGTCAGGGCAGATCTTTTGGACATGATAAATGTGTTTTTGCAGGCGGTGCGGGGAGATAATAGTGTGTTTGGTGGAGTACAGGTGGTGATGGTGGGAGACATGCACCAGTTGCCCCCGGTGGTTACTAGAGAGGATGCAGAGAGTTTGGACATGATGTATGACACACCCTATTTCTTCTCGTCTGAAGCAGTATCTCAGATCGGTCAGGATTTTTTCCAGCCTCTGAAATTTATGGAATTGGAGAAGATTTATAGACAGGAAGATGAGAAGTTTATCTCTCTTTTAAATGATGTTCGAGAAAACAATATAGATGAAAAAAAACTGTCTAGCTTGCAAGTCTTGGAGGATGGTTGGGAACACATAAAAGACCATGTAATCTTAACGGCGGTTAACTATGTAGCTGACAAGATTAACCAACAAAGACTAGCTCAGATAAAAAGTGAACCAAAAACATACATGGCCAGTTTATCTGGTGAGTTTGATGGTAAGAGACTGCCAACCGATGAAAAACTAATTTTAAAGGAAGGTGCGAGAATTATGATGCTTAATAATGATGACCAAGGTCGATGGATAAACGGGACCATGGGAACAGTGAGTAAACTGAAACGGTCTGCAGTAGATGTAGATCTTGATGATGGAGAGACTTATGAAGTTACTCCTTTTACTTGGAGCATGTATAAGTCGGTTTATGATGAGAAGAAGGGGGTGATAAGAAAGGAAGAGAAAGGATCTTTAACTCAGCTACCGATTAGACTGGCTTGGGCAATTACGGTACATAAAAGCCAGGGTAAGACTTTTGACAAAGTAATTATTGATCTAAGTCGGGGAATGTTTGCTCACGGCCAGGCCTATGTGGCTTTGTCACGATGCACGACCCTATCTGGAGTGAAACTTACTCAGCCAATGGAGAAAAGACATGTGATTATGGATGATAGAGTAGTAAAGTTTGTGGAGAGGATAAGAAAAGAGAAATAGGATAAAATATAGGCATAAGCGGGTGTCGTATACCGGTATTACCTCAGCTTTCCAAGCTGATGAAGGGGGTTCGACTCCCCCCACCCGCTCCATATCGGACTGCATTTCCAAAAGTGCTCTTTTAGTCCGATCTGTGGGCATATTTTTCGGTTCGAGCCGTTGTTTTTTCTCATTCATACTTTTTTCAATCTTCTTGAGATAGATGAACGCGTTTTTCGCGTCGATTCGGACAATTCTGTCTTTTAAGATAAGGTTCGAGCCAAGAATGCGTAACACCATACGTTTAGCTTCTGTATCCTCTTTATGAAATATTTTTGTTACGTTTGAAGCAAAGGCTAAGATCTCTTCCATTGTTTTTGCCCACCCTCCTAGATTATCGGAAGCAATCTGGTTTTTTGTCTGATGTTCTTCTCGAAGAAGCCGCTCCTTCTCTTTTTGGTAGTCTTCTTCCGTAACTAAATTTTCAATTTTCATTCCGTATAATTGTTTTTTTTCAACAAGAATGGCATCTAAGCGTTTCGTAAGCTTTGCTTTCTGGTTCCTCTCAAATTCAAATTCACGCGCATTTCTGCGTTTAAGATTTTTCCTGACCCACTGAATAAAAGAAGGTTTAATTTCTAGGCTATTAATGAAGACATCTACTTGTTTCTTTAATTCAATAGCATTGAGATATTGTTGACCACAAGGTCCCTTTTTTTTGACACAGCGAGCCCTACAAAAGATGATTTTAGAAGAATTAGACCTAGATCAATACGTGGACATTCTTATTGGCCCCGAAATAAAGCAAAACAAAGAAGAAACCCAGGAAACGCCACCAAATGAGGAGCCGGTAGCCCCTGTAGTGCCTTCTAACGACGCTTTGCCACCTCAACCAGTGAATGCATCACCAGTAGCAAATAAGAACAAAATTCGAGAGCTAATCGGGAAAATTCCAGGTTTGGGGAAAATGCTCAATGCCTGACTTTATTGTTTGATTTATTCTTTCAAGCAAATATAATGAAGTCATGAAAGTAGGAAATGTAAGATTTCTGGTATAGCATGGATAAAATAACTCTCTCCCTACAGACAATCTCCTTACTTATCAATTCAGGAGAGTCAAAAAAAGCTCTTGAGAGATTGGCTGAATTCGAAAGGGAAAACTCTGACGACAAAAGGCTGATATTTTATAAGCCTGGTTTTTTAGTTGATATAGGGAATGATCTCAGGGACGTAAAAATCATTAGTGAAGGGATTGATATTGGTGAGCTAACGCTAACAAAAACAAAGAATAACAAGACACAGGCTTATCTCCACTACTGTTTGGCAAATGGGTACACATGTATGTATCAGCTTACGGAAAGAATGGGTGGTGCTGTAGACAGGACTATACCTCAAAGTGAGAATCTCCTCAAAGCAAAACAGCACCTATTTCAAGCTAGAGATATTAAAATTGATGACCCAAACCTAGAAGTACAATTGTTTGTTAACTTGGGTAACTGCTTAGATACATTCGGCAGAGGCATTGAAGCAATTAGTGTTTACGATAAAGCATTGCGAATAAATAAAAGCTTTTCCATGGCTATTGCCAATAAAGCCAAGGCTCTGAGAGCATTTGCAGAAATTTCCGATAAATACAGAGCATCAATATATGTTGAAGCATATCAAGATATAAAATCGGTTATTGATAAACCAGATCTTGTTGCAGTTGGTGGTTTAGGAGCGAAGCAGGATTTTGAGCGTGAACTTTCTTACATAGAATCCCGTTTCCAAGACAAAACGCTTCTACAGAAAAAGCTTAAACATCCCCCGTACAAAACCGCAAACCTCTCTGATTTTGAAAAGTTCTATTTAAAATTTTGCAATAAAGAGAAATTGTTCTTAAACTTCCACCTCCATCAGGATCATTGTGAGGCAGCAATCGAGGATCCAGTATTTATCAGACTAATAACTAAAGTCGATGATAATGATACTTTTTACAATCTAGCCAAGCACCTCAATCAAATTAAAGAAGACTATGCCGTCGCCAGGTTGAATCTGGTCCAATCCCAATACAAGCAGAAAGCCTTCAATAACATTAGCAAGAGAACCAGTTATGTATATGCTTTGGACTACTCCCAATTTAATCTCTATGTTGGTTTATTGAAGTCAGCGTTTAGAGACGCATTCAACATATTAGATAAAATCGCCATATTTATTAATGACTACTATAAACTTGGATTCAATGAAAATGATATATATTTCGATTCATTAAGGCGAACCGGAGGAACAGCTTCAATCTGGGAAGATAAAGGAGTTATTAGAAAAGAAATTCTCAACTCAGAAAACCTAAGCCTATATGCCCTTTATGACATTTATCGTGATTTTAAGCAAAATCGATACAGAAGAATTCAGGATATTAGGAATGCTCTTACACACAGGAGGTTAATCGTTTTTGACTCGCTAATTACGAGTGTTGCCGATAAAACCGATAAACACAACATTGACTCTGATACTATTCTTCAAGAAACAGTGGATCTGATGCGCTTAACCAAGGCAGCAATCATTTACCTGATTAACTTTGTGAACTCTGAGGAAGAAAAGAAGCACAAGAACAGTGATAAACCAATCCTGAATATGTATGCCGATACCTCACAGTTCTTGTAAGACTTTTTCACAGAATTTTTGTATAATTTAGATAACCTATGGAACCAAAGGCCGATCATATGGAGAGAGAAACACCAACAACCCTACATGCATTGCGTAAAGATAATCAAACTGAAATTCTCGGTCATTTTTCTCCTGACCAACAACAAGATATCCGCCATAGACAACAAATCCTCTCTTCACTTGCCTACTTTATCGGTAAAGATTTTCAGATACCTGTTGAATTGAATCAACCCGGTGCAGGCTGGCATTGGGATTTTGGTCAAAACAAAATTCGCATTGACCCAAAAGACTTACTGGAGAAAGAAATGGACTATCTCCGCTTTGTTATTTCCCACGAAGGCGGTCATAGGCGAGTTTCTCGAACTGAAGATATTCCCACAGAAACATGGCGACAACCAGGATTCTCTTTCATGATGAATGCAATTGAGGATCCTAGAACTAATAACTTTGTGGCGGAAGCCTACCCTCGCTTCCGTGATCAAATGGATATTGCTTACCAAGAAGACTTGGATTTTGAAGATAAAGCTAAAGACAAAGCTCATGAACAGCTAGGCTATACTCCCAGATTTATGCAGGCCGGGTTTGAATATATTCGCCAGTGGTACGGAGAAACCCAAGGCGAAGAACTAGGTACTTTGAAAGAAGATCTTCCCGAAGAAGTAAGAATCGTGGTTGATCAAACTTTAGAAAGTGCTAGAGACTCTTGGTTACGTTATCCCTCAAAACGGGAAGCTGATGAGAGCGAGGAGTTAATCAGAAGATATGCCAACGTCAGCTATGAAATAAACCGTGACGAAGTCTGGCCGGAATTTCAGAAACTGGTTGAGCAGGATATGCAGGATCAAGAAATGCAAGAGTTTATGAAAGATATGCAGGGTGATGGCGATGGTGAAGGACAGCAGGGACTTCCTCAGGAACTTACCGATTCGCTTACGGAAGAAGAACAAAGAGAACTGGAGGAGGCCATAGAGAACGCTCAGCAGGGAAACCAAGCAGGTCAGGAAGGCGATGGTCAACCAAGAGCTATAGACCTCGATTCTCTTTCCGAAGGGCTGAAACAAAAAATCAAGGACTATATTGACTCCTTACCTGAAGATGTCAAACGGGAGCTGGTAGAAAAAGCACAACAGGCTCTACAGGACTTTGAGCGAGAGATAAATGAAGAATTTGAAGGAAAATTGTCCGATAGCCCTGAGAAGCAAACCCAGCGAGGTGAGATGGAAGGAAAAAAAAGCAAAACCCAACCTGAATCTGGAGATGAAACTCAAGGAGAACAACAACCCGAACAGACAGCAGACCAAAAAAGATTTAAAGATCTTATTGAAAAAACTTTGCTTGGTGACGAAAATATTTACGAAGAATACCGACGTGATGTCCTTCCTCAGATAGACGCTCTTGAAGCTGACTTACGAGAAATATTTGTAGCCAGACGAGCACAAAAATGGCAGACTGGTTATAAGTCAGGAAAGCGCATTGACATTAAAAGAAGAATGCAAGAAAAAGCTTTGGGTATCTCTGCTGTAGAAAGTCGAGCTTGGCAAAAACGAGAAATACCCCAGGAGAAAGATTATGCAATCGGTCTTTTGGTTGATTTGTCAGGCTCTATGAGGGGTTCAAAAATACGAGAAACATTTAAAGCAACCATTGTATTGGCCGAAGTACTCAACAGGCTCTCAATAAATACTGAAATTTTAGGTTTTAACGACAGGTTATATGAATATCAGCCATTTGGGTACGATATGGGTCGGGAGGTACGAGAACATATGGGTGGAATGTTACAAGAAGTAGACACAGAAGCTGCTTCTTATAACGATGATGGCTGGGCAGTTCAACAAGCCTCGAAAAGGCTTGCGCGCCAAAAAGCAGCTGAAAAATTCCTGTTTGTCCTTTCTGACGGCTTACCTGAAGAATCAAGAGCGCACTCCGGTTCTCAATATGAACTTGGCAAAATGGTTAGTCAAATAATGGAAGAGACTGATCAAAAACTAATAGGGCTAGGAATTGGTCCTGGGACAGATCACGTTGAACGCTATTATCCTAACAGCGTAGCAAACATTGGAGTGCGTGAAATGTCAGAAAAATTAGCTGACATTATCAGGGAAGTAATCGCCAATTATGACACTTTCTAGTATACTATGCATAACTTATGAAAAATACACTTGATGATTTCTTAAAATACGTAATTTCTCAAAAAGAAGTCTCTTTAATTCTTGCGAAAGATGATGAGGAACTCAAAAAGCTAACAGAAAAACTAGAAAAAGCTGGTTTTAGACAGGCGGTCGATACGTCTGATTTGTTTAAACAAATCACTAAAGCTTCGAAAACGTTTGTTGCAGTTAAGGATAGTTTATCCAAAGACCTATACGATTTTGCCGTTCAATACCCCACTGGCCAGGTAGAAATCTATGACAAATTCAATTTAAAATCTCAGACAGTAATACCAACCTATAAAGACGTTTCTGTTGTTTACGCATTAACTAAAGCTACCCTTAAAAAGACTCAAGAATCTGGATTTAGGATCCTTGAGTTAATGGGTATAACTTACCAAAGTAAATAAAACATATGCCAGACGAAACCATGGAAAGACATGAATTCACACCCACACCTGAACATCCTGTTGAGGAAACACAAGACACAATTGCATATTTAGGTGTTCGTTTACCAAAAGCCCAGAATGCTGAGGGTCATTTTGTTCCTCGCCGGGAACAGTATGCCGATTATATTAACGACAGATTCTCGCTAGGTTTACAAAAAGACATAGCGGTCAGTTTTCTACAAGGAGATCCTATATTAGTTGAAGGAGGAACCAGTATTGGTAAAACCACTACAGTGAGAAAAATGGCAGCAGATCTTGGTTGGGAAGTCCATTATGCAAACTTGAATGGCGCTACTGATGTTGAAGACTTAATGGGAAGGTATATTCCCAATCCAGACAAACGAGGTTCTGATGATACTGAGTATGTTTTTGCTGACGGAAAGGTTACTTCAGGCTTAAGACAGGAAGACGGTAAAGTTAAAGTGATTATTCTGGATGAATTCAACTCAGCCGCTCCAAACATTGTTATCCGCCTTCATGAGGTTTTAGATGCAATTGACCGCGGTGAATCGGTTGTACTTTCAGAAGACGCTTCAGAATCCATCCCCGTCAGCAAAAAGACAACTAAAGTAGTGGCTCTCATGAATCCCCCAGGAAAGGGATATTTTGGTCGAGAACCACTTGATCCTGCTCAATTAAGGCGTTGGGTGTATCTTAAAGCTCCTTCAGACCTGCCTGAAGACACATTTTCTTATTCAACAGATGCCTTGTTTGCCCTTGCTTCTCAAGATGAAGAAGTTCCTCCTGAAGCATTTTTAGTGTCACAAGACTATGCTCTCCTACCCGAACAGTTGCAAGAAATCCCAGGAATTGATTCCATCCTTGGAAAATATAAGGAATTTCATAAGGCTGCTAAAGAATTAGTTAAGGGAAGAAGAATAGCTGCCGATCAACCCCAACCTTTTACTTATGACGACAGAATGGAACCACGAAGGGTTAGAGATTTCATCCTAAGATTTTATAACGGCGATATCAATGAAACATTCCAGGGTGCTCTGCGTTATTACTATTCAAACAAACTTGATTCCGATGTTGACAGACAAAAATTAGAAGAACTGATCCGACACGTCGAGTATATGGCGCCTCAAAATGTTTCCTCAAGGAGAGGTCTTGACCGAACTTCCACAGAGGCTCCAGAAAGACAAAGAGAAACGGTAGAGATATCTCATGAGCAAGACGCTTGGAGTGATGTGTTGGGTACGAACATAGAAGTTCCACCACTTCCTTCGGAAGTAACCCCAGAGGTACAAAGAAACCTAGAACGCCTTGGTTTTGAACTAAGATTTATTCCCAAGCTTGACATCGGAACCTTGGATGAACTCCAGCGAAATGGCCAAGAAGAATTTTTGAACGATATACAACGTCGTTATCCCAATTGGCGAAGGTATGAAACTCTCTCCGGAGAGGAACGGGAAGATCACAGTGTGGGAAGAAACTTAGAAGAATGGTTTTGGGGATTGGCTAAAGATGGCAGAATGGAGTTTCCTCAATTGCCTGGTACTTGGGTAGCAGTGGAAACCATGCCTAAACCGTCTTACGGTGATTCCTATGAAAAAACTCTCGCAGGTGAAGCCTTGGGTTTAGAAGACCGTTTCAATGTTTCTTGGGATGATGCTCATCAAGCAATCGAAACTCATAAACGTGAGCTCTTAGATGACATGGGATTAGCCACTTCTGTGGATGTGCGGATGTTAGAAGCTGTTGAGTGGAATTTGCTGGCTAATCGTGAAGGCTGGGGTACAACTGACACTTATGAATGGACAAATACTGAAGCACGTGCTGGCGGCGATCCTCGCCGTGTCGTTGTTGGTGCCTCCGACGATGGTGGGGCCGCTAGCGCCCCTTGGGGTCACCCGACGTTCTCGGGTGGCCGCGTTGGTTTCCGTGTCGCTGTAGTTCTTGGTACTTGATCTCTTGAATTCTTGGTTCTTTTGGTTTCTTGTTACTTGGTCCCTTGACCCGCGAAGCGGGTCATTTTTTTTCAAAAAAATTTATACCCTATCTTTTGATGTTTATAAATAGCATTTACCCTTGATTTTTACTCCCCACCTTATTTATACTTCAACTTAGATTTTGTTAATGAAAATACAAGCACGCTTGCATTTCACAAAATTGCTCTTCTTTAGAGCTAGGCCGGAATTCTTGCGGTTACGGCTGCAAGGAGAGTGCTGATAAAGGAGAGATAAAACTACTTGCTTACTTTTGAAGATCTCAGGGAAGCCTGAGTCAATTAAAATACAGGAGAGAGTTTTTAAGAAATTAAAAACAATCTTGGGTAGTATCGAAAGAGTGAAAAGAACATTAAGAATCCAGTGGTAATAATGAGTCAGAGTTATTCTCTAACTCAGGAAAGAAAGTAGGCAACGCGAAACGTGATGACGGCGATCCTAACCGTGTCATTGTTGGTAACTCCGACAATGGTGGAGCCGCTAACGCCAATTGGAATCACCCGACGAACTCGAATGACAACGTTGGTTTCCGTGTCGCTGTAGTCTTATCTCAGAACGCTCAAAAAAATCTGCCCAGAGAGTCAGGTAACTCAAGAACGATAGGTAGATGCTTTAATCCAGCCACCAAGCATCTTGCCTATCTCTTGAAGTTGAGACTCAAGAAGGAGGTATTTCTTGTTATCAAGAATCTTTAAATCTTTACAACACCTTATGAGAACTTTTAATACATCAAGCTTTATGCTCGCCCCTTGTAAAGTGGGAACTTTTTCTGATTTTGATAATTGGCTGGCAGTAATAATATCTTCAATCAATCCCAAAATACCATTTTCAATTTTTTGTCCAATGGTATATCGATCTTTTTTAGGAAAATGAGATACAAGTTGATAGAAAAACTTATAAAGCTCGTATGTTTTCTGAAAGATCGGAATGTCTAAATTAAGCCTGCCTGATTCAAAATCAGTATGAGAATTTGCCATAATAATTATAATGAAATTATAACACTTGAAAATCTATTTCTGGCATGGGAAGGGTTTGCTAAAGGCAAGAGATCGAAAGCTGATGTAATAAATTTTGAACGAAACTTAGAAGATAATATTTTCAGCCTACACAAAGAGCTTAAGGATAAAGTATATCAACACGGAAACTATCAGGAGTTTTATGTTCGAGATCCCAAAATACGCCATATCCACAAAGCTTGCGTCAAAGATAGGGTTGTTCATCATTTAACTAGTAAAATACTGGAACAGGTTTTTGATCCAACTTTTTATCCCCACTCCTACTCTTGTCGCAAAGGAAAAGGTACACACAAAGCTGTCCAGGCATTTACAAAGATGGCTCAGGGCGAGCTGGATGAAGCTAATAAAGCCAAGGGGCGTGCGCTTATTGAAACCCAGGAGTATAAGGGTAAATTTAAAAACTGCCAGAAAGACAAGGGTAAATTTGATCCAACACCACAGATTATTCTCTCTTTGGCTATTCAGTACATTGGAAACATTATTAGAAGAAAAGGAGGTGATCAATATGAACAACATTTACCCTGAATGGAAGAAGGTGTTGTGGAGATTCGGCCGCATTTTCCTGTCAGCATTTCTATTTACTGGCTCACTAGTGCTTATCAACACACAGCCAGAAGCACTGACTAGCTGGGACAAATTTTTCAATATGCTGGTTTTACCCTTCCTCTTGTCCGGAGGAATAGCAGGTATCAATGCTGTCGGTAAGCTTTTGCGTGACACGTTTGGATCGGAAGATAAAAATAGTCTAGTCGATAAATTACCATTCTAATGCCCATGAAAGATGATGAATCGGTAAACACCATAAAAATGTTTGAACGAGTAGCCAAACTTGAAGAAAGAGTTGATGGTGGCTTTGGGTTTATTGGCAAGGAACTAAAGGAGAT
This sequence comes from uncultured bacterium, assembly GCA_963980225.1. GTDB lineage: Bacteria > Patescibacteriota > Microgenomatia > UBA1400 > MFAQ01 > JAHITH01. Next base: position 160,447 of record CAXBYW010000002.1, read on the forward strand.
CAAAGAAAACCACCTGCACCAATTACAAGCAGACGTGAGCGACCTGAAAATAAAAGTAAATACGATTACGGTAAAGGTTGGTGTGGTGGTTGCGGTTGCAACCATATTGATCGACTTAGCTTTTCGCTTTCTGTTTCGGTGAAGATGTCTTTTTCTTGGCTTTTTTTTCAGTGATTTTTTTGTTGCCACTGAAAATTAGATTACTAAGGTCTTCAGTGAAGCCTTTAAAGGAATTTGCATTTAAAACATGGAAGTGACCAGCCTCGGGGCTTCCAGTAAAAATAAGAGTATCTCCAGAACTGATATTATGCGCTTTTCTCAATTTAGCTGGAATTACTATCTGTCCTTTGGAACTTACTGGTGCGGTACCGAAAACAGTCATCTTAACTGATTGTTTCTTTTTTTTAGTCTTACTTTTCATATTCTTTTTAAAACTATAATTTGAATTGGATCTCTTCGTGTGAGACAAAATCATTCAGGGGCAGATCTAACAATTCCTACATTTAAGAAATCTCTTTAATTAAGGTCATAAGTATTATACAATATATCTTGTAGAAGTTAGCATAAAAACGACAAAACTGACAGTAGTTAACAGTAACAACCTTGTGTAAACAGGCATTGAGGAAGTAAAATATGAAGAATGCTAATTGTAAACAGTAAAAGATTTGATATCCAAATGTTCTTTAAGCAAGGCAAGCTGGAATTCCAAATTTGGCGTAACCAGAGGTTTTAGGTTCGAGCCAAGTACGGTGACCAGCTCTTTTAATTTGGGTCTTGACGGAGTAATAATAAGTCGTATATATTCAAGTAATCGAATATGTATCAACAAATCTTTGAACTCCATGCGGATTTACTTAAGGCTTTGTCCCACCCCAAACGACTGGAGGTAGTTAACCTACTTCGAGATAAAGGTTTAAATGTAGGAGAGATGCAGGAAATGTTAGGGTTACCCCAGGCAAACTTGAGTCAACACTTAATGGTTTTACGTGAAGCAGGAGTGGTAGAGACAGAAAAAAAGGGCAAGGAAGTGTTTTATAAACTGACTAGTAAGAATTTTGTTAAGGCCAGTGATTTACTTAGAGAAGTACTGATTAAGATACACAAAGATGATGACTTGGCGGATGAGTTAACTATAAAAATGAAGGATCTGGTGCCGGTAGTGGCGGATCCGGTTTGCAAGATGCGGGTATCCCCTAAGACGGCGGCCAGAGGATTTAAGTATGAAGGACAGACCTACTATTTCTGTGCAAGTGGATGTTTGGAGAGTTTTAAAAAGAAGCCTAAAAAATATATTAATTAAATAATAAAAAATGGATAAAAAAATAATAGCAGGTATCGTGTTTGGAGTTTTGGTCTTGTTGGGAGGAACTGTCTTTTTGGCTACAAAAGTAAGTTCTCCTGCACAAATAGAGATGGTTCAAGGTGCTATGGTGGAAGTTGGTGAAACCGCATGGGAGTGGGGAGATATAGGAATAAGTGATGGTAAGGTAGAAAAAGAGTTTGAGATAAGGAACACCGGTTCTGAAACATTAAAACTTTTTAATGTTGCTACTTCTTGTATGTGTACTACTGCAATGTTTGTAGATGATGAAAGTCGTATTTTTGGAATGCACACCAAGTCTGGCTATGCAAAAGAAGTCCCGGCAGGAGAAAGTGTTAAGGTCAGAGTGGTTTTTGATCCACTGTTTCATGGCCCAGATGGAGTTGGTCCTATTAGTCGTCAGGTTACCATGATGACTAACGATTCTGAAAATAGCCAGTTAAGTTTTATGCTTACCGCTACGGTTAGAAAATAATAATTATTAATATATTAAAGAATGAATAAAAAAATAAAGAAAGTAATGCCAGTATTTATCATATTAATAGCTGTCTTAGGTGTGTCTATTGTCTGGGCAAGTTTGTTTGACGTTAAAATAAAAGCAAGTGACGGCTTAGTATCTTTGGTAAATCGAATTTACCCTACACCCACTCCCCTACCAGAACCAAGTATAGAAAACTTAGAAGTAGCAGTAGTACCAGAAGAAGGTTATGAAGTGAAGATCAACTGGGGTGATACGGGTAAGAAGCTGGTGAAGGCTGGTGGGATTGATATGGGTAAATTTGAGAAGAATTACTCGACTCCTAACTACGCGGAACTTATGTCTTACTTAACTGAGAGTAAGGATAAGGGAATTAATATAAACAAAGAAAGCTCGTATTTTTGGGTAAACACTCTGTGGGCCCTGGGGTTAACGCAAAATTCCAAGGTGCTTTCTGAAGGGATTATGGGTACGGAGTATAAAGATAGACTGGCTAATTTTGCTTCTACTGGAGGCTGGACCTTGGGATCTAAGGCGGCAGTAGACCTTTATAGTTCTAGCAATATTCTTGATTTGGATGAGGCAGAGCAAGAGATGGTGAGTGAGATCACTTCTAATATATATAGACCTTGTTGTGGTAATCCCACCTCTTTCCCTGACTGTAACCACGGTATGGCTATTTTAGGATTAGTTGAGTTAATGGTAGACCAAGGTTTTAGTGAGGATGAGATTTACAAAGCCTCGCTGATGTTTAATTCGTACTGGTTCCCCCAGACATATATTGATCTGGCCTATTACTTCCAGACCGAAGAAAATACGTTGTGGGAAGAGTTAGATGCTAAAGAGCTCTTGTCAGCTCAGTATAGTTCTGCACCCGGTTATCAGGCAATTAAAGAAAAAATAGGTGATGTTCCGGGAACGGAATCTAGAGGTGGAAGTTGTGGAGCTTAAAAAATATAAAAAATTATGAAAAACAAAATACTGTTGGTTTTAGGGTTAGTAGGGATACTAGGAGTTTGGTCTTTGAAAAAAACTAGTAAACTTCAAGACTCGTCTCCTAAGGTTGTTTCTTTGCAGTCACAAGACTTTGATGAATTGGTCGCTAGCAAAGATGTGTTCTTATTGGATGTTCACACACCAGAACAAAAACATATTGCAGGAACCGATGCTTTCATTCCCTATGATGACATAAAGGGAGGGTTGGGGCAGTTACCTGAGGATAAAAGTACCCCGATCTTGGTTTACTGTAGATCTGGTTCTATGAGCAAAAGCGCAAGTAAGGATTTGGTGGAGTTAGGTTATAGCGAGGTTTATGACTTGGTGGGTGGGATTAATGCATATAGGGAAACCCATGTTGGAGTAACTTTAATGCCAGAGACAGTTGAATTGGGAGAAGTGATTTACAAAGATGGAGCAAGTACAGAGTTTGTTTTGACTAACAATACTCCCAATGAACTAAAAATAGAGAGAGTTACTGGGTCGTGTGCTTGCACCCAGCCAAGTATAGAAAAGGATGTCTTGGCTCCGTATGAGTCTACTATCATTAAGGTTAAATTTGAACCTTCTGTTCATAAGGATGACTCGGATATAGGAGACTTAGTAAGACTGGTGTTTGTAGACACAGATAATGAGAATTTTGAGCACCTGGTAGGTAAGATTACGGCAAAAGTAGTAAAGTAATATTAGATGATAAAAAAAAGTTTTTCGATTGTTGGAATGCACTGTGCTGGTTGTGCGTCGACTTTAACTAAAGCTATTGGTAAGGTTAAGGGTGTGAGTGAGGTACAGGTAACCTACGCCACTGATAAGGCTATTATTGCTTATGATGAGAAGAAGATAGACTGGGAGGCTTTAAAAAAAGCGGTAGAAAGTGTAGGGAGCTACAAAATTGTTTTGGATGAGGAAAGAAAACATGAAGATCATGGAAACAACAAAAGACACGATCACGGTCAGATGTTGGCTGAGGACAAGTTCAAGACGTTACGGTATAAGGTGATTGTTTCTTTAGGTATATTCGCTATATTGTTTATTGGTTCTTTATTGGGTTGGATGTCGATGCAAGTAGCTTTTGTTTTGACAACAATAGTAATGTTTTATTCTGGAAGTGAGTTTTTTGTTAATGCCTGGGCTGGACTTTTAAATAAATCAGCTAATATGGATACCTTGGTGGCTATGGGGACGGGTTCTGCTTATGTCTACTCTGCCCTATCTGGAGTAATGTACTTTGAGACCGCTGTGGCGATTGTAGGACTTGTTTTGCTGGGGAGATATCTAGAGGCCAAAGCGAAGCTAAAGGCGGGTCAAGATATAAAAGAACTGCTTAAACTGCAGGCAAAAGAGGCAGTGTTGCTAGTTAACGGTAAGGAAGTTATGGTGGCGGTAGAAAACTTGAAATTAGGTGATGTTTTAGTGATAAAGCCAGGTAGTAAAGTAGCAGTAGATGGAGTAGTAATAGAAGGAAGTTCTTACATAGACGAGTCTCTGGTAACGGGAGAGAGTAAGCCAGTCAAAAAGAAAAAAGGAGACAAGCTTATTGGAGGTACGATTAACTTTAAAGGAAGGTTAATAATGAAGGTAACCCAAGTAGGAGCAGACACGGTCCTATCTAAGATTGCCACCATGGTCCAGGAAGCACAGAACAGTCAGGCTCCGATTCAGAAGTTGGCGGACAAGGTTTCTTCTATATTTGTACCTGTGGTGATACTCTTGGCGCTTAGCTCTTTTATGGTTTGGTACTTTGTTTTGGGAGCTAGTTTTAGTACGGCCTTGACCTTTTTTATTACGGTGTTAATTATTTCTTGTCCATGTGCATTGGGTCTAGCCACTCCTATTGCTATTATGGTGGGTACCGGAAGAGGAGCTTCTTTGGGGATCTTGATTAAGACGGCAGAGAAATTGCAGATAGCGGGTAAGGTTGATACTTTGGTGTTTGACAAGACAGGGACATTGACTAAAGGTAACTTTGTGGTAACTAATGTACTGGGAGTAAGTCCAGACTGGAGCAGAAAGAAATTACTTAAGCTAGCAGCTGGAATAGAAATAGGATCTGAACATCCGGTAGCAATGGCTATTTTAGAAGAGTCCGGAAAGATGAAGTTAGACAGACTAACGGGCTTTCAGGCCATAGAAGGAATGGGTGTAGAGGGAAAGTTATCGGACAAGAAAGTGGTGGTAGGAAATAAAAAATTGATGGATAAAAAAAGATACGTAATATCTAAAGACTTACACCTTAAGGGTGGGAAAATGATGAGTGAAGGAAAGACTGTGGTCTATGTGGGATTTGAAGGAGAAGTGGTTGGGGTGATGGCTTTAGCAGATGAGGCTAAGGAAGAAGCCCAGAAGACGGTTAAAGACCTGCAAATGAAAGACATTGATGTGTGGATGATGACTGGAGATAATGAAGAAACAGCTAAGGGAGTAGCAAAAAATTTGGGAATTAAAAATGTATTGTTTGAGGTTTTACCTAAAGATAAAGTGAGTGAGATAAAGAAACTTCAGGATAAAGGAAAGCTTGTAGCAATGGTGGGAGATGGGGTGAATGACGCTCCGGCTTTGGCAAAGGCAGATATAGGGATGGCTATGGCAACTGGTACAGAGGTAGCTATGGAGACAGCGGATATATCTTTGGTTAGAGGTAAAGTAGAGCTAGTGAACCAAGCACTTCTACTGTCTAAGAAGACCATGAGGGTGATTTCCCAGAACTTGTTTTGGGCATTTGGGTACAACGTCCTACTTATTCCGGTAGCTGCCGGGCTATTTGCACCTTTAGGAGTTAAGGTCTCCCCTATTTTGGCATCTGGAGCGATGGCGTTTTCTTCATTGTCTGTTGTCTTGAATTCCTTGAGATTAAGAAGAATTAAGTTGTAGTGTGGTCCGGGCGGGAATCGAACCCGCACGAGATTGCTCTCAAGAGATTTTAAGTCTCTCGTGTATACCAATTTCACCACCGGACCTGTTGATGATATTTTACCCTATGTTCGGTTCTTGTTGGAGCGTTTGACTACTTTGGCGGTATAGACGATCTCCCTGACTTGCCCTTCTTCGTCTTCTAGTTGGTTGGTACCCGAGAGCTTGCCGTAGTTTTGTAGGTGGTTAGATAGGGTGTCTCTCATGGTTCTTAGTTGTCCTTGACCATCCTTAACGTCTGCGTATATTTTTTCGACTTCTGGTTGTCTAATTATTCTAGCTTTCTCCTCTTGTTTTTTCTTACTTAACTCTTTGGCTTGTTTGGCTGCTTCTTGGTAGTTGGGATCATTTTCTAGATTACTCTCCAGCATTTCCTTTTTACTTCTTAAGATTTCTTGGTGTTTCTCGATCTTGTCGATGTAGTTTAGAACCAATCCTTCTAGAGCGACTAGGTCTGCGGCAGGATTACTGTTGTCTATGGTTGTCTGGTTGTCTGGTGTGGTCACAAGGAGTAACTATAGTGGGGGAAACGACTTGAATCAAGGGTTAATTTTAATCCAAGACTAGACTTTAATTGTGAACGTAGTTAAACTGAAAGAAGATGAAAAATTTGAGAAACTCTTTTTTAGCGAGAGTGATTTTTGTTATGGTGGTTGTTTCTTTGGTGTTTGAGCCTTTACTTTCTTTTGTCTTTCCTCCTGAAATTTATGCATATCTAGCTACCGGTGGAACTATTACCACGAGTGGAGAGTATGTGATTCATACTTTTACTAGTAGTGGGACCTTTACTCCAGGAAACTCTGTGAATGTTGAATATCTTGTAGTTGCTGGTGGCGGTGGTGGTGGCTGGGCTTATGGCGGTGGTGGCGGTGGTGGCGGTGTACTTGAAGGTGTGGGTAGAGTTATTTCTTCTGGCGGCAAACCTGTCGTAGTTGGAAGCGGTGGTTCAGGTGGGTGGCGCGATAACCACTTAGCTACAAGTGGTGAGGATTCAACCTTTGACGGATTGACAGCCGAAGGTGGTGGACACGGTGGTGATTCCCGAACTACTGCCGGATCTACTGGTGATTCTGGAGGTACCGGTGGTGGTGCACGTGATGGTGCTGGCGCTGGTGGGGCAGGCTCTCAAGGCGGCAATGGTGGAACAGGTGGATCTGAAGATGGTTATCAAGGTGCCGGTGGTGGTGGTATGGGGCAAAATGGATACTCCAATACTTACGGAAGTGACTTAAGGGCTCACGGTGGAGACGGCATCGCCAATGATATCTCAGGCGTATCCACATATTATGGTGGTGGTGGTGGTGCTGGAGAGTATTCAGCAGACCCATACGGAGCAGGACTTGGTGGGCTCGGCGGCGGCGGCAATGGTTCCAGGTACAGCGGTACTGACGGTGAAGCCAATACGGGTGGTGGTGGTGGTTCTGCTGGATGGGGTTATAACCAACCACTTGGCGAGCACACTGTATCTGGTGATGGCGGATCAGGCATAGTCATCATTCGATATCTTCAACCTACTGCTCCCACCATTGGCTCCCCTTCAGCTCTTTCTACATCTAGTATTAGATG
>CAXBYW010000003.1:0-127712 GCA_963980225.1 uncultured bacterium
TTCTTGCTTTACCACTTGCGGGACTGGCCGGACTTAGTACTCTTCTTGCTGGTCAAGGTGCAGCTACCGTTGCCGCCGCTAGCTCGGCCGCCGGAACAATAGCCATCTCTGCCGCTGCCGGTATATTCCTCTACATCACCGCCTTTACCGTTGCTCCCTTAATCTCCACCATCGCCCAACTGGAAGGTCAACCAGGATTAGAATACAGCATCGCTGGACCCACAGGACCTATTCCTCCAGGCTGTCCATCTGGCTGGCCCACAACTGGTGGAGTTATCACCCAGGGACCAAAAACGCTATCTAGCCATTACGCAACAGAAGCAATTGATATAGGTATTGGTTTTGGTTCTTCAATCTACACCACACATCCAGGTCGAGCTGTATCTGGATACAGTAGTTCTTATGGCAACTACGTAGACGTGTATGGTATTTGCGAAGGAATAAGTTATGTTACCCGCTATGCTCACATGCCTAATCTATCATTCACCGGAGAAAAATTAGTAAACACCGGTGACCAGATAGGCGTAGTCGATAACACCGGAAACTCAACCGGAAACCACCTTCACTACGAAATAAGAGGTGGTGCCTTAGGTAGTATCAATCAATTCCTTCCCAAAGGTGTTCCTCCAGGTTGCATAGAATATATTCAGTGTAAAGTATCCATACCATGAAAAAACTAAACCTACCTAGAAAAACAAACATCATCATCGGTCTCTTTGTTGTCGCTATTTTTATTTTCGTTATTTTCATCAATACAAAATCATTCTCCCCCACCACGACACCGCCAGGACAAAAATCAGCTGTTGTTTTCCCAGAAGTCACAACTTACATAAATAACCCCAACCAGTTCATCTGGCAAATAGACAGCCTTAATCTTCCAGAAGAAATAAACATTGTCTCCATAAAACAAAACACCCAAGCTGAAACCATCCTAAAAAACCTAAAGGAAAAACTAGGCTTCAAAGGTACCTCAGAAACCATCCCCAACTCTCCCTTAATTTTCTATAACAACCTCTTAGAATCAACCAACATCTATTTAAACAAAGACGAGAACTTCATCCAATTCAGTTTAAATCTACTTGAGAAGCCATTACCTAAAAACACCGCTTCAAAACCACTCGACTCAATCAATCAAGACACTCTTGACCTTCTCCAAAAAACCCTAAACTTATCTTCTTCCGTGTCTATTACCAAAAACTCAACCAACTACCAAAAAATCATCGGACCTAGGTATGTAAATACCACTTCAGACGAAGCAGATCTTGTTAGATCTACCTACAGCTACTCAATAAACTCCCTTCCTGTTCTCTTTCCTAAAGGAAACTCCATAGAAACCACTCACTCTCTTTCAGGTAAGCTCATTAAACTTTCCTTAAACCTACCATTTGAGTCTCCCAAACAAGAATCTCTAAAAAAAGTCAAAACCATAAAAGAAATAAAAGCTACTCCCGTATCTCAATTTGTTACCATCATCTTAAGTGGCAACGAACAGTTCACTCTTTCCGATCAAGAAATAGACATCGACACCGCCATAATAAATAACGGCTTTCTAGGCTACCTTTACAATCACACCACTACAACCATCTCTCCATATATCTTTCTAACTGGACTAACAGAAAACGAGCAATTTGGTGAAATAGAAATACTCTTAACTATTCCTGCAATCGAATAGGCATAACTACCTGAACAAAACCTTTATCTTTTATCTTAAACACTCCTGGTTTCAACTCCCCTTCTGACTCCAAGAAAACCTTGTCTTCATCTACCGTTCCTAAATAATCAAGCAGATATCTGGAATTAAACGCCATCTCCATATTTTCTCCATCAGTCTTGACCTCCAAAGAAGACTCACTTCTACCTTTTTGGCTATCTGCTCCCCTAACCTGCAACTTGTTGTCCGAAATCTGCAACTTAATAATATTAGCTCCATCACCCGCAAACAAACTAGCTCTTTTAACCGCTTCTAGTAGATCTTCCCGCTCTATCTCTATCCTTACCTTATGATCGGAAGGCAATATCTGTTCAAAGGGTGGAAAATCACCAGCAATCAATCTACTTACCATCTCCACCGACTCCGCTACAAAAACAACCTGTTGGTTCCCTTCATCAAACTCTACTCCCATCTCTCTTATCTGACCATCTGATAAGACTCTAGAAAGTTCTTGTAAAGCTCTGGCCGGTAAAATTAACTTTTTACCACTCATCTTCTCATCCAACTTCAAACCACTTAATACATCCACCCCTAACCTATATCTATCCGTAGCCGCTAAATGTACTTTATCTTTTGAAAAACTCCAAAGAATCCCAGACAACACAGGCTGTGTATCATCTCTTGCTGCCGAAACAGCCACCCTATCAATTCTTTTCCTAAAGTCATCTACTCCAATCTTGACCACTTTACCTTTAGACTTAGGTAAACTAGGAAACTCTTCCGCTGCCTGACCTACTATCTCTGTCTTTACTCCACCACCACTAATACTCAAGGTTTGTTTCTCTACCACCAAGTCAACCGGGCCAACCGGTAAACCAGAAACTAAATCAAATAGTAACTTTGCTGGAACCACAATCTCCCCTTCTTCTTTTACCTTTACCCCTATCTTTACTCTAAAGCTAATCTCTAGATCGGTAGTTAACAGTTCTAGTCCATCACTACTTACTTTCATCATCACTCCAGAGAGAATAGGTAACGTTCCTTTACTAGTCACTCCTCTCAATACAATTCCTAATCCTCTTTTTAAGTTTTCTGCTAAAACGGTAATCTTCATTTATTGTTACTTATTATTAATATAATGTTGTAGTTATAGTAGGTGGTGTAGATATGTTAACACTGTGCCTAGTTTGGGCATAATTATTTTGTTGTAAATAAATTATTAACTGCCAGATCAACCATAAACGTCTTTTTATTGTCTTCTAATGTGTCTGCCTCACTGTGTAAACACAATCTATTTTGTGAATATCTCTCTGGATAACATTCTACTCTTTGTTTATTACTTTTCATTTTATATACATTTACACATTTTTTTAATACTTTTCCACCTTAGTGAGAGTACATTAATTGTTTCAAATTAACCACCTTGTTTCTTACTTCTTGATTAACATCGACTTCTTGTTTTATCTTCTCCACCGCATGCATTACAGTAGTGTGGTCTCTTCCTCCAAACAACTCTCCCACCTTAACAAGCTGTGTTCCTAGTTCCTCTCTTAGTAAATACATAGCAATATGACGAGCTCGAACAAGCTCTGCTTTTCTAGACTTTCCGGTTAAATCTTTGTTTCTGTATTCAAAATCCTTAGCAACCATACTAATAACCTTAATCGGTCTTGGTGGTTTTCTCTTTTCAAGTTCTTTAGTTATTCCTACTACCCTACTCACCATCTCCATTGTTATCTCTTCATTATCTGCTCTAGACGCATTTACTAATCTCATCAACACTCCTTCTAACTCTCTGGCGTTAGTAACCACATTTTCAGCCAACGACTCAATTATGTTGTTATCAAGAGTTACTTTTAATTCACCAGCCTTCTGTCTTAGTATTGCCTCTCTCATCTCGTAATCTGGTAAACCAATATCTGTTGTCAGTCCTCCTAAAAATCTACTTACCAGTCTTTCTTCAAGTTGACCTATGTCTTGAGGTTTCTTATCACTCGTTAAAATAATAGGCACTCCTTTCATGTAAAGTTCATTAAATGTATGAAAAAATTCTTCCTGAGAAGACTCTTTACCGGCAAAAAACTGAACATCATCTACCAACAAAGCTCCTACATTACGATATTTTTTCTTAAAATTATCAACTTGTTTAGAACGAAGTGACTGAATAAGATCGCTAGTAAACTGCTCACTAGTAACATAAGTCACTTTTTCTATTCCTCCTCGAGTTAAAGCATGACCGACAGCATGCATCAAATGGGTCTTACCTACTCCCACTCCTCCCCAAATAAACAATGGGTTATGACGAACACCCGGACTATCCACCACAGCCTTTGCTGCCGCGAACGCCAAGTTATTAGATCCACCAACTATATACGTGTCAAAAGTAAATCTAGGGTTTAAGCCTTTAGTAAAGATATCTTTTTTATCTATTTCCTCAAACAAGCTTCCTTTAGAGTCGTCTACTTTACTACTCGCAGGTTTTTTAACTACTTGTTGAGATACCACCAAAGCCAGCTCACATGTTTTACCCGTCACTCTTTCAATTACTTGTTTTATCTGTCCGTAATATCTTTCATCAACGGTTCTCAAGTGATATCCAGAGGGTGTTGCCATCTCCACGATCAACCTATCATCATCAACAATAGTAATATCTTTTATAAAGCAGGGTTTAATCCAGCTGTTATAAATCATTGTGGACATAGAAACCTCAAGTTCCCCACAGACACTTTGCCATAAAGTTTCAGCTTGTATTTTCATATTACTCCACACTATTAACTTTCAAAACCTACCCAACTTTTACAAGTTTTCCACAAAGCTTACAACCCCCAAATAACCCCAATAAACAAAACCTTTCTCCCCTATCTTCCCCATAATACTCAAACTTTGAACAACAAACATTTTGTATTTATGTTAAAATCTCTCATTATGCCCAAAAGAACCTGGCAACCAAAAAAACGAAAAAGAAAAAGAAAGCACGGATTCCTAAAAAGAATGTCTACTAAGTTTGGTATAAAAACCATAAAAAGACGTCGCTTAAAAGGAAGAACAGTTTTAGGTCACTAGTTAGACTACTCCAATGGCTTTAGCCAAAAAAAACCGTTTAAATCTAAGACTCAATCGTCTGCGAATTGAGGGTGCTTGCCAAAAGCTTCACTCACCTCTTTTTACATACCTAGTTGCATCTCAACAAGAGCCCCTATCTCAGTCTCGTTTTGCTATTGTTCTATCTAAAAAACTAGCCAAAAAAGCCGTGGACAGAAATAAAATAAGGCGAAACATCTCTGAATCAATTAAAAACTCCCTTTCTAAGCTACCTCAAAAAAAAGACATCATTCTTATTCCCAAAAAAGAGCTTTTAGACAAAGACAAACTCCAAATTTCCAAAGACCTTGAAAATGTACTCTCTATATAAACGTTTTATCTCCCCACCCCTTCACTCACTTAACACACTTCTTTTTGGACCCCGTCAAGGATGTCGCTTCTACCCCACTTGTTCAGAGTATTCCAAGGAATCAATTCAAAAATATGGTATCATTCATGGTGCTTGGTTGTCTCTTCTAAGACTTCTTCGTTGCCATCCTCTTTCAGTCGGTGGTCATGACCCTGTAAAGTAACACTAAATATGTTTGACTTAATAAATAACTCAATTCTCCAGACCCTAACTTTTTTCTATAATTTTCTTGGTGGTAATCTAGGTTTGGCAATTATTGCTCTTACTCTTTTTATTCGCTCGGTCTTAATTCCTGTTACTCTCCCCTCTCTTAGGTCTGCAAAAAAAATGCAAGAACTGAAACCTCTTTTAGACAATCTCAAGAGGAAACATAAAAATGACAAGAAAAAACTTCAACAAGCACAAATGGATCTTTATAAAAAAAATAACATAAATCCTGCTGCTGGTTGTCTTCCTCAAATAGTTCAAATAATCGTCTTAATTTCTCTTTACAAAGTATTAATCAACTTTATAGACCAAGACTTAATCAATGGGGTTACTCTAAATCTTAAATTCCTCTGGTTAGATCTATCCCAGCCAGATCCTCTATATGTTCTTCCAGTCTTGGCAGGACTTTTCCAGTTAGTTTTCTCCATAACCATGCAATCAGGATTAAAGACCGAAGTTAAGGCTCCAAAAAACAAAGCCAAAAAACAAAAAGAAGAAGACAGTTTAGAAATGGCTCAAACAATGCAAAAACAAATGCTTTACACTATGCCATTAATGACAACAATTATTGCCTTAAAGTTCCCTTCAGGCCTAGCTCTTTACTGGACAATGTCTACGGCATTCTCTCTAGTTCAACAGCTAATAATTTCTGGCCCAGGTGGTCTAAAACCCATTCTCTTGAAATTAAAAATAATTAAATAAAATGAGCAATAAAAAAACACAAGAAATAATAGAAAACGTTCTAAAGTTTCTTTCCTTAGAAGAAGATCAAATTAAAATCAAAATTACTAAGGAAAATCAAATTCAAGTAGACATATCTTTACCAGAAGAATCCACAGGAATTTTTATCGGTAGAAGAGGTGAAAACATCGGCGCTCTAAGACTAATCCTTTCTCTAATCATTAGCCAAAGAACTGATGGTTGGCCAAAACTTCGTCTCAATGTAAATGACTATCAAGAAAAAAGAGAAGAGTATTTAATAAATCTAACAGAAGACGCTGCCACCAAAGCTCAAGAACTACAGCGAGAAATAATTCTTCCCAATCTAAGCTCCTACGAAAGAAGAATAGTTCACCTTCACACAGAAAAACTAGGTACCGTCTCCACTGAGTCTCGTGGTGAAGAACCTCACCGCCAACTAGTCATTATTCCCAAAGGAGAATAAATTCTCCGTTCTTTGCTATGCTTGTAGCATGAGAAAAATCGTTTTATGGATTTTAGTACTCCTTATTCCTACTCAGTTAGGAATGCACTTTTGGCCAGAGTTTAGCAATGTCTTAGGTTTTAAGATAGACTACCTCTCCCCCACTATTTATCTAACCGATCTCATCTTAATTTTATTCACCTTTTTGTCTTGGAAAAAACAAACACTAAATCCATTATTTTTATCCTTAGTTTTTATAAACACCTTGTTTTCGACTCAACCCTTACTCTCTATTTTTTTCTGGAGCAAGATATCTCTATACCTTCTTTTACTTACCTCCCTACTTAAAACACCCAAACTTAAAAGTATAGTTTACCCTCCTTTACTAGTATCAACAGTTATTGTTATTTTAATTCAGTTAACTCAGTTATTTCTACAAAGATCCATCGGTGGCCCACTATACCTTCTCGGTGAAAGAACTTTCAACTTTTACACTTCTAATATTGCCAAATTAAACATCGGTTCCTTGGGTGTTATCCTCCGCCCTTACTCCATCTTTTCACACCCCAACTCTCTTGCTGGTTACCTACTGTTATCTTTAGTCATCTTCAGGTCTTACCCGCAAACAAAATACCTTAAACTTGTTAAGTCGTTTGTTTCCTTAGCAATTATTCTCACCTTCTCTAAAATAGCCATCCTCACCTTAATCTTGCTGGAAATAAAAAACATAAAAATCTTGAAAAAAATCATCTGGACTAGCTTACTAATTGGATTTTTACCTCTCTTTGTAGTTTTCACTAACATAAACTATGTATCAAACGACTCCTTCTTAACCCGAGCCTTCATGGGTTATCCAACACTAGAAATAATCAAGAGCAACCTAGTAACAGGGACAGGACTAAGAGCTTTTATTCCCTCACTCTCCAAACAAATCCCTCCTTCATATTTAAGCTTATCTTCACTTCAACCTGTTCACAGTTTGCCTTTGCTGATATTGGCAGAACTAGGTATTTTAGGTACTACCCTATTAATCATGATTGTTAAAAAGGTCAAAACAAAAAATCTATTATTAATCCAAACATTACTAGTGGTTGTCTTAACCGGTAGCGTTGATCACTACTGGTGGACATTGCCTCAAAACCAACTTATACTTATTATCGCTCTTGCCCTTAGTCTAAAAAACAAAAATGAGTCAAAGTCAAAAAATAAATAAACTAGAAATCTACACAGATGGTGGTTCAAGAGGCAATCCTGGCCCGGCTGGTGTCGGCGTTCACGCCATCTCTGACAACTCTACTCTTTTTCAACTTTCCGAATACATTGGTGAAACCACCAACAATGTAGCTGAATGGCAAGCTGTAATCAAAACCTTGGAGCATATGGTGAAAAACAACATCCAAGCCAACCAAACAGACTTTTTCTTAGACTCTTTGTTAGTGGTTAAGCAAATAAAAAGAGAATATAAAGTCAAACAACCTCACCTACAAACTCTTGCCATTAGTGTGCACCAACTACTTCAAGAGCTTAACTTACCTAAAGTTAATTTTTATCATGTTCCTCGCGAGAAAAATAAAGTAGCCGACTCTCTAGTCAATAAGGCTCTAGACTCTCTTCTTAAATAAGCTAATTTTTTTTGTCTAAAATTCCTGTGGAAAACTAATCTTACCTTTGAACTTAGGTTTTCATGTGAGCCAAGTAAGCACAAGAAATAAATTAACAAGCACAAGAAATTTTAAAACTCAAACCTAAAGTCTACATATTAAAATCGTCATAACTAAAAACAGAATAAATAAGACCAGTGCCCTAGCGTGGTGCTATGTTGCTATACTCTATTTATGACTTCTGCCCACAAGCCAATCTTTCTAGTGGTTTCTCAAAACCAAGACATTGGAGAACTTGTAAAAGATACTCTTTTGTCAAATGGAGTTACTGTTGAAACGTCTCAACCATCAAAGATCGAGAAAATAAAGTTAGAGAAAATCCACTACATAATTTTTTTGATTCAAAGAAGTTTAGATAATCAAGACATTACCACCTCCCTAATTAATTTATCTGACTTAGCCAAAACACATCAAAGTAAAATTGCCATAGTAGATATACATAAAAATCAAATTCAAGAAGAGGTTGTAGAAAATACTCTTCAATTGTTAAATCAAGTTTCCACAAAACCCCCACTGTTTAGATATATCTTGACCAAGGATTTGTTTCAGGATCAAGACGACAAAACCATTTTTACACTAGAACAGGATATTCAGTTGGTTTCACATAGCCAAAAAATAGATGTATCATCTAGGGGAGAAAATCTCATATACCCCTTAAACTTAAGAGACCTTGTTTCTGCAGTCCTAAAATCTCTTTTTCTAGAAAGAATGGCAGGAAAACAACTAACGATAATAGGGGATCCTCTTAAAGATTTAGAACTAGCCTACACCATAAAAGATGAGCTAGAAAAAGTGGGTAAAAACTTAAACATCGACACTATAAAAAAGGATGTCCTTCCTTTATCCTCAACTCTTAACGCATCAGCCAAGTCAAGAGCTCTCCTAAAGTGGTTACCTGTCGACACAAATGAACATAAATTAAAAAGAAAAATATCTACCATCATAACCAAAGAGCCAGATCAAGAACCTATTATTTTCAACAAAAAACCTCCTCCAATAAAAACTGAAGATGCAAAGCCATCCAAAAAAATAAACCTACATAAAATTGAAAAAAAATTCCTTATCTCAATTCCTATTATTTTAATTACTATTAGTGTTTTTAGCTTCATTGTTTTAAATACTATCTACCTTTTCCTTTTAGGAGCCAGCTTAAAAAAGACCAAAGCATCACTTGACCACCTAAACAAAGGTGATATTGCTGCAGTCAATCAAGAGATTCAAGTGGCTGAAAAATATCTTCAAATAGGGGAGAACATCAGCCATTATGTACTACCTATCTATAAAGTTTTCTCTTCAGAACTAACTTCAAACATAAACAACTTCTCTAGTCTTCTCAAACACTCTCAAGCCACCACATTATCTATAAATGAGAGTTATCAGTTAGCCAACAATTTTTATCACGACTTATTTACACCATCAGGAGAAAGCTCCGCTAGAGACATGAGTATTGCTATTCAATCTAGACTCAGGACAATTCATCAAGAACTTTCTCAAATAGAAATAATTTCACGAAACCATACCTTCCCAAATTTCTTTAACCAAAAACTAAAAGAGATAGATTTTGCTCAAAAAATAGACATTTTGATCAACCAAACTTCTCAGAGCTTAAAACTACTAGAATCTTTTTCTACACTTTTAGATAGTTCTGACACACAGTATGTTGCCTTATTAATTCAAGACATTAACGAGCTAAAAAGTTCAGGTGGGACCATTAGATCAGTAATCTTAGCCAACGTTGAAAATCAAAAAATCAGAAATATTCGTGTTTTATCATCTGGTCAGATAGATCAACAAATGATTGGCCAGGTACCGGCACCACCAGAAATAGAATCCTTAACCGGACAAGAAAACCTATCATTCACAAACTCTAATACATCAGCAAACTTTACCACCACCTCTCTTTTGGTAGACAAGTTTTTAAAAGAATCATTAAACTTCAATCCAGATTTAATTATAGCTATTACCACCCAAACACTTGAGGACGTACTAAAAGAACTAGGCTCATTAAGTACAAATGAGATTGTTTTTTCTCCCAACTCATTTAACCAGGAATTAGCAAACAGTAATCTCAATCACACTACTAGTAAAACAACCAATCTTTTATTAGAAAAAATTGTCGAGGATCTACAGACCCAAAATCTTCCTTTAGTAAAATTAGTTAGGCCGATTATAAACACCTTAAACCAAGACGATCTACGTGTTTGGTTTAAAGATCCATCAAAAGAAAATTCAATAATAAATTATCCGTTTGCTGGAAATATTTTCATGGCTACTTGCCACCCCTTACTTGTTTCTAGCAATTGTTTAGCAGACGCAGGTCACTTAGCAGAAAACAACTTAAGTGTCGCTCCTTTTAACTTTTATCAAGACCGTAAATTACAGCACAACATAACCATCCAAGACCGATCAGTCTTACACACTTTTGTCTTAGATTATGTTTGGCACCAAGACATACCAAGAGAACTAAACAGAGACTATCAAGTCTTGTACCAAATATATCTTCATCCTTCTGCCAAATTTATTAGTCTCGAGAAGAATAATCAAGAAACAGACACAACCATAAGTAAAGAGAACTACAATGATTTAAGTTTGTTTCAAATTCCTTTATCAATCACTCCCAAAGACTCTATCTCCATAAAAATAAACTTTATCTTAGAAGACGTCTTGCCACCAACATCTTCCAAAAACTTTGCTTACTCAATAAAAACCTTTCATCAACCAGGAACGAGCAATCATAACAATCAGTTAGTTATCAACTATCCCCAAGATTTAGCTATCTCGGGAATAACTTTCCCTGGCAGCATTGGTTCTAGTCAAATAATATATCAATCATCAGCGGACTCTAGCCTCAATTCAGTCTTTGGTGTTCAGTTTGCTTATTAGCCTCAGGTAAGGTAAAATACTTGAAATAATGGCAACAAAAATAACTCTAAAAGCGGAAAAAAGAAAGCTTCTTGGTCAAAAAGTTAAAACTTTAAGAAACGAAGGTATTCTACCTACAAATCTTTTTGGTAAAGGAATAAAAAGTCAGTCACTTAAAAGTAAGACTTCAGACTTCCAAGACACTTTTAAAAAAGCAGGTGAGACCAATCTCGTTTATCTAGAAATAGCTGGTGAAAAAGAAGTCCCAGTTCTGGTGTCAAACGTTCAAGTTCATCCAGTAACATCTCAATACTTACATGCAGACTTCTATCAAGTAGATCTAAGCAAAAAAGTTACCGTTAACGTACCAGTAAACCTAATAGGAGAAAGCCCAGCCGTCAAGGATGGAGCCGTGCTAGTCCAAACCCTAAGAGATTTAGAAGTAGAATCTCTACCTACCAGCATTCCAGAATCTATAGATTTTGATCTTTCTGGGTTGACTAAGATAGGGGACAGTTTAAAGATTTCTGATGCCAAAGACACCAAAGGGGCCGATATTAGTCAAGAAGAAGAGACGGTTGTCGTTCAGATTCAAGCCCAAAAAGAAGAAGAGGTAATAGAAGTCCCAGCAGAAGAAGAAGTTGAGGGTGAAGAAGGTGAAGAAACAAAAGAGGGTGAAGAAGTAAAAGAAGGTGAAGAAACAAAAGAGGGCAAAGAAGGTGAAGCTAAACCAGCCAAAGAAGAGAAAAAAGAAGAATCTGCCAAACAAGAAAAAAAGAAAGACTAACCTCTTAACGTTTCCAATATAATTTCCAAAGCTTTTTCAGGGTCCACAACCGGCACTCCACCTCCACTTGCTAAATCATGTCCACCACCATTAAATTTCTCAGCTATCTTTCGCACATTCACCACACCAGGTAAAGATCTAAAAGATAAACCACACTCCTCATTTTCTCTAGGAGTGATAGTAAAACCCCAATTGTAACCCTTAATAAGCTTAAGATAGTGAGTTGTATACAAATGGCTCGCCGTGGAAATTTCTCCATCACTAAATTTTTCTTTATTAAAAAACTCTCTACTTAAAAAACCAACTTGAAAAGGTGGTAAACCACCCACACCATCAAAATACTTAGTATTAGAAATCATTTCCCCAACCAACTCAAGTATTCTTTTCGAGTACTGTTGATACTTACTTTGTAATTCTTGAACACTAAGCCCTGCCTTGCTAATTAGATTTTGTGTTACTTCCAATACTCCTGATGTTTCCCTGTTTATATAAGCAAAGTTTCCTGTATCTCCTAAGATCCCCAACAAAAAGATTTCAGCCAACCGCTTAGGCATTTTATAGCTCTCATTAACTAGTAGTCTATAAACTCCTTCAGCTGTAGACGAGAAAATAGGGGAGACACGGAATAGATCAAAATCACCGATCTTATTTTTATGGTGATCAATACAAATTGTCTTACTAGCTAGTTTTTTAAACTCTTCTGGTTTATCACTAAATCTATCAAAATTACTACCATCTACTACAATCAAAAGATCTACAGACTTCTCTATTTTTTCTACAAATTCAACTTTATCAAAGTTCTCAAAATACTCCCATTCATCCGTCTTCTCGCCTTCACAAACCATTCTTATTTCCTTCTCGGGATACCTTTCATTTACCAACCAATAGACAGACAAAATACTAGCAATAGAATCATCATCCGGATTAAGATGTCCAGCAATCATTATATTTTTTGCTTCCTCTACCATTTCCCAAAATTTTTCTTCAAATTCCTTACTCTTTTTCATCCGGCCATTTTTGTTCTATTAGTAATCCATCAAACCCCATTTCTTGCCAAACCGTCTCCGTAACAAACGGCACGAATGGATGTAAGAGTTTCAAGAAAGTCTTTAATCCTTCAGCCAAAACCTTACTACTTATTTCACCCTTTTTATTTTGCTCAATTGCCTCATCACAGAACCAATGCCAAAACTCGTTGTACACTACTTCTGCCGCCATTCCAATTCTAAGCTTATCCAAATGACCACTTACATGTTTAACGACATTACTTAATCGTTTACGAAAATCTTTTTCCGCCAAAGATGCTTCCAAGTCATCAGCGTTCTTCACAAACCTAGCAGCATTCCAAATCTTGTTGGCAAAATTCCTCATTCCTCTAATGGTATTTTCATCTACGCTTTTATCTTGTCCAGCTGTAGAGCTCATTAACAAAGCCATACGAATTGCATCAGCTCCATATTTTTCTACCATCTCTACAGGATCTATGGCATTCCCCTTACTTTTACTCATTTTTTGCCCCTTAGGGTCCCTAACCAAACCATGCAAGTACACATGTTTAAAAGGGCTCTTGCCAGTCAACTCAATTCCCAAAAGCATCATTCTCATTACCCAAATAGGCAAGATATCATATCCAGTATTCATCACTGTAGTAGGGTAGTAATACTCGAAGTCTTTTTCTTTGCTAGTCTTTAAAGTCACCACCGGCCACTGGCCAGAAGAAAACCAGGTATCAAAAGTATCCGTCTCTTGTATGTATCCTTTACCAGGGCTAGTCTTACTTACCACATAATCATCCTTATCCTTACCTTTCATGTACCACACCGGCATTCTAATTCCCCAAACAATCTGTCTTGAGATATTCCAGTCTCTTATGTTTTCCATCCAGTGTCTCAACACCTTTTCTCTACCTGCTCCATAGATAATAGTTTCTTTATCATCCAGCGCCTTTAGTGCCTTTTTGGTTAATGGTTTAGTTTTAACAAAAAACTGGGTCAAAGGTAGAGGTTCAATAACTCTTCCACATCTGTAACAAGTCCCCACCCTGTGAACATACTTATCATCAATCTTTTCCATAAGTCCTTTTGCTTGCAGATCCTCTACCACCATCTTTCGTGCATTTACTATTCCTAGTCCAGCATACTTTCCGGCTACCTTCATTAGTTTGCCTTTAAAGTCGATTACCTGCTTTAATGGCAAGTTGTGTCTCTCACCCATCTGAAAGTCGTTCTCATCGTGTGCAGGGGTTACCTTGACCACTCCTGTACCAAACTCCGGATCGACCAAATCATCGGCTATTACCTTTAACTTAAAGTTCCCGATCAGTCCTTCCACTTCAATCTCTTTTCCAATCCATTTCTTGTATCGCTTGTCCTTAGGGTTCACCGCCACCGCAGTATCTCCAAACTTAGTTTCCGGTCTTGTAGTTGCCAGAACAAACGGACCGTACTTTATGTAGTAAAGAGGATCCTTGCGTTCTTCATACTCCACTTCTAGCTGGGAATAGCTTGTTCCACACCTAGTACAGTAATTAACTAGTTTCTTGCCTCTGTAAACCAAGTTTTTCTCATGCAGTTTAATAAAGGTATCAAGCACCAGATCCACGACATCTTCGTCTAACGTAAACTTTAATCTACTCCAGTCTGCACTTGCCCCCAATCTCTTCATCTGGGAAACAGCCACCCCACTATTTTCCTGAACATAGTCCCAAATCATCTGGTAAAGTTCTTCATTCTCAAAATCAAATCTACTCTGACCTTTTTTCAAAAGCTTTTTCTCAAAAACATACTGAGTCTCAATTCCCGCATGGTCTGTTCCTGGAAGCCACAAGGTATTCTCACCCTTCATCCTGTGGTATCTAACCAAGAGATCCTCTACAGACACAAACATAGCATGCCCAACATGCATAGGGTCATTTGCGTTTGGCGGCGGCATAATAACACAGAAAGGTTTTTTACCACTTGCCAAACCTTCTTTACCTGATGGCGCTGTAAAAGCACCACTCTTTTCCCATTTCTTATATATCCTGTCTTCTTCTTTTTTATGATTCCAAGTCTTCTCCATGCTCATATTCTACCTCAAAAAACCTTTTACGATATAATGAATTCACAATAGTTAGCGTTTTAAAAAAAGGGGGTGATTTACTTGAAAAAGGGTACAGTAACCCACTACTATGACAAACTTGGTGTCGGCATCATCAAGCTTTCTTCTGGTCTAAAACTTGGGGACTCTCTCACCATAAAAAACAAAAAAGGCGACGAGATCTTCACCCAAGACGTCACTTCTATGCATGTCGACCACAAACCAGTTAACTCTGCCAAAAAAGGCGACGAGGTCGGACTCAAACTAGACAAACCAGTTCAAAAGGGCTGGCAAACCCACGTTTAATAAACTTACGTGACGAGGCCCAACCCTGCCACTAACCCTCCAGGCTCCAGCGGGGGAGTCTGTCTACTTTGTCAAAATCTTTTTCTTCTATCACCTCACCTCTCAAGGCTTTTTGGTATGCAGCCAGACCAATCATCCCGGCATTATCTCCACACAGCATCCTTTCTCCAGGGAAGTAGACCTTAATCCCCAACTCTTTTCCTAACTCCTCCAATTTTTCCTGCAATCTCTTGTTTATCACTACTCCACCACCCACCAACAAACTCTCTACCTTACCTTTTTCTAAATATGGTATCGCATTAACCCTTACCACTCTAACTAAGTGCTCAAAGCAAGCTTCTTGATAACTAGCTGCTAAATTTTGAATAGTTTTCTCATCTAACTCACCATCTATCTTGATTTTCTCAATCAGTCTTAGAAGAGCTGTTTTCAATCCCGAATAACTAAATCTGCCTTCACTCTCCCTACCTTTTAAAGGCATCGGCAGATCAAAAGCATCCATCTCTCCCAACAGAGCTATTTTTTCAATTACCGGCCCACCTGGGTAACCCAAACCCAACATCTTGGCTGCCTTGTCTAGTGCCTCCCCTAAAGCATCATCAGCCGTCTTAGCAATAATCTTGTACTTGCCAGACCCTTCAGCCAAGACTAACTCTGTGTGTCCACCAGACACTATTAAAGCTAAAGATACCTCCGTTTCACCATTCGGTGCGCTTGCTAACACGTGTCCTTCTAAGTGGTTCGTCTTGATAAGTCCCACTCCCCATTTCTTTGCCAGCTCTTTAGCCTTTAAAATTCCTACCTCTAAGGCAATGGCCAGTCCTGGACCAACCGTTACTGCTACAAAATCTGCTTGCTTCACATCCACCTCTTCTAAGGCCTGCTCTACAATCTGGTCGATCCTTTCCTGGTGAGCTCTTTTAGCAATACTAGGCACCACTCCACCCCAAGGTGCATGAAGCTTTATCTGACTCCAGACAACATTAGACTTAATTACTCCATCAATCACTACCGCCGCACTGGTCTCATCACAACTGGTTTCAATAGCTAATATAGTCATTTTATCTCAATAATCCTTTCATCATCTTTAGCACCATAACTCAACTTAACCCACACAATTTTAATCTTACCCACAACCTTTTCCAACACATCCTTTACCTGGTCAGCCCACTCAACAACGATTACCTGTTTATCCATAATCCTTTTTTCAAATCCTATCTCCAAAAGTTCCCTACTATCTTCTATTCTCCAAGCATCGATGTGGGCCAACTTACCTAAGCCATACTCTGCCTCTAGGGTAAAGGTGGGGGAGATAACATCATCCTTTATTCCCATCGCCTTAGCCAACCCTTTTACTAGCTGCGTCTTGCCCGCCCCAAGCTCTCCCTCCAAAGCAAACACCACAGCCTGCTTACCTAAGTATTGTTCATTCTGTTTCCACAACCTACCCCCAACTTCTTGAGTCTCCTTTTCGTTATTAGTTATTATCTTTTCCATCACTTGATATTTTACCCTATTCACTCTCCAAACCCCATAACACCAAAATTATCAAAAAATAATATATAATCAACTTTCTAGCAGCTTAAAAATTCAACATTTTCAATTCATCAGGAGGCGCAAGATGTGTCAAGAAGAAAAAAATTTCTAGAAACATTTGGAAACGATCAAGAAATAACCGTAAAAAAAATACCCTCTTTAGAAGTATCCATTAACAACAGCCTTGAATTAGCAATCTTGCTCGGAGCAGTAGTTTTTAAGTTTGGATATCCAGAGTTGGATAAAGAATATTCTGGAAGAGGCCAGTATCCAACTAAATGTCTCGTTCCAGTTGAAATACTGTGTCAATCATGTGTTCAAGCATATTTAAAACCGGTCAAACTACCTGATCATTGTGAAGTGAAAATAATTCATACAGATAATGGCTGGAGGTTTCAGGCTTTCTTTTACGGAAAAAGCATAAGACTTAGTCTTTTCCCAGAAGAATCTCTCGTCGACACCGTTGAATTTCATTGTTGAAAAACTTTACCCATCCTGCAAGCCTCAAAACCTTGCAGGGTTTTTCTTGTCAGCTTCCTATCCCTCTTAAGTACACCGCTTGCCAAGGTCTAAAGTTAGAATAGAACGTCTTTTCATAAATCATCTCTCCATCTCTCTCTACTTTGTACTCAAACGACGTCTTGGCTCCCCACGCCGCCCAATCAATCTGTTCTATCACCCCCACCGGTAGGGTAGGATCATCTTCATACAAAGCTTCTGGTGGTGGGCTCTGGCCCCAAACCTTTGGTTCGCTAATACTTGAAACCCTACCATCACTGGTTCCAAAAATATCAATATGCATAGCCACATTTCTTGTGTCCACCACTGTCTGTATTAAAATATGTCCCGGTGTATCATTCAAAAACTTTAGATCAGCCGTTGGAGCATAGACAGTAGCATCGATCCCTGGGCCAGAATCTTGCTCGTAATATCCCACTCTGTAAGAGTGAGCTTTTCTTTGAACAATCGGTAAACCCGCTTCCATCGCTGCTCTAAACATGGTGGTAGACACCTGGCAAGTACCACCTCCATCACCCAGAACAGTTCGTCCATCTTTAATTACATAAGCGCTTCTATATCCAGTTGAGGAGGAGATCTCACCTACTTCTCTGTTAAAAGAAAATACCTCTCCTGGTGGGATCAAAGCATAATTAATTCTCCTGGCAGCCAAGGCCACGTTAAATATTCTACTGGGTATAGAGTGGGAGAACAAAGACTCACCCCTACCTAAAAGTTCCTCGATTCCTAGGTCATTTACCTCACTTGCCTTTATCTCTGGTTCGGTCAAGCTAACCGGCAAGATGATCTCTTCATCAAGATCTACCAAAGCTTTCTCTAAAACAACTCTAAACTTTTCTTGATCTAAACCAACTCCTTTAAGGTCGGACTGAAACTCGACTACTCCACCATCCTCAAACATAAACACCGCATTCCTAGGTTCTCTATTTACCTTGTCCTCAAGTAGCAAAAACAGCTCGTTAAAAGCCATCTCATTTAAGAAAGAATCCGCCACCCCCATTAAATTTAATATCTCCTCTATCGAAAGTTCTTTTTTAAAATTCTCATGTCTAAGCACCATAGTTTTATCCAACCAACTACTAGCTAGTTTTAAGGACTCACTTACTCTTTCCTCACTAAAACTGGCCACATCTTTCTTCACCGGCACCTCGACTATCTGTTTACCTGGTTTCTTCATTGCCTGAATTAGTAAGACGCTCAACCTTTCCTCATCTACCGAAACACCATCCGTCCCAGCTACAAACTCAGGCACTCCTCCTTTTCCAAGAACTATCCTTGCCGACACATACTCTTGTTTTATCTTCTCATCCATCAAGGTAATCATCCCAACAAGTGCATCTTCATCATAGCTAATAGCTGGCTCGATATCTAAAGGTTCAAAAAAGAAAACAATCCTTTCTCTAATTTGGGTAAGTAGGTTCCCACTTCTACCCGCACCCATAGCTAAGTTTGCAGTCCATTCATAGTCATAGACAATCTGTAAGTCAGAGATTTCTAGTGGCTCATCTCCATCATACTTAAGGGTAATTTCACTTGGGTTCTCAACAAACGTATTTTGCAATACCTGTTCAAGGTCGTTACTATTAATCCCAGAAACATCAATCCCCGAAACAGTTACATACGGTATTACCTTGTCTGAAAAAACTCGCCAGTGGGCTAGTAATACCACCACCGCTATTGCCATTGTAATTTCGACCAACCATAGTAACCATCGCATTTTTTTCATAAGCTTATCTTGATATACTAATTGTACACATAATAAAAACATGTCTAACGAAATCCCTTTACCTCTACCAACTCCCACTACTACCCCTGCGCCTGTTGTAGAACCAAAACCTCTTCCACCTCTTCCATCAGACACGCCTCCTCCACCTCCAAACTATAAACCACCAGAACCAGCCACTGCCATACCCAGGAAGAAACCTTCTGTCACAAAACTCATACCCATAGCCGCAGGGATTTTAATTCTAGGGCTGATTATTTTTTTTGTTTTTAAACTTTTCAACAAAAAACCAGCTAGCTCTCAGACCACTCCAATTAAAGTAACCACTCTTACTTACTGGGGACTCTGGGAACCACTTTCAGTTATGCAACCCGTCATATCTGCTTTTGAAAAAGAAAATCCAGGTATAAAAGTAAACTACATCAGCCAGTCTCACAAAGACTATCAACAGAGACTTGGGAACGCATTAACTAGCAAAACCCCTCCCGACATTATTAGGCTTCACACTAGCTGGCTTCCAATATATCTAGACAAATTAATGCCTGCCCCAGCCAACACAGTCTCTGCTGCCCAGATGGAGGCCAATTTCTATCCCACCATCGTCTCCTCTCTAACTTTAAACAACCAAGTTTATGGAGTACCAATAGTCGCCGAAGGCCTAGCTCTTTTCATTAACTCTGCCATGTATCAAGAAGCCTCACTCCAGGTACCAGAAACATGGGAAGACTTAAGAAATAACGCCAAGAAACTAACTCAAAAAGATCCTGACACAGGAAAAATAACCAGAGCTGGGGTAGCTCTTGGCACTACCACCAATGTCAGCCACTGGCCAGACATTGTTTCTTTAATGCTCCTGCAAAACGGAGTCAATCTTTTTAATCCAAGCTCTCAATCGGTTATCGACGCTCTTACTTTTTACACCCTATTTACCACCAGTGATCAAGTCTGGGACATCACCATGCCGGACTCCATCACAGCTTTTGCAACAGGTAATGTAGCCATGATACTTGCTCCAAGCTGGAGAGCTAAAGAAATTCAAACAATAAACCCTGCCCTTGTCTGGCAGACCTCCGTAGTTCCCCAACTTCCAGACACCTTACCTGTATCTTGGGCATCTATCTGGTTCGAAGCTGTTCCAAAAAACGCCCCTAACTACAAAGAAGCCTGGCAGTTCTTAACTTTCCTAAGCTCTGCTAAAGCCCAACAGATTTTTTTCGAGTCTGCAGCTAGGGACAGGGGAACGCCTCAACCACCTGCCAGCAAAGAACTTACCTCTCTTGCTGGGCAAAACCCAATCCTCCAACCATTCATTGCAGATCTCCCCAATGCCAAAACCTTCTATACCGCTTCGATGACTCAAGACCAAACAACCAGTTTAAATTCCAGATTAATAAAATATCTAGAAGACGCGATCAACTCTATCTCGACCGGACAGGGAGAAGAAGGCGCAGTAGACACCATGATCTTAGGATTCAATCAGGTTTTAAGCCAGTTTGGTCTAGCTACTCCCGCTCCACAACCCGTTAAATGAAGGCAAGTCAGCTTCAAAAAACCATTAATTACGCCTCTTTTTTTAATGCATCCTTAACACTTGAGGGTCTTCATTTTTGGTTAATTTCCCCTAAAAAACACTCCTTAGTCGAGGTTCGCAATCTCCTAACTAAACACCCTTCTCTTAAAAAGAAAATTATCTCAACCAAAGACAAATACCTCTTAAAAAAAACTCGCCTAACCAACCAAAAAATCAAAACTGTCCAAAAACTAGTTAACGTTCTAAAGATAGTTCCCAGTATTAAACTAATTGCCTTGACAGGATCTCTTTCGGTTAATAATCCTAAAAAACGAGACGACATAGACCTAATGATCGTTGTAACTCCCAACACCCTTTGGCTAACCCGTCCTCTTGTTATTTTTCTAACCTCAACTTTGTCTATCAGAAGAAAACCAAGAGGTATGGTTACCACCAACACAATCTGTACAAATCTATGGTTAGACCAACTAAATCTCACCGTACCAAAAAACAAACAAAATCTTTATACCGCCCATGAAGTCTTACAGACAAAACCTCTCTTTGATAGGGGAGGTGTTCATCAACAGTTTGTTAAAAAAAATATCTGGACCAAAAAGTATCTAGCTACTGCCTACAACCAGATAGTAAAAACTTCCAAAATCTCTCCCCTAAAGGTCTCTCAACCTAACTGGTTGATAGAAAAACTAAACCTTTTGTTTTTCAAACTTCAGTATCTCTACATGAAGCCCAAGATAACTAAAGAACATATCACTCTTCACTCTGCCTATTTTCATCCCAGAAACCTCTATCTCAAAATCAAAAAACACCTCTTTTAAGCTATAATTACGTTAATGTCTGCACTATTCGCCACTTACATCTATCAACCGTTCCTAAACATTTTGGTGGGCATCTACTGGTTTTTAGGGCAAATAACCAACGCTCAACCAGACATGGGTGTCGCCGTCATAATTTTTGCAGTTTTAATTCGCTTTTTAATGCTACCTCTTACTCTTTCTGCTGATCGATCAGAAAAAGAAAAACGTCAAATCGTAAAAAAAATAGACCACATTCAGGCACAGTACAAAACCGACCCAGAAAAACTAAAAAAAGAAACAAGAAAGATACTAAAATCTAACCCAGGAACACTGGTATCAGAAGGAATAACTCTAACAATCCAAATAATAATCGTTCTCATGCTATATAGAATATTCAAGACCGGTCTCGAAGGAGAAGATCTTCATCTTTTGTATTCATTTCTTCCTTCTGTAGACACACCTATTAACCTAATTTTTCTAAATCAATATGATCTTTCCATCCCTAACACTTTTCTTAATCTCATCCAGTCAGGTTTAATTTTCTGTTTCGAAGCCCTCCAAATGCTTTTCTCTCCCATAAAAAGCTCAAGAAAAGAGTTTCTAAGTCTAGGGATATTTTTACCCATAGTTTCCTTCATAATTTTTGCCCTTCTCCCCGCCGGTAAAAAAGTCTTTATCATCACCTCCATAATCTTCTCAATCTTCTTACTAGTAATAAAACAAGCCATTTTCTGGTATCATTCATTCTTAAGGGTTACACCCGCACAAAAAGAATCTTAAAATATATGGCAGACTTTGATAAATTAGTTGTTTCATTTTTAGTTGACGAAGTAGTTGGTGGTTTTTTTGTATCCGTTCCTCCCGGTCACGTAGCCTGTGTATACGATCGTGGTGGTGGAGTTTTAAAAAAAGTATTAGATCCTGGTCTCCACCTAAAAATCCCTTTTTGGCAAGTAGCCAAGCTTTTTAATGCTCAAATCTTAGAGTACACAATAAGAGAGTCATTTGACGTAAAAGATAGAGAAGTCTTAGGAGACGAACCAGTTTTAACAACAACAAAAGACAATCAAAGTGTCTCAGTAGAAGGCTCTATTCTTTTTAGAATAGACAAACAAAATGCTCCAGAACTATGGGAAAACATAGGTGACAACTTTGTCTCAAAAGTGGTCAGGCCTTACTCTCGCTCAAGAATAAGCAACATCTTCACTCAGTTTAACTCAGAAGGTTTAATTCAAAGCCGTGGGCAGATAGAACAACTTTTAAAAGAAGAGTTGACAAAACTATTTGAAGACAAAGGTCTGATTGTAGAGGGAGTCTTGCTTTCTCGTCTAAAGATGCTTCAAGACGACAAAAAAGAAGAAGTCATCTTTCAGTCACCTGTACCACAACAGTAACACTCATCTTTACTTCGTTGTTTTTCGCTATACTTTAAGTAATGCCTACTTCACCAGACACCTCCATTTTAGAAATCCGTCCAGCCAAGGACTCAGAGGAGTCAGTCACAAACTTTACCCATTTTCTTGCCTCCTTAAGTTCAAGTCTAAGGTCATCACTTTTTGACAGAATCTTAAATAGACATCAAGTAATTTCCTTAGAGATAGCCTGCCTTAATCAGTCTATCTATTTTATTATCACCTGTCCCAGACATCTTGAGTCTTTAGTTAAGTCTCAAATCGCTGCCCAGTATCCCACTTCTATCATTACTCCCATGAAGGACTATCTTTCAACCTGGATGAATCACGGGCAAACAAGTCTAGGACAACTATCTCTTTCCCAGCCCTCCTATCTACCCCTAAGTACCGTTACAGAGGCTGTTCCAGACCACTTAGCTGCCGTTATCGGTGTGCTTTCTCGTCTGTCTGTTGGTCAAGCAGCCATAGTCCAAGTCATCTTTACCTCTGCTCCTAAATCTTGGCTAAGAGCCGCTCACAGTATCTTGAATCCACCCCCTCCACCTCCAGAGACTCCAGCCACCCCGGCCCATCCTCAAAAAGCTCAAATAGAGCTCAAAACCAACCACTCTATTTACTTCACTGATATTCGTTTAGTTACTATCGCCAAAGAACAATCTACCAGTAGGTCAATCCTAACCCAACTAGCCGGCTCTTTTGGTGTCTACACACTATCAGAAGGCAACTCACTTGCCCTAAAAACCCCATCTCAAAACAGTGAGCAAAAACTAAAATCATCCATTATTAGTAGACAAATGAACTGCGCCCCTAAAGGCCAGTACTTAAATATTCTAGAAATTGCCTCCATCTTTCACTTACCCAACAACACTCTAGCCAACTTAAAAAACATCACCTGGGGTAAAACTCTTAAGGGAGAGGCTCCTCAAGATCTACCGATTAACAATCTCTCATCCGATAAAGACAAGATCAACTTCTTTGCCACAACAGAGTTTAAAAACAACGTCAGTGTCTTTGGTATAAAAAAAGGTGACGACCGCCGCCGCCACATGTATATCTTAGGTAAGTCCGGTACCGGTAAAACCACCCTCATCGCCAACATGGCCATCCAAGACATCCAGGCCGGCCACGGCGTAGCCATAATAGACCCACACGGTGACCTGTCCGAGATATTACTTGACTACATTCCAGAAGAAAGAATAAACGACGTCGTCTATCTAGACCCATCAACCAAAGACATCTCCTTTAACCTTAATCCTTTAGTAGTCAAAGACAAACAACACCAAGAGTTAGTTGTCTCAAGTATCCTCTCCATCTTCACCAAGATCTGGGCCAACGTCTGGTCTGCTCGAATGGAGTACATCTTAAGAAACACTCTTTTGACTTTAGTAGAAAAGCCAGGATCAACCCTTCTAGACATACCTAGACTCTTAACCGACTCTAAGTTTAGAAATGAATACTTAGAGTCAGTCAAAGACGAGGTCGTCCATGAGTTCTGGAAGAAGGAATACGACAAATACTCAGAAAGATTCCAGTCAGAGGCCATCTCTCCCATCTTAAACAAGGTCGGTCGTTTCACCACCAGTAGGTTAATTAGAAACATAGTCGGTCACAAACACTCCACAGTAGACATCGAGGACTTAATGAACCAAGGTAAAATAATTATCCTTAACCTAGCTCAAGGGAAAATAGGGGAAGACAACACTGCTTTACTGGGGGCTATGTTCATCACTCAGATGCAGATTGCTGCCATGAACAGAGTCCATGTGCCAGAAGAACAAAGACAAGACTTCTTCCTTTATGTAGACGAGTTCCAAAACTTTGCTACAGAGTCTTTTGTAAAGATCCTTTCCGAAGCCAGAAAGTTTAGACTAAACCTAATTCTAGCCAACCAGTACACTGCCCAGCTTCCAGAAGAAATCCAAAAAGCCATCTTTGGTAACGCCGGTACAGTGGTTACCTTTGTGGTCGGTGCCGATGACGCCAACCAGTTAATAAACGAACTAGGTAACCAGTACACCCAAGACGACTTAGTCGGTCTAGGTAAGTATCAAGTTGTCACCAAGCTCTCGATTAACGGTAGAATCTCCAATCCTTTTCCTGCCTACACCTTACCAACTCCAGACACTAAAAATCAAAATCGCTCCAGAGTTATCCAAGCCAGCCAAACCAGCTACTACAAACCCGTAACAAAAGAAGACTTCATCGCTCCAGTCACTCAACCAAAGACTCCTGAAAAAAGCTCCATCCCACCAGAAATAGGTAAAGCTTATCAAGGTAAGATTGATAACATTAAAGACTACGGTGCTTTCATAGAGTTTCTTCCCGGAATAAAAGGCCTGCTTCACATCTCCAAGCTTCCCTCTAACTATCTAAAAGAAGCCAAAAAAGGTGACTCCATTAAAGTAAAGCTCTCAAAAATAGACGATCAAGGTCGTTTTGATCTCTCTATGGCTCCAGATAATAAAAAACAAACACCAATCAAACCAACTCCCCAGAAAAACCAGACTTGACAATCAGGCAGTTATACTTCAAAATAGCACTCGGTATCATCAACTGCTGATACTTTTTTATTCATCTATAACAAAATCATGTCAAAACAACTTAACCCAAAATCCTTAAACCCCGCCCCAGGCTACCTATTAATAGAACCAGCTAAACAACAACAAAAAACTGACTCCGGTATCTACCTTCCTGATAGCCACGATGAAAAACCCCAGTACGGCACCATTCTATCCGTAGGTGACTCCATCTTCGACGACGGCAAGGAAGTTAAGTCTCCTGCAAAAAAAGGTGCCACCGTGGTATACAAAAAATGGGGTGGAAACGAAGTCCAGATAGGAGACACAGAATATCAGTTTCTCAAGTTTGAAGATATATTAGCAGTCGTTAGTAAATAAATTAAAAAAACATGGCCAAACAAATTGCATTCTCAGATGACGCTCGTCAAAAATTACTAGCAGGAGTAGACAAGCTAGCCAAAGCAGTTGTCACCACCCTAGGTCCCAGAGGTAGAAATGTAGCCATAGATAAAAAGTGGGGAGCTCCAGTAGTCTTACACGATGGAGTTTCCGTAGCTAAAGAGATCGAACTAGAAGATAAATTTGAAAACATGGGAGCCCAACTAGTTAAAGAAGCTGCCAGTAAAACCAATGACGTGGCCGGAGATGGAACTACCACCGCCACCTTACTTGCTCAGCAAATAGTTAGAGCCGGTATGAGAAACATTACCGCCGGTGCCAACCCCATGCAAATGAAAAAAGGCATAGACAAAGCTGTCAGTGCGGTTGTAACAGAGCTCAAAAAAAACAAGAAAGAAATAAAAGAAGATGAGTGGCAGTCAGTCGCTACTGTTTCTGCTCAAAACGAAACAATTGGTGAAAAAATTACCGAAGCCCTAAAACTTGTTGGTAAAGATGGAGTCATTGAAGTAGAAGAGGGTAGGGGTCTAGAAATGGAAATAGAGCATAAAGAAGGTATGGCTTTTGACAAAGGCTACGCTTCTCCTTACTTTGTTACCGATCCGGCTAAAATGGAAGCTTCTATTGAAAACCCATACATTCTCATCACCGACCAAAAAATAACCTCAATTAGTGACTTTCTCCCTTTCTTAGAAAACATCGTCAAGGTATCCAAAAACCTAGTCATAATAGCAGAAGATATAGAGGGTGAAGCTTTAGCCACTTTAGTTGTAAACAAAATGCGTGGTTCCTTCAACATCTTAGCAGTTAAAGCCCCAGCCTTCGGGGACAGCAGAAAAGCCATGCTTGAAGACATAGCTATCCTTACTGGCGGAACAGTAATATCAGAAGACCTAGGTAGAAAACTAGACTCAGTCACCGTAGAGGATCTGGGACAAGCAGATAGAGTAAGTTCAGACAAAGAAAGCACATCGATCATTGGAGGTAAGGGTAACAAAAAAGACATTCAGGCTAGAGTAGGTCAAATCAAAGCAGAAATAGGTTCTACTACATCTGAATTTGATCAAGACAAATTACAAGAAAGACTTGCTAAACTAGCTGGCGGTGTGGCCGTAATCAGCGTCGGTGCTGCTACAGAGGTAGAGTTAAATGAACTCAAAGAAAGAGTCAAGGATGCAGTTGGCGCTACCAAAGCAGCCATAGAAGAAGGTGTCGTTGCTGGTGGTGGTGTTGCCCTCCTAAGAGCCGCAAAGAGACTAGATAAACTGAAAGGCATCAACACAGACGAGGAAATAGGTATAAAAATCATCAAAGAAAGTCTCTCTCAACCTCTACGTTGGTTGGCTAAGAACTCTGGAGCCGATGATGGTTGGGTAGTCAAAAAGGTAGAAGAAAACTCAAACGTCAACTTCGGTTTCAATGCCGCAACTTTAGAGTTCGAGGATCTTCTAGAAGCAGGCATAATCGACCCAGTCAAAGTCACTAGAAGTGCCCTTCAAAATGCTGCCTCAGTTGCCAGTATGATTCTAACCACAGAAGCGCTCGTCACGGACCTACCATCAAAGGAGGATCCTCCTCCTGTCGGTAACCCGGGAATGAGCATGGGAATGTAACCATTTTTTCAAAACACAATCTTTAAGATATAATCTGTCTTCATCATGAAGATAGATCTAAAGAAAATTCTCAAAACCAACATAGACAGGATAGACAAGCAAATAAAAGAAGAGATAATCACTCGCAACTCAGCTCCCACTCCAATACAATCAGGTAGCGATAAAACTCGCCAAGTAGCTGAACAAATGATTGATTCTCTTCATCAAGAAAAAAAAGACCTCCTTGTTATTAAAAAAACTCTGGTCAATCTTCCCAAGTTCAATCAAAACGCGTCCGTAAACACACTTGTCACTCTCCACTCTTATGGAAAAGAGAAAATATTTCTACTAGTGCCAGAGGGGATGGGGGGAGTCTCTGTTGATGAAGTTTTCCTACTTTCTATCAAATCACCTCTAGTCAAGAAATTTATAGGTAAAAACTTGGGTTTCAAGTTCAATTTCAACAACTCTCCCTACAAGATAGTCTCCATCCAGCCCAATTAAATCAATTCCTCTTCTTATTTTTCTCTTTAAGATAGGTACGTTTCTATTGATAATACACGTCTCCAAACACATACTTATACACAAAAAAACGACTTTTTCCACACAAAATAATTAAGCCCTGTATCAATCAAAAATAAGTTCAATTTGTTTAAAACCCAAGGTTACTTACTAGCTAGCCTTACAGTATTAGTTAGGTATCTACTAGGGCTAACCGATCTACCTTGATTCTTTATCTCCAGGTGTAAATGGTATCCAGTTGTTCTTCCAGTTAGACCCATTTCTGCCAAAACGGTTTCAGCCTGTACATACTCTCCTTCTTCTACCATTACCTTACCTAGATGGGCATACAAACTCACTAGACCATCATCATGTTCAACAACGATGCTTCTACCGTATCCCCATCTAGTGTTATCAATCCTTACAACTCTACCTGTCTGTATAGGATAAATTTCAGAACCTGCAGGAGCAGTAATATCAACCGCAAGGTGCCAACGATAAAACCCTTGAGATATTCCAGTCATATCAGGCACAATACTTCTAAAATTATAAAAATAGTCTTGTTTCTCGGTCTCAATTACAGACTGGGTCAAGGATGGTGCAAAGGCTTGCACAGGTCTAGATCCCTGGTAGACACCAGCTACCAGCCACAAAGAACTAAAGGACACGCCTGCAATAGACATAAAACCACCCAAAGCAGTTTTAAGCTTTTTAGTCTCCAGCACTGGTCTCAGTAGTTTAGAAATAGGATGAGATGACCTTGTTTTAGGTAAAAACTTTAGTATCTTTCTTATCATATATTGGACTATTCGTCCAAAAATAAGCCTAGACACAAACAAAGGCTAATTGGCCTTTCATCTAAAGAACTCGGCTACTTGCTCTCTAGTGCGTTCAAGATCGTTTAATGAATCTTGAAGATTGTGTTAAGACTAAAAATCTGTTCTTCTAACTAGTTGAACAGATGCCTGTATATTACCATAGAATCCTATAACAGTCAAGTTTAGCTAGATTCAAAATGATAAACTGAATTCATGCATAAAAACATCTTACTCAGAGCCGATCTAGACGTCCCCATGGTAAACGGCCAAGTTGCCAACAACTATCGCCTCCAGTGTCTACTACCCACTCTTGAAGGCATTCTAAAGACTTCAAAAAAAATTCTCATTATTGGCCACCAAGGGAGACCCACCCAAACAAACACCAAAAACTCACTTTTACCAGTTAAAAAAGAACTAGAAAAGCTGATACATCAGTCTATTTCCTTTATTTCCAAGCCTGAACAAATAGGGGAGTGGCAAAAAACCAGTGATCAGATAGCCTTGCTCGAAAATCTAAGGTTCTTTCCTGGAGAAAACGGCCTGGATAGGGAATTCGCGCACCAAATCACTCAGGGTAGTAATTTATACCTATATGAAGCTTTTGCCCATTTTCACCCTTCCACCTCACTCCAAATAATACCCGAAATGTTACCCACAAAAACAGGAAAAAGGTTCAATTTAGAGGTTGAAACTCTAACCAAGATTGCAAAAAACCCCGATAAACCCAATCTTTTAATCCTTTCTGGTATCAAAGAAGATAAGTTCAAAATTGTGGATAACTTAGGCAATAATTTTAACTCAATAATAATTGGTGGTCACTTAGCCTTGTTACGTCTTCCTCCTCACCTAAAAGGTCTCCCTAATATAAAAACCACCACTCTTTCTTCCGATGGTCTAGATATAGACAGAAATGCTATCTCTCTTCTAAAAAACCATATTTCCGAGGCTAAAACCATCGTTTTAAACGGTCCTTTAGGTAAGTTTGAAGATGGTATAAACACCCAAGGAACCAAAGAAGTCTTTAAAGCCCTTAAAAACTCTTCTGCCTTTACTCTTTTGGGTGGTGGAGACACTCTAGATGCAATTAAAACATTAGGTTTCCAGTACACAGACTTCAACTTTGCTTCCACCGGCGGCGGAGCCATGCTCAACTTTCTCGCCACTGTCACCCACCCTCTTCTCTCTGTTATCATTAATTCATGATCAACTTCTCCATCAACGGCTTCGGTCGCATTGGTCGCTCTGCTACCCGTGTTTGGCTAGAAAGCCATACAGACACGTTAAACCTAACAGCCATAAATACCTCAGGCTCATTACCTATCTCAGGATGGGCACATCTACTAAAGTACGATACTGCCTATGGACGCCTACCTTATGAAATAACATCAGAAGAAGTTTCAGGCAAAGGTCCTTTAATTGGTTTTTTGACGATCCAGAAACCTAATCAGGTATACAAGATCCCGGTTCTTGCTCAAAGAGATCCAGAAAAGATCCCTTGGGCTGAGTACAAGGCAGGCGTGGTAATAGAATCTACAGGCATGTTTAGAGAAGAAGAAGAGGCTAGAAAACATCTAAAAGGTGGTGCCAAGCTTGTTATCATATCTGCCCCGGCCAAAGGCGCCTCTATTCCCACTGCCGTCATTGGGGTCAACGAAGAAGAGATTGTGGGTGAAGATAGGGTTAATTCTTACTCTATCATCTCAAATGCTTCTTGTACCACAAACTGTGTTGCTCCTGTCGCCGCTGTTATGCACGGAAAAATAGGAGTCTTAAAAGCAATGCTCACCACCGTTCATGGCTACACAGACGACCAAAAACTCCAGGACAACTCCCATAAAGACATGCGTCGTGCTAGAGCTGCTGCCTTAAACATAATCCCCACCACCACAGGTGCTGCTGCGGCCACCACAGAGACGATTCCAGAGTTAAAAGGTCTGTTTTCAGGACTAGCCTTAAGGGTTCCAGTAATTACCGGCTCAATCACTGATTTTACCTTTGTCACTAAAAGAACCACTTCTGTAGAAGAGGTTAATCAAATATTCAAGGACTCTATCTCCTCCCCTCTTTATAAAGGTGTACTGGCCGTAACAGAAGAGCCTTTAGTCTCATCAGACATCATTGGTAGGCCAGAGTCTGCCATAGTAGATCTGGGTCTCACAAAAGTAGTAGACGGTACTTTGGTAAAAGTCATGGCTTGGTACGACAATGAATGGGGATACGCCAACCGCCTAATAGAACAAGTAGTTAAAACAGCAGAAACAATCTAAATTAATACCTTGAGGCCGAGATGGGATTCGAACCCATGAATCGAGAGATTTGCAGTCTCCGCCATTAACCACTCTGGTACTCGGCCAAGTACTCATATTTTACCATCCCAAGCCTATCTACATCTGGTACAATCGGCTCATATGCTAAAAAAACTTAGTTTCTTACTCCTTTCCTCAGTTTTTCTCTCTGCTTGTACGATTCCTTTTTTAGGTAAAAGAGCTGGAATTCAAGTAACCTCTAACCCTCAAAGTATGGTTACTATAAACTCAGAGTCTCATGGTCAAACCCCGGTATACCAAGAAAACTTAAAGGCAGGTAGCTATTCAGTACAGATCTCTCCTCTAGACACCACCCTTCAGCCTTGGGAGGGTAAAGTTACTCTTACTTCAGGCACACTGACGGTAGTTGAGCGCCAGCTAGCAGTTACTCCAGATCAAGCCCACGGCCACACACTCTATTTTGAGAAAATAGACTCTAAAGATGGCTTAGAGGTTAATATAACCAGCTTGCCTAACACTGTATCGGTCTTAATAGATGGAAATCCAGCCGGTTTTACTCCTTTTTCTAACAACTCAGTCACTGCAGGTGGCCATACCTTCACTTTTACTGCCCCAGGATTTCAAGATAAAGTAGTTAAGGCTTCTGTAGAGCCAGGTTTCAGACTAAATATAAACGTCCAACTAGCTAATCAAAAAATTGAAGACCTCCCTACTCCTACCCCTACTCCAGAAGAGGCCACTCCATCAACTACTCCAACTCAAGCAGTTTCCAACACCGACATTACCCCACTACCTAAACAGTCAACTTCCTCAGCTACACCAGCAAAACCCTATGTCGAGATAAACAGTGCGTCTCTAGGTTGGTTAAGGGTCAGACAAGAACCAGAAGGTGTAGAGGTAACCAAAGTAAATCACGGTGACAAGTTTCCCCACCTAAAGACCCAATCCGGTTGGTATCAAATAGAGTATCAAACAGGGAAAAACGGCTGGATCTCCGCCTCTTACGCCACGCTAGTTGAATAATCTTAATCTACCCTACAAAGTACAAAAGCCCAATTGTCAGTACTCCCCAAATAGCAATGGTAGTCATTAGAGGTTTGTCAGACAGAAGTATTCTTTCTGGGCTTTCTCCTTCATTTTTCTCATAAATAAGCTGTAAATACCTCATCACCCCATAAACAACCAAAGGTACAGTAATCATCAAAAGTTTCTCCGAAATCAGTGTTCTAGGTAACTCTGCCATCAAGGTCAACACTCTACCTCTAGGAATAATTCTTGGCTGGTTAAAAGTAAACAAAGCATAGGTCAACCAAGTAGATGTGGCAAACATCGTTGTGTATAGGTTTAATAGATCATCGGTATATCTTTTTAGGGTAGTTCTTACATTTGCCGTGATTCCGGACCCTTCCAGTAAGGTCCTCTCTCCCCTTCTTTTTCCTACGGCCAAGAAAAGGGATGCAGAGATAACCGTCAACAAAAACCAAACATCCATGTGTGCTTCTATAGCAAAGGCTCCACCATAAACCCGCAACACATATCCAGAGGCCACCATAAGTACATCTATAATAGGTATCCGCTTAAGATAACCGGTATAAGCTATCTGTAAAGCAAGGTAGGTCAACCCTGTCAGAAACAAGAAATAGCTCAAAACCTGCATCCAAACTAAAGAGATAAACACAAAGCTTATCGCTGCTGTGATCGCTATCGGTATAGGTAGATCTCCTGCCGCCAACGGTCTTTTTTTCTTAAAAGGATGTAACCTATCTGCCTTGATATCAACCAAGTCATTAAAGATATACACCCCACTAGACAATAGCGTAAAAGCCATCATGGCCAAGATTGTCTGCCAAAGCATTCCCGGGGCATATAAAAGCCCAGAAAAAACCAAAGCTGCCATCAAAGCAAAATTCTTTAGCCACTGTCGCGGCCTGGTTGTCTTGAATAAAGCAATAAATATCTCCATATTAAAAACGCTGCCATTAATCCACCTAATCCTAACATTATTAAAAGCTTCTTTCTAGCATCTACTTGTAATGCCACCACCCCCAAGCCTAGGGTTGTCAGCCAATAAAATACTGCTACGCGTCTTTTTCCCCACCCCATTTTCATTAGTTTGTGGTGCAAATGACCCTTATCTCCCCAAACAGGAGACTTACCAGACAAGATCCGTCTACTAATTACATATATAGCATCAATCATAGGTATTCCTAAAACAACAATTAGTGTCCCAATCTTAGCTGTAGATAAAATAGACAAAACACCTAACAAAAGCCCTGCCAAACTAGTTGCCGAATACCCAGGCATAATTTTTTGCGGAAAAAAACTAAACAAAGCCAGTCCAACAAAAGCCCCAGCCAAAGCAAAGGCTAAAATCGCCACCGGCCACTGGGCGATATCGGCATTGTAGTTTAATGAAATAAGCCCTACCGTTATGGCCGCAATTGCCACTACCCCACTAACCTGTCCGTCTACTCCCGAAGACCAATTGATGGCATTCATTAAAAAAGGAATCCAAAGTAAGGCAAATAAATCAGGCAAGACCCAGATCTCTCTTAAGCTTCCAAAAGCTGAAAAAGAATATCTAGGCCAAGACAAATCAATTATTCCCCCAAATGGATTGGATACATAAGCAATACCTATACCAGAGGCCACTATGATCACGGCAGGTAAAATATTTAGGATAACCCTCCAGTAGGGACTACTTC
Organism: uncultured bacterium; assembly: GCA_963980225.1. Taxonomy (GTDB): domain Bacteria; phylum Patescibacteriota; class Microgenomatia; order UBA1400; family MFAQ01; genus JAHITH01. The sequence continues at coordinate 33,464 of CAXBYW010000003.1, forward strand.
CTTTAATATCATCCCAAACACCAACTCCCAAGGTAACAAACATTGCTAAAAGAATAGCTACTATATGTTTATCTGGTTTGATCAGATAAAGTACTGCCACAGCTACAGCAATAAAGACTGCAACTCCACCACCTTTAGGGACGGGCGTCTTATGTATATGAGCAGGGTGTTTGCTTTTTTTAGGATCAATAACCCATCCCATTTTTTTAAACAACCAAATTATCAAAGGAATGATAACCAAACTTAAGGTCAACGAAATTAAAAAAGAAGATAAAATCAGTACTTCAATGGGTTTCATGTTTTCAAATCATTAATCTTAAAACTTGAAAAAAACTAAGCAAATAAATCACCGTCAGGAAGAACCCTCCCCTGGCAAGTACAATACTGGCTCGAGCATCTTCTTTAGATAATCCTTTCGCTAGCCAAGCACATACACCTAACACCATCAGTACCACTCCTAAACTAGCACCAAACCACACCTTACCAATTAACTGCTGTTCTCCCCAGGGTAAAGAATATAACCAAGGAATTTCTGGTGGAAGCTTCTTAAAAAGCCAAATAAAAATCCCCAATGTTAGTAAAACTAAAAAACCACCAGTAAAAATCCATCCACTGATACTATTTTGTTTTTCTTCCTTTTCCATGCCCTTAATGTCTTAAATATATACGAGCATCACTAATCTCTTCTACTAGGGCATAATTATCCACCAATATTCCTTCTAGTTGATCAAATCGTCTCTTTTCACTTGTCATTCTTACAATTATCCTAGGTTTCTCACTTAGTAAAAGTTCTGCTGTATGTTCAATCGCTTCAAAGTCAATTACATGGTAAGCCACGGTATACCTACCCACAGGTAAGGTGTCCGACTCAAAATAAACAAATGGTTCATCTCCCCAGATAAAAATTCTCTCTCCAGGATCAGTCATATCTTTCAAGTAGGCCGCTAACTCTCTAGTTCTTTTTACTCTCCAATCAAAGCTGTCTGCATACTCATCATAACTTAGCCTTCCTCCAACCATCTTCACAAACTTACTATAGTAGCTAAATGTGGGGAAAAAATAAAACTTGTACTTAAAAATAGATAGAACAACTACAGCAAATACCATCACCGTCCACCACACTCGCTTAATCTTTTCTGCCGACATCCCAATTAGTAAACTTCCACTGGCTACCACTTGAAGTAAATAGTGAGGATAAGGCCTCTCCGACAACAATGCTCCAAACAAAGCAAACCAAGTCCAGGTCCAAACTAACTTGTACTTCCAGTTTAACTTCTTAGCCTTAAAGAAGAAAACTGCCATTATCAAAAACAAGATAAGACCCCTTATCGCCAACCCCGACTGGGTGGAAGCTCCACTCTTGGTAATACTTCCCGTTCTCCAACTAGATAGGTAACCAATATTTTGTAAGAAAGCTGCTACCAAGTATTCTTGTCCTGCCCCCTTAAACCAGTAGTAAGCAAGACTTAAAACAATTGGAAATAAAAATCCCCCCAAGACAAGCCACCATCTTACTTGCTTAAGTGAAGCAAACATCTCTTTAAGGTTTTTGTTAGCCAGAACAATAAAGAAAAATCCTAATCCCAAAAACTCAAACAATGCCGGTACCTTAAATAAAAATGCCACAGAGAACATCATCCCAGCCAAAACATACTTCCACTTTGCTATTTTTTTTGACCAACCATCTATCAACAGGCTTACTCCTAAAATAGTTGGCAAGATCATAAATATCTCAGCATTAGCAATGTTTCCTTCTATAACTGGAAGGGTAGTAAAAATCAAAAAACATACCAAACTTACTCTCTGCCACGTCTTTTTCTCTACTAATTTCTTAATTAATTTATCAAACACCACCAAAGTCACAGCCATCCACACCAATAAAAGAGCCCTAAAGTATGCCACGCTATTGGTTAAGGCAGCCAGTAAGTATAAAAGTGGTGGCTTATTATCATGAATTTCTCTGTACCACAAAAGTCCCTTCCTGAAACCGCTACCCATTACCAGGTATATACCTTCATCTCCATACCACCCCGGCTCAAAAATAGAAGGTATTCTTAAAAGACTTCCAAGAAGTATCAATACCACTAAAAGCTCATTTTTCCTAATCCACTCAATTACTCTTTTCATCTACACTCCATCATACCAAAATCTACACGATCTACGTGTGGTTAAATGTATGCAGTGAAAAGTCAAAGCAACCTAACCAGAATTCTATTTTTAGCCAAACCTTTTTGGGGTAAGTTAATTGGTGTTTCCTTTATCATCTTGTTAATGTCTGGCATCAGTCAGATTTACCCTCTCATCACCCGCTCTCTGACCGACCTAATCACCGAAGGAAAAACAAACTTCCTTTTTTTTAAAAATACAACCTTCGTCTCCCTTATCATCCTCACTTTAATCTTAAGAGTTCTAGGTTCCATTCTTAATCGACTTTCTTGGTACTCCAGCAATCTTCTTAAAACCAAACTACTGCACCACTTAAGAGAGATCGCCTACAAACACTTACTCAAGCTATCAATTGGTTTTTATAACCAAAATCAGTCTGGTAAAACGATGAGTAAACTAACTCGAGGTACAGGCAACATCACCGGTATCATCACCAACGTCGGCATGCATTTTTTACCCAACATGATCACAGCAATAATCTCTATCATAATCGTGTCTTCAATTAACTTGCCGCTAGGTATTGCTTCCGTCAGTATGTTTATCCCGTTCTTCATCATTCGCCGACTTACTTTCAAAAAACTAGAAAAAGTAGAAAAGAAAAGCCAAAAAACTTGGGACAGAGAATACAGTCACTTTTGGGAAGTCCTTACTAACATACGTCTAGTCAAGGCATTTTCTGCAGAAAAAATTGAATTAAAAAAATTCTACAGAACGGTCAAGAAGTTAATTGGTTTACGGACAAACATGGAAAAAATTCACAATAAAAACCAGCTGGCAGACATCACAATGGAAGTCTGGATGACGGGTATTATTGCTTACTCATTTTACTTAGGATTAATAGGACACTTCACCATAGGCACCGTTATTTTAATGGTTCAATATACTAGAATGATCAGGCAACCTCTCTGGAACCTGTCTTGGGTTTTCTGGGAAATGAAATTTGCTCAGATTGGTGTAAAAGACTATCTAAAGATATTAGACCAAAAAATAGATATTAAAGAAATAGGTTCGCCCATTGCTCCGACAAAAATAAAAGGGGATGTATCCTTTGATAACATCTGGTTTAAATATCCGGACAAAACCGGACAAAAAGTATTTGAAAACATCAGTTTCCAAGTGCAGTCCGGCCAGATCTTGGCTCTAGTTGGTAAATCTGGAGTAGGTAAGTCAACGATCGCTCATTTAATGGTAAGGTTCTTTGACCCAGATCAAGGTCACATAAAAATAGACGATATTGATTTGCGAGACCTGCCATTAAAGTTTTTAAGGCAAAACATAGGTTTGGTAAGCCAAGATAGTCACTTATTCGATACCACCATAGCAGAGAACTTAAGATACGGCTTGCCCTCTGCCACCATCAAGCAGATGAGGCAGGCATGCAAGGCGGCCAACGCGCTTGAGTTTATCAACAAACTACCCAAAAAACTAAACACGGTTATAGGTGAAAGAGGGGTCAGGCTTTCTGGTGGTCAAAAACAACGCCTTTCAATCGCCCGCACGATTTTAAAAAATCCAAAGATCTTGATACTAGACGAAGCCACCTCGTCACTGGATTCCCACTCAGAAAAGCTCGTCCAAGATGCTCTGTGGAAATTAATTAAAGGTAGGACTGCCATCATTATTGCCCACCGCCTATCAACTATTCAAAGAGCCGATAAACTCCTTGTCTTAGATCACAAGAAAATAGCCGAGATAGGCAGCCATCAAGAACTTCTCGACAAAAAAGGACTCTACTACCAATTACACCAACTTCAGACTACCGAACCAGACAAATTAAAAAACTGGGATATCACAAGTTAAGTTTCTTAAACCTTTTCCGTCACTCTATACTCCAGGTACTTTCCAAGCATCAACCTAGTATGGGCATCAATCCCTGGTATTGCGGAAAAGAAAAAACCTACCACGGGCAACAATATAAACTCGAAGGGAGACAACACTCTTCTCCACCAAGATAACCCCTCTACTTTTGGTCTAGCCTTTAAATCAACCACAATGATCGCCAGGAGGCTTACCAAGCTTAACGTAAGGATAGCCGATGCCACCTGAGGCAACGTCTTTCCAATCACTGTTCTAGAGAACTTATCGTTAAGTAATGGTGGTAGAGTAGCTCCTAAGGTAATAATAAACCAGTTTACTGGCCACAACATATGGTCTTCCAAAACCTTAAGAACCCTTATCGTCTTGTCCCAAAACGGAGCCTTCTCATCTAATATATATTTTTTAATAATATAGACATCATCACTTGCTCCCCAAGCCCATCTTTTTACTTGTTCATATGTATTAGTGAATGTGTTCCAGAAGCCATCAGCTTCTGCCGCATCAGCAAAAATGGGTAAGAATATTGGTTCTACCTCTACTTCTCCGTCAGTTGCAAAATAAGTTTTAAAGAAAATTCTATAGTCTTCTGGTATTACATCACTATCCCAGTATCCTACCTCATCCATTAACTTAAGACTCAAGGTGTAGGTCGAGAAGTTTATCAGCCTGTCAGGCCTCATTAATGTACCCATATTAATTACACTGGCTATTCTGTTGAACACTCTCATTGGTGCAGGTATTTTTTCAATATTGTTATAGAACATAATTGCTCCTTGCCAAATGGTTCGATATTTCCTAGGACTGTCCAAAAACTTGTATGTTAGAGCTGCCACATGATTGGGGTGAAGTAAAACATCACAGTCAAGTGAAGAAATAGTCATCTTGTCCATCTCCCAATCTTTATGTTTCTTCATCTCCTTCAAAAAGGTCTTGGCACCCCAAGCAGCATTTGAAGACTTACCTACTACCTCTCCCTTTATATTCGCCGGATGGTAAGAAAAAATTAATTTAGCAAACTTTCCTTTAAACTTTTTTTCTAACAACTCTCTTCTTGTTTCATTTATCTCTTTTCCCGCTCTTTCCTCAAAGGCAATCACCGGTATTATCTGCTTAGAACTTAATGTCTGTGAAGCCAGAGCCTTCAGTGTTCTTTCTAGTGTTGTGCCAGGCTCCTTGTAAGTAGGGATGACAATAGTATGATAAACCCTTTTCCAGTCTTTAAAACCTTTAACATCTCCCATCCAGGAATACCTCTTATTAGCTTCGATTCTAAAGTGAGACATTACTGCAAAAATAGCCATAGTTACCGATCGATACAACCAGTAAATATCAAAGATAATAATAAAATAAGCTAACCCCAAAGGCCACAAAAAAGATCCCCAAACTGGGAAAGAAATTAAACTCCAGCTCACAAAGCCTGGTAGTATCTCCAGAGCCCTATGGCTTTTGTTAGGATATCTTTTTATTAACTTCCTAAACAGAACAAACATAAGCTATTTTTAGTTGTTTGATTAATTAAACTGCTCAAACTAATACCTAAAGTACTAGCCATGAACTTAGCCGTTATTTTAACATTTTTAGGCTCATTTGTCTCTCCTCGCACTGGTTCAGGTGATAAATAAGGTGAATCAGTCTCTAAAACCAATCGATCTAAAGGAGTCTCTTTTAACATATCTCTAAGCAATCCATTACTTTTGTATGTTATGTTTCCACAGAAACTTACATAGAATCCTTTTCTTAAAACATATTTTAAAAAATCCTTATCTCCACTCCAGCAATGAAACTGTCCTCTAGGTAGTTCATCCATAGATTCAAAAACCTCAACAATCCCTTTCTCTGCCAATCTGTTATGAATTACTACGGGCAACTTAAGTTTAAGTGCTAATTCAAGCTGAGCTTTAAAAACTTCTTTTTCCAAAACAATATCTCTTTTATCCCAATAGTAATCCAGACCCACTTCACCAATCCCAACAATCTTTTTTTCTTTTTCAATTAATTCCTCTATCATCACAAGATCTCCTTTCCAGTCCTCAGATTTTCTAGCTTGTCCAGGGAAAATTCCAGCCAAACAAAATACATCATCATACTTTTTAGTTATTTCAATAGCTCTTTTTAAATCAATCAGATTTTCAGTTGGTACAATAATTTTTTCGACTCCGGCATCCCTTGATCTTTTCAATACATTGCCAATGTCTTTGTTAAGTTTGCCATTTGTCAAATGACAATGTGTGTCAATAAGCATGATGTTAGTATAATAGATGTAATGCTTAATAAAACAATTTTAATTACTGGTGTGTCATCAGGTTTTGGTTTCCACACAGCCAAGCTTTTAGCTTTGTCTGGTTACAACGTCTATGGCACAGTACGTAAAAAAGAAGACTTAAAAGTTTTTTATGGACTACCAAAAGACATAAGACCTAAAACAATAATTTTAGATGTTACTTGGTCTCAAGAAAAAATAACTCAAGTAGTCGACAAAATCATTGAAAAAACAAAGAAAATAGACTGTCTGATAAATAATGCTGGTTATGGTCACATGGGTTGCATTGGTAGCTTTACCATTGAAGAAGTTAGACAACAATTCGATGTCAATTTATTTGGCGCATTCAAAATGATTTTTACTGTGCTTCCCAGTATGAGGAAGCATAATCAGGGGTTAATCATAAACGTTAGTAGTATTTCTGGTTTTGTCACCACTGCTTTTTACGGGATATATTCCTCCTCTAAGTTTGCTCTAGAAGCCTTAACTCAATCTTTGCGGGCAGAAGAATCCATTTTCAATATCAATGCAGTCTCGGTTAATCCTGGTTCGTTTAAAACCAACTTCTGGGAAAACACTCGCTATCCAAGTTGTAAACACTTAAGTCCTAAATCAAAAATTAGAGGACTAAATAACAAAATAAAAAAATTCATCTCACAACTTGATCGTTATCAGGGTCCAAATAAAGTTGCCATTCAAATAAAAAAAATCATTGAAATAACCAACCCAAAAAGAAACTATCTAGTAGGTTATGATGCCAGACTCCTCTATGCAGTCCATAGGCTTTTACCCACATCAATCCAAGATTGGTTAATTAAAAAGTTTGTTAAACGGCTGGCTTAAGTCTTTCAAATAGATTTGTACTCCTAACAACCTTTCCTTCCTTAAATTGCCTCAATATTTTTTCAGCCGTCTCTGGTACAAAAGGTTTAAGGTCAACTCCAATCTGTCTTATCTCGTTCACCAGGCCAATCAAAACCTCCTTCTTTTCTTCTCCATCAAGTTTCCAAACCTCTTTCTCATTAATCAATTTATCAGCTTTTCTAACCCTGTCCCAAACCAACTCTAATGACTTATCAAACTCAAAACCCTCTAATTTCTCACTCACTTTTTTTGTCATCTTGTCCTGCCCAGGTCCAACTTCTAAAGAAACTCCTTCAGCCATTGCCGCCACTCTAGCTACTAAATTCCCCAAACCATTTACCAGGTCACTGGTATATGCCTCCTCAAACCTTTTCTCTGTGAAGTCGCTATCTTCAAATGGGGAAATTTTAGAAAGCAAAAAATATCTCAAGGCATCAGTGCCATATTTGTCTGTGTACTCAACTGGGTTCACCACATTCCCCACAGACTTACTCATTTTTTGCCCATCAGAAGTAATAAAACCATTAATTAAAATCTGCTTAGAAGTTACTAGTCCAGCCGCCATAAGCATTGCTTGCCACATGGCCGACTGTTGGCGTAAATTATCCTTGCCAGCAATCTGGGTTCCCGGCCACCACTTAGAAAAACTCTTCTCATTTTCTGGCCAACCTAAAGCAGATATGTAGTTTACTAAAGCATCAAACCAAACATAGGCAACCTGTGTTTCGTCTCCAGGAACCATCACTCCCCATGGCATTTTCTCTTTTAATCTGGAGATACTAAAATCCTTAAGACCAGATCCAACAAAGTTCTCAATCTCTTTTAGTCTATTAGAAGGAACAACAAAATCAGGATTTTCTTTGTAAAGTTTCAAAAGTGGCTTTTCAAAAGCCGAGAACTTAAAGAAGTAATTCTCTTCACTCCTAATCTCAAGCTTCTTTCCAGGATGGTCAGGGCAAAACCCATCTACTAAATCAGAATCTTGTTTTTCTAGCTCACACCCTACACAGTATTTAGCTTCATAGTTTTTTTTGTATATATATCCATTTTTATTCACTATCTTCCAGAAATCCTGGGCTGCTTTTATGTGATTCTTATCAGTAGTTCTTATAAAGTTGTCATAAGACAGATTCAATGACTCCTTTAACTTACTAAACCTAGCAGCATACTTATCTACATATTCTTGTGGCTTCTTACCTGCTTCCAAAGCTTTTTGATAAATCTTCTGACCATGTTCATCCGTACCTGTATTAAAAAATACGTTATCTCCCAGCAATCTATGATATCTAGCTAAAACATCTGCCCTAACAATTTCCATAGCAAACCCAATGTGAGGGTCAGAGTTGACGTAAGGTAGGGTAGTTGTAATATAAAAATTTTGGCTCATTACCTCATTATAACGGCAAAATCTTTTTTATACCCTTCATAATTTTGCCACTAGTATCCTTTGCCCATTCATCTGCCTTGATCCTCCTAATTATTTCCTGAAAACCAGGATTACTCAACGCCTCCGCTACAGTGGCAATTGTGGCAGAACTCACCTTAATATTATTTTTAATATTTTCATAACTTCTACCTTTGTCTAGATAAATTGCAATTCCCAGTCTTTTTAAAACAACTTCCTTCTCAGTTTCAGTTAGTAGGTCTTGCAAAATCATCTCTACCTCCTTAGGAGACTTAACCTCTGCCAACATTCCCAAGAACATATTTTTTAGTTGAAGGTTAAGGTTTTTATTTATCTTCTTTTTGGATAGCTGCATGCTTTAATTGTTTAAAGAAATATATGTTTCAATACTACCAACCACCCCCAACAAAAGCAATAAATTAAGATAGTTTCCTAACCCCCAAACTCTTAGATATATAAAGATCACCAATCCACTCGACCACAAAAAAGCTCGCCTAGCAGATAACGTCAATATACTTAGTAAAAACAATAAACCCAGATAGATTAACACTCCTGGCAGAAAATAACTTCTATAAAAAATTAAATCTCGCATATTTTCTGGATCAATAAACACAATCATTAACCCAATCAAAAGCCACACAAAAAAAGTTATAGCCACCAACAAACCATGACGTTTCTTGAGAGTCCTGCCCCTTTTCCTTATATCCATATATAATGATTATATGTCTTCAGATACATTTCTTATACTAGCTGTCTTAATTGGAGGTTTCGCTTTTGTATACTTTCTCCTAAATAAAAAAATGAATCAAGCCAAAGAAGACACCACCTTAACAGAGTGGTTAAAAAGCATTCAAAGCTCTTTGAATAGTTCCAATCAAAACATAACCAGCACCCTACAAAAAAGCTATGGCGACTTACATGACCGCTTAGATACCGCTTCTAAGGTAATTGGTGAACTAAAAAAAGAAGCAGGTACTTTTTCTGAAATCGGTCGTTCAATGCAGGATCTTCAGCAGTTTTTACAAAGTCCCAAACTAAGAGGTAATATCGGTGAGGAGATCTTAAAAGACCTTATCACCCAAATGTTTCCCAAGAGCTCTTTTAGTCTCCAGTTTAGTTTCAAGAGCGGGGCCACAGTCGACGCGGTTATAAAAACCAGTGCTGGTATTCTACCCATAGACTCAAAGTTTCCCATGGAAAACTTTCAAAAAATGGTTAAAGCCAAAGATAAAAAAGAAAGAAAGTTACACAAACAAGCCTTAGTTAGAGATGTTAGAAAACACATAAGAGATATCGAAAGTAAATATATTTTGCCAGAAGAAGACACTCTGGATTTTGCTTTAATGTACATTCCTTCAGAAGCTGTTTGGTATGAAATAATTAACTTACAAGAACTGGTCGACTATGCTAAAAAGAGTAGGGTCTATCCTGTGTCTCCCACCACTCTTTCTTTACACCTCAGGACAATTCTCCTCTCATTTGAAGGTCAAAAAATCGAGAGCCGATCCAAACAAGTCTTTGCTATATTAAGAGGAGTTCAAAAAGACTACTCCAAACTAGACGATAATTTAGGTATTTTAAACCGCCATCTAACAAACGCCTTTAATCAAATGAGTAATGCCCAACTTTCTCTTACCTCTTTGGGGCAAAAAATCTCTTCCACACAAACTTTAGACTCAGGTAAAAAGATAAAATGACCTTTAGTGGTGCCTTTACAAGAGAATACAACAAGCTTAATAAGAATCAAAAGATTGCCACAGACTCAATAGAAGGTCCAGTTATGGTAATGGCTGGTCCTGGTACCGGTAAAACCCAAGTCTTAACTTTAAGGATAGCTAACATCATAAGAAAAACTGACACGGCACCAAGCAGTATCTTGGCCCTTACTTTTACCGACGCAGCAGCCAACGAAATGCGTCAACGCTTGATTACTTTAATAGGTCAACCAGCCTACTCTGTACAGATATCTACGTTTCACTCTTTCTGCCAGTCAATCATTTTAGAAAATCCAGATCTTTTTATTGTGGCAGAAGAAACTCAACACCTACAAGATCTAGATCGTACAAAAATATTACAAAAAATAATCAAAGGTAATGAGTTCTCTTACTTAAAACCATTAAATGCCCCTTTTTACTACGTATTAAATATTATAGAAAAAATTAAAACCTTAAAAAGGGAAGGTATAGACCCCAAAGAATTTAATCAAATCTTAAAGGAGCAAAAAAAAGAATTAGAAACCCAGGCAGCTAGCCTCTCCAAAACTGTTCTGGTCAAGCAAAAAAAAGATTTAGAAAAGAACCTGGACCTACAAAAAATATACTCACTCTATCAACAAGAACTAACCAAAAAAGGGATGTTCGATTTTGAAGACATGATCAACTGGGTGGTAGATAAGTTTGAAAAAGATCCTGACCTTCTACTTTCATATCAAGAGCGTCTAAGTTATTTACTGGTAGATGAGTATCAAGACACCAACTCTGCTCAAAATCAACTAGTCTTTAAACTTGCTTCATACTGGAATGAAAAGGCCAACCTCTTTGTAGTTGGAGATCCCAATCAAAGCATCTACAGGTTTCAAGGAGCTTCTCTTGAAAATACTAAAGAGTTTGTCGTTCGTTTCCCTAACTCTATTTTAATAAATCTAAACGAAAACTATCGTTCTCCTCAACTTCTCCTTGACTCTGCTCGTGCTGTAATAAAAAACAACTCTCCTAAAGCTGTCAAACTAAAAAGCAATCTCGTTGGTCGGGGTAAGCCAGTTAACCTGGCTCACTTTACCCATTCAATTTTCGAAGACTATTTTCTATCCAAAAACATTAAAGACTTAATCAGTAAGGGTGTGAAACCTGAAGAGGTTGCAATTATTGTTCGCCACAATAAAGATCTAAATGACATATCTTCTGCTTTAAAAAAGTTTGGCCTACCTTTTACCATTAAGGGAACTCAAGATCTATTCGAACAACCATTGGTAAAACAATTACTCACCTTCTTGACCATTATCAGTAACTCTCCTCATGAGCACAAAGACATCGATCTTTTTACTCTTTTAAATTTTGATTTTTTTGAGATTGACCCATTATTAATTCTTAAAACAGCCAAAAAAGCATCAGATGACAAGACTCACCTAGCTAGCTATATTCTTTCTGATAAAAACAGAGTTCCTGTAAAACTGAAAAACTTCTTTACAAACTTAAATAAGTGGCAAAAAATATCAGCCAACTCTACCTTACCAGAGTTTTTTGAAAAACTGATTCAACAGTCGGGCATACTAGACCACTTGTTAAAGCAAAAAAACAAAGCAGATGACCTTTATCAGTTAAACATGTTCTTTACTCAAATAAAAAACATGGCTTACCAAGACTCAAATCTGAATCTGTCAAGCTTTCTAAAAAACATCACCGCTCTAAAAGAGCAGAAAATCAAAACTACCATGTCTTCACCAATAACACTAAAAGAATCCATCACCTTGACCACTATCCATAAAGCCAAGGGATTAGAATGGAATCATGTCTATCTTTATCGTTGTGTGGACGGCAAGTGGGGCAACTCCAGAATTCGCAATCTTATAAATCTACCTCCCAATCTTCTAGAGTTCGCAGTAGATCAAGACCCTCAAGAAGAAGAAAGACGTCTTTTCTACGTTGCCTTAACCAGAACCAAGAAAGTCTTGAACATCACTTCAGCTAATCAATACTCCACTGATTACGGAACTCAAAACACACTACCATCCTCTTTTATCAATGAAATCCCCAGTGATTTAACAAGAAAGGTCCAGTCAAGTAGTGTAGAAAATGATTCCAAAAAAGTAATAAAAAAATTACTCACACCTCCAGTTATTACTTCCACTACAACCAAAGAAAAAGAATACCTAAGTGGTCTAGCCAAAGAAATTAAGCTTTCAGTTACTGCACTAACCACATTTTTAGACTGCGCCTACAAATTCAAGTTAAACAACCTGTATCGTTTACCAAAAGCTAAAGAGTCCTATCTTAGTTTTGGTACAGCCGTTCACACAGCTTTAGAAAAATATCATCAAAATCCCAAGCTCAAATTTCTTTTAGAACAATTTGAAAAAGCTCTCATCAAGGAAATTATCACACCAGAAGACTACTCTGCCCGTCTTAATCATGGTAAAAAAGTCCTCACTGCTTATCACAAACTACACGGACCTAATCTAAAACCCGCTCATGCTCTAGAGAAGTATTTTGGTTATTCTTCTGGATCAAACTGTCATTTAGGAGACATCTCTCTAGTAGGTAAGGTAGATAGAATTGACATCCTAGACGAAAAGGAGAAGACCGCCAAAATAATAGACTATAAAACCGGTAAACCAAAGACCAAGGGGGAAATAGAAGGTACCACCAAGACCTCCACCGGTTACCTGAAACGCCAGCTTGTTTTCTACGCCCTCCTAGCCAAACTAGACAAACACTTCCCCTTAAAAGTCATCCAGTTCGAACTAGATTTTGTAGAAAGCCCATTCCTAAATGACAAGTCTGGAAAGACAACCTTTTCCGTTAGTGAAAAAGAAATAGAAGACTTGAAAAAAGTAATAAAAAAAGCCAGCAAAGAAATCAGAGCCCTAAGATTCCCTCGCACCAAAGAAACTTCTCCTTGTCATAGATGTGAATTCAAAGATCATTGTTGGCCCACTGCTATACCGAAAACCTTGCAATAAAAAAGAAAACACTTATAATATTCTTTATTCACTCGCTCTTTTCCAGCTTACTAACAAAAAGGAGAAAAAACATGAAGTCAAATGATATTCCTATCGACAGCCTTCGTAAATGGCGTTCAATTTCTTATTCAGCTTGCGCAGTTTGTTTTTTAGCCGCCATAGTTACAAGTTTCTTTGTTAACTCAAACGAGAGTTGGTTACCCAACTCTTTTATGGTGGTTAACCCGGTGTCAATTATTTTCATAATAGGTATTTTTATCCCCTTAACCTTCTTTCATTATTTAATATTCAAAGGTTATGCCCATTTAAGAGCAGTTAAAGACCATTTTGGGGAAAAGATCCGTTCTTCTTCAGAAGATGCATCAGAACTTGGCTTAGCTGTGTTCTTTTGTTTTATTTTCACAATGGGTTTGTCACCCGATCCTGCTCTTCACATAAAGCTCCTCGCGTGGAGCCTCATAATTCTTGGTCTGGAAGCAGTTTTCTATGATTGGCCCCAGAGAATAAAGAAGCTCTTCACAAGGTCCCCATAATTCACCGCTTAAGAAATACCGCCCTTAGTCTAACTAAGGGCTTTTTTATTGCCATAAAACCACTTAACAAACGAACCAGGGTAGCTGATCACCTTCCCTCCAAACCTTTTTTTGAATTCACTAAAACCTGCCCATCTTTTTTGCGGCCACCTTTCATCCAGTATCCCTTCAAAATCAAACCATCTTACACTTTGTCTTTTGCATTCCAATATCACCTGCCAAACCAAATGATAATGGGAACCCGACCTTCTGCCTGCCTCACTAGTCCATGTCTGGAAATAGTTAACGGTATCACCAGACTTAAGTAAGATAATTCCGGAGAGCAAGCTATCTCCCTTCTTACTAACCCACAAACTGGCATCTTCACCAAAGGCCTCAATCAACTTATTAAACCTCTCCTCACTCATTAACCAGGTGTGAGCCGCTTTTTTCCAGTTTTTATAGAACTTCCTTCTATCTTTTTTACCTCTTAGCTCAATCGTCTGGACAAGAGAGTCTTTCTTTAATATCCGTTTAGCATTTGTAGATAAATCCTTCCACAACTTCTTCTCATCTTTTCTTAAATCGATTACTATGGTTTTGCTTGGTAAAAACGGATGCTTGTTAACCTTCCATCCATGAACTTTTTTATCTATCGGTTCCGCCACCACATAAACTACTCGATATTTTCTTTTCAATTTTTTCAAATCACCAAGATTTAACTCCCCAGAATATCTCTGTATCTTCATCATTGAAAAAGGACTCAAAGGAATTTTTTTAATAAAGACATTGATACTACCAACCTCTTCCACGATCCATCCAGAACTTTGTAGATACTTCTTCCAGCTCTTTGTCTGCCTTATGTCTTCCATCTTAGGATCATCCACCTTATACTTTCACCCACCCTGTAGAGCCAGTATAAAACAGGATTTATTACTAAGTCCCAGCTGCCCACAAACTCTACCAGCTCTCCACCATATCCTGCCTTGAACTTATGAAAACCAAACCACGGATCCTTGGTATCTGGGTTTTCTCCTAGAGATCCCCACATATCAAATATCTTACAATCTTTCTTTTTTCCAAACTTAATCACCTCCCAAGCCAACAAGTTGTTAGCCATTAACTCTCTATTGTCTCTACTAGAAGCACCATATGGATAATAGAGCACTCCGTTTAAAATAAATACAATCCAAGCAGACAGAACCTTCCCTTTATACATCGCCTTAAACAAATGGGCTTGACCAGCCTTCTTCATCTCTTGCCACATCTTCAAATGATATTCTCTGTTGTGAGCATAAAATGCCTGTCTATTCGTTGTTTCTTCCATTAGTTTCCAATAGTCTTCAAAACCTTCATTGCTTGAATCTTCTATCACCCTCACTCCTTTCTTTTCTGCCAATCTAACGTTGTACCTTGTCTTTGCCTTCATTCCAGAAAGAAGATCTTTCTCACTTTTAGTTAGGTCCAACCAAAAGGTGAACTTTGTAAACAACGCTCTCCCCTTAACTAATCCCATTTTCTTGCCAAATTCTAATCCTGATCGAACATTGGGTTCAAATTTTATAAATATAGCCTTTTCTCTTTTTGCTACTTTTTTTATCTCTTCAAACATTTCTTGACTCGGAATAGAGGACTTAGGACAGTAACCAGCCTTCCAAGGCAGTCGTGGTAAGTTGTGCAAGGTAATCTGATATCCATTGACCAACTCTTTTTTCTTGTAATCACCAAATCTAATCACTTTGACTCTATCGGACTTCCTTAAGTTTCCCCAAGCCCAACTTTGTAACGGGTGCAAGGCCTTATCATCAAAGTTTTTCTTGTTTTTTTCTTCTACTAGTTTTATCATTATCTTTAATTTTACCAGCTGTCTATCTCGTTAAAGTCATTTGCACTTTCTTTCTCCACTTCCCAGTCTTGGACAACCTTTCTTCCTAATAAGTTTTTTTTAACAGGTTTTACCTCTTTATATATTAATCGCTGCGGAATCTCGCTTAAAAATCTAGACGGACTCTGATTATTTCTACTTCCATACAAAAACCTCAAAGTGGCAAAACTTAAAAAAAGTTTTTGCCTAGCTCTAGTGATTGCTACATACAAAAGTCTTCTTTCTTCCTCCAGTGAATCTTTTTCTAGTAAGCTTCTGGAGTGGGGAAGTAATCCTTCTTCTAATCCCACTACAAATACATTATCAAACTCCAAACCTTTAGCAGAGTGTATGGTCATTAAACTAACCTGTGTTTCTTTAGGTTGAAATTGATCGGCTAAATCCTCTGCCTGAATCAACGCCACACTTTCTAAAAACGCTTCTACTTTAGGAAACTCGCTAGCTACTGCCAAAAGTTCATTGATGTTTTCTAGTCTTCCCAAGTCTTCTTCATTTTTCTTATCAAATTTATCCAAATATTCTGTTATCTCCAATATCTTTTCAATTAATTTACCAGTAGGCAACTCACCAGAAAACTCCGATAACCATATCTCAAATTTTACTTTTTTCCTTTTACCTAGTTTCTCGATTCTATCCCAAGCTACAATATCTTCCTTATTTACCACCACTCTTAGGTGGGCTAATAGGTCTTTTATTTCTTTTCTCTCGTAAAACCTCACTCCACCCACTAAACGATACGCAATCCCTGCCCTGATCAACTCCTCCTCCAGGATCCTAGACTGTGCATTTGTTCGATACAAGACTGCCACATTCTCCTTTTTCTCTATAGCTCCCATGCAGTTATCTATTACAAATCTTGCTTCAGACCGACCATCCTGACCTTCAAACATTAAAATCTTGTCCCCTCCATTCTCACGGGTTACAAGTTTTAATACGGGGTGGCTCGTGTTGTTGCCAATCACCTCATGGGCTGCATCTAGAATGTTTTGGGTGCTTCTGTAGTTTTCAATAAGCTCAATTATTTTTAGATCCTTAAAATCCTTCTTTAGAAGCTCTAGATTTCTAAAATCAGCTCCCCTAAAAGAATAAATTGCTTGAGAAGCATCTCCAACCACAGTTAATCGCTCAGGATCCTTTACTAGTAATCTGGTTAGCTCAAACTGAGCTTTATTAGTATCTTGATACTCATCTACCAGTATCCAATCAAATCTTCTGTGTACCTTGTTTCTTACCTCTTCCACTTTGAGTAGCTTCACACACTTGGTAAGTAGGTCATCAAAATCAAGTGCATTAAAATTATTCAACAGTTTTTGATATTCACTCCATACGGAGATAGTAGTTTTTTGATAGCTCTCACGAGCTAAAAACCCAGCATCTTTTATACCAATTAAGTTATTTTTATACTTAGAAATTATCGCCAAGTACATTCTAATTTTTTTTGGAGTACTTTCTTGATCTAAATTTATTAAGGCCTTTTTCATGACCTGTCTTTGGTCGGTTGTATCATAAATAACAAAACCTTTTCTTACTCCAATCATCTCACCATACATTCTTAAAAGACGAACACAAAAACCATGAAATGTCCCAGCAAAACCTAAGCTTCTCCCATCAGTCTTTCCAAGTAGATCTCTTACTCTGCCAGACATCTCACTTGCTGCCTTATTAGTAAAAGTAAGCAGAACTATCTTCCCAGGGTCAACACTCCTTTCTTTAATAAGCCAAGAGGTTCTACGTGTTAGCACTCTAGTTTTTCCAGAACCAGCTCCCGCCAAGACCAGTAAGGGGCTTCCCTCATGGGTTACAGCCTGTAGCTGTTCGTTATTTAGTTTATTTTTCCAGGCAGGTTTCACTCTTCATACTATACCTTAAATAAAAGGGTAAAATAACTCTTACCATGACTTATCTAATAGCCAACTGGAAAAGCCACCTCAACAACACCCAGTCTTTATCTTGGTTAAAAGAAATAGAAAAACTTGCTCCTACAATCTCTCCTGACCTTAAAACCATAGTATGTCTTCCTTTTACAGATCTACCGGAATTTAATCGCCATCTTAATTTCTCAAAAACACCCCTTTTTGTTGGGGCTCAAACAGTAAGCCCTTATTCAGCCGGGAAACACACAGGAGACATTACTGCCAGTATGCTTTCTGAGTTAGTTACCTACTGTCTTGTGGGTCATTCTGAAAGAAGAGTTAATCTTAAAGAGACAACTCAAGACGTATCTAATCAATGCCAAAAACTTCTCAAACAAAACATCACCCCCATTATCTGTGTCGACAAACCTTACATAGATGAGCAAGTAAAAGAACTTTTTGCTCAAAACATACCACTTTCACGCTGTTTGTTTGCTTACGAGCCAGCATCAGCTATTGGCACCAAAAAACCAGAATCACCAGAGGATGCAAGTAAAGTTGCCTCCAAGATAATCTTACTTACTAACGGAGACAGCCCCGTCATATATGGTGGGTCAGTTTCACCAGAAAACATTCTAAGTTTTACTAATCAACTCAATATAGATGGAGTATTGGTGGGAACCAATAGCCTGAAACCATCTGTCTTTAATCAACTAGTTAATCTACTTAAATGAAGCTTAAGAGAATTCATTTCGGAAGAATTAAGATAGGTATTGTCCACTTTTTTCAGTCACATCTAAAAATAATTAGCTGGGTTCTTCTCCTTGGACTGCTATTTGTTAGTTTGGTCAAAATAAATCAATTCTTCAAAAAATTAAACATCGTTCCCAAGCACGTGGCCTCTTTATTTCAAGATCCCATAAACAATCTTAATCACTCCAATCAGCGGACAAACTTTTTATTACTGGGCATAAAGGGGGAGAACGAAACAGACGTAAAAGACCTAGCAGACACCATGATTCTAGTTTCTTATTATCATCCTACCAGCCAGGTAACTATAATCTCGGTTCCCAGAGACCTTTGGGTCAACTCCTTGAAAACAAAAATTAATGCTGTCTACCACTACGGTCAACAAAGAGATCCACCCGTTGGTTTAAGTTTAGTTCAGGCCTCTATCCAGGAAACCTTGGGGTTGCCAGTTCATTACACGGGTGTAGTCAACTTTAATAGTTTTATAGAAGCAATTGACCTGTTGGGTGGAGTGGAAGTAGATGTAGAAAAAAGTTTCACAGACTCTCTTTTCCCTATCCCAGGAAGAGAAAATTCATATCCAATAGAAAGCCGCTACGAGACAGTCAGCTTTAATCAGGGACAACAAGTGATGGATGGTGAAACCGCCCTTAAATTTGTTCGCTCTCGCCAGGCAGAAGGGGACGAGGGTACAGACTTCGCCAGAAACAAAAGACAACAACTAGTTATAAAATCACTTCGCAAAAAATTACTATCTACCGACACTCTTTTAGATGAGTCAATTCGTTCCAAACTACTTGATATCGTTCAAAAAAATCTAGTTACCAATTTAAAACTAGATGACTATCCATCTACAATTAATTTATTAATTAGCTCAAGAAGTCAGCCTTTTCAGTCTATAAATTTATCGACTGAAGCAACGGATAGTGAAATTGCTATCTTAGAAAACCCTCCTAAGTATCTATATCAAAACCAATGGGTCTTAATTGCTAAAGACAATAACTGGGAAGCCCTAAAACAACACATCCAAAACAAGCTCAGTCAGTGATCTTTATCAAATAGCTTTCTTTTCCGCTCCAGACCACCTCACCTAAATTCAAAACATTATTTTCCCTCACCTTATACCCCTTTCTCTCATCAGGTCCAACCACCACCCAACCTACATTAAAATCCTTCACTAAATCTTTATCTCCCGTCTCATAAAAACTTCTCACCAATCCTTCTCTTTCTCTAACCACATCATAACTTCCTCGCCACAACCATTCATGCACTCTCCATCCAACTACTGTTGGCGTACCAGAGAAAGCCGACACACTATTTAACCTACTATAACTATCTCCCACCGCCTCCACTAAATTTTTACGATCTCTGTTTTTCTCTAAATAGTCAATCATTCCCCATTTGTCTTTATCTTTTTTTAACCAAACCAAACCATCCACACCTTTATATTTCTTAAATCCTCCATAATAAGAACTAAAAGATTGTATGGGGAAAATCATAAGTCCTACCCATAAAATAACCATTAATACTCGCACTAAATAATTAGTTTTTTGTTTTCCCACTATCCACCCAAACAACAAACTCATCATAATAAACGACTGATAAGTTAACTTAAACATGGTGTTAGCCCTTTGGTGAGAACTATAGATATCTCTTACATATAGTATCTCTGGAATCAAAAGTAGTAGTATCCCCGTTACTCCCATCGCTATAATCACCAAGTTCTTTCCTTTTATTTTTTTACCAATCACCAACCATAGGCCTAAAAGAGTCGCCATTAGGTGTCCTCCCCACAGTACACCTATTTGCCACAAAGGAGATCTACTACTGGTTAAACTAACCCCATCAGAAAAAGACTTGAAGTTTAAAAGCCAAGGCAACGCAGTCACTCCTGCCACTCCACCAATTATCAAGATCAATTTCAACAACTCCTTTACCTTGATTTTTCTGTAAACAAGTAACAACGAGCCAAAGATAACTAACAGCAAACCATATATCGCTACATCCCAAGTGTTAGTCATAATCATCACTCCCATAAGTACTCCCAAAACAACCCCTCTCAACCTTGATCTCACTCCTGCTAGTACTAAAATAAACGCTAGCACGATAGGTAGTCCCAAGACGTGACCATGTAAGTCACTTACTACAAAACTATATCCTGGGAACTCATGAATCGTATTTTCTATAAATCTAGTGGCATCAGCATACCAATAACCAACAAAACCTTTGTTCTTTAATAGATACCACAGAGAATGACTATTCCCTCCTAGGCAAGTCAACAAGGCTCCCATTATTCCTCCCACCACTCCACCACCAAGTGTCACTATTATAGAGAAGCTCAAAACTAAGCTAGTACCCAGAATCCAAGCAAGCATTAGGTTGTATCCAACTCCTAATCCCACCCCCCAGATCCTAACTAAAATACTGGCTAGAAAATGCCCAAATGAATAATAGTTTATAGACTCTCCAGCTAACCACATATCATTTACTGGCAACTTACTAGAAACTAGATATTGTTTTATAAAACCAAAATCCATAAACTTCTCTAATCCTAAAATATCCGGTTGAAATCCTCTAATCAACGAAAGACTAAGAAGGCCAAACAAAAACAATCCCTCTTCCAGTAAGATAATTTTGCTCAATTTTTTAGCGTCTTGTAAAAAGCGAAAACCAATCAATAGTAACAACAAAATTACCCCAGCCACTCCAATATCTGTATTCACTGGTAGTATGTGACCTACAAACCAAACAGGAAGACTAATAACCAAAAGTCCCAACACTCTCCCTAAGGCCCAACCTCCATCAGCTAGCTTACCAAACCACTTACTTATCCATGGCCAGACCAAAAACTGTAACCCCAAAGAAATCAAGTAAACCTTAAAAATTATTCCTAAATCATTTGCCATTAATTATCATTTTAGCTGCTTTTTGACCTAACTCCACCGCAAAATTCACTCCTCTATCCCACGGATACACCATGCTCATGTTGGCTACATAATAATCAGGGTCATCCGTCTTTATCCCATCTACCATTTTAGAATAACCCACCGGAAATACTGGTTGGGCAAAAGGTGACTGGAACTTCCATTTTCTAGTAATCCAACTTTTCCTAAAATTAGAGTTTATTTTTTTTAAGTAAGGTAAAAATATCTCCAGTAATTCTTCATCACTCATCTTTAACCTATTGTCTCTGTCTTCCAAGTAATTCCCTAAATACACTACATGTTTATTACCATAATATTTTTTATCTATAAAATTAGTTTGTTCCACCACCACTAAAAACGGCCATTTTTTCTCCAAAACATTCAACCAATACCCCTTCATTAGTTTCTGGTTCAACTCCAAGACCAACGTCTGTCCCCATAGATAATCTACCTTTTTTACGGCCGGTCTAGTGTCTAACACCTTATCAAACTTACCATCAGCCTTGTATTTAATCCCCAACTTTACTTCTCCTCCATTTTTTGTTATCTCTTCTGCTATTTTTTCAGCCAACTTACCAAAACCACCTTCAAAGTATCCCAAACTTGAAGTTCTTTTGTATACCCTAGCCCAAAACCACGCCATATTTACTTTAGGAAGATACGATCCAAACTTTGCCACCAGAAGTGGTTCCCAGACCTTCTTATATCCCTCCTTACCCACTACTCTAGGCAACATCTCTACCACCCTATGTTTTTCTAATCTCAAGCCGTTTATAATCACTTTAAGTCCCGCCAACCCAATTCCCATATGGATTCTAGACATCAAGCTTAATCGATCAAACATCAAAAGCGATAGGGGAGAATCCAATTGTTTTTCTTCACTTTCAATCAGACTATTAGTATCAGGTCTCTTAAAAAAAGCTGGCCACTCAACACTCTTCGCTAGATTAATTATTTCTTTGTCTCCAGAAAAAATATGATGATAATATTGTTCCGCTCCCCATCTCCACCCAGATGGTTTGAAGTTTCTCGCCAACCCACCAACTTCCTTTTCTTTTTCAAAAATCACCACATCATGCCCTGCTCTTGAAAGATCTAATCCCGCCGCCAATCCTGTAAAACCAGCCCCAACAATTCCAATCCTCATTAGGTTATTATAGCGCCAGTAAGATTCCAATCACAGCCATTAAGAGTCCACCTCCAAACGCTACTATGCCAGGCAAGCTCAGTATTCCTGCTTCTGGTAAGCTCTCCACTCCCGCAGTAGGGGTTGCTGTTCCAGTTGGGCTGTCAGTAGGTGTAGCCGTCCCCGTAGGATCATCAGTAGGGGTTGCTGTTCCAGTTGGAGTCTCTGTCGGAGTTTCAGTAGGTGTAGCCGTCCCCGTAGGTGTTTCTGTTGGTGTAACAGCTTCTCCAATAGTAAAGCTAACATCACAACTTCCTCCACCTTTCCACTCTGCTGCTGCAGGCTTACTTGCTGGTGCAGTAGGTGCCACTTGTTCTTGGTCTCTAAGTCTCATTGCAATAAACACAGAAGCTCCAGCTAAAACTAAAACCAAGATTACTAAAATTATTGCTAGTATTTTCTTCTTTTTATTTTCCATATTTTTACTGTACCTGCCCTTCTATATTGTAAGTTCCAGCTTGAGACAGTGTATATTCCATATAAAACTCTCCAGCAGTATTCTTAGCGGTTGTAGTTACCCAAGTCTCACTATTGACTCTAAATCTTCCTTTAGAAAACTGGCTACTATCTCCTCTTGCCGCTAGTCTCACTTTGTCACCCACACCCGCAAACTGACCTACTTGGCTCAAAGTAGTTATTTTCCATGTTCCATCTTGCAAGGTATAAATTCTTGTTTCTACACAAGCCCCACCAGCCCCTGTTGGTGTAGCTGTCGGGGTGCCACCTCCACCACTACAACCTTCTGCTATCGACTTACAACCAGTGAGACAACAAACTTGGGTATCCTTATCACAAGTTTGTGCACCACACTCAATAATTCCACCACCCGGAGGTGTCGTCGGTGTTAGTATTGGGGTTGATGTTGGAGTTGGTGCTGAGGTAATAGTCACCTGGCAATATAGGCGTTCACTTCCCCCGCCCACCGCTCGACATTTTCCAGAGCCCGTACTGGTAGTGCAAGTGTCTCCCAAATTTACACAACCATCGTCGTTTTTTACACACGTGGTCCCATTATTGTAATATCCAAGTGCACAAGGTGTTTGTATGTTCGTAGGTGTCGGTGTGGGATTCAGCCCACCCACACCACAACCTTGTGTTTCCGGCTTACATCCAGTAAGGCAGCAGACTTCAGCACCTTTCTCACAAGTCTGTGTACCACATTGAAAAAATTGGGGGGTTGATGTTGGAGTCGGCGCTGAGGTAATGTCCACCTGGCAATAGTACTTTCCCGGTGCACCCGTTGCTCTACACCTTCCAGTTCCCGTACTAGTAGTACAACTGGCTCCCGAAGATGTACAAACATTATTGTCAGCCGGAGTTGGTTCTGGATCACACTGATAGGCATTTGAACAAACGGGACCATATATACTATCAACAACTGTTCCACATAAAGTCTCATGAAAACGACAGAACTCACCAAGATCTCCTAGTGGTTCTGAAGCCCTTTGTCTAATATCTCCTCTAAACTTATCAATATTTAATGCCACCATTGGTACTCCTACCAACAATACCAGGGCAATAACTGCACCTACAATTTTTCCAACTGATTTTTTCTTAGGCTTCTTTCCATCACCATCTTTCACAGGTGCCATATTAGGATCATCATTCATCGTTCCAGTGTCAATAGGAGGAGCTACAGCTTCACCTACTGGTTCAGGGCTTGCGTCTGTAGACATAGACTCGTTTGGTAGTGGCGTTGGTGGGGGAGGTGGTGGTGAAAAAGTATCATCCTCTGCTTCTGGTAAAGGTGGCAAACTAGCCAAATCATTCTTGGCAGGACTGGGAGAAGTAGTTTTATTCTTATTTAAGTCGTTCGGATCCATTTTTTAAGATTCTGGCCTGTTAAAAACAGTCCTAACCCCACTATAAGTAACCAGTATGTTGAAGTCAATACCCCTGCTTCTGGAACACCAGATTCTGTAGATGGCATACTACTCCCACTGGCCTCAATCACAGTTGGAGTAGCGCTAGGTGATGTAGTCGGCGTAGTAGTTGGTGTAGCAGAGCCAGTAGCGGTAAATGAAGGTATTCCTCCCACATCTTCGGCTGCCAACACAATAAAAGATCGAGCTATTATCTGTAGTATTCCATTTTCATCCTCATACTCTATAGAGACAGTGTGCTCACCCGGCTCCAAGTCCATTGGTGGTGTCCACGTCCAAACCCCGTCTTCATCAACAATAACATTAGCACTCTGTTCAACTTGAGAATTGACTGTTACTTTTACACTAGTCCCCACCGGTAATTTACCCATAAACTCTGGGCTAGAAGTAGCAATTTTTTCTCCATCAACCACAGGGTTTATCAACTCTTCACTATCCGCCAACTCTCCAAAACCTGCTCCTTCAACTAAATCACTAGTATCTCCACTGATAGGGACTACACTCTCAACTAAATTTACATTTGTCCCAATGACAATATCTTTAACAGGACTATCATTGGCAGTATTAGTTAGAGCGGTTGCTGTTCCTAAAGCCCCCCCTTGAACAAATAACGATAGCTGTTGATTTTGTTTATCATAAACAAGTGTTTGCCCTTTATCATTTTTTGCTTCTCCTAAATTTAACCGCCACACTCCTCCATTTTTTGTTAAAGCAGACATGGTCTCCCCTCCCTCGATCTCTACATAAACTGCTACCCCTTCTATTCCTTGGCCCGCAGCAGAAACAATCTTACCGCTAATAACATCTTCCTCTCCCACACCTGTTCCTACTCCCGTTCTTATTTGATAAGGTTTATTATTATCACTGTAACTGGTTGAGCCAGCCAGTATCTCAAAATAATAAGTTTTATTTACATTAAGATTGGTCAGCACCACATAGTGAGTAACAAACACTCCTGCTTCACCAGACACCTTATCTCTAATATCAGCTCCCGGTAAACTTAAATTACTTGGATTATCTGAGTACGTTAAAAGACCTGTTACTGGCACATCTGTCGTCCAGCTAACCGTAACACTTTCTCCTCCTCTATTGCTAATCTTTACATTCTTGGGAACAGAAGTCGGCCCAGCTTTTGTTAGAAGGCTTTGCGGCTTTCCTACCAACAAAACTCCAGCCACCAATCCACCAATCAGTATAATCACACCCAATATAGTAGGAATTCGCTTGTTAAAAATATCTGCTTTCTTTTTCATTCTTGTTCAACTTTACCAGTTTCGGAAGCTTCAGGTGGATTTTCAACGGCCGGTTCCTCAATGCTTACATTACTTGTAGGAGTCTCAGGAGCATATATGACAATTGGTCTATCAAGCTCAAGACGGTTAAACCACTTTCTATTACCCAAATTCTGAACAACTTCTTCTTTAATCTTTCCATCTAGTGGTTTTATGGCTTTTTCTTGAAGTTCAGAGATCTGAGACTTAGTTAAAGCAGAATAAATCTGAAAAATCACAAAAGACCCAACCATTAAGAGAGTCATCAATCCAACCAGTAAAATGTTTGCGCTAATAGTTTTTTTAGGTTTCATTTTAATTTGTAGCTACCAAATAATATCCATTCATTTCCCCA
The DNA here is from genome assembly GCA_963980225.1 of uncultured bacterium. Lineage (GTDB taxonomy): Bacteria > Patescibacteriota > Microgenomatia > UBA1400 > MFAQ01 > JAHITH01. Next base: position 59,274 of record CAXBYW010000003.1, read on the forward strand.
CTAGCTCTAAGTTTGCCTTCAATCACTTCTCTTTCTTCTACTTTAGTGATATCAACCAACGAGATAACTAAAACACGATCTAATGTCTCGATCTCTTTTAGGAAGCTCGTTAAAGCTGCTTCACTAGCGGTGACACTAAAGTGGACAGTAAACTCCTTCATGACGTTATCACCGTTCACCCACTCCCTCTCTTTTTCTTTATTTTTCTTTTTCAAGTTCTCACCCTCATCTGCTGAGACAATTACTGAGGAAAAAATAAGCGACTCAATACTTACTTTTTTCTGAGCTGCTACGATCTCAATTTTTTTAGCCAAGTCCGCATAGGTATAGTTTTCTGGGACCGCTTTTTCAAAAAGAGGTAAATTGACTTCATATTCATCTAGTTGTTTCCTAGCTTGAATCAAGCTTCTTATTTTTGTACCAAGTTTTTTCTCAACCAAAGATTGGTCTTCTATTTTTTTCTTTAACTCAGCTACCGTTACTAGAGTGGGTCTTATGGCTGTCGTGATAAGAAACAAGGAAGCAAACACAGACAAAATAATCTCCATTGGTACTCTAATTTCTGGTTTTTGATACGCCAGGCTTAGTTTCTGGTATCTTCCTCCAAGGTTCATTTCTTTTTACTTTTAAACTGACTGATAATCTCAAAATCCACCCCACCCCTTTTTTGATCGAACTCTATCTTCTTTATCTCCACACTCTCTACATCTTGGTAAGACTTCATGGCATTGATTGTCTGGGCCAGTGCTCGTTCAGACCCGGCTATTCCCGCAACACCTACTCCTCCTTGCAAAAAACTGACTTGACTTAATACAGTGCCACTTGGTAATAATAACTTCAACTTACCTAGCCCCTCACTAATTTTAAGATCTTCACTGAGGAAAGTCTCTACTGCTTTTTGTCTTACCAACACACCTCTCATCTGCTCCTCTGTCTCAACATAGCTTTGAATAGTCGTCTGCTTGAAATCATTCGCTTCTCTAAGGTCATTTAGTTTTTTGTCAAACCAAAACCTGGAAGCAAAGGCTAATATCACAACAAATTCAGTTAACACCACGAGAACTCTTCCTGCGGTCAATGACCATCTCAAAAACTTTCCCAATATACTCGTTTCAAACGCGTCTTTGGGTAATAGATTCACCTTTATAAACTTCCTGGCAGGCATACAGCCAGTATATAGAAATCTCTTATCTTTCTCTAGGCGAGCTTACTTAACTAACTTACTTAAGCGTGACTTTAGTCGATCTGCTTTCTTTTTGTGAAAGATTTTTTTCTTAGCGGCTCTATCTATGGCAGAAAACAACGAAGCCAAGCTACTTTGTTTTGGTGTTTTCCTAAAAGATTTGATTGCACTTAAAGCCTTGGTTCTAACGATTTTATTGAAGTTTTGCTTTCTGGCATCAACCCTAGTTTTTTTGATTGCTGATTTTGTTATTGGCATGCGACGATTCTAACATATAAAATCATTTCATGGTTAAAAAGATTCTTCGTCAGTCTAAGAACTTACTGAGCAGGCAAAACAACACTATTCTTTCAGCAGCAGCAATCATTGCTTTATCCTATCTACTCTCTGCTATCTTAGGTTTGGTACGCAATCGTTTGTTGGTCTCTAGATTCTTTGGTGGTCTAGAAGCAGATCTAGACGTTTACTTTGCCGCGTTCATAGTTCCAGATACTCTCTTTCAACTTCTTATATTAGGCGCTTTGTCTGCTGCTTTTATTCCAATTTACCAAGAACACATCAAAGAAAAGTCTTTAAAAGAAGCCAATAAAATGGCTAACACCACCCTTACTAGTCTGGGTTCCATTCAACTTATCTTCACCTTTTTAATAATAATTTTTGCTAAACCAGTAGCCAGTTTAATCACTCACTACCCAGAACACCAGTTAAATCTAATGGCCAACCTCATCCGTATAATGTCTCTTGCTCAGATTCTTTTTACCATATCAGCTTTCTTAACCAGTGTCTTACAATCTCACCGCCGATTCTTAATACCAGCTACCGCTCCAATTTTTTACAATCTCGGCACCATAGCCGGTATATTTTTCCTATCATCAAAGTTGGGAATATATTCAGCTGCCGTGGGTATTGTGTTTGGTGCTTTACTCCATCTATTAGTCCAACTGCCTTGGGCCAAGTCACTAGGATTCTCCCCAAAAATTATCTTTCAACCTAAAAACCCAGGGACAAGGTCAGTCTTCCGTCTCATGCCACCACGGACTGCTGCACTAAGTCTGTCTCAAATTGAAAGGTGGGTTGCCGTCAACTTAATCTCTACGCTCTCTGCTGGGTCACTAGCAATTTTCAGTTTTGCTCGCCAGCTCTATGTCCTACCCATTACACTTTTTGGCGTTTCTCTTGGTCAAGCATCTTTTCCTGTTTTGTCAGCCAATTCCAGCCCTAAAGACAGCCCTAAATTTGTAAAGATTCTTTCTCAGTCAATTCTACAAATCTTTTTCTTCTCTTTGCCTGCTGCTGTTCTAATCATAGTTCTTCGTATTCCTCTAGTCCGTCTTGTCTTTGGTGCCCGTGCTTTCCCTTGGCAAGCCACCCTATTAACAGCCAAAGCTTTAGCTTTACTTGCTCTCTCCATCGCCCCGCAGGCAACCAACCATCTTTTAACTCGGGCATTTCATGCTAAGAAAAACACCCGCACTCCTTTAATCATTAGTCTGGTAACCATTACCTTCTTCTGTATTACCGCCTACATTAGTACTAATAAATTTAATTTAGGAATAATCGGTATTACCTCGTCACTTAGTTTAAGTAATCTCTTGAACTTTCTCATTCTTATTACTTTAATTAATAGAAAAGTTGGTTCATTTAAAATCACCATTCCTCTTATTAAAATGATCTTCGTTAGTTTCTTGACCGCCATCTCTCTCTGGTATCCAATGCGATTGTTAGATCAGTTTGTCTTTGATACCACCCGTACCTTCCCATTGATTCTTCTAACAATAATAGTCAGTCTGATAGGTTTTTCTGTTTATCTCTTATTATCCTTCCTCTTTAAAGTCGATCAACTTAAGCACTTCCTAAGTCTTACTAAAAAAATCGGTAACTGGCGTAAACTGCTAACTCAAACAGACGAGGTGATAGAAACTTCTCTCTCTGACCAGGTATAATCCCAGCAGAACCATGAATATTCGAAATTTCTCCATCATTGCCCATATTGACGCCGGAAAATCTACTTTGGCAGATCGTCTTTTAGAACTTACCGGTACCGTCTCTACCAGACAGATGAAAGAACAGCTTTTAGATAGTAATCCAATAGAAAGGGAGCGAGGTATTACCATCAAACTAGCTCCCGTTACCATGAAGTACAAAGATCCCTCAGGTTCCTACATTCTAAATCTAATCGATACTCCAGGGCACGTAGACTTTAACTATGAAGTAGAAAGAGCTCTTCAGGCCTGTGAGGCAGCCATTCTTTTAATAGACGCAACCAAGGGGGTTCAAGCTCAGACCATCGCCAACCTAAGATTGGCTAAAAAACAAAACTTGACAGTTATTCCAGCCATAAACAAAATCGATTCCCCACTATCAAATGTCTCAGCCAGCACCAAACAGCTTCAGTCTCTATTAGGTGATGACTACATAGAACCTACATTGATATCCGCTAAAACTGGAGAAAATGTAGACAAACTACTAGAGGTAGTAATTAAATTATGTCCACCACCAGAGACTTCCACATCAGACAAACCTTTAAAGGCTCTGGTCTTCAACTCCATCTATCATCCACACCTAGGAGCCATTGCTTTTGTTAGACTCTTCCAGGGCTCAATTAACAAAAACATCCCTCTAAAATTTCTTTCTTCAAACATAAAGTTCACTCCGGCAGAGTTCGGTACTTTTACTCCCGGTAGGACACCTCAAGACACTCTTACTTCAGGTGACGTGGGTTACATAGTTACCGGTTTTAAGGACATTCGTTTAATTAAGGTTGGTGACACCATTACCTTAAATCAAAAAGAAGCAATCCAGTCTCTGCCTGGGTATAGAGAAATAAAACCCAATGTATATCAAGACATCTTCCCCACAGACAACAGTAAGTACCACGACTTACTAGACGCTTTAGAGAAACTGAAACTAAATGACTCTTCATTAACCACAGAACCCACATCTTCATTGGTACTTGGCCAGGGTGTTAAGGTGGGTTTTTTGGGACTGCTGCACGCAGAGGTGGTTACGGAAAGACTAGAGCGTGAGTTTGATGTCCCCGTAATCGGTATCTCACCTACAGTTGAGTACAGAGCAGATCTAAAAACAGGCGAGACAGTAAGTTTTAGTTCTGCATCGACTTTTCCCGATCCTAGTAAGGTAAAAACCACCTTAGAACCTTTTGCCACTGTTCAGATAATCACTCCAGAAGAATACTTGGGTGCAGTTATGAATCTAGCTCAAAACATCCGCGGCCAACTACTAGAGATGACCTATCTAGACAAATTAGTCCAGTTAAACTACTCGATTCCTTTAATAGAAGTAATTACTTCTCTCCATGATCAGTTAAAGTCTGTCTCGTCTGGTTTTGCCTCATTGGACTATCAGCTATCAGGCTGGCAGCCGGCCAAGTTAGTAAAACTTTCTGTATTACTAAACCATGACGAGTTCGAACCATTCTCTCTTATATGTATAGAATCAGAAGCTCAAGCAAAGGCTAAAAATCTAAGCAAAAAACTTAAAGAAGCCATTCCCAGACAACAGTTCGAGGTACCAATTCAAGTAGCCCTAGGTGGCAAAATCATCGCCAGAGAAACAGTTAGATCTTTTAGAAAAGACGTCACCGCCAAGCTCTACGGTGGCGACGCTACTAGAAGGAAAAAACTTCTTGAAAAACAAAAAAAAGGTAAAAAACGCATGAAGCAGTTCGGTTCCGTCCAACTTCCTCAAGAAGCCTTCTTGGCTACATTAAAGTAATTGACAGATAATTATCACTCGTGATAAGATACTGCTAATGGATTTAACCGACAGACAGATAGCCATAATTAAAGCCGCGGTGGAAGAGTTCACCGAGACAGCCAAACCAGTTGGTAGTGTTACTTTAGAGAAAAAGTACAAGTTAGGTGTATCTCCAGCTACCTTAAGAAATGAAATGGCTGTTTTAGAGGAAAAAGGTTTCTTGAGTCAGTCTCATACTTCTGCCGGTCGCACTCCCACTTCTACCGCCATAAAATTCTACATAAACCAACTAATGAAGGAACAGGATTTATCCGTTGCCGAGGAGGTATCAGTTAAAGAAAAAGTCTGGGACCATAGGTTTGACGCAGACTCTCTTTTAAGAGAAGCCTGTCAGGTTTTAGCTAGCCGAGCTAAATCTTTATCTGTAGCCACTACTTCTTCTGGTAAGTCTTACCATGCCGGTTATGCCAACCTACTAAACTTTCCTGAATTTTTTAACATAGACGTTACTAGAAAGGTCTTGAGATTACTAGATGAAACAGACCTTTTATCCGAGGTCTTTGATCGCGCTGCCGGTAATCAACCAATTCATGTTCTAATTGGTCACGAACTTGGTCCAGACTTCTTTGAACCAGTAAGTTTAATTTTTGCTGATCTCCAAATTGGAGGCAAAAAAGGCACCTTAGGTGTTATTTCTTCATATAGACAGCAGTATCAGAAAAACATACCTCTAGTTCGATACGTAGCCAACTTAGTTAATCAAATTAGTCAAGACTGGTAAAGCAACATGACAAAAAAAATAAAAAACACCAAACTAGAGAAAGAAGTAAAAGATCTTGAAAATAAATTCAAGCGTGCTCTGGCTGATTACCAGAACCAAACCAAACGCCATCAGTCTCGCCAGACAGAGATTATCAAATTTGCCAACGAAAGCCTTTTAGACAAACTTCTACCCGTACTAGATTCTTTAGAAATGGCACAGCACCATCTAAAAGACACCGGTCTTAAAATGATTCTTGATCAATTTAATAAGATCATTAACTTAGAAGGAGTCAAAGAAATTACCTCAACAGGCCAAAAGTTTAACCCGGAAACAATGGACTGTGCCGTCTTAGTTAAAGGCTCTAAAGACATAGCTGTTACTACCTTAGTTAAAGGCTATACTTATTATGACAAGGTCCTTCGCCCAGCCAAAGTAGAAGTTGGATCAGGCCAGAAAAAGTAATTCATTTGAATATTATCTGAATATTAATTAATATCAATTAAATAAATAAAAACATGAGTAAAATAATCGGAATCGATCTAGGAACCACCAACAGCGCCATAGCTGTCATGGAAGGCGGTAAGGCAGTAATTATCCCTTCAGCAGAAGGTAAAAACACCTTTCCTTCAGTAGTTGAACCAGAAAAAAACTTAGCCGGTGAAGTGGCTAAACGCCAGATGATCCTAAATCCAGAAAACACGGTATCTTCTGTTAAAAGACTCATGGGTCAAAAATTCTCTTCCCCCAATGTGACCAAAGCCAAAAAACACGCTGCATATAAAATCGTAGAAGGTAAGCAGGGTATGTCTGCCATAGAAGTCAACGGTAAAACCTACACTCCACAAGAAATCTCCGCCAAAATTCTCTCAAAAGCCAAGGCGGATGCAGAAAGCTATCTAGGTGACAAAGTTACCGAAGCAGTCATTACCGTACCTGCTTACTTTGACGACTCTCAACGCCAAGCCACCAAACAAGCCGGAGAGATCGCCGGACTAAAAGTTAAAAGAATCATCAATGAGCCTACCGCTGCTTCTCTAGCCTACGGACTAGACAAGAAAAAGCAAGAAATAGTAGCCGTTTACGACCTGGGTGGAGGTACTTTTGACGTTTCCATCTTAGAGTTAGGTGATGGAGTTTTTGAAGTCAAGTCCACCGCTGGTGACACCTTTTTAGGTGGTGATGACTTTGACCAAAAAATCATTGAGTACATTCTCTCTGAATTCAAGAAAGAAAATGGCATAGACTTAGAAAAAGACAAACAAGCTCTTCAACGAATTAAAGATGCCGCTGAAAAAGCCAAGATAGAGCTCTCAAGTTCTACCGAGACCGAGATAAGCCAACCCTTCATCACTCAAGGTTCAGACGGACAACCTCTACATTTAAATCTAAAACTAACCCGCGCCAAACTTGAAGAACTGGTAGCCGATCTAGTTAAAAAAACAATCCCTCCTTGTGAGCAGGCTTTAAAAGACGCCAAGTTAGATAAAAAAGACATCAACGAGGTAATCTTAGTTGGTGGTATGACCAGAATGCCTAAAGTCCAACAAGTAGTCAAAGACTTCTTTGGTAAAGAATCCAATAAAAGCGTTAATCCTGACGAAGCCGTAGCTTTGGGTGCTGCTATTCAAGGTGGAGTACTAGCAGGCGATGTCAAAGACGTCCTACTTTTAGACGTAACCCCTCTCAGTTTGGGACTAGAAACAATGGGTAGTGTAATGACTTCTTTAATAGAACGAAACACCACCGTTCCTACCAGCAAGTCTCAGGTCTTCTCTACCGCTGCAGACAATCAACCTCAAGTAGAGGTAAACGTTCTTCAGGGTGAACGTCCCATGGCCCAAGACAACAAGTCACTAGGTAGGTTCGTTCTGGATGGTATTCCTCCAGCTCAAAGAGGTATTCCTCAAATCGAGGTAACCTTTAACATAGATGCCGACGGTATCTTAAACGTCTCCGCTAAGGACAAGGCTACTAGTAAAGAGCAAAACATCACCATCAAAAATGCCACTAACCTTTCAGAAGAAGAAGTGGAAAAGATGAAGCAAGAGGCAGAAAAATATGCCGACGAAGACAAAAAGAAAAAAGACTTAGTGGACAAAAAGAACGAAGCAGAGACCTTCATCTTTGCCACCAGAAAAGCTTTAGAGTCAGCTGGTGATAAATTCGACAAAAAAGCCAAAGAAGAAATAGAGGCAGAACTAAAGGTTTTAGAAGAAGAAAAAAACTCCGACAAAACCACTTCAAAGTCCTTGTCTGAAAAACTAGAAAAAGCCACCAAGGTTGCTCAAACACACGGCGAAGCTCTCTATAAAGCTGCTCAAGAGGCTGAGGACAAAAACAAACCTAAGGAAAAAGGTAAAAAAGGTGACTCCAAGAAGACTGATGATAAACCTAAGGCAGATGCCGAAGAGGGTCAAGTAGTAGAGGAGTAAAATAAATATCCATGACCAGTAAACGTGACTACTACGATATTCTTAGTGTCTCCAAAGAATCCTCAGCTGCCGATATTAAATCAGCCTACAGAAAACTAGCTGTTAAGTGGCATCCAGATAAAAACAAAAACAAAAAAGAAGCAGAGGAGAAATTTAAAGAGATAAACGAAGCCTACGAAATCCTCTCTAATACCGAAAAGAAAAAAACCTATGACCAATTTGGTCACGCTGCTTTTGACCCGTCTATGGGTGCAAATCCTTACAGTAGTGCCGGTCGCCAGTCCGGTCCATTCACTTATTCCTACTCCTCAAATGGCCAAGGAATAAACTTCGAAGATCTCTTTGGTGGGTCTGGATACTCCGATCCTTTTCAGGTTTTCCAAGATTTTTTTGGTGGTAGGCAACAAGCCAAACCTCATTACTCCTTAAAAATTGAGTTTATGGATGCCGTCAACGGTATAGAAAAGAAGATTGTCCACCAAGGTAAACAGTTCACGATCAAGGTTCCAGCAGGAGCAGATGATGGTACTAGAATAAGGTTTAGCGAGTTTGACGTCTCAATAAACGTTAAAACTCACAAAGATTTTAAACGCAACAATTATGATATCTATCTAGATAAGGAGATTCCTTTCACCACAGCTATCCTCGGTGGCAACATCACCGTTCCTACCTTAGATAAAGATCTAAAACTAAAGATAAGACCAGGCACCCAACCAAACACCTCCATTAGGCTTTCAGGTAAAGGTATAAAACAACTAAGATCTTCAAGGCGAGGGGACTTTTACATTCGTCTCATCATTATCTTCCCAAAAAAACTAACCCGCCAACAAAAACAAGCTCTCCAACACTTCACCTAAAATTTGCCCTTAAGCCTTAAAAAAGATATAATGTCGCCAGGGTAAGAGTAATAGGGGTGGCTATGCCACCTTTTTAGTTACGCTTGCTTCAAAATCAAAAATAAATAAATAACAAAAATGGACAACAATCAATTAACCGCCAGAACCGAATTTGCCGCCGCTATCAACCAGATTGCTTCTGAGAAGGGTATCTCTCCAAAAATAATCATAGACGCCATAAAAAAAGGTCTAGTCGCCTCTTTCAAAAAAGACTTCCCTTCTTTAGCTGAAGAGGTAGAAGAAGACGAAACAAAAACCATAGTAGCCGAGATAGACGAAGAAGATGGCGGTTTCAGAATTTATCATGGTAAGGAAGGTCAAAAGATAAAAGAAATGAAAGACATTACTCCTCCAGGTTTTGGTAGAATAGCGGCTCAAACAGCCAAGCAGGTTCTCTCACAGGATCTAAGAGAAGCTGAAAAAGTCTCGATTCTGGAAGAGTATGAAGAAAAAGTTGGCGACATAATAAACGGCATGGTGCAAAGAATGGACGGTAGAAATGTAGTTGTAGACATTGGTCGTGGCCAGGGGGTCATGCCACCAGAAGAACAAGTTGGTAATGAGTACTACAAGCTAAACTCCAGGATTAGTGTCTTAATAAAAGAAATTGGCGAAACAGCCAGAGGTGAAGCAATAATAGTATCAAGATCAGACCCTAAACTAGTAGAAGGCCTTTTCTCAAGAGAAGTACCAGAAGTAGGTGCAGGTAGTGTGGTAGTCAAAGCTATTGCTCGTGAGGCAGGCTCAAGAACCAAGGTGGCCGTAGAATCAACTCAAGACGGAGTAGATCCAGTTGGTTCCTGTGTTGGTCAAAAAGGAGTCAGAGTCCAAGCCGTAATAAACGAGCTTAACGGAGAAAAAATAGATATTATTCAGTACTCTCAAGATCAAGACAAGTTCATCACTACTGCTCTAGCTCCAGCCGACGGTCTCTCAATTGTAAAAGATAAAGAAACAGACGAATACGTAGTTACCGTACCTGATGATCAGTTATCTCTTGCCATCGGTAGAGGAGGCCAAAACGTAAAACTAGCCGCCAAACTTACAGGAGTCAGGCTAAAAATTATCTCAGACAAAACAGATCCAGGCATTACTGTTACTGGAGACGAAGAACTGGAAATAGACCAACTTGGGCTTCCAAGTAAAATAAGAAACCTATTAGTAGAAGCTAGTATGACCAAAATTGAAGACATATTGTTCAACCCAGACAAACTAGATGAAATAAAAGGTATAGGTCCAAAGTCTTTGGAAAAGATAAAGAAACAAGTATCAGCCTACAAACCTCCAGCCAGAGAAGAAGCGCCTGTCAAAGAGGAACTTATTAAGAAAGATCCTGTCAAAAAGAAAACCATTAAAAAAGAAACCTCCAAAGAAAAGATTACCAAAGAAAAACCCGTTAAAGAAGATCCTGTCCAAGAAGAGGAGCCAAGTAATGAAGAAGCAAAATAATGAGAACACCAGGCCGCCAATAGTCACTATCCTAGGTCACGTTGATCACGGGAAGACCTCTATTTTAGATAAAATTCGCTCATCCAACCTTCAGGGTAAAGAAAGTGGTGGTATTACTCAAACAATAGGAGCTTATCAAGTAGTCCACCAAGGTAAACCCATCACTTTTATTGATACTCCCGGGCATGAAGCCTTCGAGGCTATGCGTAGTCGAGGTGGGCAGATTGCCGATATTGCTATTCTTGTTGTAGCCGCCGATGACAGTGTTAAACCTCAAACAAAAGAGTCAGTTAAGCACATCAAAAAAGCCAAAATACCTTATTTAGTTGCAATAAACAAAATTGACGTTGCTGGTGCAGACACTACAAAGGTAAAAACCGATCTAGGTGAGATAGGTGAGTACCTAGAAGGTTTTGGAGGCGACATACCTTTTGTTGAGGTATCCGCCAAAACAGGAGAAGGTCTAGATAAGCTCCTAGAATTGATTCTACTTCTAGCCGAGCTAGAAGAATTAAGAGACACCTCCCAAAAGACCCCTGCAAGTGGTGTTGTCCTAGAGGCTCAATTACATCCACAAAAAGGTCCTTTAGCTACCATACTGATAAAACAAGGCCAATTCCTCCTAAAAGACAATCTGTTTAAAGACACAAAACTCATTGGTAAGGTCAGAGCTATGAACATAAGTACCGGTAATCTTGTTCAAAAAGCTCTACCCTCTACTCCAATTCAAATTATTGGTTTTAAAGAAGCTCCTTCTACTGGAGACATCATTACTACTAAACCTTCTGATCTTGCTCAAATAAAACAAAAAAACAAGGTCAAAATAAAGCTAGATCCAGAAAAACCCAACATGGTTATAAAAGCGGCCGTTAAAGGTGGTTTAGAGGCTGTATTAGGTAAAATCACAGACAAGATAAATCTAGTGTCAAGTGGTGTTGGTTCCGTCACTGGTTCAGATATAGAAACAGCTAGTATAAATAACGCTCAAATTATTGGCTTTAACTCAAAAATATCAACCAGTGTAAAAAAATTAGCCGCCACAGAAGGAGTTACTTTTAAAAACTTCTCAATAATCTACCACCTTTTTGAGTATGTTGATGATCTGTTCGAGCAAAGGAAAGCTCCACCTCCACCAAAAGAAACCAGCCAGATAAAAATCAAGAAGGTTTTCAACGTCAATGGTCAAGTTGTCTTAGGTGGTGTAGTCATAAAAGGCAAGGTGTCCTTTGGAGACATGGTTAAGGGTTCAAAAATAGTCTCTCTCCAGTCTTCAAAAGAAAAGTTAGAGGTTGTTAAAAAAGATCAAGAGCTGGGATTAATTCTTAGTCCAAGTCTTGACATCAAGGAAGAAGAGGTTATAATAACCCATAGCAGTGATAAAAAAGACAAAGAATAAAGAATAATGTTTAACCAAGAAATAATAAACAATTTCAAAAAAAAACTAGAACAATCAGACTCTGTTTTAGTGCTTCTTCCACCAGAGCCAGACGAGCTACTAGTCAGCTCAGGACTTGGTCTTTTTTTAAGTCTGAAAAAATCAGGTAAAAAAATCCAGATAGGTTGTTCTAACCTCGACCCAGACAAGCTACCAAAACTTCAGGGTTTAAACAGCATTAAATCAAGTATCGGTAATAAAAATCTAATAATAAACTTTCAATTCAAAGAACAGGACCTAGACAAAGTAGACTACGATGTAGACGAAAAAGGAAATTTTCAGTTAATGGTCAAACCAAAGTCTGGCTCCCTACCCCCAGATACAGAAAACATCAACTACACTTATGGTGGTGCAGATGCCGACATGGTTATTACTCTGGGTATAAATTCACTAGAAGAACTGGGTAAGTTGTACTCAGATGAAAAAAAATTCCTAGACCAGGCTAACATTGTCAGCTTAAACAAAGACTCTCGCCCTGCTACCTTTGCTGCTCATAATTTCCACACCAACTCCGCCAGTTCTATTGCAGAAATAGTCGCCTTTATATTAAAAAAAACCAAGACTCAACCTACCAAGGAAGCCGCCGACCATCTATTAAAAGAAATATACTCAACTACCAATAATCTAAACACCCCCAGGGTTACAGCCGACACATTTGAGATGATCGCTTTCCTTCTAAGAAATGGAGCCAGACCACCGGCAGTATCCCGATCAACAATAAACTTCACTCCACCAGTTCCACCAATGCCCATAGCTCCAATATTTGATCAACCTCCATCCCTAACCCAGATCCCTCCTGCCCAAGTACCATCAGACTGGAAAAAGCCAAAAATCTTTCGTTCCTCTCCCAACAAGTAGGTAAAACCAAAAGAAAAATATCTGATTGACAGGAGTGTAATATAATGAGAATATAACAATATGGAAATTAATAACCCGCCCCCCGTTGAACAAGAAAAGAAGAATAGTTTTTTAGAAATAGCAAAAGGTATCGCCACTCAAAAAAGCGGTGAGTTATTGGATCGAGCTAAAAAAATTAAACCAGGACATTTAGCACTAGCGGTAGCTCTAGGCGCAGGTGCCTGGATTCTAGGTGACAGTGCAGCTGAATGGTCCATGAAGTTTGCCCACGAAGGTGAAAGTATGGTCCAGGGGTTTGCTAATATGATGGCTCAGACCGCAGAGGCTTCAGCTTATTCAGGACCCGATGCTTTAGACGCTCAAACACGATATAGTCTTGGAAGTTTCTCTTATACGTTAATACCTCTATTTGTAGGCTTAGCTGGTGGATCAATCGCTTCAGCAGCAGCAGCCTTAAGACCAGCATTTACTAGAAAACGATAAAACATGACTACTGCCACTGTCCCACACATCACAATCCTTGGTTTAATCGACTTTTTAATGGATCAACTTGAAATTAAGGCAGATCGCTTAGAGGTCCGCAACCAACTTCTGTCGGCCATTATGGCTGGGTTAAATTCAAAGTTGCTAGACAACCCTCAAATATCTAGTAAGATGGGAGAGATCTCCACTCAACTTTCCGAGCAAGATCCTTTCGATAAAAACCTACAAAAAATCACTAACCATTTGGTCAAATCAGACCTATCCGAAATCAATACAACTACTATTTTATTAACTGAGGCAAAAGATGTTTTAACAGCTTTTGTAACCAAGACAGAGGTAAGTAATAAAAAAGAACTTCTAGACAACATAAGCATCTTACTATCATAGTTTCCTACTACACCATTGATTTTATTGCTCATTCAATGTAAAATACACCACCGTATGGCATTAGATTCAAAACTAAAAGAAAAAATAATCACTAAATTTGCTGCAAGCAAAAAAGATACTGGTTCTCCTAGGGTGCAAATTGCTCTCTTAAGTAATCAAATCAACCAGTTAACTAGTCATTTAAAAGCGCACAAAAAAGACAATCACTCAAGAAGAGGTCTTTTAAAGATCATAAGTAAAAGAAGACGACTGTTAAATTATTTAAATTCAAAAAATCCAAAAGATTTCAAAGGTTTGGTCAAAGAATTAAAAATTAGCGCATAAAATTATTAAAAAGGAAAAGTAAGTTCAGTTTGAGGAGTAAATAGAGGTCAATAAAGAATGATTTCTCTTTTCTTCTTAAACAATCACAACTTTTCTTATATTAAGAAAGGAAACAAAATGAAAATTCATTCCACCACCATCGATTTAGATGGTAAAAAAATAACATTAGAAACCGGGCTTTTAGCTCCTCAAGCTTCTGGTGCTGTTACTGCTCGTTGTGGCGACACATTAGTTTTGGCCACCGTAGTAAACGGAGGTGAAGTAGAAGGGTTAGATTATTTTCCCTTACAGGTAGAGTACAGAGACAAACATTACGCAGGTGGCATAATCTCTTCTTCTAGGTTTGTAAAAAGAGAAACCAGGCCATCAGATAACGAGACTTTAACAGCAAGACTAATAGACCGTTCTATTAGACCTCTCTTCCCAGAAGGATATAAGGAAGAAGTTCAAGTGTTGGTAAACCCTCTAGCTATAGACGGTGTAAACGAACCAGAAATCTTGGGAGCAATCGCTACCTCTGCAGCTTTGGCAATCTCTAACATTCCTTGGAATGGTCCCCTGGGAGCCGTCCGTATGGGTACAGATAAAGATGGTAAGTTTTTAACAAACCCCACCAATGAACAAATAAAAGAATCAAAATTAGACCTACTAGTCTCTGGTACTGCTGATTCTATTGCCATGGTAGAGACAGCTGCTCAAGAGGCGACCGAAGAAACAGTTTTGAAAGCTCTAAAAGCAAGTCAGCCCCATCTAGACACCATTGTTTCAGCCATAAACGAACTAGTCGCTAAGGTCTCTCCTACAAAAACCAAAGTGGTTACAAAAGACCTAGACAAGGACAAGGTTGCTTTAGTAAAAAAAGAACTAGGCAGTCTAGAAGATTTAGTCAAAGGACTGGCCGACAAGACTGTGGGTTTCTCACCTACCGTCAAAGCAGTAACTGAAAAACACGAAGATTTAACTGGTAAAGAGGTCAGTAAAATAATAGACAGTCTAACCAAAGACTTCATCAGAGAGCAAACCTTAGATAAGAACATTCGCCCAGACGGTCGTTCTCCAGAAGATATTAGAGATATAAGCTCACAAGTTTCTCTGATTCCCATGGTCCACGGTTCCGGTCTTTTCCAAAGAGGACTAACTCATGTTTTAAGTATAGTTACTCTAGCTAGCCCAGACAAAGAACAGTTAATCGACGGCATGAAAGGTGAAGAAACCAAAAGATATATTCATCACTACAATATGCCAGGTTACGCTGTGGGAGAACCTAGAAGAATGGGTTTCACCAACAGACGTGAGGTTGGCCACGGTGCTCTAGCCAGCAAGGCTCTTGAACCAGTACTGCCTTCTCATGACAAATTCCCTTACACGATAAGAGTCGTCTCTGAAGTAATGTCTGGAAACGGCAGCACATCTCAGGGTGCAGTTTGTGGATCTACTCTTTCTTTAATGGACGCTGGTGTTCCAATTAAAAGTCCAGTTGCTGGTGTTGCCATGGGTCTTATTACCGATGGTAAAAAATACATAACCCTAAGTGATATTAGTGGTTTAGAGGATCATACAGGAGACATGGACTTCAAGGTCGCTGGAACCAAAGAGGGTATCACCGCCATCCAGATGGACGTAAAGGTTCCTGGTGTGAGCGCAGATGTTTTAGGTGAAGCTTTAGAACAAGCCAAGAAAGCTAGGCTTCATATATTGGAGAAAATGCTCAAAGCCATTGATAAACCAAGAGAGAAGATTAGTCCAAACGCTCCTCACATAGAAACCATAACTATCGACCCAGAAAAAATCGGCGAAATCATTGGGCCCGGTGGTAAGATAATCCGCCAAATCCAAAAAGATTTTGAGGTGGAGATTGGTGTGGAAGACACTGGTGTTATAAGTATCACTGGTAAAAAAGCTGATAAAACTCAAGAGGCCAAAGAATATATTACCAATATGACTGCAGAGGCTGAGGTAGGAAAAATCTATAAAGGCATGGTCACTAGAGTTGAGCCTTACGGCGCTTTTGTAGAAGTTCTACCAGGTAAACAGGGTTTAATTCATATCTCCAAACTAAGCAATGATTATGTGGATAATGCTAGTGATGTTGTTAGTGTGGGTGATTCCATGGAGGTCAAGGTTTACGAAGTAGATGACCAGGGAAGAATTAACCTACAACCGGCGAACATGGCTCCTAAATCCATCGATCGTCCTCGACCTTCAGGCCAGTCAAGTAGAGGTAAGACTTTTTCATCTGCTGAGAAACCAAGGTTTCAGGTTGGTGATAAACCAAGGTCAAGTAGACCAGCAAGGTCTCAAAGACCAGCCAAAAAGTTCCAAGACCACCGATAATTTCGTATACTAAAAGCTACCATGCCCACTCAAAATAACCAAGAACTGGTAAAAAAAGACATACTTGATCTCCAGCAAAAACTAAAATCTGTCAGTCTTCCCGGAGACTTAAGTCTAAAAGCAAGTTCTATGGTAGATAGGTTGGAGAGAATGTTCTTTCAGGGTTTCTATTCCCAAGAATTTGAAAAGACTCGTCACTATATAGATTGGATAACCAAGGTTCCTTGGGACAAGCGAGCTGAAAGAGCCATAGATCTCACTCTTATAAAAAACACCTTAGACAAACATCACCATGGTATGGGAGAGGTTAAAGAAAGAATATTAGAGTACATGTCTGTTTTAAAACTTAGAACAGAAAAAGGTCTGGGCACCGCTAGGGCCCCCATTATATTTCTTGTCGGCTTAGTTGGTACAGGAAAAACTACTTTTGCCTACGCTCTATCAGAAGCCCTTGGTCGTCCAGTTGCCAGGGTCCCCTTTGGTGGTATGGGGAGTGCCAGAGATCTAAGAGGTCAGTCTAGCCTACATCTAGAGTCAGAACCAGGCCACATAATTAAAGCCCTAACTCAAGTTAACGTTAAAAACCCAATTATCTTACTAGACGAAATCGATAGGGTTACAGAAGAAGCTCGTGCAGACATAATGGGTGTTTTGGTAGAACTTCTAGATCCCAGTCAAAATAATCGTTTCTTAGATCACTACATAGACCACCCAGTGGATCTTTCAGAGGTCCTCTTTATTGCTACTGGCAATAACACAAGTAATGTTGCCACAGCAGTTTTAGACAGACTAGAACCGATAAGAATGCCTAGCTATACAGACCAAGAGAAAATCACCATTGCCAAGGACTATCTTCTACCCAAAGCAATTGAACTAGCAGGTTTAGATGTAAACACAATTATTATAGATGAGGAACTTTGGCCAAACATCGTCAGGCCACTAGGATATGATGCTGGTATAAGAACTCTAAATAGAAACATAGAAGGAATTGTTAGAAAAACAGCTAAAATGATAGTAGAGAAAAAAGCTCAAACAATCCATCTGACTAAAGACAATATTAAAGATTACTTACCTAAATAAAACAAATGAAACCAATCAACAGTCCTAAATTAAAGCTAATACCTCTTGGTGGAGTAGGTGAAGTCACTAAAAACATGTATGTATACGAGTACGGCAAGTTCCAACTAATCGTCGATTGTGGCATTGGTTTCCCAGATGACTCCACTCCAGGTGTAGATTTTCTAATTCCAGATATATCTTACCTAGAGAAGTCAAAGAAAAAAATACTTGGAATTATTGTTACTCATGGTCACATGGATCACTATGGCGGTTTACCCTTTATCCTTCCCAGACTTCCAAACGTTCTAGTATTTGGTTCCACCTTGGCTATGGCCATGACAGAGGCAAGGATTAGAGAGTATGGGCTAAAAACTAAGCTTCAGGTCGTAGAAAAAGAATTAAAGCTTGGTCCGTTCTCTATAGAATTTGTCCACATGACTCATTCCACTCCAAACGCAAAACATCTTTTTATCAAAACTCCGACTGCCAGTGTTTACCATGGCGCAGACTATAAAATAGACCTTAATCCACCAGACAACAAACCACCAGACCTAGCCACCGTCGCCAGAATAGGAAAGCAAGGTGTTGACCTGTTTCTAACAGACTGTTTGGGTATAGAAAAAGAAGGTTCAACTCCATCAGAAAAGCTGATTCAAAATACCTTAGACGAGCAGGTAAGGACCACTAAGGGAAAGTTTATTTTAACCACCATCTCCTCATCTATTTCTAGAATAGAAATGGCTATACAAGCAGCTACTAAACACAATCGTAAGGTTGCTTTAGTTGGTTTCTCCGTTGTTAAAAACGTAGAAATGGCTCAAAAACTTGGTTTCATTAATATTCCCAAAGGAGCAATAATAAAGGCAGAGCAAGTAAAACATCTTCCTCCTCATCAAGTAGCCATAATCATTGCTGGTGCTCAAGGTCAAGTGGGGTCTGGGCTTTACAAGTTAGCAGCAGGAGAACACCGCCACCTTAAACTACAGTCTCAAGACAAAGTAGTATTAAGTTCTAGTGTTATTCCCGGTAGTGAATCTGGAGTCTATAACCTAATTGACACACTTTATCAGCAAGGAGTGTCTGTTTCTTACTTCGGAAACACCAAAAACCTTCACGTTTCCGGCCATGGGTACAAGCAAGATTTAAAACTACTCCTTAATTTAGCCAACCCTAAAAACGTTATTCCAATAGGTGGAGACATAAGGCATATGTATCTTTATCAAGAAATGGCTCTTGAGTCTGGCTATACCAAACAGCAATCTCCAATTTTAAAGGATGGTCAAACCATAATAATAGACCAGGGTAAATTAAGCGATGGCGGGCACGTAGACAACAAAAACATATACGTAGACGGATTAGGTGTGGGCGACGTCGGCTCTACAATCTTAAGGGACAGGCAAGCAATGGCTTCGGATGGGATCCTACTAGCAGTAATTCCCATCAGCTCTCAAACCAGCCAGGTAGTTGGAAACATAGAGATAATTTCCAAGGGTTTTGTCTATATGAAAAAATCTAAGTCTTTAATAGAAAAAACCAAAACAAATATTAATGAAAGTTTAAAAGGACTCCAAAAAACAAAAATAAAAGATGAGATATATATTAAAAAAAGAGTAGAAGAATCGCTAGAGAAATATCTCTACCAACAAACAGAAAGAAGGCCCTTAATAATTGCCGTCCTCCTTAAAGTTTAAGTTATACTAAACATACTTATGGCTAGAAAACGTGGAAGAAGATCCAAACCTTTCAAACTTAATTTAAAAAAAGACACAACCAACTCAATATTGGCCATTATCATCGTCTCTATTGGGGGTCTTTTAGCCATCTCTTTTTCTAGGCAAGGACCAATTTTGAGTACAGTTTATGACACGGGAAGCAACCTTCTTGGTTGGACATACATACTGACTCCATTTATTTTTGTGTCCAGTGGATTGCTACTTACTAAAGTTAAGTGGCCAATAGCCACTCCTCAGGTATTTATAGGTTCTCTGGTTACTTTAATCTCGTTTTCAGGACTTACTAAATCTGGCCAGGTTGGTCAACAACTTTTCCTGTCTATTGGTGCGTTAATTACTTCACCAGGAGCATACTTGTTCTACTTAGCCGGTGTTTTTATTGGTGTAATTGTTCTTTTTGAGACATCAATAGAGGATCTTTCTGTTGGTTTTAATACTCTCAATAAAAAGATAAAAAAAATCTTATCCGGTTTTAAATCATCCACCTCCAAACGACCCGCTTTTTCGACTAAGCCAGGTAAATTTAAAATTAAAGGCCTCTCTTCCGAAGACAAAAAGGAAGAAGACGTCAGTTCATCACCTCCAAAAAACATTCCTCCGATTAGATCTAATATAGAGGCCCAACCAACAACTAAAACAGAAAACCTTATCTGGAATCCACCACCACTCAGTCTACTATCAAGTGAAAAATCAGCCAAAGCCGATCGGGGTGACATTAATGCAAACGCTGCCATTATAGAAAAAACTCTTGATTCATTTGGTATTGCCGCCAAGGTAGTAGAAGTAAACCAGGGTCCAGCTGTTACTCAATACGCAATCGAGATAGCTTTGGGTACAAAATTAAGTAAAATAACCGCCCGTCAATCGGATCTTGCCTTGGCCTTAGCTGCCCCTCAAGGCCACATCAGAATAGAAGCTCCAATTCCTGGGAGATCCTTAGTTGGTGTTGAGATTCCCAATAAATCCTTAGAGTTTGTTTCCATCAGAGAGATGCTTAGTTCAAATGCGATGAAAGAGAAAAAATCTCGTACCATAGTTGCCTTAGGTTTAGATGTTGCTGGCGAACCTACAGTTGCAGATATTGCTAAAATGCCTCACACGCTTATCGCCGGCGCCACAGGTTCTGGAAAATCAGTAACAATCAATTCATTTATCGCATCAATTCTTTTTAGGGCTTCACCAGAAGAGGTCAAGTTTATTATGGTAGACCCTAAAAGGGTTGAGCTCACTGGATACAACGGTATCCCTCACTTATTAACCCCAGTCATTGTAGACCCAGAAAAAGTGGTCAATGCTCTTGGTTGGGCCACCGCAGAGATGGAAAGACGATATAAGCTCTTCCAGGAAGTTGGTGTAAGAAATATTGCTGCTTACAATGAACTATCTGGCTTCCAAGCAATGCCATTTATTGTCATAATAATAGATGAGCTAGCAGATATCATGCTAATTGCTCCAAATGAAGTAGAAGAGAAGATTACTCGACTTGCCCAAATGGCTAGAGCGGTGGGAATTCATCTAGTCCTTGCCACACAAAGACCATCTGTGAATGTCATTACGGGTTTAATCAAAGCCAATATTCCTTGTAGAATTGCTTTTCAAGTCACCTCTATGATCGATTCAAGAGTTATTATTGATACTCCTGGTGCAGAAAAATTACTAGGTAGGGGAGATATGTTATATGTTCCTCCAGATCAGGCGAAACCAAAACGAATCCAAGGAGCCTTCATCTCAGATAAGGAAATCAAAGATTTGATCAGTCACTTAAAAAGCACCAACACTACCCCAGAATATGAAGAGGAGATCATACAAAAGATAAGTACTTCTGCCGCAGTCGGATTAGACGGTCAAGACATGGGGGACTTAGACGATTTATTCAAAGAGGCAGTTAGTGTTTGTCTGAACAACAACAAAGCATCCGCCTCATTATTGCAACGCCGACTTTCCATTGGGTATGCCCGTGCCGCCAGAATAATAGATCAGTTGGAAAGATCCGGTTTAGTATCCGCACCAGAAGGTAATAAGCCTAGAGAAGTATTATCAGAAGGAGCCAAAGCATTCCTTTTGAAAAATCCTGCCGGGGACGATTCTAATTAAATAAACTATGAAAACGGTAGGAGAACTACTTGTCAATGCTAGAACATCTAAGAATATTACTATTGAAAGTCTGTCTATTATCACCAAAATAGACCCAGACCATATTCGAAATCTAGAAAAAAACCAATACGACAAACTTCCCCCTCCTACATTTATCAAAGGGTTCATAAGAAATATATCCACAGTGCTTGACCAAAACCCAGAGGAATTGATAGCTGTTTTTCGTCGCGACTACCTTTCTCCTAAACCTAATCAAAATCCCACTATCATAAAAAAGAAAACAAAGAAAAAATTGCAGGTTAATTCTCAATTATCATTAGTATTTTTGGGTGCTGCCATCTTTGTTCTCTATCTTGGTTTTCAGCTTCGGGCCTATGTTGTTCCACCGAAACTAAGCATAACTCAACCTTTACCTAAGGCGGTTGTTACTTCTCCGCTGTCAATAGAGGGTCTCACCGACTCAGGATCCATAGTCCAGGTAAATCAAAACACTCCTTTATATCCAGACTCTTCAGGTTATTTTATAACTAACATATCACTTCCTTCCATGGAAACAGAAATAGAAGTCACTAGTACAAATCGTTTTGGTAGAACCACCAAAAAATCAATTCCTATCACCATTATTACCCAGTGAGGCAAAAAGTTGCATTATAGTAACTAAAATAGCATACTTAAATAATGTCCCTGCCCCAGACAGTTTCTATCGTTTCTACCTCTGTGCTCACTGTTACTGCAGTTATAATTGGTGTCCAGCTAATTCTTATATTAAAGGAACTTCGTCATTCACTACTAAAATTTAACAAAGTTTTAGACACGGCCGAAAGTTCTCTCCAAAGACTATCTCAACCAGCGACTGCTATTGCTGGCATTCTTGAGGGTTTCAAGCAGTCCGGTACTCTTATTCAAACTATCACAGGTTTTCTAAATCGCAACCGGCCTCAAACACCACCTGTAGATATTCCAAACAATGACACAATCTGATCACCCAAAACCAATTTTAGACAATTCATTTTCAGCATTCATTGCGGGGTTAGTAGTGGGAATTGCTGGAGCTTTACTTTTAGGCACAGAAGAAGGTAAAAAGATATCCCAAAAAGCCATAGACTCTATTCCAGAGGATTTCACTAAGCTGTTCTCCCACCAAAACACCACCCCCACCCCACCACCCCCTCAAGTAACTCCTTCTCCTGGATCTTATGTAAACACAGAGCAGCCACCCCCACCCCCACCGCTTCCCACCAAACCTTTTCACACACCTACTGATAATTTCTTCTCTTCAAAAGGTCAATCTTTAAAGTAAACATCTATCTTACCGGCTAGGTTATAATCAAACTCATCATGACAGCTAATCAGTTACGCCAAAAATACCTAGATTTTTTTGTTTCTAAGGGCCACAAGGCCATTCTCCCTGCACCCCTGATTCCAGAAAGTGATCCGACCACTTTATTCAACAGCGCAGGAATGCAACAATTAGTTCCATATATTCTTGGTCAAAAACATCCCCAGGGCACTAGATTGGTGGACTCACAACCATCTGTAAGACTTCATGGTGTCAACGACGACATAAATGAGGTTGGTGATAATCGTCACTTAACTTTTTTCGAAATGCTTGGAAACTGGTCTCTAGGCGATTATTTCAAAAAAGAACATATTTCTTGGATCTGGGAATTTTTCACCAAGGAACTAGATATATCCAAAGAGAAACTACATGTCACAGTTTTCACCGGCACAGAAGATGTCCCTGAAGACACAGAATCGCTAAAAACCTGGAAAAATCTAGGTATTTCTGAGGACCATATCTATAAGTATGGTGACACTAAGAACTGGTGGAGTCGTTCAGGACCACCTAGTAAAATGCCAGTTGGTGAACCGGGTGGAGCTACTTCTGAGATATTTTTCGAATTTACCCAGATAAAACATAACTCAAAATTTGGTGAAATATGTCACCCAAACTGTGATTGTGGGCGTTTCTTGGAAATAGGTAATTGCGTTTTTATGGAATATAAAAAGGAGCCAGGTGGTGGCTTATCTAAACTCCCGAAAAAGAACGTCGATTTTGGTGGTGGTTTTGAGCGAATACTTGCTGCTGTGTTAAATGAGCCAGACATCTTCAAGACAGAGCTTTTCTATCCTCTAATCCAGAAAATAAAAAAAGCCTCAAATAAACAATACAAACATAACAAATCTGTTATGCAGGTTACCGCTGATCATTTAAAAGCGGCTACTTTTCTAATTGCCCAAGGTCTAGAGCCGTCTAATAAACAGCAAGGTTACATTCTCCGACGACTTATACGTCGGGCTGTAATGAAGATGCGTAGTCTTGGTATAGAAAATTTTTCTAGAGTTACTAGTGACATTGTTGAGAAAATTAGCGAAACTTACTCAAAAGTTTATTCAGAGGTCAAGGGCACTAAAAACATTACCCTAATTTTACTTGCGGAAATAAATAGATTCGAAAAGACCTTAACTAAGGGTTTAAAAGAGTTCAATAAGCTTCAAGAAATTAATGGAAAAACAGCTTTTCACCTGTTTCAAACATACGGGTTCCCTTTTGAAATTACAGAAGAGCTCGCAAGAGAGAAAGGTTTATCTATAAACAAAAAACACTTCAAAAAGGAGTTAGAGAAGCACTCAGAAAAATCCCGTACAGCTTCTGCTGGCATGTTCAAGGGAGGGTTGGCTGATCATTCTGAAGTTACCACCAAGTATCACACAGTCACTCATCTTCTTCATCAAGCCATGCGTGATATTGTGGGTGAGCACGTAGAACAAGCTGGTTCAAACATTACAGCAGAGAGGTTAAGATTCGACTTCACCCATAAAAGCGCGCTCACAGAAAAAGAGATCTTAAAAATAGAGAAAATAATTAACAAAAAAATTCAAGAAAATCTTCCCGTTACTCACAAAGAAACATCATATAAAGAAGCAATTAATGATGGTGTATTAGCCTTTTTCAAACAAAAATATCCAGACAGAGTCACTATTTACTCTATTGGAGAATACTCTAAAGAACTTTGTGGCGGCCCTCATGTAACAAGCACCGGTAAAATTGGTAAGATTAAGGTGGATAAACAAAAGGCTTTGGGTCAAGGCCTTAGGCGTGTCTACTTAAAATTTATCTGAACTATTAGCTAATGAATCTTAAAGAATTACTTACATCTAAAAAGGAGGCTCCCGAGCAAGAAAATTTTTTAGCCCTGGAAATACATGAATCTCTTATAAAAACCGCCGTTTGGGAAATAGAAGGAGAAGAGCCATCAATGGTTTCAATAGGCTCATTTGAATTATGGGATTCGGAAGAATCATTAATCAACGGAGTTGACGCTTCTCTGACTTCTGCCACAAAAAATATATTAAAAAAACCAAAAAAAGTCATTTTGGGTCTCCCAGAACCTTGGCTGGATGGTGATAAAATTCATCCGACCAAGACAAGTTTAATAAAAAATGTTCTGACAGAACTAGGTTTAAAGCCAATCGGTTTAGTCACAAGCGCTCAGGCAATAATTCACCATCTAAAAAAGAAAGAAGGGATCCCCCCTTCAGCAATTCTTTTAGAAGTATACCCAGATAAGGTAACTGTCGCAGTGGTAAAACTAGGTAAGGTCGAGGCGATAGAAGAGGTTGGTCGTTCAGGCGAACTTAATAAAGATGTTCAGGAGGGTCTAACTAGATTGAATTTAGATCAACTTCCCCCCCGCTTTGTTTTAACTAATGGGTCTAACCTAGAGGAAGAACAACAACAATTACTCTCCTACCCTTGGAGGGAAAAACTGCCATTTGTTCATTTACCAAAAGTAGAGGTTTTATCCGCCGAGTTCAGTATAGAGGCAATTGCTCTGGCGGGAGGATTAGAAGTAGCCAGCTCACTTGGTGCAGTGGTGAATGAGGAAGTTATGGCCCCCCCCACCAAGAACAGTCTGTCTAATTTGGGCTTTCATGTTGAGAAACCAGAATCCCGATCAGACAGCGATAAACCTGTCTTTAAAGAGAAACCCACTATTCAAGATAAACCCATAGCCAAAAAGGTACAAGAGGTAATAAAAGAGCCATCACCCTCAGTAGTTTCCCAACAATCTCCTACAAGAGAACCTTATTTAAGCCACTTTAAAAATATCGTTCGTTCATTAAAAACAAGGCTAGTAAATGTAAAGAAAAAATCAGGATTAGTAATGCTTTCAGGTTTATTATCCACTCCTATTTTCTTAACAGTTGCCTACTTCACCCTGGCTTCGGCTCAAGTAATGGTTACCGTAAAAAAAACTTCTTTATCTGAAACAATCAACATATCTTTCAGTGGTGAAGTCAGCCCAGATAGTATCAATCTACCAATCAATACCCAGACGTTTACCGCCTCGGTCTCAGAGTCAATTTCTACTACTGGTGAAGCTTTGGTTGGGGACAAAGCTTCTGGTACAGTTATTTTCTATAACGGGACCAATGATTCAATCACAATAAAATCAGGGGCACAAATCGAATCAGACAATCTAATCTTTCTATTAAACACCCCTACAACAATTGCTTCTCAAAGCGCCAATAAGGTTGCAGGCACCATAGAGCTTGGTAAGTCAGATAGTCTTTCCGTAACTGCCGTTGGCATAGGGACAAGATATAATCTGTCCAAGTCCACAGAGTTTAGTGTTGGTAGTTACTCCAGGTCAGTGGTCTACGCCATCGCCGAAAATGATTTCACAGGAGGTTCATCCAGAACAGTCAAGGCTGTCTCTGAAGACGATCATCAAAAACTACTAGAAATTGCTTCCAACAAAGTAATCTCAGAGATAGACTTAAGGGTGAAGGAACAGGACTCCAGTTTATCTAGTCTGGTAATAGGTGAGTTGTCATATTCAAAAAAAGATTTTTCCTTGGAAATAGGAGAAGAGGCTGATGTTGTCAGTTTAAACTTAACCGGTGAAGTAAATGTATTACTTTACTCCGACTCAGAAATTACCAACCAAATAAGTACTCAGTTAATTCCAAAAACAAATCCGGGCATGAAACTCTTGCAAGATCAATCTAGAATAGAGATCCTCCCTCCACAAATAGGTGAAGATGTGGGCGTCTACAAAACCCAGGCAAAGATCACTGGCTCTCTCATTCCGGTTATAGATCAAGATCGTTATATATCTCAAGTAAAAGGTAAATCTGTTAATAAGCTTAAAAATATTCTCGAAACCATTCCAGGATATGAAAGCACCAAGATAATTATTAAGCCAAACATTCCTCTACTGTCTAGATATATTCCTTTGAATAAAAAGAGAGTTTCTCTCAACGTTACCACCACAAGATAGTTCTTACCATGCTCTATGAATATCGAAAATCAAACCAAGAAAACCCCACACCTGGACATACTATTCCAAATCAAATTCGTTTCTTGCCTACTTTAATTTCTGCCATAGGCTTGGGTTTGGTAGCCACTGTTATTTGGCCACTGGCCAACTATCATATTTCTTCCAGGATGGGTTTTGATAGTTACAAAAACACTCTTCTTTCTCCTTTAAATTATCAATCATTTGCTGTTGACAACCCTGAAGACTCCCTCATACCTATATTGGGTCAGGTAGATTACATAAAAGCTAGTAATTGGTTTAATGCTTCTACTACCACCTTCACTCCCATTCCTGACCCGACCATCTCCACATATACGATTAATATCCCTTCCTTGGGAATTGGAGAAGCCACTGTTGATTTAAATAGTGACGACTTGAGTGTCAGTCTAGTCCACTATCCTCAAACTGCCCTTCCAGGCCAAAATGGCTCCCCAGTTGTTTTTGGTCACTCCACACTCCCTCAATTTTTTGACCCTCAAGATTACACAACCATCTTTTCTACCTTGCCAACCATCGAACTGGGGTCAAGTATCTTTGTTACTTCCAATGGAATCAAGTACACATATAAAGTAAACGACATTTATCAAGTCAAACCAGAACAAGTAGAGGTCCTCCGTCAAGAATTCGACAAAAAATCTCTCAAATTAATAACCTGTGTACCACCAGGGACAAAACTTAAACGTCTAGTGGTAGAAGCAGTCTTGCAAAAAATTTAAACTAATGTCTTCCTATTTATGTATAGACCCAGGCCTATCACACACAGGATTTGCTGTTTCAGGCTCTACTCATCTTGTGGAGACGTTAACCACTATTCACACCAAAGATAAAGATAGACTATTGGCTCAAATACTTTCAATAATCAGGGAGCAAAAACCAGACGAATTAGTTATTGGTCAACCTTCATTTGGTCCCATACACACCTTGGCTAAAGACTTGCTCAACATTCTCAAAACACATTTCCAAGGTCCAATTCATCTTTTTTCAGAAGACCTAAGTTCGAAAATCGCTGAGAAGAAAATGCTTCAGTCAGGTGGTTCAAAACATCGTCGTCGTGACAAGAAACATAGTACTGCTGCAGCTATTATTTTGCAAGACTTCCTAAGTTCTTAATTTATCTGATAGAATCATCTATAGTTAAGTTATTAATTATCAATAAATAAAAGTGTTCAAGAATATAATTTCTCCAGTTCAAGCCTGGTTACTCTCTAGGGGACAGTGTGTCGGCTGTGGAACTTCCCTCAACAGCGGGAGAAAAGACAAGGCAAAAATAAAAAATCACGATAAAGTTACATGTAAATGTGGCCGCATTTTTATGTTCAACTTGAAGTCTAAAACTTTCAGAAGAGCACTATTTGAAGAGGTTTAGTAAAATTTTATCAATGTCTCGCCTGTTCCGCTTAATCTCCTTCACCTTGCCCATATTCATCCTGTTTTTATATTTTTCTTATCTGTCTTCTCCTGTAAGCTCATTATCGACCGGTAAGATTGAGTTTGTAATTCAGCCAGGTCAGAGCTTAGATCAAATAACTAATAACCTAAAAAAGCAGAATATTGTGCGTTCTGCTTCAACCACCAAATTACTCATTCTTGCTAAGGGAATAAGTAAAGATATTCAAGCTGGGTATTTCTATCTATCGCCCGCTAATAATCTATCTAAGATAGTGTCAAGTTTAACTGAAGCCAGTAGTAAGCAAGTATGGGTCACCATCCCAGAAGGTTTACGTCGTGAAGAGGTTGCTTTGATAATAGAAAGTTCATTTAATTCTTCTGTTCCCAACCCAAACTTTAGCACTCAAGAGTTTATTTTAGCCACTGAAGGACTAGAGGGTCATTTATTTCCAGAGACATATGCGTTTGATCCTAACAGCTCAACAAAGGATATAGTCAAAAAACTTACTAATCAGTTTGATCAAGTGATTGAGGATCTGTCAATTCCAATGATTGACTTAGATTCAATCTTAATCTTAGCCTCACTTTTAGAAAGGGAAGCGAGGGATTCTGATGAAATGCTAGAAATTGCCGGCATACTTAAAAAACGTCTAGAGGCAAATTGGCCTCTTCAAATTGATGCCACTGTTCAATTTGTCCTCGCAACCCAAACATGTTCAAAGTTAGATTGTGATTATTGGTCAAAAAACCTATCAAGAGATGATATAAACATATCTTCACCTTACAACACATATAAGAAAACCGGCTTGCCTTTTGGCCCAATAGCTAGTCCAGGAAAAGAAGCAATAAAAGCATCTTTTCAAGCCACTTCTTCAGGTTATTGGTTTTATCTTCATGATGAAAAGGGCCACATCCATTATTCAAAGACAATAGAAGAGCATAATCAGAATATTTGTACATATCTTAAAAAAGACTGCTGATTGACAAGCCTAAGTAATAGTGTTAATATATCCAACATAGTCAGTAATCTGGCCAAGTTCTGTATGGCCAGGTTTTTTCTGTCTCTTTAATTAAAATTGCGGTCCAAGTAAATCTTAATTTTCAATGCATAGAAAAAAACGAGAAAACTGGGGTAATGTAAAACACAAGTTACCCACCCTTGATTTAGTCAAAATTCAATTAGACTCATATTCAGATTTTCTTAATAATCGTATAGGAGAATCACTTCTCAAGGTAAACCCAATAAAAGACTTTAGTGGCAATGCGTTTCAATTTGAATTTCTAAGTCATAAAATTGGCGATCCAAAAACCACCCCGAAAAAAGCCCTAGAAAAAGGAATTACTTTTGATGCGCCCCTATGGGCTATTGCCAAACTCACAAACTTAAAAACCAACAAATTTCAAGAAAAAAAGGTATTTTTAGGTGACATTCCATTGATGACATCTATTGGGACTTTTGTGATAAACGGAGTGGAAAGAGTCGTTATTAATCAATTGGTTAGAAGCCCTGGAGTCTATTTTACCAAAGAAATAGATCCCCAGTCAGGTCGCCCTCTCCACAAGGCGGAAATAAGACCTATTCATGGATCTTGGATTGAAATAATGGTGAGTAAAAACGACCATTTGTCAGTTCGTGTTGACCGTCGTAGAAAAATTTCTGTCACCACTCTACTGAGAGCCATTGGTTTTTCCTCAAACGAAGAAATAGAAGCTTTGTTTAAAGATGTTGATGTGGACACAGATCATCCATATATAGCCACAACTCTACTTAAAGATACGAGTTCAAATACGGATGAAGCTTTGCTAGAATTCTACGAAAAAATCCGTCCTGGAGAACCTGCAGTGCTAGAAAATGCCAAAAACCTATTAAAGCAAATGTTCTTTGACCACCGTCGTTATAATCTTGGTGCGGTTGGCAGATACAAAACCAATAAAAAACTTGCAAGTTTCCGTTCCGTAAGCACTGACAGCACCACTTTAACAAAGGACGATTTAGTCGCTACTATTAAATACTTGATTTCTCTTCAAAACGGAAAAGGGAAAACAGATGATATTGACCATTTAGCCAACCGTAGATTACGTCAAGTGGGTGAGTTAGTAGACCAAACAGCCCTGAGGAGAGGTCTCTTAAGTCTAGAGAGGTCTATTCGTGAAAAAATGAGCTTAGCCAAACCTGAGGAGCTTCACACCCCTGCCAGCTTCGTTAATCCACGCCCAGTAGTTGCTGCCATAGCAGAGTTTTTCCGTAGAAATCGTCTAAGTGCAATATTAGATCAAGTTAACCCTTTATCTGAAATAGATACCATTCGTCGTGCTACTGTTATGGGGCCTGGTGGTGTAACCAGGGAAAGGGCAAGTTTTTCAATGAGAGACATCCACAATAGTCAATACTCCAGGATTGGCCCTATTAGGTCCCCAGAAGGTCCAAATATCGGACTCGTTACCTATTTAGCTCTTTACACAAAAGTCAATAAATATGGTTTTCTCCAGTCTCCATACTTAAAAGTAGATCAGATTACCAAAAACGACAAACCCCTAATGAAGGTTACTAATGAAATCGTTTATTTAACGGCAGACGATGAAGAGGACTATTATATTACTCATGCTGAGGTTGGTCAAAAAAACAGCTATATAACCGATAAGTGGGTGGCTTGTCGTTACCAAGGAGAATTCATCGAGGTCGACGTAAATAAGGTTCAATATATAGACATAGTCCCTCGTCAGGTAGTTAGTACTTCTGCTTCACTTATTCCCTTTGTCCACCATGATGATGGTATTAGGGCCCTAATGGGATCTCATATGCAAACACAAGCTGTCCCATTATTAAAGGCAGAGTCTCCTGTAATCGGGACGGGTATGGAATCAGTGATTGCCAGCTCTATGGGTTGGGTGGTTAAAGCTCGTCATGCTGGGACAGTGACTTCTTCTGATGGGCAGCATATTAGTATCAAAATATCTAAAAAAGATGCAAGTGAGGCAACTAAAGCTAAGCTAGAAACAGAGTACGGCTACATTCAAATAAAAAGTGATATAGAGACGTATCAGATTAGAAAATTTTATAGAACTTCCCAAAATACTAGTTATTCCCAGAAACCATTAGTGTTAGCTGGTGAAAAGGTAGAGGCAGGAGACTTAATTATAGATGGACCAGCCTCAGAAAATGGAGAGCTAGCTCTGGGACAAAACTTACTTATAGCTTATATGTCTTTTGAGGGTTTAGGTTACGAAGACGCCATAGTTGTTTCAAGTAGATTACTTGAAAAGGATCTTCTGTCTTCTATCCACATAAGTGAGCACACTGCTGAGGTAATGGATACCAAGCTCGGACCAGAAGAGCTAACCAACGATATACCGAATGTATCAGAGCACGATCTCAGATATTTAGGGACCGACGGGATTATCATTCCAGGATCAGTTGTAGGACCAAGAGACATCTTAATTGGTAAGATCGCCCCCAAAGGAGAAACAGAGCTGACAGCAGAGGAAAGACTGTTAAGAGCTATATTTGGTGAAAAAGCCAGAGAGGTACGAGACACATCTCTAAAACTCCCGCATGGTGATCAGGGGGTAGTTGTCAGCGTACAAGTTCTCGATAGAGAAAAAGGTGATGAGCTAAGTCCAGGGGTAATCCAACAAGTAAAAGTTCAGGTAGCACAACTGAGAAAGATCACTGTCGGTGATAAATTAGCCGGTCGTCATGGAAACAAGGGAGTTATTAGTAAAATTGTTCCCAAGACAGACATGCCACACATGGCCAACGGACGCCCCATAGACATAATAATTTCTCCTTTATCAGTTCTTGCAAGAATGAACCTAGGCCAATTGTTAGAAGCTCAGTTGGGTATAGCCGCAGAGGCTCAAGATAAAAAAATAGCAGTACCTGTTTTTGAGAGAATACCAGAAGAAAAAATTAATCAACTTTTGGTTAAATCAGGGCTACCTATCTCTGGTAAACTACAACTTTATGATGGTAGAACAGGGGAAAAATTCATAGAAAAAACTGCCACAGGTGTTGCCTACATTCTAAAATTAATCCATATGGTAGAAGACAAGACTCATGCCCGTTCTACCGGACCTTACTCTCTTGTCACCCAACAACCTCTAGGAGGAAAAGCTCAAAGAGGTGGTCAAAGATTGGGAGAAATGGAAGTTTGGGCCCTAGAAGCCCACAAAGCCGCCCATGGTTTACAGGAAATGCTGACATTAAAGTCAGACGATGTGGTTGGTCGCTCAAAGGCCTTCGAAGCAATCGTTAAAGGACTACCTATTCCTGAATCCACTACTCCAGAATCATTCAAGGTTTTAATAAAAGAACTAAACGCACTGAATCTAGCCATCATACCAGTGGGGACAGCCGCACCGGTGATAAAAGAAGCAGAGGTAGAGGAAACAAAGAAAGAAGTTCAAGAGGGAGTAGAAGACTCAAAACCAGACCATGTTTCTAGTAATTTGGCTTCTGAAGAAAACAATACTGAAGAATTAAAAACAACTAATAACAAATAAAAATTTATGAAAACTCCTCACGCATTTTCTGGCCTAAAGATACGCCTAGCTTCACCAGAAGAAGTTCGTGGTTGGTCAAATGGTGAAGTAACAAAACCAGAAACCATCAATTATAGAACCCAAAAACCAGAAAAAGATGGCCTCTTTTGTGAAAGGATTTTTGGACCCACCAAGGATTGGGAATGTTACTGTGGTAAATACAAAAGAGTTAGATTTAGAGGTATCGTCTGTGATAAGTGTGGTGTAGAAGTTACCCAGAGTCGAGTTCGCAGAGAAAGAATGGGCCACTTAGAATTAGCCGCTCCAGTCTGTCATGTCTGGTTTTTTAAGGGAGCTCCATCCAAACTATCTCTTTTGTTAGATATCCCACCAAAAAGTCTTACTTCCATCGTTTATTTTTCTAAGTACCTAATACTTTCAGTTGACGAGGAAAAACAGAAGCAAGCCTTAAAGGACATAGAAATTGAGTTAAAGGGAAAGATTGAAGAAGTCCGCCAAATTTTTAATAAACAAATAGAAGAACTAAAAAGCAAAGCAAAGAAAGACTTAAGTAGTCTCAAAAAAGAAATTAAAGTGCAAGATGAGTTAGCTCTAAAAATAGACCAGTTAAAAACAGAGACAAAACGCTTGGTTGCTTCTCAGCGAGAGCAAATGGTTGGGGAAATAACTATGGTAGAAGAGATTTACAACAGGCTAACCGTATTAATCAAGCAAATCAAACAAAACGGTCTTTTATCCGACTCAGAGTATCAAAAACTTTTGGATTACAATAGTAGCGATTGGCTATCTGTTGACATGGGTGCAGAGGCAATCTTAGAAGCTATCAAAAAGGTTAATCTGGAAGCTTTGGTTTTAGATCTAAAAGAAGATTTAAACAGCACCTCAGAAGCCAAACGCCTAAAGGCCACGAAGAGGCTACAAGTAGCCCAAGGACTCTTGAGTGCGGAAGTCAATCCAGAATGGATGATTCTTCGCGTACTACCAATCATGCCTCCAGACCTAAGACCTATGGTTCAATTATCTGGTGGTAGATTTGCGGCTTCTGATTCCAATGATTTATATAGAAGGGTTATTAATAGAAATAACAGGCTTAAACATCTTTTAGATCTTGGCGCGCCAAAAATAATTGTAAGAAACGAAAAAAGGATGCTTCAAGAGTCAGTTGACTCTCTTATAGACGCTTCTCAAGCAAAAACAAGCCGCAGAACCCGAGCGGGTCGGGATCTCAAGAGTCTGTCTGACTCCTTAAAGGGTAAACAAGGTCGTTTCCGTCAAAATCTATTAGGAAAACGTGTAGACTACTCAGGTCGTTCAGTGATTGTTGTTGGTCCAGAACTAAAACTAAATCAATGTGGTCTTCCAAAAGACATGGCTTTAGAAATGTTTAAACCTTTTGTTCTTCATGAAGTAATCAAGCAAGACTTAGCTCCAAATGTAAGAGCCGCTAAAGACCTGATAGAAAAACGCCAGCCAGAAATTTTTGATATCCTAGAAAAAGTCACCAGGAAGCACCCTGTCCTTCTAAATCGTGCTCCAACCTTACATAAACTGTCCATTCAAGCCTTTTGGCCAGTATTAGTGGAAGGAGCAGCTATTAGGTTGCATCCAGTGGTTTGTGCTGGTTTCAATGCCGACTTTGATGGAGACCAAATGGCCGTCCATGTTCCTTTAACAAAAAAGGCCAGGAAAGAAGCAGTTAAATACATGCTTCCAGAGAAAAATCTTCTTAAGCCATCAGATGGACACCCAGAAAGCATTCCAGACAAAAAAGAAATGGCCATTGGTGTCTATTACCTCACTTCCCATGATCCAGAACTACCAGAGATTTTAACTGTTTTTTCTTCACCAGAAGAAGCCAAAAAAGCCTATCAAACAGGTACAATAAGCTTCCGTCAACTTATTAAAGTTCGTTTACTACCGACATCTAAGGAGATAACTGAAACAACAACAGGAAGAATTATATTTAATGATATCTTGCCCGTAGAATGGGAATTCATAAACCATGGATTAACTAGAAAAGAAATAAGCTCTTTATTTGAGAGAGCCATTAAACAGCTTGATAGTAAGGACGTGGTTAAGTTAATAGATGCAGTAAAAGATTTGGGCTTTGAAACAGGAACAATATCTGGCCTATCATTTGCAATAACAGACAATGAACTATATGCAGACAAGGATAAGGTTATTGAAGAGGCTAATCAAAAAGCTAAGGAAATAGAAGACAACTTCAAGCTTGGTCTGATTACCAATGACGAAAGAAAAAAACTAGTTGTACAAATGTGGATGGATACAACAGAAGATTTGACCGAAAAAACATGGAAATCATTCTCTAAAGACAACCCGGTTCGATTGATTGTTGATACAGGAATGGGTCGTATCACAAAGAATACCGTCAAACAGTTGTCTGCCATGAGGGGAATCAATGTAGATCCGTTAGGTAACTTTGTGGAGCTTCCTACCAAGGGTAATTTCCGTCAGGGTCTGTCAATTTTTGAATATGTAAATGCAATTCGTGGATCTAGAAAAGGTTTAACAGACACTGCTTTGAGGACCGCGGATGCAGGTTATTTGACTAGACGTTTGGTAGACGTGAGTCACGACGCAATCATCCGTTCTAAAGACTGCAACACCAAAGAGTTT
This sequence comes from uncultured bacterium, assembly GCA_963980225.1. Lineage (GTDB taxonomy): Bacteria > Patescibacteriota > Microgenomatia > UBA1400 > MFAQ01 > JAHITH01. The sequence continues at coordinate 94,277 of CAXBYW010000003.1, forward strand.
ATTGAAATAAGTCTTGACAAGCTCGGACCCGTTAAATTTTCAAGGCAAATAGTTGGTAGAAATGTTGCCAAAAAAGTTCTTGATCCAAATACAAAGAAAGTTTTGGTTAAAAAGGGTGAAAACATAAGTGAAGAAATGGTTTCGGTTATTGTTGCTGCTAAAGTAAAAATAATTTACGCTCGCTCACCTATTGTCTGTGGGCTAAAATCTGGGCTATGTATAGCATGTTATGGATTTAATTATGCTACCAATAAGCAGGCAGTTATTGGTGATCCAGTTGGAATCATCGCTGCCCAGTCAATTGGAGAGCCGGGGACACAGCTGACTATGAGAACTAAGCATTCTGGTGGTGTGGCAGGACTAGATGTAACCCAAGGCTTACCTAGGGTAACAGAGCTTTTTGAGGTCAGAACACCTAAAGTCCTATCTCCAGTTGCTGAAATAGCCGGAAAAGTAAGTGTTAAAGAAACACCTACTGGTTACAAGCTGACTATCGCTCCAACAAACTCGAAAGAAGAAGGTAAGGAGTATTTAATTCCTTTAGTGCAAAATATGAGTGTTTCTCATGGTGACTTAGTTGGAGTAGGTACACAACTGGCTTCCGGTGGGATAGACGTAAAGAAGTATCTAAACATCAAGGGTTTAAGAGGTACGCAAGACTATTTGATTAAAGAGGTACAGTCCATATATGCATCACAAGGAATAAACATTCACAACAAGCATCTAGAGGTTATTGTTAGGCAGATGAGTGACAGGGTGAAAATAGATACTGTTGGAGATACAATTTTAATTCCAGGTGAAATACTTTCTATGGCAGGATTCGAAAGAGCTAACAAAGCTGCTATTGCACAAGGTGGAGAACCAGCTTCAGCAATAAGGTTAATCCTTGGTACTATCAGATCTTCTCTGTACACAGATTCATGGTTATCTGCTGCTTCTTTCCAGGACACAACTCAAGTATTAACCACTGCTTCTCTCCAGGGTAAGGTGGATCACTTAGTTGGATTAAAAGAGAACGTTATTATTGGAAGATTAATCCCCAGCAACAAAGCCAGGGCAAGTTTCGACACAGTCTGATAAAATACAGCCTAACCTATGCCTACAATTAATCAACTCGTCAAACGAAAAAGAAAAAGCCTCAAAAAGAAGGTTAAGGCTTCTGCACTGCGTAAAAGCTTTAACTCTGTCAAGCGTCGCATGACAGACACAGTCAATCCTCACAAGAGCGGCGTCTGTCTTCAGGTTAAAACAATGACTCCTAAGAAACCTAACTCAGCCCTAAGAAAGGTCGCTAGAGTAAGGCTTAGTAATCGTCAAGAAGTCACCGCTTATATAATGGGCGAGGGACACAATCTAGCAGAACACTCAGTAGTTTTAATCCGTGGCGGTCGTGTTAGAGATCTCCCCGGAGTTAAGTATCATATTGTTCGCGGTAAACTAGACACAGCGGGTGTTGAGGGTAGAAAATCAAGTCGCTCCAAATATGGTGCCAGAAAATCAGGAAATGCCCCAGTCAACCAAGACGCTTAATAAATTTATATAAAAATGAGAACTAAGAAAGCCCCTAAAAGAAAAATAATAAAAGATTCCGTATACAGCTCTTCTCTGGTGAGTAAAATGATTAATGCTTGTATGTACAGTGGGAAAAAGACTATCGCCCAAAAACATGTATATGGCGCTCTTCAAGTAATTAAGGATAAGACAAAAAAAGACGAATTAACAGTTTTAACAGAAGCGATAGAAAACATATCTCCTCAGATGGAAGTGAGACCAAGAAGAGTTGGTGGCGCCAGCTATCAAGTTCCTATGTCAGTTAGGCCGGACAGAAAACAAACCCTAGCTATAAGGTGGTTGATTCAGTCTGCCAGACAAAGACCTAATGGTGAGTTTCACACCTTTGGAGAAAAAATAGCTGCTGAAGTTTTAGATGCACATCAAAATCAAGGAGCAAGTATTAAGAAAAAACTAGATACTCAAAAAATGGCAGAAGCCAACCGCGCCTTCGCCCATTTCCGCTGGTAATTATTTCCCACAAAATCATGGCTACCATAAAAGACGACAAACAAAAAGATCTCTCCTTAGACAGGGTAAGAAATATTGGTGTTATTGCTCACATTGATGCTGGTAAGACTACTACCACAGAAAGAATACTTTTCTATACCGGTAAGACCTACAAAATCGGTAACATAGACGAAGGCGATACTCAAATGGACTGGATGGATCAGGAAAAAGAGCGTGGCATTACCATCATGTCTGCCGCTACTACTGCATTTTGGACTCCTGCATTGGAAGACTCAGTTTTAAAAGGTGAGTTTCGTTTCAACATCATAGATACTCCCGGCCACGTAGATTTTACAGCAGAAGTAGAAAGATCTTTGAGGGTCTTGGATGGAGCCGTTTCGGTATTGGATGCTAGTTCAGGAGTCCAATCTCAAACCGAAACAGTCTGGCGCCAAGCTAACAAATATAAAGTTCCACGAATTGCTTTTATAAATAAGATGGATGTTTTGGGCGCAGATTTTTTTGGCACAGTGAAAGATATGCATGAAAAACTAGGTGCCAAAACCGCTATTTTAGCCTTACCTATAGGAGTAGAAAATACTTTTAAAGGAATGTATCTATTGCTAGAGCAAAAATCTATTATCTGGAAAGGTGATGAAACAGGTGCTAAGTATGAAGTGACAGATGAGATTCCAGAAGAACTAAAAGACAAGATAGAGCCAGAAAGAAACAAACTCATAGAGACCATTACTGAAACAGATGACCCTTTGCTAGAAAAATACCTCAACTCGGAAAAACTAGAAATAGCAGAGTTAAAACAGGCTCTAAGAAAAGCAACCATAAACAACATCTTGATCCCAGTTTTCCCTGGTTCCTCATTAAGAAACAAGGGTGTCCAACCATTACTAGATGCTGTCGTAGATCTTCTTCCAAGTCCCGTAGATGTAGACGCTATTACTGGAACTAATCCGCAAACAAACAAAGAAGAATCAAGAGAACCAAACATAAAAGAACCTGCCACTGCTCTTTCCTTCAAAATACAAACTGACCCTCATGTCGGTCGACTCACTTATGTACGTGTTTACTCGGGAATATTGAAATCAGGTTCATACATATATAACTCAACCAAAGGTGAAAAGGAGCGCCTAGGTAGACTGTTATTAATGCACGCCAATAGTCGTGAAGAAATCACGGAAGCTAGGGCTGGAGAGATAGTGGCCATTGTAGGTTTAAAAAACACTACCACTGGGGACACCTTAGGTGATGTCGACCACCCACTAGTCTTGGAGTCAATTAGTTTCCCAGAACCAGTTATCTCACTTGCTATTGAACCTAAAACTAAAGCAGATCAAGAAAAACTAGGGTTAGCGTTAAAAAAACTTTCTGACGAAGACCCAACCTTCAAAATTAAAACAGACCACGAAACTGGTCAAACAATTATTTCCGGCATGGGTGAGCTCCATCTTGAGATCTTAGTAGAAAGACTAAAAAGAGAATTTAACGTCTTTGCTAATACTGGACAACCGCAAGTCGCCTACAGAGAAACCGTGACCAAAGAGGTGCTTAAGGTGGAGGGTAAATACATTAAACAATCTGGTGGTCGTGGTCAGTACGGACACTGTTTCATCAACATAAGACCAAAAGAACGAGGTACTGGATTCACCTTCAATAACAAAATAGTCGGTGGTGCCATTCCAAGAGAGTTCATTACTTCTGTGGAAAAAGGTATAAAAGAGGCTTATGAAAACGGAGTTATCGCTGGATTTCCAGTAGTAGATCTAGAAGTGGATCTCATTGATGGCACCTTCCATGACGTTGACTCCTCCGACATCGCCTTCAAGATAGCTGGATCCCTGGCCTTTCAAACAGCAGTTAGGGCAGCCAACCCAGTTATATTGGAACCAATCATGAAAGTAGAAGTAACTACTCCGGAGGAATACATGGGGGATGTTATCGGTGATCTATCAAGTAAACGTGGTCAAATATCAGGCTCAGCCCAGAGAGGTAACTCTCGTGTTATTACTGCAGAAGTACCTCTGTCCGAACTAGGATCATACACCACCATTTTAAGGTCATTAACTGCTGGCAGAGCGGACCCCTACATTGAGCCCAGCCATTACGAGCAATTACCCACAAATTTGGCAGAAAAGCTTCTAAAGACTCCTGGGGCTGACAAACCTGAGTAAATCTGTTAAAATACAGGAAGGCTAGTACTGCTATGCTAAAAATTATTAAAAATTAATTTAAAAAACAAAAATATGGCTTCATTTCAAAGAACAAAACCCCACGTTAACATTGGTACCATTGGTCACGTAGATCACGGTAAAACTACCCTTACGGCTGCAATTACTGCTACTTTGGCAGCTGCTGGTCTAGCTAAGGCCATGAACTTTGATCAAATCGACTCTGCCCCAGAAGAGAAAGAGCGTGGTGTTACCATCAACATCAGTCACGTTCCTTATGAAACTAAGGCTCGCCACTATGCTCATATCGATGCTCCAGGTCACAGAGACTACATCAAAAATATGGTTACTGGTGCTGCTCAAATGGACGGTGCTATTTTAGTTATTGCCGCTACTGATGGTGTCATGCCTCAGACCAAGGAGCACGTTCTTCTTGCTCGCCAAGTAAACGTACCTAAACTAGTGATCGCTTTAAATAAAGTAGACGCAGTTGATGACACAGAACTTCTAGACATCGTCGAAATGGAAATCAAAGAGCTACTTACTAAGTACAAATACTCCGAAGATACTCCAGTAATTAGGGTTTCAGCCTTAAAAGCTCTAGAGGGTGACAAAGAAGCTCAAGAAGGCATCATGAAATTAATGGATGCCGTCGACACCTGGATCGATACTCCAAAAAGAGAGTTAGACAAACCTTTCCTTATGCCTGTAGAAGACGTCTTCTCCATCAAAGGTCGCGGTACGGTTGTTACTGGTAGAATCGACAGAGGTGTGGTCAAGGTTGGTGAAGAAATAGAAATCATTGGTCTAAAAGACACCAAAAAATCAGTCGTTACCGGTGTGGAAATGTTCCATGAGACCTTAGATCAAGGTCAAGCTGGCGATAATGCTGGAATTCTTCTAAGAGGTATAGAAAAAAAGGACATCGAGCGCGGTCAAGTATTGGCTAAAGCTGGATCCATTACACCTCATAAAAAGTTTGAAGCAGAGTGCTACATCTTGTCCAAGGACGAGGGTGGTCGCCACACTCCAATCTTTTCTGGTTACAAGCCTCAGTTCTTTATCCGAACCACCGACGTCACTGGTGACATGAAACTTCCAAAGGGAGTAGAAATGATCATGCCTGGTGACAATGCCGAGGCAACGATAGAGTTAATCCAGCCAGTAGCTATAGAAGTAGGCTCAAAGTTCGCTATCCGAGAGGGTGGTATGACCGTCGGAGCCGGTGTAGTTACTAAAATATCCAGCTAAGGTTAGCAGCAATGACTCAATCCTATGGCAGCCATCAACCAACCAAAAATTAGAGTCAGGCTTAAATCCTTTGATCACAGAGTAATAGATGAGGCTGCCAACAAGATCATACAGACAACTTTAGTTTCTGGAGCTCAAGTAGTCGGTCCAGTTCCCCTGCCCACAAAAAAGAAGAGTATTGTTGTCACCACCAGTCCCCACACTGACAAAGACGCTCGTGAACATTTTCAGGTGTTGACACACAAAAGGTTAATAGACATCATCTCACCCACCAATAAAACTATTGACTCACTTCAACATTTAGATCTTCCTGCCGGAGTCGGTATAGAGATCAAGATGTAATTAAAATTAAAAAATAAAATAAATTATGTTAAATTACCCTTTGTATGGGGCAATTAGCTGCACTAGCAAAAAACATGATAAAACAGATATACGCTACCAAAGTTTCCATGTCTCAAGTCTTCTTAGAAGGCAAGAGAATTCCTGTAACTCTTCTTAAGGTTCCTAAGCATACAGTCATCTCTCAACGTACTCAAGAAAAAGATGGTTATACTTCCACAGTCATTGGAGTAGGTATAAACAAAAAAACGGCTAATAAACCTCTTGCTGGTTTACTTAAAAAAAATAAAATCAAGATAAACCCAAAATACTTAAAAGAAATAAAGGTAGAGGAAAAAGATGGCCTCTCTATAGGAGATGAAATTAATTTAACAGAGATTCTAACTCCTGGTTCAACCATAAGTGCTACTAGCACATCAAAGGGAAAAGGTTTCACCGGTGTCATAAAACGTTGGAACTTTGCTGCTCAAAACAGAACCCATGGTCAGTCAGATCGAAGAAGGGCCCCTGGTTCTATTGGTAGAGGTACCACTCCTGGTAGGGTTCTTCCAGGTAAAAAGATGGCCGGTAGACATGGAAGTCAGATGATCAACCTCCGTAACCTAAAAATCGTCTCATTTGATGAAAAATCTGGTGACCTAGCAGTTTCTGGGGCAGTTCCTGGAGCAAGAAATGGTCAGGTTAAAATATCTATTACGAAATAATCATGGCTACTAAAAAAGTAAAAACTACCACAAAAACCACTATAAAAACCCCCACAGCTGATCAGGATTTTGCAGTCTTTAAAGTCAAGGTTTCAGACAGCCTTTTAGTCCAAGCTATTTATGTTTATCAGTCCAACTCTCACCAAGACACTTCCAAGGTAAAAACAAGGGGAGAGATAAGAGCTTCTAAAAGAAAAATCTACAAACAAAAAGGAACTGGTAGAGCCAGGCACGGTGCTTTATCCGCTCCAATCTTTGTTGGTGGTGGTGTCGCCCACGGACCTACGGGAATAAGGCCAAACAGAAAAAAACTAAACTCAAAAATGAAACAAAAAGCTCTAGTAGGTGCTTTATCTATACTTCAAGGGAAAAAAGCTCTGGGTCTCTTTAGGTCTCCAGTTGGTAAATCAATCAAGACAAAGCAAGTCCTTAAATTAATTCCTAAAGACTTAACAGGTAAACCCTTCACTCTAGTCCAACACCAAGCATCACCGATTTTACTGAAGGCATTTTCGAACTTAGGCTTAATTAAAATTATCCCTGTAGATCAGTTAAATGCTTATCATGTCCTAAAATCTCAAAAAGTACTTTTCACTCCCAAAGCCCTAGAGTTTATAAAAGATAAGTTAAAATCACACCTATGAACACTACACTAAGCAGCCTACCAATTATTATTTCTCCTGTAATTTCAGAAAAAAGCATGGAAGAAACAGCTCTTAACCGATACACCTTCAAGGTCAATCCTAAGGCTAATAAGCACCAAATAAAACTAGCAGTAGAGGCAATATTCTCTGTAGATGTTGTCAAAGTCCGCACCATCAGATCAAAGCCTTTGGTAAAAAAATCACGAAAGACAAAAAAAACTATCAAAATAAAAGCAGGCAAAAAAGCCATAGTTGAACTAAAACCAAAACAAAAAATAGATTTATTCAACGTATCAACTAAATAAAGCATGAAACACAAAAAAGTAAAAAAACTATACAAACTAAATCCCAAGAGCTCAGGCAGGAATAATTCTGGTAAAATAACCGTCCGTCATCAAGGTGGGCGCCAAAAACGCTTTTTAAGAAGTATTGACTGGAAAAGAAATCAGGTTGATATTCCAGCCAAGGTCGACTCAATTGAGTATGATCCAAACCGCACCGCTGATATCGCACTTTTAGTTTACGCCAATGGGTTAAAGAACTATATTCTTGCCCCAAAAGGGCTTAAGGTTGGAGACACAGTTATATCATCCGAATCCACAGAGATAAAACCTGGTAACAGCTGCCATCTAGTCAATGTTCCAGTAGGTGCTCCAATTCATAACCTAGAAATAATGCCCGGCAAAGGAGCTCAAATGGTTCGTTCAGCCGGAAACCACGCCCAAGTCCAATCTAAAGAAGAAGACAAGGTGTTAGTCAAGCTTCCTTCTGGTGAGATTAGGGCATTCAAACCAAACTGTAAGGTTACTATTGGTAGTCTGTCAAACCCAGAACACAAACACAGAAAACTAGGTAAAGCAGGGACAAAAAGACTTATGGGAATAAGACCAACAGTCAGAGGTGTCGCCCAACATCCTGGATCCCACCCTCATGGTGGAGGAGAAGGTAGGTCCGGTATAGGTATGTCATCTCCTAAGAGCCCATGGGGTAAAAAGACATTGGGTAAAAAAACTAGAAAGAAAAAGAAGTACTCAAATAAATTAATAATCACATCAAGACATCAAAAACGTCGCTAATAAATATGGCAAGAAGTAGTAAAAAAGGACCATACGTAGATGAAAAATTGGCCAAGAAAGTAGCCAAGATGACCTCTACTAACAAAAAAGAACCTATTAAAACTTGGGCTAGGCAGAGCCAGATTCCTCCGGAATTTGTCGGTTTTACCTTCTTAGTTCACAACGGGAAAAACTTTCTGGAAGTATTCGTTAGCGAGAACATGGTAGGTCACCGCCTAGGAGAATTTTCTCCCACCAGAACCTTTAGAGGTCACGGTCGTATGACCAAGAGAGTTATGACAAAGACTTAAAAAATGAAACAAGACAAAACCCCAAACACCATCATTGCTAAGGCTTCCCACGCCTCTGTCACACCCAGAAAAGCCAACTTAGTACTGGAAAGCTTAATTGGTCAAAATCCTCAGGATGCCATTAACGAACTAGAACTTCTTACCAAAAGAGCTGCTAGTCCAATAATCAAACTACTAAAACAATCACTAGGTAATGCCGCCGACCAACACAAATTAGCCCCAGAAGACTTGAGTATAGAAAAGGCATTTGCCACCAAAGGTAGAGTCCTAAAATTTGTTCGCTTTGCTGGTAGGGGTAGAGTCAAACCTTATCAAAAAGTTGCTAGTCATCTAACCTTAATACTAAAAGTTAATAATAAGAAGAAAAAATAAACATGGGTCAAAAAGTACATCCTACCGCTTATCGTCTTGGAAAAATCTTCAAAACTAAGTCAACTTGGTATGCGGGTCCTAAGTCTTATGCCAAACACCTCTTAGAAGACAATAAAATTAGAAGGTTCCTAGAAAACAGACTAAATCTAGCGGGATTAACTCATACAGAGATCAAGCGTTCAATCAACACGGTAGACATCCACGTCTTTGTGTCTCGTCCTGGTGTAGTTATCGGTAGGGGTGGTTCCGGCTTAGATATTCTCAAAAAAGAGCTAAACAAGTTGGTTTTGGGCACAGCAACTCCACCAAAAAACCATCCAATAAAAATCAATCTTCATCCAGAAGAAGTACAAAACCCAGATGTCTCCGCTGCCTTAGTCTTGGATAGATTGAAAAGCCAACTCGAACGCCGCTATCCTCATCGTAGGGCAGTAAGTCAGGCTATTGAGAAAGCCATGAGTGCTGGTGCTAAAGGTATAAAAGTAACTTTTTCTGGCAGAATCAACGGTGCCGATATCGCCAGGACTGAGACCTACAAAGAGGGTAGAGTGCCCACCCAAACCATCCGAGCCAACATTGATTATGCAGAAGGACCATCATTAACACGTTCAGGTTATGTAGGAATAAAAGTCTGGGTATATACAGGCAATATAGTGAAATAAAATGTTACAACCAGCTAGAAGAAAATACCGAAAAGAATTCAGAGGCTCCATGAAGGGTAATTCTGGTCGTGGAAACAAACTCGCTTTTGGTGAGTATGGTATTAAAGCAATGACTGGTGGTTGGCTTAAGTCCGAAGAGATAGAGTCTGCAAGAAGAACGATAACTCACCACACTAAACGTCTTGGAAAATTATATTTTCGCGTCTTTCCTCACAAGCCATATACAGGCAAAAGCGCAGGCTCCAGAATGGGTTCCGGTAAAGCAGACATCAAAGGTTACGTAGCCGTGGTCAGACCTGGTAGAATACTCTTTGAACTATCTGGTGTACCAGAGTCAGTAGCTAAAGAAGCCTTCAGGTTAGCTGGACACAAGATATCACTAGGCACAAAATTTATAACCAAATAACATGGCTACTAAAAAAACAAAAACTACCACAAAAAAATCATCAAATCCTTTGGTAGAGCTAAGAAAAAAATATGCAGTAACTAGGGTTGATATTAGAGCTGGAAGAGAGAAAAATACTAACGCACACAAATCAATTAAAAAACAAATAGCTCAGGAGCTAACAAAATTAAAAAAATGAAAAAAAGACTAAAAGGAATCGTTAAAAAGGCTGCCATGGAAAAATCAGCAGTAGTTGTGGTTAGTCGAATAGTGGTTCACCCTAAGTACAAAAAACGCACCAAGAGAACCACATCGTACATCGTTCACAATGAACTTAAGGTTAAGCCAGGGGACAAGGTTGAAATAGAAGAGATAAAACCTATGAGTCGCCACAAGCATTTTACAATTACTAAAATTATTAAATAAATGATTCAACTTCGCTCAAATCTATTCGTTGCAGATAACTCAGGGGCTAAAAAGGTCAAGGTAATCTTGGTCCATGGTGGTTCTAGAAGAAGGTTTGGTCACATTGGAGATATAGTTACCGCCGCCGTTGAAGGAGCAGATCCGAATGGTCAGGTAAAAGACAAAACCATGGTAAAAGCAGTTATCGTTCGTACCAGAAAAGAAACACCCCGTCCAGACGGTACCCATATTCGTTTCGATGACAACGCCGTGGTGATCTTAGAGTCAATGGAATCAAAAATCCCAATAGGTACTCGTATCTTTGGTCCTATCGCTAGAGAAATAAAAGACAAGGGCTTCGCTAAGATAGCTTCATTAGCATCAGAGGTTTTATAAATAATCAAAAAACGCATGTTTAAATTTAAAATAGGTGACCAAGTAAAAATAACTTCCGGCAAGGACAAAGGCCAAACAGGTAAGATAATTCAACTTTTTCCCAAGCTAAACAAGGTTGTTGTGGAAGAAAAGAATATGTACACAAGACATCTAAAAGCTACTCCTGGTAAGCCAGGTAGCAAGACTAAACTTCCTCGCCCTCTTCCTACTGCCAATGTTGCTTTGGTTTGTCCCAGTTGCCAAAAAGCAACTAGAGTAGGTTTTGATATCACTCAAAAACCAAAGATAAGAATCTGTCGCCGCTGCGGTCAGGTAATTAAAAACCAAACAGAAACCAAAAAATGAACCAAATTCTAAAAGAAAAATACCAGAAAGTAATAAGGCCAAAGTTGAAAAAAGACTTAAACTTATCCAGTATTGAGGCTGTTCCTAAGATAACCAAAATCACCCTTAACACCAGTTCGTCAGAATTTAAAAACAACAAAGAGCTTTTAGCAAAGACTAAGGAATGGTTCTCTGACATCTCCGGTCAGGCTCCAGCAGAAACAAGAGCTCGTCTGTCTATTGCCAGTTTTGACCTTCGTGAAGGAGATATTGTAGGCTTAAAAACCACCCTCAGAGGTAATTTGATGTACGACTTTTTTCAAAAACTAGTCGATGTCGTCATGCCCAGGTTGAAGGACTTTCAAGGTGTCAGTCGTAAAAAAATAGACACGCAAGGTAACTACACACTAGGACTCAGTGAGCAAATCATCTTCCCAGAGGTAGATTATGATAAAATTGGTCAGGTACAAGGGTTAGAAATCAGTATTACTACTTCCACCAAAGATCCAAAAGAAGCGCTCGCGCTACTCGAAGCTCTTGGCATGCCTTTCGAAAAAGAAGGTAAAAAATAATATGGCTAAAACAAGTAAGATAGAAAAAGCAAAAAGACTGGTAAATCACTCAACCAGAAACAGAAATCGCTGTCAGTTATGCGGTCGTCCCAGAGGATTCATTCGTCTTTTTGGAGTTTGTAGGCTTTGTTTTAGAAAATTAGCTCACAAAGGAGAACTTCCAGGAGTATATAAATCAAGTAAATAACATGGACCCAATAGCAGATCTTTTAACCATCATAAGAAACGGATACAGCGCCAAAAAAGAAGTTGTCTCAGCCAATTATTCCAAAGTAAAACATTCTTTAGCAGACACCCTTCGTGAAAACGGATATCTAGATAGCGTAAAGATAGAAGGAAAAAAAGAAATCGCCAAAAAGAAACTGGTCATCACACTAAGGTATATAGATGGCACTCCAGCTATAACCACAGTCAAGCGTGTCAGCAAACCTAGTGTCAGAATCTACGCCTCAGCACGTAAAGTCCCAAGCTCTCTTTCTGGTACCGGTATTACCATTGTCTCAACCTCAAAAGGCATCATGACCAACAAAAAAGCTAGAAAAGAAAAACTAGGTGGAGAAATTATTTGTCAAGTATATTAAACATGAGTCGTATTGGCAGAAAAACAATCAACATCCCAGAAGGAGTCACCGTTACGGTAGATGAGACCTTAGTAACCGCAAAAGGACCCTTAGGCGTGCTTACTTGCCCTCTACACAAAAAGATCATCATCACTCAGGAAAAAGGCCAACTATCGGTTGAAAGAAAAGGGGATCTACCTCAAACCAAAGCCCTCCATGGACTCACCAGAAGTCTCATCCAAAACGCCATAATTGGGGTAACCAAAGGTTACGAAAAAGAACTTCATTTGGTTGGTACCGGCTATCGTGTCACACCAGATCCTGCAGGAATTTCTCTCACCTTAGGTTTCTCTCATCCAATCGTTTTCAAAAAAATAGAAGGCATAGATATAAAGTTAGAAGGCAACGACAAAATCTTCGTGTCTGGCATAGACAAACAACAAGTTGGTCAGGTAGCTGCTAACATAAGAGCACTAAGACCACCGGAGCCATATAAAGGTAAAGGTGTTCGTTACGCAGACGAAGAGGTTATAAGAAAAGCTGGTAAAGCAGCCAAAGCAGCAGAAGCATAAAAACATGAATAGAAAAAAACTCATTATTACCAGAAATAAAAGAAAAAATAGGGTTAGAGGTAAGCTCAAGAGCAAATCTAGTCTACCAAGATTAGTAATCACTAGATCTCTAAATCATATATCAGCCCAAGTAATAGATCTTAATGGTAACGTCCAACTAGAAGTCACCTCTAAAAACCAATCATTTAAGGGTAAGACTAAAACAGAGCAAGCCACCGAAATTGGCAAGATCGTAGCCGAGAAACTAACCAAAAAAAAGATCACCGCCGTCGTCCTAGATAGAGGTAGTTACAAATATCATGGTAGAATCAAGGCTCTCTCAGAGGCAGTTAAGTCTTCTGGAATTAATATATAAAATATGGCAACTCAAGCAAACAATAATCCAAACTATCAACAAAGGGAGCAGTCAGACAACTTCGAGCAGGTCTTAGAAATTCGTCGTGTCAGCCAAAAAACCAAGGGTGGTAACAACATCTCATTCTCCGCTCTAGTTGTTACCGGTGACAAAAAAGGTAAAGTTGGTCTGGGTCAAACTAAGGCACCTAACGTAGCTGACGCCATCAAAAAATCGATCAGACTAGCCAACAGAGACCAGGTTACTATACCTCTAACTTCAGGCACAATTCCTTTTGAGACTCAAGTAAAGTTTAAGGCCGCTAAAGTACTCCTTAAGCCAGCCCCCAAGGGTACTGGTTTAATTGCTGGTGGAGCTGTCAGAACCATCGTAGAGGCTGCTGGGGTGACTAATATCGTTACTAAGATGCTCGGGTCAAACAATAAATCAACTAGTGCTAAAGCCACCTTCGCTGCTCTAAAGCGAATAGAGCTCTTAAGTAATAAGTACAAGGTAATGAGAAAGAAGCCAGTGGCAAAAAAGAAGGTAAATAAAAAAGTAGTCAAAAAATAACATGGACCTATCAAATCTACCAAAAACCATCAGTAAGAGTAAAAAACGTCTAGGCAGGGGTTATGGTTCAGGTAAAGGTGGTCACACTTCAAGTCGTGGTCAAAAAGGACAAAAATCTAGGAGTAAAGTTCCGATCTGGTTTGAGGGTGGTCAACTTCCTCTCATCCGTCGTACTCCTTTCATTAAAGGTAAGGGTCGTTTCAAGTCCATCAAACCTCAACCAATTACCATCACCTTAACTAGGTTAAATAGCTTCAAGAAGGACTCAGTAGTTGACTTAAAATCCGCCATAGAAGTACTAAAACTTCACCCAAAGAGAACAGAAAAGCACGGCTTAAAAATCATCGCTTCAGGCAAACTAGAGAAACCTCTAAAAGTAGAACTACCTTGCTCTACTGGTGCAGTAAAGGCTATCAAAAAACAAGGCGGACAGGTAAAATAGTCCGTATGTCCAAACTTCTTTCTTCACTGACTAATCTTTTCAAACTCAAGGATCTACGCAAGCGCTTCTTTTTTACATTAGGTATCTTAGCCCTATATCGTTTCATAGCTCACGTCCCAGCTCCTGGTGTTAACCTTGAAGCGGTCAAAGCTCTTTTCTCCGGCTCTGCTTTCCTGTCTCTCATCGATATCTTCTCTGGTGGTACCCTGGCAAACTTCTCCATCCTGGCCTTAGGTATTGGTCCCTACATTACCGCATCGATTATCTTTAACCTCTTAAGCATGTCCATACCTAGCCTCAAGGAACTAGGTAAAGAAGGGGAGTACGGCCGCGAAAAACTAAACCAATATACTCGTTTGGTTACCTTGCCGATCTGTCTGCTCCAAGGCTTCTTCCTTATTCTTGTGCTTGGTCGCCAGTCCTTAACTACCACAACCAATCCCTTAGCTATGGCTTCCCTCCTTATCACCCTAACCGCTGGCACCATGCTGGTGATCTGGCTGGGAGAACAACTAACTCAGTACGGTCTAGGTAACGGGATCAGTTTGATTATCTTTGCCGGCATCGTTGGTCGCTTACCCCTTTCCTTTGCTCAGGCCGGCGTTACGGTAGACGGTTCCCAGATAAGTCAGATGATTGTCTTAGGTCTACTAGCCTTAGCGGTTATTTATCTAGTTGTTAAGACTAGTGAGGCTGTTCGTCCAGTCCCTATTCAGTCTGCGCGCAGAAGCACCAAAAATCTAAATCAGTCCGCTAGTTATCTACCAATTAGACTCTACCAAGACGGATTCCTACCCATCATCTTCGCCGTCTCCATTATGTCTTTACCCGGCATGTTAGGTAGGTTTTTGGCTAGCTCACCAAGTGCTTCTCTCTCTGGCCTAGCCAATTTCTTAAATCAGAATTTATCTCCCACAAGCTCTTTTTATAGCCTTTTATATTTTGGCCTTGTATTTATGTTCACCTACCTATACACCACTGTCAGATTTAATCCAGAAGAAATCTCGAAAGATCTTCGCTCCTCTGGTAGTTTTATTCCTGGTATCAGACCGGGTCCATCAACTTCTGAATATCTATTGAAATTAATCAACCGTATTACCCCGGTAGGTGCTGCTTTCTTAGGGTTAATCGCCATATTGCCTTCATTGGCTTCAAAAGTAACTAATATAAACAACTTCACCGTCGGTGGTACTAGTCTACTCATCGTAGTTTCCGTAGTCTTGGAACTCACTCGAACTCTAGAATCCCAGTTGTCCATGCACGACTATGATAAATTCATAAAATGAATCTAATAATCCTAGGTCCCCAGGGGTCAGGTAAAGGAACCCAAGCCAAACTATTGTCCGAAAAGCTTAAGCTAACACATATCTCTACTGGTGAGCTACTAAGACGTGCAGCTAAAGCACCAACTCCTAAGGGGAAAATAATATCTAACCTTCTTAAAAAAGGTACTCTTGTTCCCTTCGAAACTACCTTGGAAGTTATGGAGCCAGTCCTGAAAACTACACCACAGGGGTTTATTCTTGACGGCATACCTAGAGATCTTCAGCAAGCAGAACACTTGAGTTGGATCTTAAAGAAAATGAAGCAATCAATCGACCATGTTATTTTTATCAATCTCTCTAGAAAATCTTCTTACGCTAGGCTTTTAAAGAGGGCAAAAATTGAAGGTAGATCCGACGATACTTTAGAAGCAATCGAAAAAAGACTAAAGACCTATCACAAAGCAACCAAACCAGTTATATCCTATTATCGCAAACAAGGTTTAGTCTTAGAAATAGACGGGGAGCCAGACATAGACACCATCCACAAAGATATTCTTTCCAAGATTTAAACTATCCCATAACTTGACGTTCAAGGTTAAATAGAGTATAATAGCTCTCAGTTCTAGATGAACTATTCTTACCCACCACGCACATTTATTTATAAGGAGATTGTTAAATGAAAAGATTCTATCTTTGGATAAAAATTTTTGGCTTTTTTATGGCAACCTTTGCAATATTCTTAACCATATACGTCTGGAAAGTTCATTCTGGGACTTCACCATCACTTGATTTAATAAGCCCGCCACTTTTAGACCTTTCTATATTAGATTGGCTCATTGCAATAGTATGCCTATTTTTTTCAGTATTTAGCTTTGTCATGGCCCTTGAGGAAAGACGCCGATGGGAAAACTTTACTGCTGGAATACCATTGGCTGTGATGAACACAGTAATGGTTTCTTTCTGGTGGATTATGGAACGTGGAGAGATGGACTTAACCTTTACCTTATTTACGCTCACCATCGTAATGGTGGCAAACGTTATCTACACACTGGTATTCACCCTCTTCTCACCACAAAAAAACTCTACTTTTAAAGTTTAGCCCCAAAAATAAATGCAACAACTAAAACCGCGATTGACTGTCTGGCCTCCTGCCGACTCTCATCAATCGTGGTTTTTTTACATAATAAGGATATAATCACCATCATGAGCTCAAAGAAAATAAAAGCGATGCAAGAGTCCGGCCTTATACTCTCCCGAGTCAAAAAAGAACTAAGACAAGCAATTAAACCAGGCATAACCACTCTGACATTAGACAAATTAGCAGAAAAGATAATAGTAAGTTCTGGTGCATTTCCATCATTTAAAACCGTGCGTGGCTACGACTTCACTACTTGTATAAACACAAACTCAGGTATGGTGCATGGTATGCCAAACAACAAAACCCTAAAACCTAAAGATGTGGTGACTGTAGACTGTGGTGTATATTTCCAAGGTTTCCACACAGATAGCGCCTTTACCATGCAAATTCCTCCTTTGGTTGAGACTACTACCAAATTCCTAAGTGTGGGTGAAGAAGCCTTAAAAAAGGCCATAAGCAGGGCAGTCCCAGGCAACAGTGTTTACGATATTTCCCTAGCCTTACAGGAAACCGTAGAGAAAGCCGGTTACTCAGTTAGCCGTGACCTTACCGGCCATGGTGTTGGCCAGAAGCTACATCAGGCGCCCAATATCTCTTGTTTTGCTATTCCAGAAGACAAAAACATTATCCTAAAGAAAGACCAGACCTTAGCTATAGAAATCATGTATGCCCAGGGAAGACCAGAGCTGGAACAAGAAGCAGATGGTTGGACCCTATCCACCACAGACAACTCTCTGGCAGGCATGTTTGAACACACAGTTGCAGTTTCCTCACCCCACCCCACAATATTGACATAAATTAGCAATTTACCTCCAGGTTTGATATAATCCTTAGAAGTCCATTAACTATGGTTAAAAATAACAAACAGATGACCGAGGCAAACGGAGTCATCATCGAAGCTCTACCAAACACTCAGTTTAAGGTAGAACTCGAAGATGGCAGAGAAATCCTAGCTCATCTAGCCGGTAAGATGCGTCTACACCGCATTCGGGTAATGCCAGGTGACAAAGTCACTTTGGAACTCACCGAATACGATGAAAACAAGGGTCGTATCACCTACCGTCTTAGATAGCTTTTTCGTTTCCCTTTAAACTAATTAAAATATAAACATGAAAGTACAGGCTTCCGTCAGGCCTAGATGTAATCATTGTAAAATTGTCAAACGCCATGGCAAGGTTTTTATAATCTGTAAAAACCCACGTCATAAACAGCGTCAAGGATAAAATACTATGCCAAGAATATCAGGAGTAAACATACCAGAACAAAAACAAGTAAAGATATCTCTTACATATATTTTTGGTATTGGTGAAGAGACTGCTTTGAAGATACTCAAGAAACTATCAATCAGACCAGAACTTCGAACCAAAGATCTTACTAGTGACCAAATACTAAAACTACAAAACGAAATCAAAGAGTTAATGGTCGAAGGAGAGTTAAAAAGAACAATTAGAAATAATATTGAAATACTAAAAAGAATTAAATCATATAGAGGCTTAAGGCACTCCATGGGTCTACCTTCAAGAGGTCAAAGAACCAAGACCAACGCTAGAACCAAAAAAGGTAAAAAGAAGACCGTCGGTGCAATGACCAAGGACATTAGATCAAAAATGGAAACAAAATAAAGATGGCTACTAAAAAAATAAAAGACACCACACCAAAAACTGACTCTCCTAAGGTCGAACCAAAGGTAGAGGCACCTAAAGTAGATAAAACTAAGGTCGATTCTCCAAAGGGCAACTCTCCAAAAACTGACTCAAAAGCCACTCCCCCAACTAGTAAAAAACAAAAAAAGGCAGCTGCTTTCTTCAGATCTGGTGAGGGTCGTATGTACGTTACCTCAACCTTTAATACCACCAGAGTTACCTTTACCGACGTCCAAGGAAACGTAGTTTTATGGGGAACCGCGGGTTCATCTGGCTTTAAAGGTTCCAAAAGATCAACCCCTTTCGCCGCTACCACAATAATCGAAGACGGTATGCGCAGGGCTAAGGAAGCCGGTCTTACTTCTCTGGAAGTATTCTTAAAAGGTCCAGGTACCGGTAAGGATGCTGCCTTAAGAGTACTAAAGACATCTGGTTTAGACATTAACTTACTAGCAGACATTACCCCAATTCCTCACAATGGCTGCAGATCAAAAAAACCTAGAAGAGTTTAATATTAAAAATAATAATAAATATATAAAATGGCTCGTTACACAGAATCAAAATGCCGCCTCTGTCGCCGTGAAGGTGTCAAACTCTACTTAAAAGGAGAGCGTTGTTTCGGACCCAAATGTCCTATCGAGCGTCGTGGAGCTCAACCACCAGGCCAGCACGGAAAGAAAAGAACCAGACGTCTATCAGACTACGGTATCCACTTACGAGAAAAACAAAAAGTAAAGAGAACTTACTCCGTACTAGAAAAACAATTCCGTAACTACTACAAGGAAGCTTTAAAGTCTTCAGACAATACAGGAGAAAGACTTCTTCAGATTCTAGAGTCACGCTTAGACAACATCGTTTTCCGCCTAGGGTTAGTTTCCAGCCGCTCTCTAGCTAGACAGCTAGTCAACCACGGTCACGTTAGTGTTGACAACAAGAAAGTAAGTGTTCCAAGTTACCAGGTTAAACCAGACCAGACAATATCTCTTTCAAATAAAGGATCCAAACTAAAGTTTGTCTTAGAATCCATAGAAAAGAAAACGCCTCCAGCCAAATGGTTAAGTAGAAAAGCCTTAATAGGCAAAGTAGATAGATTCCCCAAAAGGGAAGAGCTAGATGACAGTATCAGAGAAAACTTAATAATTGAGTTTTACTCTCGTTAGTAATTTATAAATTAATAAAAAAAATGTTGAAATCAAACTTTAAAGTAACCGTAGGTAAAGTTGTAAATAACTCTACCGAAATCATTATAGAACCATTGCCAAAAAACTTTGGTCACACAGTAGGTAACGCTCTTCGCAGAGTCCTATTGAGTTCCCTATCTGGCGCTGCCGCTATTAGAGTGAAAATTGCTGGAGTATCCCACCAGTTTTCTACCCTTAGTGGTCTCCAAGAAGACATACTAGAGTTCGTTCTTAACTTGAAAGAGCTCAACTTTAAGTTAGAAGGAGATCAGGAGACGGCCAAAGTAAAACTATCAGCTTCAGGTAAAAAAACAGTTACTGCTGCAGACCTAGAGCTTCCAGCTGGAGTTACAGTTGGGGATCCAACCAAGGTCCTAGCTCAACTTACCAACTCTAAGGCAAAACTTTCGGCAGTCATTACCGTTGCTAAGGGTGTTGGTTATGTTTCTTCAGACGAACACATGCTAGACAAGATAGGAGTAATTCCTTTGGATGCCTCTTTCTCACCAATAGTCAATGCAACCTACACCATCGAGTCTACTAGGGTAGGACGTCGCACAGACTATGACAAGGTAAGGCTTAATATCATTACTAATGGAACCATAGATCCAGAGGTTGCCGTTGACCAAGCTGCAGAAATCTTGTCAAGATTCTTTGCTCAAATTCATTCCCCAGCTCCAGTTGAGGCAGAAGTAGAGGAGAGTCCAGCAGAAAAGACACCAGATGGTTTTGTAGAAGATCTAGATCTACCTACTCGTACCACTAATGCGCTTAAAAAAGGTGGTTACGAAAAACTCAATGATCTAGCAGAAGCCAATATCTCTGATCTAAGTCAGGTTAAAAATCTTGGTGACAAGTCTGTTCAAGAAATTGTTAAAAGACTAGCCGCCAAAGACATTATCATTAAATAAAAAATGAGTCGTAAACACAACGTACGAAAACTAAAGCTTAGTCGAAGCTATAACCAAAGAAAGGCTCTAATAAAGGGTTTGGTAGTTTCCTTGATAGATAACGGGAAAGTTACCACTACCCTTACCAAGGCCAAGGTCTTAAAGTCTCGTTTTGACAAGCTTGCTGCCAAAGCCCAAAAAGGTACCTTGCACGCCAGAAGGCAAATAGCAGCTTCTCTTTCAAATCATAAGGCCAGTAACAAGCTAGTGGATACCATAGCTCCTTTAATGCCTAAACGTCGTGGTGGTTTTGTCACTATAGAAAAAACAACTATTAGACGTGGTGACGCCGCCGTGATGGCCACAGTTAAACTAGCAGTTCCTATTCCAGAGCCAAAAAAGGAAGAAAAGAAAAAAGACACCAAAAAGAAACCAGTAAAAGAGACAAAAAAACAATCTAAAAAAGCACCAGTTAAAAAGTCAGCAGTTAAAAAACAGCCTAAAAAATGAAAACCACAGTTCTAAAATCTAGTCAAATAAAAAGAAACTGGTACAAAATAGACCTAAAAGACCAGATCTTAGGTAGAATATCCACCCAAATAGCCTTTCACCTAATGGGTAAGAACAAGCCTTTTCTCTCACCCAACTTAGATAGTGGAGACTTTGTGGTTGCATTAAACGCAAAAGACATCAAGGTAACTGGAAAGAAGCTTGATCAAAAAATGTATCAAAGACACTCTGGTCATCCAGGAGGATTCAGGGAATTAACTCTAAAGGAAGTTATGGCCAAGGATCCTAGAAAAGTAATAGAGCAGGCAGTCAAAGGCATGCTTCCAAAAAATAAACTTCGCCAACCTCGCATGCGTCGTCTAAGAGTTTATCTAGATGCCACCCACCCATATGAAGCTCAGCTTAAAACTAAAGAGATCACCAAAAAAGCTACTAAAGCCACTAAAACCGTTAAGGTCAAAGAAGTTACTAAAGTTAAAAAAGTTACCAAAACTAAGAAAAAATAAACATGGCCACAAAGCTAACCAAAAAAACATCAACTCCCGTTAAACCAAACAAAAAAGAGCAAGTCAAAACGTCAAAATCTTCTTCCAACATGGTCTCCCCTAAAAAATATACTTATGCAGTTGGCAGAAGAAGATCAGCTACCGCCAGGGTTAGGCTTTTCCCAGGTAAGCAAGAAATTCTCATAAACGGCAGGTTAGCTACAGACTACTGGCCATCAAAAGAACAACAGAATCGTTTCCTCCAACCTTTTATGTTAACCGACACACTAGGTCAGTACAGCGCCACCGTTAAAATCAAGGGTTCCGGCAAAATGGGTCAGATCGGTGCTTTTACCCATGGTGTGGCCAGGGCCTTCGACAAGTTAGATAGAGATAAATACAGACCAATACTAAAAAAGAACGGTCTTTTAACTCGTGACTCCAGAATGAAAGAAACCAGAAAAGTCGGCCAAGGTGGTAAAGCCAGATTCAAGAAACAATCTCCAAAGCGTTAAGCTTCCCACTTACATTTCTCCATATCTACTCTGTTCCCGGTTAGTACAACCCCTTCTCTTAATAGTCTTTTTTTATGTTCTCGGCTCCCGCCTCCACCAAATTTTTCTGCCACCATACCATTTTTACTTACCACTCTATGGCAAGGAACAAGGTTGGTATCCTCGTTTATATGTAAGTATCTACCCACCCATCGTGGACTTTTAATACCAGCCAATTTTGCTACATCCGAATAACAAAGCACTTTTCCTTTAGGAATGGCTGCTACTACTTGATAGACCCTATTTTTGCTGTTCATTGGTATTGAATATAAATTGATATATAAGTCAAAGTGTCGGGGAGGGGGGAATTGAACCCCCGCCGCATGACCCCCAGCCACGCATTCTACCGTTAAACTACCCCCCGAACTAGTCTACATTTTACCATCTTGCAAAATCGTTCTGAACCCATATAATGACTTATACCAATCAGTAATTAACCCGAATATACCATGGCCAAAAAAAAGAAAGAAAGAGAAGCAGTAAGTAAAAAAGACAACAAGTTGGAAAAACTAACCGCCGTCAAAATTGCTATGCAGCAAATAGACGAACAGTTTGGTTCAGGTAGCATCATGAAGTTGGGTGAAGACAGGGTTAATAAAAAAATGCCAGCAGCATCCACCGGTTGTATCAGCTTAGATCTAGCTTTAGGTATTGGTGGTCTTCCCTACGGTCGTATCATTGAAATCTTTGGCCCAGAGGCTAGTGGTAAAACCACTCTATGTCTCCACGTCATTGCCGAAGTTCAAAAGAAAGGTGGAGTGGCCGCTTTCATCGACGCAGAACACGCCTTAGACCCTCAAAGAGCCAAAGCCATTGGAGTAAATGTAGATGAACTTCTACTTTCCCAACCAGATACTGGTGAACAGGCTTTAGAGATAACTGAAACTCTAATTCGCTCTGGTGGAGTAGATGTTGTAGTCATAGACTCAGTCGCTGCCTTAGTTCCTAAAGCAGAGATAGAAGGTGAAATGGGAGACTCCGTTATCGGTCTACAAGCCAGGTTAATGAGTAAAGCCATGAGAAAGTTAGCCGGATCAATCAATAAATCAAACTGCATGATCATCTTTACCAACCAACTAAGAGAGAAAATCGGCATCATGTTTGGTAACCCAGAGGTCACACCAGGTGGTAGAGCTCTAAAGTTCTACTCCTCTGTTCGTATAGACCTAAGAAAAATCGGCAACATCCAGGATGGCGACGTCATTGTCGGCAGTCGCCATCGTGCCAAGGTAGTCAAAAATAAGGTAGCCCCTCCATTTAGAATTTGCGAACTAGATATATTAAACGATGGTGGTATCTCTCGTTTGGGTAGCTTAATAGATGAAGCAATAAACCAAGACGTCATTCAAAAAGCCGGTGCCTTTTTAAAGTACAAAGGTGAAGTCATTGCTCAAGGTAGAGAAGCAACTAGAAAAGTTCTAGAGGAAAAGCCTAAGTTAATAGCTAAGATAGAAAAAGAAATCTGGGCTAAGATAAATAATGTCTGACGATATAAAAAAAGCTCTCTCCCAAACCGCCCTAAGATACTTAGGATATAGAGATAGATTTAAAAAAGAAATAGAGACCCGTCTTAAGAAGCAGATAATCAAGAAAAAATTCCCAGAAGACTCATTCTCTCTGATCCCCAACATACTAACCAAACTAGAGAAAGCCGGTCTAATAAACGACCAAGAGTTAATAAACACATATATAAAAAACCAACAAAGCTCAAAACTACGTGGACCTTTTGCCATAAAACAAAGGCTCATGCAAATGGGCGCGACCAAAGATCTAATAGACAGTTCTATTAATAAACTGGTCACCGAAGAGACTCAAAACATTAATATCGACAAGCTACTCAAAAAACACCAGCCAGATTTAGGAGACATCAAAGCAGTGCTCAAATTTCAACGCTTGTTATCATATAGAGGCTTCGACTCAAGGCTAATTAAGAAAAAGATAGCTTTCCCGAGCCAAAAAGAGTAAAATAGGCTAATCTTACAAAGACAAACAAGAAGTAAAAATGAATAGTTCAATCTCAAATATCTCTTCAGTAAAACAATAAGTTTCTTTCTTTTGGTATGTCTTTGTATGTGCTTGACCGTTAGGTTAAGGTATATTATTTAAATTTTAACAATATGTCATTATTAAGAAGAAAAAAACCAGTCAAGAAATTAGTCTTAACCCCAGTTACCAAAAAATCTGTGGTTTCTGGTCAAAACAAAAACCTCACGGATAAACCAGATCAAAAACTAAGAGACTTTCAAGCAAGAGCTAGAGAAATAATCCTAGAGGCCAAAGATGAGGCAGTCAGTATTAAAAACGACGCCATATCTAAGGCAAAAGAAGATCTAAAGGAGTTAGACGATCGATTTGCTAAGCTAAAACAAGAGGATCAAAAGCTAGACAAAAAAATCAAAGACCTCTCTTTAAAAGAATCAGAGTTAAAAGAGAAAGCAGAGTCAGTAAAAGAAGTCAAAAAGCAGTACGAGAAAAAGCTAGACAAATTAGTAAAGAATCTGGAGAAATCAAGCTCACTTACTTCTTCAGAAGCAAAAAAAGAACTGCTTGAGCAAATAAAGAAAAACTCACTAGCCGATATCGCCAAGGCGGTAAAGGAAGCAGAAGAGACAGCTACATTCAAAGCCACCGAAGCCTCCAAAGAAATTCTAGTAGAGGCAATAAGAGCTGGGGCCACAGACTACGTTTCCGAGTACACCGTATCAACCATAAAAATAGAGAACGAAGAAACCAAATCTCGTGTCATCGGTAAGGAGGGTAGAAATATAAGAAGTTTTGAAAAAGAAACCGGTGTAGATCTAATCATGGACGAAACACCAGGTCAGATCAAGATCTCAAGTTTTAATTCTCTAAGAAGAGAGGTGGCAAGAGTCGCCTTAGAAAGATTAATAAAAGACGGTAGGATTCAGCCATCTAGAATTGAAGAGTACGTAGAAAAAGCTAAAAAAGATCTAGATAAAATAATCTTCCAAGAAGGTACTAAGTTGTGCCAAAGTATCAATATCTTCAATATCCCACGTGATCTAGTGTCAACTCTAGGTAAGTTTAAATTTAGAACCTCATATGGGCAAAACATGATAGCTCACACCTTAGAGGTAGTTAGAATTGGTACCAAACTAGCTCAAGAAATCGGAGCCGATGTAGAAACAATCAAGATGGGTTGTCTATTCCACGATATTGGTAAGGTCCTAGAGGGCGAAGGTAGTCATGTAGAGTTAGGTGTTAAGTTGCTTAAAAAACATAACATCCCCAAGGCAGTAATAGATGCAGTAGAACAACACCACGAAGATGTACCTTTCAGTACTAAAGAATCTATCCTTGTCTACGTTGCCGACGCTATATCTGGTGCAAGGTCTGGTGCCAGACGAGAAAACATAGAAGAGTACATCGAAAGAATTGAAGAACTAGAAAAAATCGCCACAGATAACCCAGAGGTAAAAGAAGCTTTTGCTATTCAAGCCGGCAGGGAAGTTAGGGTCATAGTCCATCCAGAGAAGATAACCGACGATGGTCTAACCGTCCTAGCCGCTTCTATAAGGGATGAGATAAAAGCAAACCTCACCTATCCGGGCACCATCAAGGTCAATGTCATCCGTGAAGTTCGTGCCTCAGAGATCGCTAAGTAACTAGTTGCTAAGGAGCCTTTTTGGTGGTAACATCAAGCAAGTTTCAATTAATATCATTTAACATTACCGACAGGAGGTGAAATAAATAAAGTGACAAAACAAGATCTAATAGACTTAGTTGCAAAAAAGGCACATTTAACCAAAAAGGCAGCTAAGGAATCCATCACAGTTTTTTTCGACGAGGTAATCAACTCACTTGCTAAGGGGGATAAGGTTGTAGTCTCTGGCTTCGGTACATTTTATGTATCAAAGGTAGATGACAAATCCGTAGTTCCTTTCGGTAACGAAGGCAAAAGACAAGTCGTTAAAGGCCACAAAGTCATTAACTTCAGAGTTGGCAAACCCTTAAGAAAAAGGATTTGGTAATTAAAATGAAGTATTTTTTCATCAAGACATTTGGCTGTCAAGCCAACAAGTCGGACTCAGAAAGAATCGCAGGCGACTATGTCGCTCGTGGTTTCAAAGAAACCATAACGTGGAAAAAAGCCGACGAGATAGTCGTTAACACTTGTAGTGTTCGCCAGCGGGCAGAAGATAGGGTTAAGGGCTTTCTTTTAAATGTAGGGAAACACTACGCCTCAACCACCAAACCAAAAGTCATCCTCACTGGATGCATGCTCCACCACCAGACAAAAGACATAATTAAGTTACTTCCTCAAGTAGACGAGGTTCTGCCCATAAATGAGGTGGGCTTCAACTCCCCAACAATAAGAAGAGATAAGCATCATGCTTTTATTCCCATCTCTTCCGGTTGCAACTCCTATTGCACTTTCTGTATCGTTCCATATTCTAGAGGTAGAGAAAGATCAAGACCACTAAAAGAAATAGTAACCGAGGTAAAAGATCTGGTAGACGATGGTTATCAAGAGATCACTCTCTTAGGTCAAAATGTAAACTCATACGGCTTGGAAAAGACCAGTGTTGCTGTGAGAAAACTTTTAATGAAAGACTCTCTAACTCAAAAAGAAATCCCCACTAACCAGTCAGCCTACTCCAAACCAAGATCCACCCCACCTTTTGTAAAGCTCTTACAAGAAATCTCCCGTTTTAAAAAATTAAAAACCATTCACTTTATTACCGCCAATCCTTGGGACTTCTGGGATGAATTAATCGACGAAATTGCCACCAACAAAAAAATCAGTCGTTACATTCACCTCCCGGTCCAGTCCGGTAGCGATAAAATACTAAAGCTCATGAACAGAGGCTATACTTCCAAGCACTACTTAAAGTTAGTAGAAAAAATCAGGGAAAAAGCTCCAGATGTTTCCTTTGGTACAGATATCATCATCGGGTTCCCAGGCGAAACAGACAAAGATTTTCAAGACACCGTTAAGTTAGTTAAAAAAGCCAAATTCCAAATAGGTTTCATCGCCCAGTACTCTCCTCGTCCCGGTACCGCCTCATATCGTCTGTACGAAGACACCATCTCCCCTCAAATAAAGAAAAAACGTTGGCAGATACTAGAAGACATCATTAACAAACCCAACCTGTCTGCCCGACCAGTAATAAAATGAAAATCCTAGTTATCTGTGGACTAACTGCTTCCGGCAAAACATCTCTAGCATTAAAGATTGCCCAGAAGCTAGGTAACACCACCCTTATCTCAGCCGACTCCCGTCAAGCATACCGAGCCCTACCAGTCCTAACCGGCCAGGACATACCCAAAGACTTCACCCGCCACCAAGACAAATCGTGTAGCTATCAAGACTTCCCTGGTGTTTATTTCTCTAAAGGATCAATAAATATATATGGTGTGGATCAAGTCCCAGCCGACCAAACCTTAAATATTGCCGACTTCACCAAGTTTGTCTGGCAAGTCATTAAAAAAGAAACACAAAGGGGTAAAAAAATAATCATCGTTGGTGGCACCGGTCTTTATCTAAAAGCTCTCACTCAGCCAATGTTAGACATCCACTTAGGTTTTGACGAAAACTTAAGAGACGACTTAAGTAAACTCTCTCTCGAAAAACTTCAAGAAAAGCTTAAGGTCCTTGACGCTAAAAAACTTGAAACCTTAAACCAATCAGATAGATCAAATCCTAGAAGGCTAATAAGAGCCATAGAAATTCTATTAAGTCCAACTGCAAAAAAGCCTTCATATTTTAAACTACAAAAGGGCGCCTCCTTTCGCTGGGTGGGTTTAAGACCAGACCTTAAAACACTAGAAAAAAACATCAACCAGAGGGTTCTAGAAAGACTCAAGAACAAAGTCGTAGATGAAGTAGGGCAGCTACAAGACGTGCAAAAAAATGACAAGGCGCCAATATTCTCAGCTCTTGGTTTAGTTCCAATCTTAAAATACAAAAACAAAGAGATAGACAAGAAGGACTTAATGAATCTCTGGGCCAAGGCCGACTTAAAGCTTGCCAAGCGTCAGTTAACTTGGTTTAAAAAACAATCCAGTATAATTTGGTATGATCAAGATAGTGACCAAACAAAGCTTATTAAAACTTTAAGTTCTTGGTTAGCAAAATAACATAAATCATGGCCAATCAAAATAAAATATCCCGCCACACAATAGACATCGCTCCGTCTAGCGTCTTCTGGGTTCTAATAGTCTTCTTGGGTATGAGATTTTTAAGCGAAATAAGCAGCGTCTTACTTTTGGTATACATCGCTTTTCTTGTCGCCGTTGCCATCAACCCCTTAATTACCTGGTTGGAGTCCAAAAAAATCCCTCGCCCCTTATCCTCAATACTAGTCATCCTTTCTCTTTTTACCATTATTGGTTTCTTGGTTTCTTCATTCATCACGCCACTGGTCTCCCAGACCCAGAATTTTCTTGGTCGTCTGCCAAAAATAATAGAAAGAGTCTCAAGTTACAACATCAACATAGACTCTCTGTCTTCTCAAGCTTTCACCGTTTCTGACCAAGTCTTCAAGATCGCCATTGGCACACTATCCGGCATCATCACCACCTTCACTACCTTGGTTATTAGCTACTACATCCTTCAAGCTAGACCTAACCTACAAAACTCTTTAAAAACTCTCTTTGGTCATAAGTTCAGACTTTACTACTCTATAGTTACTCAACTAGAAGCAAAACTTGGTGCTTGGGTCAGAGGAACCTTGATACTTATGGTCTCTGTGGGTGTATTAAGTGGAGTAGGGTACGGTCTCATTGGGCTGCCTTACGCTGTTGCTTTAGGAGTTATTGCTGGTATGCTCGAGCTTATTCCCAACATCGGTCCTACTATTACAGCCGTTTTCGCCATCATTGTTGGTATCTCTATCTCTCCAACGCATGGTCTAGCCGCCTTCATCGTCTCTATATTAGTCCAACAACTTGAGAACAATCTATTAGTTCCTAAAATCATGCAAAAGTCTACCGGTCTTCATCCCTTAGTCACCATCGTATCTCTACTCATCGGTTTCCGTCTAGGAGGTCCTGCTTTGGCAGTTATCTCACTTCCAATCACTTTATCTATTCAGACAATAATTTCCCACATACATCTAAACAAAAAAGACCACCTTCCTAAGGTAGACTAAACAGTTAACTCAAAAAGACATCGTAAGCCGGATTCTGTTCCCTTGCGGGGAAGAACATCTATCTATGCCCTCGACCTTAGAGCTAGGAAAAGATACCTTAAAACGCTCAATTCGGAGGTTGCAGCAAGGCGGGTTACCACCCTCTTATTATTACTAATAAGAAGTCTTTTGTTGTTTCAAACAAAAACGTTTCACTTGGTATCGTCTCTGCGGCCCTATCGTGCCCTAGAAATTACTTTCTAGAGATCCAGCTTTCACTGGACACAATATCTTTTTGCTGTCCGGACTTTCCTCCCCTTAGCTTGCGCCAGGGGCGTTCTTCGCTGATGTCTTAAAAGAGCTAACTGCAGTTATTATACCACAAACTGGCTAATACTATAAGACAAATTCGTCTTCAATCGCTTGACTTTTGTCCGCTAAGTTAATATTATGAAACTATGAACAATACATATTCCACAATAGAAAAAGCATTATTAACCGCCACTCAAGACATCCTTGTTGGCATCCTAAACTTTATCCCCGTACTGTTGTCTGCTATCTTGGTATTTGTTCTTGGTGTTCTAATTGCCCGTTGGGTCAAGGTTGGTGTAGTTAAGCTACTTAACTTGTCTCGCCTAGCAACTGTCATCTCCACTCCAGCAGTTAAGAAGTTTCTTAAAAACGCCTCTATTACTCAAAAAATAGATGACGTCTTAGGAGAAATCGTCCGTTACATAATTCTTCTAATCTTCTTTGTTACCAGTGTTAACCTTTTAGGCTTAACCACTGTTACCCAGGTGCTAAATGGGGTCCTAGCTTACCTACCTCAGATATTCGCCGCCATCTTAATCCTTATCTCCGGCATCCTTCTGGCAGGCTTCTTAGAAAAGGTCGTTAAGGGCTCCTTAGGTAGCGTAGACCTGCGTTCATCAAGATTAATGGGTAAGTTCACCAGCTACCTAATTATGGTCATAACCATCCTGGCTGCCATCTCCCAACTAGGCATAGCTCAACCCTTCGTCGGCACCCTATTCATCGGTTTTGTTACCACGCTTTCCTTAGCCTTAGGTCTAGGTTTTGGTTTAGGGTCAAAAGATTTAATTAAACAAGTCCTAGAGGACTGGCACAAGAACTTCAAAAAAGATACTAAATAATGTCGCTTCTATCTTTAAGCTTTTTTGGCATCCTCCAAGGTATTACGGAATTCCTACCCGTTTCTAGCTCCGGCCACCTATTATTTGTCCGCTCCCTTTTTGCCTCCTACAACCAGCCGCTACTCACAGACATCATCCTCCATACCGGTAGCCTAGTTGCTATTATTTACTTTTTCAAAGACAGCCTTAAAAAGAACTTCTCCAAGTTGATTAAACCTTTGTTAATAAGTGTCATCCCGGCCGGCCTCGTCGGTTTTTTGATGTTAGATCAAATTGAATCGCTTTTTATCTCACCTAAATTCTTATTCTTCTCTTTCTCTATTACCACCCTTATATTACTAGCCTTCAATCAATTAAAGTGGAAGAAAGTTACCATAGGGAAGATAGACAACAAAAAAGCCCTTGGAATCGGTCTTTTTCAAGCGCTAGCGTTAGTGCCAGGTATCTCACGTTCCGCTAGCACCATATTTGCCAGTAAGTTAATGGGTCTTGATTCTACCGCCAGTTTTTCTTTTGCCTTCCTTATGGCCATACCAGCCATCTTAGGTAGTATGCTTCTATCCTTACTCAAGTTAAACGTCTCCTCCATCAATCTCCAACCAGGCATTCTTCTTACAGTATTCCTATCAAGCTTTATTGCCTCACTTTTAGCTCTAAAAATCCTGCAAAAAATCCTGCAAAACAAGACCTTAAGAAACTTTGCGGTTTATACAGCCGCCATGGCTGGTATCTCTCTCGCTCTCTTCTATTAATGATAAAATCGTGGCATGACTAGCATAGAGTATCTAAGACAATTTAGGGTTGGTAACTACGCGATTTTTGACTTTGCAGTATCATTCTTAGGTGTTTATCTCCTCTCTCCGCTACTCTCAAAAATCTTTCTAAAACTTGGAGTCGACATACCAAAACAAAACTGGCTATTTCTCACGCTACCTATTAGTATTCTGGCTCACCTTTTGGTTAAAAACATGACTTCTATGACCAAGGATTTTTTAAATCCAAATGATCATTATGTTTTGAAGGCACTGATATTAGGCCTATTATTTCTTGGCTTAAGAGGTATCAAGCTGGTTGGGAGACTCTCCAAATGACACCCAAATTTTTCAAAACAGTCACCGGTAAAAAAATACCTCTCCCGGTCTTTTTCCCAGACGCCACCAGGGCAGTCTTAAAAACCTTAGACAGTCAAGACATAAGAAACACCAAGACATTAGGTGTGTTGGTAAACACCTTTCATCTCTATTTGGGGTTAGGTAAAAGAGTCTTAAAGATCCATAAAGGAGTAGGTGGTTTCATGAATTGGGACGGTGGGATTATCTCCGACTCCGGGGGTTTCCAAGTCATGTCGGTGATCAAGTCCAACCCAGATCAGGGTAAGGTCACAAACGAAGGAGTAATATACAGACCATCAAGAAAGAAAAAAATTCTTTTTACTCCGGAAGAATCCATTAAGTTTCAATCACACATCAAACCAGACATGTTAGTAGTTTTAGACGACTTCACTCCACCCGGAGCAAGCCATGAGCAAGCCAAAGAAACAGTCGAAAGAACCATCTCTTGGGCCAGGCGTTGCAAAGTAGAGTTCAATAAAATATATAAAAAGACTTCACCATCCAAACGTCCATATCTTTTAGCAGTGGTTCAAGGAGGTGACCATCTAGATCTAAGAAAATACTGTGCCGAAGAGCTTGTCAAGATAGGTTTTGACGGCTTTGGCTACGGTGGTTGGCCTATCAAAGCTAATGGAGACTTCAACTATCAGGTAGCTCAAACCATAGCCGACTCGACACCAGAGGATTACTTGCTTTACGGCCTAGGTATCGGTAAACCAGACGAGGTCGCAAAGCTTGTCAAGATAGGCTACAACATCTTCGACTGTGTTCTGCCCACCAGAGACGCCCGCCACCAACGTCTCTACGTCTATACCGCCGACTCCATAGAAAAGATCGACCTAGATGACACAAAGTTCTACCACTACTTTGTTCCCACCAAACAGAAATACTACTCTGATACTAGTCCAGTCAGCACAGCTTGTGACTGTATCCTCTGCACCAACTACACCAGAAGTTACTTAAGCCATCTATTTAAAATAGGTGATCCAACCGCAAAAAGATTAGCCACTATTCACAACCTTCGTTTCTACGCTATCCTCATGGAAAAACTCTCGTCTTAAAGATTAAACACAAAAAACCCGATTAACTATCAAAGTTTCATCGGGATTTTTGTATTTAAACTTAAAGCTTATGCAGCTCCAATTTTAAACATCTTTGTGCTACAGTCTGGACATACAGATTTTGCTGCAGGTTTACCATTTTTCATGGTTACTTTCTCGAAATCTTCTCCTACGTCTTTCTTAGCACGGCATTTTACACAATACATTGTCATTCTACTTCACCTCCTTCTATTTTTTTTTAAACACCTTTTTAAGAAGTCCTACCTAAAAAAGTAGTGCCATAAGGCTAACTCCAAGGCTACTGCCAGCATAGTCAGTAGAATCGTTCTTGTCAAGTCTATACGCAGGTAAGACTTATATGTTTTTTTATGCCTAAGCTCCTTTTTTGCACTTTTTTGCTTTAAACCTAGACTATCGATATCTACCTTAAAACCAGTAATTTCCCCCTGCTTACGCCTATTTTGCGCATGCTGCTTTTGTTTTTTTGTTCTTCTTTTCTTAGGCATAGTCCGTAAAGTATAGCTAAATTATCTGCCCAAGCCAACTGCAGATTATGTCGATTTGTTTAATTTTCTGTTAGAATTATCTTCATGGATTTTATTTCAATATCACTCATTGCCCTAACTGTTTGGCTAGTACTAATCACCTTTTTTTATATCAAACTTCATCTCCACTATCGTAATCTTACTCAAGGTGTCACCAAGAAAGACCTTCTGTCTTCTCTCAATCATTTAATCGCTCAGTCCAAGTCAAACAAGGAAGAGATAACTGCCATAGCCAAAAAACTAGAACAAGAGATAAAACAAAACAGGCTTCATTTACAAAAGGTTGGTTTCAAGCGATTCAATCCTTTTACCAACACTGGTGGTAACCAAAGCTTCACCATCTGTTTACTAGATGAAAACAATACTGGTGTTGTGATAAGCTCATTACATAGTAGAGAGTCCACCAGACTCTATTCTAAAAAAATAATTAAAGGTAAGTCTTCCGACATCTCTCTGTCCAGTGAAGAAATAGAAGTAGTAAAAGAAGCAGTAAAAAAATAACTATGCAAATTTCCCCAAAAGCTAAACTAAACATTATCCTACTGGTTGCCTATCTTTCCTCAGCCGTCCTAAGCTTTGCTTTCTGGCCTTCCTCAGGTAGTCTTGTCTCTCCAAACGCTACTACCTCATCAGGCGAACCAACCATCGACCCAGGTGAACCAAGAACAGAACAATGTGCTCTAAATGGTGCCATGCACACCAAAACAGAAAAAGCCATA
>CAXBYW010000004.1:0-101355 GCA_963980225.1 uncultured bacterium
CAACGGTAGCTGCACCTAGACCAGCAAGAAGAGTACTAAGTCCGGCCAGTCCCGCAAGTGGTAAAGCAAGAAGGTCACGAGCTTTTATTTTTTCACCCCAGATGGATTTGGCTATGCTTTGGATACCGCCAATTACTTTCTTACCAATAAAGGCGACTGCTTCAAAAGCAACAACTACAATAAGACCGACTCCGGTAGCACTTACGGCTGCTTCTCCGGCTAGAAGAGCACCTCTTAAACCTAGTTTAATAAGGGCTTTGGAGCCTTGTTTCAGACCTTGTCTAAGTAAGGTTTTAGCTACTAGTCTGGCGGTTTTGTTGGTGACTTTTTTGGCGAAGGCCTTGTAGATTTTTCTACCCATAAGCTTACCGGCTCTTTTTCCGATAAGACCCTTGATTGATTTGCTTGGATTAAGAATGAATTTTAAGGGTTTTGTGAACCTTGATGGGAGTTTGCCAGATACTTTATTGACAAAGGTTTGAAAACGGCGAGCAGAGCCAGTAAGGGGTTTGTTTATTTCCTGACCAAGCTTAGAGTTGTCTAAAACTCTAAGTTGTTGTCTGATTAAGTGGGACTGTTTGGAAGAGATGATTTGTTTGGTTTTTGGGTTTTGATAGATTTTTGTCCAAGTTTCTGTTTTTAATCCTTGGTCGTATAACTTAACTACTTGGGGAGATAGTGTGTTGTTAGGGAACTGTTCGATGATGGCGGCGGCTTGTTCTCCAGTAAGAGTACTTGATTGAAGTATTTTAGGATCAAGTTGGTTGATGGTGTGAGTGAGTTGGTCTATTTGTGTGTCTGAGATGGTGGTTGTTAGTGTGTGGGAGATTTCTATCGCTTTTGAGTTATTTTCTATTTCTTTCAGTTTTTTTACCTCAATAATTAAGGGATCAGAGATATCGGATGGGTCGTTATTTATAGAAGTAACTTTGGAGATGATTTTTTGGGTTGATTTTGTGATTGATGCAGCGTCTATTTTGTTAGGTGGAGGAAGTTTCTCTGCATCTACTGTCAGGTCTGTTTCGTAGTCTTGGTCGGTGGCGGGAACAACTGCCTGGCTAACTTCCCTGTAGGTTGAGGCAATGGGGTCATTACCGTTAAGAGCTATACCAATGGCTAACCCTAAGTCTTTGGGGTCGAAGATGTCTAGTTTTGAGGTTAGACAGATGTTTACAAATTTATTTGTAGCGATTTTGTTTGAGGAGGGGATTACTTTATTGGCGATTTTAATTAGATTCAAGCGTGGGTCTTGTTTTAGGTTTAGCTTGTCGACTTCAGATTTGACGTCTTTTAGTGCTTGTTTGTTTTTTAGTAGTTTCTCTAGTTGGATTTCTTCGCGTCTTATGTCGACTAATTTTTCTATTAGTTTTTGTTGGTCTGGGGTATAAAGAGAAAGTTTTGTTTTTAAACTTGTCTCTAGTTGGCTTTGATTCATTTCCTCGACTAGCTGAGAGAGGAGGGCAGCGTCGACTGTGGAGCCTGTTTCTAGAGGAGTAGATATTTCTAGTTGGGAAGATAAAAGATTAAATGCTTCTTGGTTTGAACTAACACCAAGAGAGCTAATTAGAAGAGGGTTAGAAAAAAGTAGTTTTTGAGCTTTAGTTAGGTTTGCCCAAGGTAGTCTTAAGGCAACAATTTCTTGAATTTTAGTGTAAATATCAGTTTGAGTAAAGGTTTGAGTCAAAGCCATGGGTTTATTTTACCCTCTTTTTAAGACCTCCGAAGGTTTGGTGGTGGCTAAGGCGTGTTCGTCTTGGCTAGAGACGACTTTTAGGGCCACGTGATTTTGGCCGGCAAAGAAGATTCCTTCACCTATGTCGGCTGACAAAAGAAGCATTTTTTCACCTTGAGATAAATAGAAGGTGTCGACTACGTCTTTGATGGCAGCGGATGATTGTTTGAAAAGCATTTTTAAGGCGGAGTTTGTCAGGATGGCTTTGCCATAAGGAGAGCCTAAGAAATCGTCAACGTTTTGGCTAATAATGGTAACCCCAAGATAGTATTTTCTGGCTCTTTTGACGAAGCTTTGTAGAATCTTGGCAGAGTCTTCATGGCGCATTAGATACCAGGCCTCGTCGACTATTAGGAGGCGTTTTCTCATGTCTTTTCTTATTTGTGTCCAGATGAAGTCTAAGATGATGAACATGACTATTGGGCGAATTTCGTCGGCTAACTCTTGAAGAGTAAATACAGTTAAGGGAGCGTCTATGTCTATGTTTGACTGTTGGTCGAAGATGCCTTTTAAGGAACCCATGACGTATTTTTCTAGTCTGGCAGAGAGGTTTTTGGCGGATTCATCTTCCATGCCTATTAAAGCCTTGTAAAGATCTTCCATTCTAGGTGGTTCTAATGTGTGGGTAGATGGATCATCGGTGATGCCTTTTTGGCGGTAAGTTAGGACTAATGCTCTGTTAAGAATTGCGTCTTCGGTGGGAGACATCTGACCTAACATTAATTTTAAAAGAGATTGGAGGAAGAGGTATTTGTAGCTCATCTCGTCCTCAGTGGAATCTTGAGGTTTGGCTATCTGGAAAGGATTGACTCTATGCTTAGAGGAAACCGAGAAGGAGATATGGTTTCCACCTGAAGCTTTACTTAACATTTCGTATTCGTTTTCTGGGTCGATAACGATGGATTGGGTGCCAAACATTAAGGAGCGCATGATTTCTAGTTTGACGGCATAACTTTTACCAGATCCACTGGTGGCTAAAACGAGCATGTTAGCGTTCTCTTGGGAGAACCTATCAAAAACTACTAAGGAGTCGTTATGAATGTTTATTCCATAAAGAATACCTTGGTTGTCTGAAAGTTCAGAGGAGGTAAAAGGGAAGGTGGTGGAGAGGGCGGTGGTATCCATGTTTCTAGTTATCAACAGTTTGTCTTTACAGTAGGGTAGGGTGGTTTTGAAGGCGTCTTCCATGGAGAGGGAAGCGGTTTTACTGATAATCATTAAGGATCCTAACATTGACTGGATTTGTTGAGTGATGGTATTTAGTTCCTTTAGGGAGTCAGCTGAGACGGTGATGTAAAGAGAGAATTGGAAGAATTTTTCGGAGCCTTTGACTAACTGGGCTTGGAGAACTTTGGCGTCTTCTAGGGCAGCTTGGGTACCAGCTTGGGGAATGTGACCTTTTTGGATGTCGGTATTTAGTTCTGCTTCCATTTCGGTGATGCGACGACGAAGAGTGTCTAAGGTGCCTTTAGAATCTGAAGGATAGACGTACATGGCAATATCCAAGGAGTGATTAAAGTTAATTAGAGGTGAAAGCCAGTTAGCAGAAACGTAACGTGGATAACCAACGATAAACAAGGTTCTGATGTATCTGTCACCTATCTTTAGGTGGGAGAAATCCACTTCTAGAGCTGGTGGGGCGATGATGTTTTGGACGTTTTGAGTATCTTTTTTCATTTTTTAGGTATTTTTTGTGTAGTGATGTCGTCTTTTAGTTGTTGAGGAGTGACGTTGGCAGCGTAGTGATTGTTGATGTCTTGATTGTAAATTAGATGATAGAGATCTATTAATTCAGGAGTGTTTAGTTGTTTTAGTTTTAGTCCTAACCTGGAGAACTGGCGGATTAAGTGATCTCTTCTAGGGTAGAGAGCTAGAGAAGCTTTTTCGGTGATGTAATCAAGATCAAAGGCTGGTTTTTGAGGTTGTTTAGCAAAAGGATTGAATGATTTGGCGGTAAGCCCTAGTTCTACGGTAGAGAATGGAATAACAAGGTAAAAGCGTTTTTCTAAGACTCTATTTTCTTTGACAAGGCTTTTGACAAACTGGCGATACTTGACGATGGACTCTCTTATTTTCTGGCTAGAGGTGGTTTTGATTTGGGTGTCTAGTAACCCTAAGTAGTCTGAGATGTTTTTTCTTTGGGATCTGATGACTATTTGCAAGGTAAAGGAAAGAGAATTTAGGATGCTGGCGTAGGCAAAGATGGTGGCGTCTTGCTCCTCTTCTGACAAGAGATTAAAGTTTATGGCGGTAGACTGGAGAACTAGAGCGGCGGAGCCGTCTTTTAGGAAGACGATGTGATCTTTAATGGTGTAGATGTCTAAGTGTTCTTGGGTAGAGGCTTTTACTTGTGTACTCATGATATGGCCTGAATTTTTAATGGTTTAACGATGTTTCCTTCTAGGTTAATTGAATAGGTGGTGAACTGGAAGCCTTCTTTTTCTGCTTTGATTTGATAGAGGCCTTTTTCTAGAGACTTGGCAAAGAGGAACTGACCTAATTTGTTTGATTTAGTGGCTCTAATGGTTAGACCAGCACTAATTATTTCTATCAGGACTCCCTCGAGAATCAAACCTTGGGGGTTTAGAGTTAGGCCGACGATGGTGTTGGGTTGGTCTGGAGTGAAGGGAATAGGGAGGTTGGCGGAAGGAGCATCGGAAGAAGGCTTTTCAGGTTCTTGTTTAGGAGCTTTAGCAAGAGGGGTGGGTGAAACAACTGGTGTTTGAGGTATGTTGATAGACTCTTCTTTGTTTTTGGGTGGTTCTGTGTGAAGAGGTTTGTCGACTGGAAACTTAATGGGACTAGTCGTTTTTACTTGTTGAGTAGGTTTGCTCTCAAGAGGTTTTGGGGAAAGTTGAGTTGGAGGTGAAGTTAGGTTTATGGTTGTGGTGGAGGTAGCCAGTGTTGGGTCGGTTTTTTTGTCTTGAGGGGTTTTTGTGTCAGGAGTGGGTGATGGAGTCTTTTTGGTGGTTACCTTAGTTATTTCCTCTTGCTGCTGTTGCCAGGTGTACTGGGTGGGAGCGTAGATGGATTTAATGAAGGCGATGATCCATTGGTCTAGGGGGCGACCTTGAACGGGGACGAAGGCGAGACCGATACCTAGCCCTAAGGTTAAGATTTCTAGTGGGTATCTAAAAAAGAAGGGTATGGGAGAGTTGTGGATCAAGATGGTGAGGATGATGAAGCCGGCGATATACAAAAATTGCTTTACAGTCATGTCGCCTATGAGGCGAAATTTGTAGCTGGAGATGTCTTGGGGTAGTGGGTGTTGTTGAATGGGCATTGCTTGGCAGGCTGTTACTGTATATATATGGCTACCACTTTTAGTGAAGTAGTCTGTTTTTAGTATATCTTAAGTTTGGGGTTGGTTTGAAGTGGGAGGTTGGAGTGACGGGCCTGATTATTGTTTGAAAGTGTTTATTGGCCAGGTCCGAAGCTGGCGTCTCCTCCTTCGTAATCATCACTACCTGAGTAGCCATGACCTGTATTAGAAGAAGAGAAACGAATTTGAGAATATAATTCTCTGCTGAGAATTTTAACTAGTTCTGTGGCAAACTTTATTTGATCGGAAGAATCATTTGTTTTCCATGATTTACCAATTTGTTTGGAATCAATCCAGATTGCAATAGTTTGATTGTTTGTGATGGTAAGACCTAATGCGACATTTTTATTCTCCTGTTGATATTTGTAGTAAATGCTACATTCTCTTGGTTTCTCTTTGCTTCTCTTATTTTTCCATTGTTTGCCAATTTTTTCCTTTTCGTTATCCGAGAGATCTCGTGGTTCAGAACTCCATTCATGTTCATGTTTTATTTTAAATGATGGATATAAAAAGGAAAATTCTTTTTTGATTTCATGTCCGGATTGTTTACTTAGTTCTTTGGAATATATATTTATCAGATCCATGACTTCTGGGGGAATATTCTTATCAACAAACTCTTGTTGTGACTTTTTAATATCGAGAAGAGCGTCTGTTTGAAACCTATTGATGTTATCTTCTTTTTGTCGAGTTTGAGTGTTTTCAAAAGGGTCGTCTCTGCGCGTAGATTTTTGTTTTCTTTCTTCAATTTGCCTGTTTAGTTCTTGTTTGCCTTTTTCTAATAGACTCATATAATTTTGATATTAGCAATTAAAGGGCTAGTTGTCAAGCTTATGGGTTTGTTTTATTGTTGTATAGATTCTTAAGGGTGTTGTTGGTAAAATATTACTATTAATAAAACATAAAAGTAATGGAAATTGAACATGGTGGATTGAGCGAAGAGGAGATTCAAGCTCAAGAAGATGAAGCGTACGCTCAACATGGTGAAAACGAGCATGGTGACGATAGTGGACTAGACAACGAGGCAAGAGAAAAATACAGAAAAGAAAGAGAAAGAGATTTTATTAAACGAGGTAGGTCTAGGGCTGCTTGGACAATGGTAGATGATACGGAGTATTTAGAAATGTCTGCAGATAAAGGAGAAGGAGGCGCTGAACACTTGAAAACTGTTGAAAAGCGTCTGGAGAGTGTCTCTAAGTTAATTGCTGCAGGAACGATACCGATGTATAAGAAAATTATTGAAAATAGAAAGTTGAGTTATTCTGATTTTAATAAAATGGGAAATACCGCCAGTCAATTGGAAAAAATGGCTAGTGGTACACCAGCAGATGAAAAAAGGTGGATGGATACACCAGAAGCGATGGGGATAAAAGGAGCCTTGTTAACGGAAAGTTTAATCTTACAAAGTGAAGAAGTATTTTTAAAATGTTTGGTTCCGTTTACTCTTGGGTTTCATGGTTGGACCAACATTTTAGGTGTTCTTCAGTCTAGAGATCGAGGTTTTTACCCAAATGACCCAGAGAGTGATGAGTTTTTTTGGGCGCTTAGTAGGGGCTTAAGTGAACCAGATGACTTTAAAAGTAAAACAATAATAGAGGAGGTAGCTGATGATGTAAGGCCTGATATAGCTTGGCCGGAGGAAATGAAAAATGAGGTAACAGCTTTGGTTGTGCCTGAGGCGGAGAAGAAAATTGCTGTAGGGATAGACGAATCTCATAGATGGTATGTGGCAATTGCTGCCGTAGCTCAAAAGAAAGAGATTGGAGTGAAGGAAGGTATAGGTATGCTTCTCAATGAAAATAGAAAGAAACTAATAGAAAAGTTTTTGATAGATAAAGATTTTAAAATTATTAAAAATGACGATGGAACCATTAAAGAAGTATTAGAAACTGAAAGTGTGTTGAACATGTTTTCAATGAGGCAGCAGCCAGATAAGCTGCTTTTAGTACAAGGGTTTATTCGATCTTGTGTTCAGGAGGGTGTGTGGGATAAGACGGAAAGCATGTCTGCAGAGGATTTCGATGCGACTGTTTCAAAAATCTATCTAGGTATAAAGCGGATGGGCTTACCAATTAACGTAAGGAGACAAGGTAAGATTGATGATCCATATTTGATTGAGAGCAAGGCAGAGATGATGTCTTTATCTATGATGAGGGGTTGGGGTCTTGGCGCCTTACTGGGAGCAGAGGTTTATAGGGAGAAGAAGTACAAAGTGGTGAGTGGAGGAGTTTGTGATAAAAAAATAAGAGTTAATTCTTTCGGTGATCCAAAGGAGCTGTTGTTAAAATCTGTTGCTGGTTCAGAAGATGAATCGTTTAGTACAGGAGATACTAGGGCTGAGGGAGGAGATTGGGATATTAGGTATCCGTTGATGTTTGCCAATGCTAGTGCATACAAAGCATGGAATGAGGGGCGTTTAGGTTTAACTCAAGATGAAATTGTCTCGATGAGAAACAATCTGAATGAGAATTTTGATAGGGATGCTCTTGTTGGTTTGGAGGATGGAATTATGTTACCGCCAAACTTGGTGGTAAGTTTTATGGAGTATGCAAAAGTGAATGTAGGAGAGGAAAAAAAGAGTTTGTTTGATTTATTTTTGGAAGGTAAAAAATTGCATGAATTACCAATGTTGGGTTTGAGGAAAAATGAGTTTTACAAGTGGTTGATTCAAATGAGTCAGGCAAAATTAATACTTGAGGTGGTGTTTATCCAGGATGAAGATGGAAGGAGAAATGCCTCTTGGGAGAAGTTTGTGGAGGCACCTCAGGGATTAAAACATCTATTGAAGAGGGTCGACTTGGCTACCTTACACAATAAAGATGAGTCTGAGGTTTGGATGGCTGGTTTGGTATCTATGATGTTTGCTCAAAAATATGGGATGTTATCGGGCAGTTACT
This sequence comes from uncultured bacterium, assembly GCA_963980225.1. Taxonomy (GTDB): domain Bacteria; phylum Patescibacteriota; class Microgenomatia; order UBA1400; family MFAQ01; genus JAHITH01. Next base: position 7,949 of record CAXBYW010000004.1, read on the forward strand.
TTGTAAATAAAAGTGCTTCTGATATGGCACTTAAAGATATTGTTGGAGGCTTGGGATCAATGAGTTGGAGAGGTGATAAAAATTGGGGTAGTAGAGTAAGTGCGAGAGTAAAAAAGATGATAAATAATGAGAAAGAACGAATTAAGGTACGTAATAAAGGTTAAGAGTTCAATATTAAGAAAAAAGCGGTTTAGAGTAATGATGGTTATTATGATCTGGGTTTGTTTCTTTCTGAAAGACCTTTGAAAAATCCACCAGCGCGAGTGTCTCCAAGTTTGTCTGAAATCGCACCGAATCCTTGCTGTTGGAGTTGTCTGCCGAGGTGTGTGCCTGCCCCTTTTTGTATTGCCCCTGGACCCCACATCAAAGCTTCACCGATAGCAGAACCATAACCTAGATCTTTAATTTGTAGAGCATTCTTGATCATTTCTGCAAGTTTAGGAATCATCAAGAGCATACCTACTCCAATTAAAGCAAACCAACCTTCACTATTAAGACCTAGCCCCCAGTCTTGTGGAAGCTGGCCCATGAGGGGTGATGGTACCCACATATTGCCGTTGGCTAGTGGATCACCAACACCAGTTCCTGGCATGTTGATCGTGCCATAAAGCATTCTCATTGGCCCCATGAAGTAAAAAGCGAATACAAACATAATCATGGTGCTTATAAAGACAGAGAGCTCTGCGAAGATATTTTTGAGCCAGGTACCAAAAGTTTTTGAGCCAGGAATGATGTTGCCTAAAAGAATTAATGGAGAGAAGATGATGCTTAAGAGCATGATGATGTAGCTTTTTAATAGCATCCAGAAAATCTTGAAGAAGGTATAGAGGAGGGCGATGGCTAACACGAGCGATAGGATGATGGATAAGGGTAAAAAGATCGTTTTGGCCATAATGTTGACGAGAGCTGGGGGTAAAACTAGAATGGCTGAAAGTAATTTAGAGGTCAGTCCACCAAACAGCAGGTGAATGTATGCGAAGGTGAATGGTGCTCCAATACCTAAGCCAAAACCACTGACAAATTTAGTATAGAGTTCGTTGGTTATCACACCACCAAAGGTTAATAAGTTGAAGCCCATGGCGGTAATTAGATAGAAAAAGTCTATGATTAAACCGGCAATAGCGTAAGAAAAGGTAATTAGAAGAAGGGTGGCGATAAGCTTGGGAAGAGCTAATTGAATAGAGATGACTGTTTGGGGGTTAATTTTTATCCTAAACATAATCATAAAACCGTAGGCTATGAAGGCAAGAATAAAGAAGAAGTAGGATGCGTTTCTGAAAGCTTTCCAGATAGGTAGGATTGGTTGTAAGGCTTGGAAACCGTAGCCTTCCTGAGCGTAGGCTGGTTGGACGATCTTTTTGTCTGCTAGGTTTTGGTTTACATAAGCTAGGTAGTCCATGGAAGAGGCCGGACGCTGTTGGAAGATAAAGGAAATGGCTTTGGCTGAGCCCATTAAGGCACTATCAGATGAGGAAAAAGCTAGGGGGGTAGTGGAAGTGGAGGTTTCTGAGCCCAGAAGGTCGATGAGGAGTCCTTCGAGTGCGCTGCCATCATCTGTCTTGCTGCCGGCTACTTTCTCTAAAAGATCTAAGAGAATGATGTCGCCGAAACCGATGGTTTCCTCGAGATTGTCTGTATTACATTTACCCCCATACCAGGTTTCTAGATTCATTTGATTGCCGGACCTTCTGTCGCAGTAGATCTTTGAGAGGCTGTCGGCGGCAGTACCTATCTCGGCTGCATAGGTAAGAGTAATCGATGGTAAGAAAGAAAGAAAAAGAAATACGACAGCTAGTAGAGGGAAAAGACGTCTTTTGAGCATTAGCTTATTTTACATTAAGTTATGGATGAGTGGTGCAGTAGTTGTTGATGTAGCCAGCGTAGTAGTAGTACCAGAAGTCTTTCTGGGTAGGAAGTAGGGTGGAAAGGTTGCTAGAGTTTTGAGCAGCTTGGGCGGGAGAGATGAAAAGTTGAGGGTTTGATGGACCTTCTAAGAGGCTTATCAGGTTTTCTATGTTGTTGCCTGGTTCGTAACCGTAGCTTTTTAAATTTTGTTCTTGAGTCATACCAAATTGACAGTTGTTTCTTAAGGTGTTTATCATACAGGAGAGTTTTTCGTCGATGGTTTCTGGCACGCCGATAGCGCCAACTGGGTCACAGCCAAAGTGGGTAGGGGAGGTGGCTTCAGGGTTATTGCTGACTAAACCTCCATTTTCGTTTAAGGTGATGGCTATGGCATAAAAAGGGTTTAGAACTTGGTCGTTACATGAGGAGGTAGCAAGGGTTTGGTCAAGGATCTCTTGATAACAGGTTTGACCACAGGTGTTTTCATATAGATGTTGCTTGGCGTAACAAGTGGTTGGGGTGATGGTGGGATTAAGTTCGGTTAAGGATGGATCTAGACTGTCGCAGTTTAAGTTTCTTTGTAGGCTGGCTGGAATGAACCATTTATTTCTCAGCTCACAAAGCTTGGTGTGGGCTTGACCACCTTTTCTTGCTAGGACAGCGTCTGACTCCAGAGGAACATGTAGATCTTTCTCTTGGTATGTCTGTTGAGACGATGCAGAGGTAAACATGTGGAAGAGAGAAGATGAAGTGTCTTCTGCTAAAGCTAAACTGATGTCTTGTTGTTTGGGATTATTAAGTATTTGGACACTTGATGGGGGTTTTCCGGTACCTTCGGAGATATATACATTGTATGGTTCTCCAGAAGCTGAGTAGCGAGTTTCAACTCTAGTAGTAATATCTATTTGAAAAGTTTGTTCAAGGACACCACTTGAGCCGTCTATTCCTTTGGGAAAAGTTAAGGGAGCAGGAAGGAAAAAGCCATTCTGGGTTGGGTTTTGGCAACTAGCGACCTTGACGTAGTTTCTGATGCTACTGGAGAGATTATTTTCTTGGCTTTGTTTGATGGTTGAGTCAGAGGTTAATTTGCTTTGACGGTTGGGGATGACCCAAGAAGGAGAAAGAGTATTTAAGAGACCTGTTTTTGTGTCGAGTAAACCTTGGTTAATGGCAGCAATGTAAGGTAGGTTTTCGGCCATGATGTGGGTGACCGTTCCGCCGGTAGGTGGGTTGTACTTTATGACTTCGTAACCTCTTAGATTGTCAAAGTTAAAAGGAGCTAGGGCGTCGTAAGCTTCCTTGGTGTCGTTATTTAGAGCTTGATATTTTTTAGTAAAGTCCTCGCAGACTGGGTATTTTCTAAGGCAATTGGGGAGTTTATCGTAAAGATCTTTAAGGGTCCAGTCCTTTTTTTTCTCTTTGGCGTTATAGAAACTGTAGGTTTGGTTATTGATTTTGTCTTGGTTGGCTTCGGTTAGATAAGAGGCCTTGGCGTTGGCTTGTTGCAAGGTAGAAAGCAGGCGCCAGTAGGTTCTAAATGATTCTCGCTGGTTGAATGAGCTAGTGTTTGGTGGTTTGTCGAAAAGGGCGTTAAAAGGATAAAGGGCAGCCAAGGCGTCTGGGGTTCTGGAGTTTAGAGCTTCTTGGTTAGGGCCGAAACCACCAAGAGCTGATTGGGAGACGTCTATTTCTATGGTAACTGTGGCTCTGTTTGGGTTTGCTGGTGGAGTGAGGGCTTCACGGTGATAGGAGGCGGAAGATGGGTCCTGGCAGGTAACGGGGTACTGGGTAATGGAGTCGTGGATAAATGGGCTTTCTTTTTCGCAGGAGCCACCTTCTCGGTATCGGTTCTCTCCTGGTGGGCAGGTTTCTACTGCCAGTACTACTTGGGGAAATATGAAAAAGGCGACGAGAATGATAAGTTTTAGTTTCATGACAAGTCTGATTATATCAGCGCTAGGTTAAAGGAAGCCGAAGTTGGTGACTGGGGCACCGGTGAATTTTTCTATGGCTACTAGGATGAGCCAAGCACCAGCTAAAAGAATGATACCAACGATGGCCCAAGTAAAGGTTTTCCAAGCAGCGGCATAAGCTTTGGGGTCTGAACCAGCAAGCATTATACGGATACCGGAAATGATAAGCATGACAAGAGCAGCGAGAGCAATTAGAGAAGGGAGGGGGGCGAGAAGATTCTCAATTACACAACCAATACCTTTGATGGTGGCTACTTCATTGGTTACACAGTCTGGGGTCCAGATGGCCATGAAGATATTGTATCAGCTAAAAACTAGTAGGGCTTTGGAATGTCGATTGTTCCATCGAAGATGTCTCCGACACCGAAGAAGTAGGAGATGATCTTGATTAGTGCCCAAGAGGCAGCCACTATGGCTAGACCTACTAGAGCGGCGGTGATTCTGTTTCTGGCTTCTTCTGTTTTGGTTTTGTCTCCACCAGAAGTGATCCATTGAATTCCACCCCAAACTAGGAAGGCAAAAACTAATACACCAGCTAGAATGATAGCTAGGGATACACCAGAGGATAGGAGTTTACCTATATCTGTGATCTTTGCTTGTGCTGGTTGAGGAACTCCAATGCTACTTGCTGCTAAAGCTGTAGGGATCATTGCTAATGCGGAAGTGAGTTTGTTTTTCATATGTTTATATTAATAATTTATTTACTGTTTCTTATTATAGCTTATTTTTTTTGTTGGTTGTCAAGTTTTATCTTCCTAGGGGATTTGAGGTACAGAGAGCGTCAAGATTTATACCAAAGAAGTAGAGAATTATTTTCCATAGTGCCCAAGAGATAACTACTATGGCCAGGCCGGTGATGGCGTTACTGATTCTGTTTCTGGCTACTTCTGTCTTGGTTTTGTCACCGGCAGAAGTGATCCATTCGATACCACCCCATACGAGATAGACTAAAACGGCTAAACCGGCAACCATAATACCTAGGTCAACCATGTTGCTGATAAAATTGCCGATACAGGTGTAGCCAAAGTAATTACCGACTTGGCTGTCTATGTCTACTGTGTTCATGCGTTAGGAAAGACTGGTTTTAATATGTTTATTTTGAAGACGGATTCTATAAACAGGATGATGGCGTAGGAGATAACAATGACGGCTAGACCAATAACGGCGTTGGTGATTTTTGCTCTGGCAGATTCAAGTTTGGTTTTGTCACCAGCTGACATTAGCCACTCAATACCACCCCAGACGAGATAGAGGAGGAAGGCTAGAGAGCCGACCACGACGATGGTTTTCCAGAGTTGGCCGATGTAGAAGGCTAAACCGTCCCCAGGAGATTTACTTAAGATGTTGGCTGGTAGAGCGTTGTTTTGGATGGCCATTATAGATTTAATACTGCGGCTGGATCTAAGATATTTAGCCCCAAGACGTTACTAATGATGCCGATTATAAAGTAGGAGACAACGACAACGATGAGGCCGATAGCGGCTTGGGTCATCTGTGTCTTGGATTCTTCTGCTTTGGTTTTGTCACCACCAGAGGTGATCCATTTTAAGCCACCGATAATAAAAAAGATGGCGAAGGCTAAACTAGCCACTACCGTTATGGTAGTAATAATAGAGGAGAGAAATTCGGTAAGAAGAAAGCCTGTTTGAGTGCCTGCTGCTTGTTGGTATTTACCTACTCCTGAGAGAGGTTTACCAAGATCGACTGTGGCTGCTTGTGCTGATTTTATTATGCTCATAATTTAATTAACGGTTTCAATTTTTGGACTTAGGATGAAGTTGGCATCATCAAAGAGAATCTTACCAGCAATAGCGGATAGTACGAAGCTTATGGCAATTATCACTAGACCGATTAAAGCATGATTTATTTTTGTTTGAGCTATTTCTACTTTGGCTTTGTCGCCACCGGCGGTAATGTAGTTAAAACCGGCTATGATCATTTGCCAGAGAGAAAATATTCCGGCTAAGACTATTATGAAAGTAATGATGGCGCTTAAGAAATTTGTTGTATCGCCAACTGTGCTGGGGATACTGGCTGGGGGAGTAATGGTGCCGACGATGTTGTTCATATTAGTTTGGATTAAATAAATCGATGTTTACTATTTGTCCTACTATTGTAGTAATAAGATAGGCGCTAACTACGACTGCTAAGCCTAATAATGCATAGTTTAACATACGGGCAGATTGTTCTGCTTTGGCCTTGTCACCGCTAGCGGTAATGTAGTTAAAGCCAGAGATGATGATGGTAAAGAGGGCGATTAAAGCGCTAAAAATGAGGAGGTTTGAGATTAAAGGATTCAAGAGGGTGGAAAAGGTGGCGTTGGTGCCACCGAGTTTTTCACCAGGAGCGTATATTTCTGACAGATCCTTGGCAAAGACGGGGTTTATTAGTGACATGAAGGATATTATAGCAATAATATAAATCTCAATGAGGAAATGATGAGGAGAGTGCTAGATTTAGTTGCCACCAAAGCGACGGTTGCGGGTGGCGAAGCTTTTTAGGGCTGTTTTTAGTTTTTCAGGGGTGAAGTCTGGGAAGAGGGTGTTGGTGAAATAGAGTTCGGAGTAGACTGATTGCCAAGGTAGATATCCAGAGAGGCGTTTGTCTCCACCGGTTCTTATGATTAGGTCGGGGTCGGGAATACCCGAAGTATCTAAATGAGAAGAAAAGAGTTTTTCGTTGATTTTGTCAACGGGGATGTTTTCTTTAACAATCTTTTTTACGGCCCTTAGTATTTCGTTTCTACCACCGTAGTTTAAGGCGAAGGTGACGGTTATTTGAGAGTTTTTCTTTGATTGTTGGATCATCTCTAGAGATTTTTGAGCAATGTCTTTGGGGAAACGATCTATTTCACCTAAGATTCTTAGTCTGGCTCCTTGCTTGATGAATTTTTTAGCTAGGATGTTTAGAGCGAAACGAAAGACTTTGAATAGTTCGGCAATCTCTTTTTTGTCTCTTTTCCAGTTTTCGGTGGAAAAAGCCCAAAAGGTAACAAACGGGATTTTTTGTTTAACACACTCTTCTATTAAGGGTTCGATAACTTGTTCGGCTGCTTGTTGGTGACCTTTAACAACAGGTAGGTTCTTTTTTTTGGCCCAACGACGATTACCGTCCATGATTATGGCCACGTGATTTAAAGGTGTTTTCATGAAAGGTATTTTATCAGATCAATGGGTCAGCCTGGAAGCCTATGATTGTAGAGACCACTCTGACTATGAGGAAACTGGCAATGACAACTATAATACCAACAAGTCCGTTCATGAGTCTGTTGGAAGCAGCAGCGGTTTTTTTTGGATCTCCGGATGAGAACATGTAGCTCCAACCAGCAAGAAGGGTGTTTACAAAAAAAGCCATACCAGCAACGAAGATTAAAAGATTGATGATGGAGAAACTGGTGCCTGCTCCACCCTTATTAGTAAAGATGTCTGCCAAGCTACTGTCTACAGGAATGTTTGTGGCTGGGTTTTGGTTTTTGATGGTGTCTATTATTGACATATGTTTTTTTAAAAACCTGGAATACTTAGTATTTTAACACCGATTAAGTTTAGGAGAACGATAGAGAGGATGATGAACAAAAGACCGGAGACGGCAGAGCCAATAATTTCTTTACCTTGGTTTAGTTTGTCTGGGTTGCCAGCGGAAGTAGTAACGATAAAAGTGCCGAAAAGAATAAGAAGTAAGGCAATACCACCACCTAAACCTATGGCTAGTTCTAAGAAACTACCAACAAAACCACCAGATGCTACATCTGTGGAGATACAACCTAGGGCGGTGTCGATACCTTTGTCTCCACTAGGAGTGATACATTGAGGGGAAGCGGCGTAGACAGACTTTATTAAACTCATGAAGGTTATTATACAAGCAATGGTTTAAAATTGGTGGTAGATATTATGAAGAAGATATTGGGGGTGGCACTATTGGTGGGGATGATGCTGGGGATGATGGGAGTGGTGAAGGCAGATGGTTGTGAAGGGAAGACGGGAGAGCCCTTATACACTTGTTTGGGGGAGGAGATATCAAGATTGAGTAGAGATTTGCAGTTAAGTAGAGATGCAACTAGTCCCTTGGAGACAGAAGCGTCTAGATTAGGAACACAAATTAGTTCCATTCAGTATCAGATTAATCAGGCAAAGGTAAAACAAACAGAATTGGCTGCAGGGATTAGTGAAAGAGAGTACCTTTTAAGTGAGCAGTATTTAGTGTTGGCTGAGAAAACAAAGGCTTTTTACAAGAGAATTAGAAGTAGCTCTACTTTAGCGATGTTGATGACGTCTGTGGGGACCGGGTCGTTGAGTAGGGAGTTTAATTACAGGAATGAAGCAAATGAAAGAGACAGGCAGATTATTGTTCGGTTGTCTAGTGAGATTGGGCAGTTAGAGAGTGATAAGCAGGATCTGGAAATTCAAAGAGAGAAGTTGTCTGGGCTTCAAGCAAGCTTAGACAAGCAGAAGAGTTTTTATGATGGGGAGATAGGTAAGGCTAAGGCGTATCAAACAGACTTGTCGGGTAAGATTGCAGCTCTGTCTGCTAAACAACAAGAAGTGTTGGGAGAGAAGAGTGGGACCTTCCAGACAACTGTAGGTGATGTGCCTTTAGCGGATGACCCTAATTCCAGACCGGATTACAATCCTGGATTTTCACCAGCGTTTGCGGCTTTTTCTTTTGGAGCACCACATTTTAAGGGTATGAGTCAGTATGGGGCGTTTGGTAGAGCAAAGGATGGTCAAAGTTATGAAGATATTTTACGAGCATATTATGGAGGAGGAATAGAGATAAGGAGTGTGGACGTAAACACAAAGATAACTGTTGATGGTTATGGGAGCTATTCAATTGATGATTATGCGAAACGAATTTATGAAGTGCCGGGTAGTTGGGGGGATGAGGGAGGAATGGCTGCTTTAGAGGCTCAGGCAATTGCGGCTAGAAGTTATGCTTTAGCTAGGGGTGGTTCGATTTGTGCGACTGAGGCTTGTCAGGTGTTTAAACCTAACCCTAAAGGAGGTAACTGGGAGACGGCGGTAAACAATACGAGTGGTAAGGTTGTGTACGCTAATGGTTCTCCTCTGTCTACTTGGTATGCTTCAACGAGTGGAGGATACCAAGAGTCCTATACCTCTAATGGTTACAGCACTCCTGGGTTTTGGGATACTAGTAATGGTAGAGATGGTTGGACAAGTGAAGCTTATGAAAAGAAAGCTGGAAGCCCTTGGTTTTATAAAGGGTGGTATAAGACAAGGTCTGGGGATAGTTGTGGCAGATCTCATCCTTGGTTAACAGGTGAGGAGATGGCAGATGTTTTAAATGCTTGGGTGGTGGTGGTAAAGAGAGGAGAGAGTGATGATAGGGTTTTACCTTTAGGTGGTTGTTGGGGAGGTAATCCATATAGTGTGAGTGAGATGAAGGATAAGGCAAATAGTTCTGGGGAGGGCTATTCAAATGTTACGGGAGTAGTAAGAGTAGATTACTCTAATAGTGGGTATACACAAACTGTGGTTTTTGGAACAGACAGAGGTGAAGTAAGTATTAATGGTTTGGAGTTTAAGAAAGCATTTAATTTAAGAGCGCCAGGTAGGATTGCCTTGAAATCTGGGTTATTAAATATAGAGCAAAAGTAATTTGATAGAATATAGATATGCCTAGAGTATATTCAGCAAAAAAGAAGGTGGCTAAAAAGAAGGTGGCTAAAAAGAAAACAGACTCACGAGTAGTTGAGGAGATAAAGTTGATGTGTGATGAGGGAATGGATAAGGGTCTTTGGAAGAATCTAGTAGTGTGTCCTAAAAAAACTAGTTTTGAGTCACAGCACAGTAAGGAAATAATACTGATAATGGCCAGGAAACATATCGCTACGAATATTGGCTGGCTGTTGTTGGTTTTTGTGTTGTCCTTTGTGCCTATGTTTTGGGGAGATTTTCCTTTAGTTGCTTTAGTTAGTGAAGGAGTAAGGTTTGGGCTTTTTACTTTATGGTACTTAGCGCTTTTGTTGTTTGTTTTTCAGAAGATACTTTTATGGTTTTACAACATATATATAATTACGGATGAGAGAATAATAGATGTCGACTTCTTTGGGCTTTTGTACAAAAATATCAACGTGACTCAGATTAGAAAAGTAGAGGATGTTAATTACTCTCAGGTTGGTTTGATGTCTAGTATTTTTAACTTTGGAGATATAGTAATACAGACGGCCTCTGAGCAGATGTCTGATGATAGAAATGAAGAACAGTCGGCATTTACTTTTCAGGCTATTTCTAGACCAAACAGAGTGGCTAGAGTAGTGATGCAGTTAATGGAACAAGAAGAAAAAGAGTCTTATGAAGGGAGGGTAAGATAATGGAGTTTTTACCAGGAATAGACATAGGATTGAGTGAGGTAGTAGGGGTGATGGTAAAGACGGTGTTGGTCCTTATCACTTTACTGTCTTTAGTAATTGTTAGGCAGACTAGCTTGATGCATAAAGTGGTAAGTGTTCATATTGGTGGAAACATTAAGACAATGGCCTTTGTGTTTTTTGTGATTAGTTTGGTTTTAACTGGTATAGTTATATTAGTTAGCTAACTAATAATCAGTGCAAGATGAGTAGTTTTTTAGGAGTGGATTTTTTCAGGATCGTAAATGAAGGATTGGTAGACGATTGGGCTCAAGTCTATGCAAAGGTGCCTTTTGAGGAGGAAGAGTTGTCTGAAAAGGGAGCACTGTTTGGAGTTTTAAGAATAAAGGGTGGGGCAAAACTTGTAAGTAAAGGCTCAGATATCTTTTTATGGTTGGATGAGTATTTTAACAAGGTCCATCAAAAAGGAGATTTACGTGGTTTAGTAGAAGGTCTTTTGAAAGTGAATGATAAGTTGCAGGCAGCTTGGGCATGGGTGATAGTAGATGAAGAAACAGGAGAAAGAGTGGTAAAGACGGCGGCTTTAAATGGTGGTCGAGTGGTAATTGTTAGAAAAGGACAGCAAGTGGTACTTTCCGGGAATGATGATAAAGACAAGGTGGTGGTAGGTAGTTTGAGCTTGGGAGACAGATTAGGATTAGGGGTTGGAGGAATGGTAGATAAGCTTGCGGGATTGAAGGATAAGGGTGGTTTGGGTGAAGTGTTTGAATCCTTAAATAAACAAATAGAAAAAGAAACAGAAAGAGCTGTGGCGGGATTGTTGTTGGAGGTTAAGAAAAAAGAACAAGAAAGTGTAGTAGTTAGTCCCACATCAGAGGAGATTGTTCCGAGTTCGCCGGTGAATGATAATTTAGAGGTGGTAAGTGAGAGTAAAGTAGTGGGTCCGGATGGACTGAAGAAAAGGTTAGTTGGGTATTACTTAAAAAACTTTAGTAAAAAGAAAAAAATAGAGATAAGAGAAGAGAAAAAGAAAAACGACAAAGTATTATGGTTGGGAATAGTATTTTTGGTTTTGTTTTTAGTAAGTGTTGTGGGAGGAGTAATTAAAAGTAGAAGTCAAAATGTGATGGCCAGTTGGCAGAGCGAACTTAGTTCTTGGCAAAAAAGGGAGGAAGAAGCTAAGTCTTTAGTACAAATTAACCCTGCGGGAGCAAGAAAACTATTGAGTGAGATAAAAGAAGAAGTTTTAGAGGCAGAAAGTGTTTGGGTGGAAACTAAGTACAAGAAAGAGTGGGAGGATTACAAACTTAAGTTAGATGAGAGTTGGATAGAGGTTTCTGGGGAAAGAAAGGTTGACCCCAAACTGTTCTTGGTGTTGAGTCTGGTAAGGTCTAATTTGGTGGGAAGTAGGCTGATAAATCATGAAGACGGAATTGGTTTGCTTGACATAGATGAGGGCTTATTAGTAAGGATTGGATTGGAAGACAAAAAAGCGGAAGTGGTTGATAGTGATAGTGATAAAAAATGGAAGGCGGTTGGGGGAGATGGTGAGAATGCTGTGTTTTTAAGCGATAGTGGTCTGAGCTTATTGGGTGAAGAGGAGGTGAGGTTTGATGCTACAGTGGCAAATCCAGTGGAGGTAGAGGTATTTGGAACTGGAATTTATGTGTTGGATGATGGGACTGGTGAGGTGTGGAAGTTTAGCTTATTAGGTGGAGAGATACAGGACAGGAGAAGATGGCTCCAGCCTGAAGAGGAAATAGGAGTAAGTGAGTTGGTGGACTTAGATATAGATGGGGATATTTGGGTTTTGGGTAAAAAAGGTGAGATAAGTAGACTGAGAAGAGGTAGTAGGGAGAGATACGCTTTGGAGGGAAAACCAGATAACTTAGTAGGAGATAGATTGGCTGTGCAGCTTGATGGAGAAGAGATGGCAATTCTTGATGTGTCTAGTTCTAGAATAGTAGTTTTTAATAAGGAGTCGGGGGAGTATTCACACCAGTTGATTTGGAGTGGTTTTTCTGAAAGCAAAGACATTTTATATACAGATGATGGACGGTTAATGGTGTTGTCTGGAGGTAAGTTGTACTGGGTAGAGTAAAATAGGGGAATGAGGTTGGTAAACAGAAAAGCAAAAAGAGATTATGAGATTGTAGAAAGCTTGGAAGCTGGAGTAGTGTTGACTGGTAGTGAAGTGAAAAGTTTGAGGGTGGGACAAGGTAATTTGTTGGGTTCTAGAGTGATACTTAGAGATGGTGAGGTTTGGTTGAGTGGTTTTTCCATACCAAGGTATAGATTTGATGGTAGGGAGGATGAATATGATCCTGATAGGATTAAAAAATTGTTGATAAAACAAGCAGAAAAACGACGTTTGGAGGTAAAATCCAAGAGTGGAGGTTTGACCATGATACCTCTGTCGGTGTATAATAAGCGAGGATTGATAAAAGTGGAGATAGGTTTGGTAAGAGGAAAGAAAAAATATGAAAAACGAGAGGTCCTTAAGAAAAGGAAACAAAAAAGAGACCTGTCCAGAAGATTTAAAACTTAAATAGATAGAAAGAAATGAAAATGAATATATTTTGGGATAAAGCTATGCCTGTTGCAGTATCTGGTTACTCTTGGGGTGAAGAGATCTGTAAGTTAAAAACTCAGAAGGCATGGAAGGCAAGTCTTAAACCTAAATTAAAGAAAATGGATAAGGGTGAGTTTGATCTTTTTTTGGCGGCAGTGGTAATGGAAGCGGCTAAGAAGCAGGTAATGGGAGTAGATTTGACCGAAAAAGTGGAAATGTTTAGAGAACTTAGAAAGTAATTTTACTTGATTTTTCAGGCTATTTTTGATATATTCTCTAATATTGGGGACGAAAGGTTTCGATGGAATAAGTACATTGACAGTGGCAAGCCGAGTCTTAGGACAAACTCGTTAATACTGACCTAAAAAATAACTGTCAACGAAGAGAAGACAGACAGCGTTATCGCTACAGCTCCAGTTTTTGCTGGTGTTGAAACCGGTCTCGCTCCCGCTTACCTTTTTGCGTAATCGGGTGTTTCTAGATGGTCTTTCTTTTAGGGATCGCTAGAGGCAGGTACAAACTTTAAGATGCTTTATTTTTGTTTAATTTAGGCAAAGATAAAAAAGACTTCTAAATTAACTTAAAACTGATTTTGTTTGTGGGTAGGTTTTGAGGAAAATACACAAACTAAGCTTGTAGACATTGTTATTTATTTATTGCAGACGTGGGTTCGAATCCCACCGTCTCCACAAAGGTAAATGGTAAAATATTTTATGTTGGAGGGTTGGCCGAGTGGTTATGGCGCTGGTTTTGAAAACCAGTGAGCGCAAGCTCTCACAGGTTCGAATCCTGTACCCTCCGCCAGAGGCTGGTATAATTCGTTGTATTGGAGGCGTCGCATAGTCTGGTCAATTGCACAAGATTGCTAATCTTGAACCTTCGGGTTACGTGGGTTCGAATCCCACCGCCTCCGCCATTTTGCTTGTGCTAAACTTTATCTGTGAGTAATAAAGATGCGGTAGCTAGAGAGCCAGTAGATGAAATGGATATTGGAGAAGAGAAGGTGCTTCATACCTGGAAGTCTGTAGAGAGACCGTTTAAGAAATGGAATAAGGAGTTTTATAGTACGGTGATGGTTTTTGCTGTTTTGGTGAGTATAATTTTCTTTTTCATAGAAGGATTTATGTTGGTATTAGTAGTCTGGGCGGTGGTGTTTATGGCTTGGGCGATATCTAGGACAGAGCCGGGTATTAGGGAACATAAGATTACAGATAAAGGAATTAGGACAGGAGGAACACTTTATAGATGGGATACGATGTTGGTTTACTGGTTAGAGGAGAAATGGGACAAGAAACTTTTGAGAGTACTTTTAAGCAAGTTTCCAGGCCAGTTAGTGTTGGTTTATGATCAGAAAGAAGAAAAAAAGATTAGAGAAATCATGAGTAAGTTTTTGGCTTTAGAGAAACCGGAGGCTACATGGACTGATAGAGTAGTGAAGTGGTTTGGTGAAAAGGTGCCTTTAGAGTAGTTTCAAGGTAAAATATTGGGCATGCGCCCATAGCTTAATGGATAGAGCACTTGATTGCGGATCAAGAGGTTACAAGTTCGAGTCTTGTTGGGCGCACAATAAAGGCAAGGAGGGTTGGCCGAGTGGTCTATGGCGTTGGTTTCGAAAACCAATGGGTGTTAAGCCCGCACAGGTTCGAATCCTGTACCCTCCGCAGTATTTACTTGCAATCTTGATTTGACACAATCTTCGGGTTTTGTTAGACTAAATATAGGTATGAGATGGGTTTTTGCAGATGATGATCAAGTAAGTTTTTTTAAAGAAATTAAAGAGAAATCTGGTTTATCTAATGAAGTATTGGGTAGTTTTATTGGTGTGTCTGGTAGGAGTTTTGGTGACTGGGTTAATAGAAAGACGCTGCCTTCAAAAGAAGGTGTGTTAAGGTTGGGTCAAAAGTTTAAGATAATGGTTCCAAAGATATTGGAAGAAAGAGAGGAATTTTGGAGTGGAAGAATTCACGGAAGGAAAGCGGCTTTAAAGAGATTGAAGATTTATGGTCCTCCAGGTACACCCGAGGGTAGGAGGAAGGGTGGTTTGGTTTCCTGGCAAAGAAGACGAGAAAATCCTGATGTTTACAGGAAGCTAGGGTGTATTGTAGGAAATAAATTTATTAAACCAAAAAAGTCAGAAGACCTAGCTGAGTTTGTTGGTATTGTTTTGGGGGATGGCTGTTTAACTAAAGATCAGTGTCAGATTTCTCTTAACATGATAGATGATAAAGAATATGTGAAGTATGTTGCAAGATTGGTTTCAAAGCTTTTTGGATATGATCCAACAGTGGCTGAATATCCAGGGCAAACTGTTACGAGGATTATTATTACAGGTGTGTATTTTATAAAAATAATGAAAAGTTTTGGTTTGATAGTGGGAAATAAAACCAAGAATCAGGTTGGTGTCCCGGAATGGATAAAATCTGATAAAAACTTTTTTCGTGCCTGCATTAGGGGTTTGTTCGATACTGATGGAGGTACCTTTACTCACAAGCATAAAGTAAAGAGATACGATTATTGCCATTTTGGTTTAACTTATACATCAGCTTGTAAACCACTGCTGTCTAGTTTTAAGAAATGTTTGGAGGTTGATGATATCAAGACTTATGGAAAAAAAGATTGTCTGTTTGTGTATAGAGTTGGTGATATTAATAGTTTTTTTAATATATATCAGACGAAGAATTTAAAACATGTTTATAGATTTAAAGACCATCTAAGTCGATCGACTAGGCTTAATTGAGGTATAATTTGTTATGTTGGAGGGATGCAGGGAATGGTTAACCGGAACGCTTGGAAAGCGTTTGCCCTAACGGGCTTGGGGGTTCGAGTCCCCCTCCCTCCGCAGAGTAAGTGTTTTTTAGTATTTAGGATAGAATAGGGATTATGGATCAGGTTGAAGAAATTAAGAGAAAAGTAAATATTGTTTCGTTGATTGGTGAGTATGTTACTTTAAAGAATACGGGTAGAAACCATAAAGGACTGTGTCCGTTTCATGGAGAGAAAAGCCCGTCGTTTATGGTAAATGAGGAGTTACAGATTTATAAATGTTTTGGGTGTGGAGTTGGAGGTGATGTAATCAAGTTTTTGATGGAGATTGAGGGTTTAGATTTTATAGAAGCGTTGGAAAAACTGGCTAAAAGAGCTGGGGTTAAGTTAGAGAAAAAGGGGAGAGATAATCAGAGTAGTGAAAAGAAACGAGTATTGGAGATGCATTCTTTGGCTGGTGAGTACTATCATTACTTGCTTATGGAGCATAAGGTTGGAGAGGTGGCAAGAAAGTATTTGTTGGGTAGGGGTTTGAACAAGAAAATTTGGGAGAGTTTTCGTTTAGGTTTTTCTTTATCTACATGGGATGGGTTGAGTAAGTTTTTGATTGAAAAAAAGGGTTTTAAGGAGAATGAACTAATCAGTGCAGGACTTTCGATAAAGGGAAGTAAGGGAGGAGTGTATGACAGGTTTAGAGGTAGGATAATGTTTCCTTTACTTGATAGTGGTGAGAAGGTGGTTGGTTTTTCAGGTAGGGTAATTCCTGAACTTGCTAGGGAAAATGAACCTAAATATATAAACTCACCGGAGACGCTTGTGTACCATAAGTCACAGATGCTTTTTGGTTTGACTCAAGCAAGGCAAGCGATAAGAAAAAAGGATCAGGTGGTGGTAGTGGAAGGAGAGTTGGACATGATTAGTTCCTTTATGGCAGGAGTGACTGAGACGGTGGCTATTAAAGGGTCTGCTTTAACAGAGGAAATGGTAGAGAAACTAGCTAGGTTGTGTAACTTGGTTATCTTGGCTTTGGATGCTGATGATGCAGGCGAGGAAGCGTTGAAGAAGTCTATTGAGACACTGGAAAAAAGAGGTTTGGAGGTAAAAGTGGTGTATTGGTCTGACGGTAAGGATCCAGATGAACTAGCTAGAAAAAACCCTTTGTCGTGGAGAAAACTGGTTGACAAGCCGGTGTCGGTATATGAATGGATAATGAAAAAGGCTTTTGATAAATGGGGGGTGGAGACGCCGGAAGACATAAAAAAAATAGTAAAAATGACTGTGCCTTACTTGTCCAAGATAGAAAATAGGGTGGTGGCGGAAGTTTGGGTGAAGAGGTTGGCGGAAAAACTAGGTGTAGGTAAAGAAAGAGTTTGGGAAGAGGTTGAAAAAAGTGGAAAAAGAAGTGAGTTAAGAACTGAGTCAAGTACTAAGGAGGTAGAGAAAATAGAGGAGACGGACAACAAGACACATAAACTTACAGAAAGACTTTTAACTGTTCTGTTTCAACTTGAGGGAGAAGAAAAAGGGTTGGTGAAAAAGATACTTTCAGGGATTAGTTTGGATGGTGCTGCCGGTAAACTCTTAATAAGGTGGGTTAAGACTAAAGATGGAAAGATTGCTAGTTGGATCAAGAAGTTGCCGGATGAATTAAGAGTGGTGGCAGAAAGGTGTTTTATTAATGAAAAAGAAGAAGGTTTAGGGGAAAGAGAGGTTGTTAGGTTAGCTGTGGACTTGGCTAGAAATAAATTACAGGAAGAAAGAGTAGTTTTGATCGGTAAGTTGGAAATGGTGGAAAAGACTGATGATGAGGGTAAAATAGAGGAAATTAGTAGGAGATTGGTGTGGCTAGACAAGAAAGAAAGATTAATAGTTGGGTTTTTGATCTAGTAGCTTTGAATTTTTTACCGTTTGTGGTAAGCTAGGGAGATCAGTTTTGTTTGAAAAATCAAGATATATGGCTACAAAAAAGACCAAGAAACAAACCAAGAAACAGGCAGGGACAAAGACGTTGCCTGTTGAGATGATTATTAAAACTCTTTTAAAAAAAGGAAAAGAGTATGGTTTTGTAACCCAAGAAGAGATTTTTGAGTATTTCCCTGACGCAGAAAAGAGAGTTGATGATTTGGATAAATTATACAATGAGCTGTTTTCGGCAGAGATTGATGTGTTTGAGAGTGTTTTGATGGGGGAAGAGAGTGTGGTAGTAAATGCTGATTTAGAGAAGGAGCTAGAAGAAGTTTCTAAAATGGATAGGAAAACTATTAATGACCCGGTAAGGATGTATTTAAGAGAGATTGGAAGAATTCCTCTTTTGAAAAGAGAGGAAGAGATTTCTTTAGCTCAACAAGTTGATAGAGATGATCCTAAAGCTAAGGCTAAGTTGACCCAAAGTAACTTAAGGTTGGTTGTTTCTATTGCTAAGAAG
The DNA here is from genome assembly GCA_963980225.1 of uncultured bacterium. GTDB lineage: Bacteria > Patescibacteriota > Microgenomatia > UBA1400 > MFAQ01 > JAHITH01. The sequence continues at coordinate 25,855 of CAXBYW010000004.1, forward strand.
TATATGGGAAGAGGTATGAGCTTTTTAGACTTAATCCAAGAAGGAAATAAGGGTTTGATTAGAGCGGTAGAAAAATATGACTGGACAAAGGGATACAAATTTTCCACTTATGCAACCTGGTGGATTAGACAGGCAATAACTAGGGCAATTGCTGATCAGGCAAGAACGATTAGAATTCCAGTTCATATGGTAGAGACGATTAATAAGTTAATTCGTACTCAGAGAAAACTAATGCAAGATCTGGGTAGGGAACCAACTGATGAAGAAGTGGGTGACGAGTTAGAGATTACACCAGAGAGAGTTAGGGAGATTTTGAAGATTTCACAGAAGACAACTTCTTTGGAGACTCCAATTGGAGATGAGGAAGATTCGCTTTTAGGAGACTTTATTCCAGATGACAGACAAGCTTCACCATATGAAGTAACTAGTAAACAGTTAATGCATGAGAACTTAGAGTCGGCTCTTGATGCTTTAACAGAAAGAGAAAGTAAGGTACTAAAGATGCGATTTGGTTTGGCTGGGAGTAAGCCACTTACACTAGAAGAGGTAGGAAGACATTTTGGAGTAACCAGGGAAAGAATAAGACAGATCGAGAGTAAGGCGATAAGGAAGCTAAGACATCCAAGTAGAAAACGAAGACTGCAGGACTTTTTAGATTAGTATAGAATTAAAGTATGATAGGAAAACTTTTAGTTAGTACGATCGCCTTTTATGTAACAGCTTACTTGGTCCCTGGAGTAACGATTGCAGGCTGGGCCCCTTTATTGGTGGTGTCTGTTGTTTGGGGGATACTAGCTATGTTGATTAGACCTTTACTGATACTTTTGACTTTACCGGTTAATATTATGACTTTGGGACTATTTACCTTGGTTATAAACGCGGCTTTGGTACTGATGACAGCTAGGTTAGTGGAAGGATTTAGTGTAGAGAGTTTTGGCGCAGCCATGATTGCAGCCTTAGTGCTGGCAATTATCAATATGATTTTTGGGAGATGAAAAGGTTTTCAGGATTTTTGGAGTTTGTCCGTGAACAGGGTGTGGTGGGTTTGGCAGTTGGTTTTATTTTAGGAGGGTCGGTGTCCAAGGTGGTGTCTTCTTTGGTAAAGGATGTTATTAACCCTATCTTGGGAATATTTTTAGGAGCAACCGGTAACTTGAGCTCGTACAGCTTGAGGATTGGCTCATCGGAAATTCTGTGGGGTAGTTTCTTATCGGTATTGATTGATTTTGTGTTAATTGCTTTTGTGGTGTATTTTGGGGTGAAAAAACTAGGATTAGATAAGTTAGACAAGAAGAAAGAGAAGAAGTAGGTTGAAGTTTTTAGATTATGGCTTGGTTTGAGAGTGTTTTTAGGTTAAAATAGTGAGGCTTCTGGAATTTATTTTTAGAAGTTGTACATTTATATTCCCCGGTAGCTCAGTTGGTAGAGCGCGCGACTGTCGATTGGCAGCTTCCATTGGAAACTTTGGAATGATAATTGGGTGAACTGCGGGAAGCCTAAGTGGTTAATAACTATATGGGAATCCGCAGCCAAGCCCACTTTTAGTGGGAAGGTTCAGAGACTAGGTGAGTACACCCTAGAGCGCCCGACACCTAAATTCGAAAGGATATGGTGATGAGATAGTCCACGCCATTTGGAAACAAGTGGATTAAGTGTAATCGCTAGGTCACTGGTTCGAGTCCAGTCCGGGGAGCTCGATTTTTTACTCAAATGATTTTATGGCCCAACGTGGACAATTCAACCTTTTGGTAAACTTAAGCTATGAAAATTAGTCTGGGCAAGTTTAAGTATGTAGCTTTGAATAAGGAGAGGGAAAGTAATAATATCTTCGTTCAGAGTAGGCCCGAGCAATGGTTTTTTGTGCTGATTCCTTATGTGGTTGGTGCGGCTATCTCTCAAAATTGGCACTGGTTAATCTTTTTGTTTTTTACTTTTCCATATAATTATTTTGTTTATAAATTCGATGATATCTTGGAGAACAAGTATGGGAAAGGTGACTATGAAATTATTAGTGCACCAATTTATTTTATAGTTCCTTTTATTGCGGGGTTTGGGAAGATTGATGTGCTGATTATTGTTGGTTTGTATTTATGGATGTTTGGAGCAAATGCTGTTCATAGTATTGGTCATAAGGAAATTAACTTAAGATGGGCATATTTTTTATTACCCATAATACTTTTTGGAGCTTATCTGATGTCAAAGACGTCTCTTTTTTCGTACATGTTTTTCAAAGCAACTCTTGTGGTGGGCTTTACTCATTTAATGTTATTGATAACAAACACATGGCGGGATGATTATTGGATTGCAACATTTGGACTATATGTTGGTTTGGGGTTATACGAAGGCTTACTGTATTTATAGTTATAAAAAATAAGTTTCCTTATGGTTCGTGTAAGTTGATGTAAATAGATTCTGGCGAACCCAATCCTGGGAACTTAGCATGATTTAGATTGGTACAATGAAAGTATGAATAAAAAAGTGTTGATGGTGGTGTTGGGCTTTTTCGTAATAAGCGTTAGTGTCTTTTTTATATCGAAAGGGAAGGTAAGTCAGGAGAACATGGAAGCAGAAGTTACCATAAGAGAACCTGAGACAGTGGTGCAAGAAGAAGTGGTTATGCTTGTCGCCAAACTAGAAGATGTGAGTGGGGGTGATTCTAGTGGGACGGCTATTATAATAAGAGAGAATGTTTTAAAACATGAGGTTGAGGCAAGTTTGCCTGAGTTAGTTGGTGACACCTTTTATGAGGGTTGGTTGGTAAAACAAAAACCCAGTTTAAAGTTTTTTTCGACTGGAGTAATAAGATTACCAGCAGAGAAACTGAGACATTTTATTGAAGGGGCCTACTTCTTACCAAGCAGAGCAACGCAAGAAGAGATAGATATGAAGATTTCATGTTTGTCGAAATCCAGAGTGATCATAACCCAAGGAGATGCGGTTGTGTCTCTTAACGTTATCGACGCTCTGCGGGTTTCTCCAGGGGAGATAGGGGAGTTCGAAAGAACATTTCTATCGGAATCTACAGAAGATGATAAAGAACAGTTAAAATTGATCTTTTGTGGATGGAAGACAACCTTCGAAGATAATAGTTATCTTGATCCATATTCTTGGTCAAGGTACATTTTTACCTTTGAAAAATTAGTTTTCCAAGAAGACTCTCGTAATCAACTAGACCAGACCAAACCATTACCTTAACGGGAAAACGGTTTGGTCTTTTTTTGTTTATTTTTTGGGGTTTTAGAAAAACTCTATTACTTGTTTAAATGTCGCCTCCTGTAAGCCTCGTCTTAGAATTTTTAAACCATCTCTTAGACGATGTCTGTATGGTTTGTTGACGGATATTTTGCCTTGGTTCTGTTTGAGTATTTTTTTTAGTTTTAATCTTGCTTTGGTTTTTGTTTTCCAACCTAAGAGCATGACAGCGTGTGGGTTTAGTTTTACTTCGTCGTCAAAAGGAACAGATATTGAAAACACAAGCTTTTCCTTTGTTTCTTTAAATAGTGATGACAGTCCATAGGGGGTAAAGCGAAAATAGTCTGATGGGTGTTTGTGAATATACATATTTTGATGTGAGGAAACTATCATAGCTCCCTTTTTGGAGAGTACTCTTTCTATTTCTTTTGCTATAACCCATGGTTTCTCGGCGTGTTCTAAGGTTTCTAGGCAAAGTATCAAGTCAAAAGAGTTGTTCTTGAAAGGGAGTTTTTCTCCATTTATTACTCTATCAACTCCTGTGCCTTTTCTCATGTCTACTCCAATATATTCACTTCTGTTATCAAACAAACTTCTTAGGTTGGCTATTTTTTTTTGGTTTGATTCGTGCCTCGAGCCAATTTCTAGGACTCTTTTAGGGGTAGTTAGACTTTTAATTATGATTTCGACTGCTTGGCGTACGTGTATTGTCATGTTTAAGATATGATAGCGCAAATGAAGGCTAAAGTCTTCATTGTTAGTTTATTTGATTAATTACCAAAGTATGTTTGGAGCCACTTCTTTATAGCGATAGGGTGATTTTTGTTGCTATTTGAGCTTAATAAGAATATAATCCGGTATACCGTATTAGTAATGGTGTAGTGAATTTTTATGAATGATTTTAGATTTAATGACAGATCAAGAGGTGGTAGGGATGGGCGAGGTTCGTCTAGACCACCACTACATGATGCAGTGTGTAATGAGTGTGGCAAGGACTGTAAGGTACCTTTTAGACCAAGTGGTAGCAAACCGGTGTTTTGTAGTGAGTGTTTCGAACAGAAGGGTGGAGGAGGAGACAGTAGAGATAATAGAGGTGGTAGATCAAACCAAAGAGATTCTTTTAGGCCACGTTTTGGTGATAGAGATTCTGGTAGGCCACCTAGACGAGAAGGTTCTGGTTCTCCTGATTTGTCACGACTAACAAGAGGTATTGACAGTTTAAATAGTAAGATGGATAGAATTATTAGTTTGTTGGAATCTTCAGCTGGGATTAAACCAAAGAAAGCTAAGGGTAAAAAAATGGATGAAGTGGCTGAAATGGTGGCGTCTTTGAAAAAGAGTGATGCTGATTTAGCGGCTGTTGAGAAAAAGAAGGCTCCTAAGTCTAAAGCTAAACCTAAAAAAACTTCTAAGTCTAAAGCTAAAACTAAGAAGATTAAAAAATAGTCCTATAATTGACAGTGATTGGGGAGTGTGTTACAATTTCTTTGTTAGCTAAAAAATGCTGATCAGTAGGTACTGATTTGAGTCGGTTAATTTGGATTTTAAGTATTTATACTTTCCCCTTTTTTCAATCGTCTCCTTTTTTGAGGCGATTAATATATAAAAATATGAGTAACTTTCAGCGTGGTAATTCTCGTGGTTCACACGGGCAAAATAGAGGTAATAGATCAGGTGGTGGTGGTGGATATCAAAATAGAGGTAGAGGTGGATCCCAAAAAAGAGGTAGGGGTGGATATCAAAATAGAGGTAGATACCAAAATAAAGGTATTTTCTTAAATCCTTTGATGTTTGTTAAGAAGGCCGTGAACGTGATCGAGGTTGCGTATACACCAAAAAACAGTTTTTCGGATTTTCTTTTGGATGAAACTGTCAAAAAGAATGTTTTATCTCGTGGTTATGACGTACCAACTCCGGTTCAGGACGAATCTATACCAGCCATATTAGAAGGAAGGGATTTAGTTGGTATTGCCAATACAGGAACTGGTAAGACAGCTGCATTTCTATTGCCTTTGATTACTAAAGTAGCAAAGGACAGAAGTCAAAAGGTTTTGATTGTTACACCTACGCGTGAGTTGGCTGCACAGATCCAAGATGAGTTTAAGAAATTCAGTGTGGGTATGAATATGTACTCTACGCTATGTATTGGTGGTGCTTCTATAAATGTACAGTTTAGAGAGTTGTCACGCAGGCCTAATTTTGTAATTGGTACACCTGGAAGAATCAAAGATCTTGAGAACAGAAGAAGATTGGACTTAAGGCAGTATCAGAATGTTGTATTAGATGAAGTCGACAGAATGTTAGATATGGGATTTATTAATGATATTAGAGAGATTATTTCTCTATTACCTCATGAGCGTCAGTCATTGTTTTTTTCCGCCACTTTACCGGAAAAAATCAAAGCTGTGATGCAGACATTTTTGGTTAACCCAGTAATGGTGCAGGTAAAAAATGGAAACACTGCTAGCAATGTTGATCAGGATATTATTAGAACCAAAGGTAGAGACAAGGTAGAGATTCTTCATCAGCTTTTGATAAAACAAGAGTTTAAGAAGGTTTTGGTATTTGGTAGAACCAAATGGGGAGTAAACAAACTAGAGATAAACTTGACTGGTAGAGGTTTTAAGGCAACATCAATTCATGGTAATAAGAGTCAGGGGCAGAGATCACGAGCTTTGAGAATGTTAAAAAATAGTGAGGTTCAGGTTTTGTTAGCTACTGATGTAGCTTCCAGGGGTATTGATGTTGAAGACATAACTCATGTGATTAACTATGACGTGCCAGAGACGTATGATGACTATGTTCATAGAATAGGTAGAACGGGTAGAGCTGGGAAAAAGGGTGTGGCTTTAACTTTTATTGACTAATCTAACTAGAGGTTTGGTTGGGGGAGATTGGTAGTTTTGATAAACATAGGGTTACAATGTTCTTAAGATGACAAACAGAGTATCTAATCATCTTCAGGTGTTGCGCCGGAAGAAACAGCTTACACAAGAAGAGTTGGCGAAGAAGGTGGGGGTGACCCGTCAGACTATTATTGCTATGGAGAAAGGTAGTTACACACCGTCGGTACTTTTAGCATTAAAAATCTCCCGGTTTTTTAAGAAGCCGGTAGAGAGTATATTTATACTACAACCATGAATACTATTTTTGAACTTATCTTGGGGGGTGTTATTTTGATCATTTTGGCAGTTTTTCTTAATCCGACTCATTTATTAATGCCTGATTCTATCAATACAATGTTGATGCTGGGGCTTTTAGTGGCGTTTTTAGTTTTTGTGGGAATGGTGTGGAGAGAAAGAGGTCAGCTCTGATTTCAAGATAATTGATTTGATGGTATTTAAAAAGTACTTGCAAGACAAGAAGATAAGGCGATTGTTGTTGGGGTTTTTGGCTTATCTCTTAACTCATGTGGTTTGGACGAGTAATTTAGCTTTGTACACTGACAGAAGATGGGGATTTGATGCGCAGGATATTGGTTGGATGTTGGCTTATGTAGGGTTAGTGACTATCCTGTTCAGAGGCATGCTTATTTCTAAGATGATTGATAAGTGGGGAGAGGGTAAGTTACGATCTTGGGGAGTTATGGCAACAATTTTAGGGTTGGTAGGATTCTTAGGGAATGGAAGTATCTGGTCTTTGGGGATTACCTTATCTTTGTTTGCCTTTGGTAGTGGAGTGATTAGGCCATTAATGATGGGAAGTATTTCTAGGGGAGTGAGTGGGAAGGAGCAAGGAGCAATAATTGGACTGACTAATTCTTTAGGCAGTTTGGCTCAGATAGTGGGGCCATTGATTGGTGGTTATTTACTTACTTATCTGTTCCCACAAAGTGTGATTTTGATGTCTTTGGTGATTATGGGGGTAGGTGGTTTCTTCATTCTTTCCAAGCGAGTTAATGGTAAAATGGGCAGTATATGAAGACTAAAAAAAGAATATTCTTACCAAAATGGCAACGCTGGTTTATGGTGCCTCTTTTTGTGAGTATGTGGTTGTTTATTACCTATATGGAGTTTTTTAATCCAGACAACAGTGAAAACCTAGGTATAGTAGGATACGTTTTTATGAGTTTACTTTTCTTGGGGGTAGGTGTAATGATGTATCTGATGACCAGTGGGAAGCTGCCTGCTTATATTATCGAGGAGACGAAGGAGAAGGAAAAGTAGTTTTTTAAAAGAAGTTTATTTTTTGAAGTAAGATTTTATCTGGAAGAGGAAGTACCAGGAAATGGCTGAGCCTACTACTAGTGACCCCAGATTGAAGGTTAGTAAGTTTTGTACAAAAGCAACAAGCGAAGAATAGAAGAGGAACTTCCAGCCTTGTTTTGTGCGTTTGAACAATCCAGGGAGAGCAACAGCGTTTAATATTATGATGGCGTAAGTGAAGATGAAGTTGAGGCTAAAGTTATAGCCGGATCTGATCCCCCCTAAGTAGCTAAAAGGCATGCTTATGGCGCCTAGACCAAAGATGGCTAGGATTGCTGGAAGAGAGAAGACAAGAGAGACAAGGATTAACCAAGGGCCGTAATTAACGATGGCTTCTTTTAAGTTTTTAGGTAATGCTGGAGCCTTTTTAACAAATATGTCTTCTAAGATGGATTCTAGGTTGGACATGTTTATTTTTTGTGTTTTAGTTTTTGCGGCCATAATAATTTTTTAAATGATTAATAACTTTATTGTAGCAAAGTAGTCGATGGTTGTTTTTTTGAAGGAATAAAAACAAGGAAGGTACCAAGGGTAATGTAGACATCGGCGAGATTGAAAACAGAGAAAGGAAAGAAAGGAAGGAATAGCCAGTCTATGACGTAGCCTGAGATAGATCTGTCTAGAAAGTTACTTAAGCCGCCGGTGAAAATTAAAGATAAAGCTAGGGTGAGACGCTTGTCTGTCTTTTTGGTGGTTTTTACAAGCCAGAGGAAAAGAGTAGTGAGTAGAATTAGGGAGAGGATGATTAATAGGGTGGGTTGGATGTTGAACAAGAACAGGCTGGTGTTTTTTTGATGGGGGAGATTTTGGGTAAAGATAATTTTTTTTGAAAGTTGATCAAGGAGAAGAAGAGAAAGACTGGTTAAGATAAGATTTTTTTTGGTCATGGTGTGTACATATTACCATTTGAAAGAAAATTGATGTTTGGAGAGTATTAAGGGTAGTTAATAAAATAGTTTGAGCGGAGGTGAGAATAAGATGAAAAAAACAACAATAATATTAGGAGCAGTTGCTTTGGTTCTGGGAGGCTTGTTTAGCTTAACAGGAACGGTTAGTGCAAATGGAGAGACTAGAGGAAAGGGTTCTGAATACTCTAGAGAACGTCATGAAGTTATGGTGCAGATCTTTGAAAATGAAGATTTTGATGCCTGGCAGGAGATGATGCAGGACAGGGACAGGTTTGTTGAGATGGTGAACGAGGATACCTTTTCGAAGTTAGTTGAGGTTCACAATTTGAAGACTGAAGGTAAAATTGATGAGGCTAGACAGATGAGAGAAGAGTTGGGCCTTAAAGGAGGACGTGGTGCAAAGAGAGACTGCCAGAGGTAGTTTTTTGCAAAGAAAAGTTAATTACCCCGTCGGGTGGCGGGGTAAAATTGTAATAAAATGATAGAGATGAATGATTTATCAAAGTTGACTGACGAAAGGGTAGTTGAGGTGGTTAGAAAGGATAATGATTCTTATAGTGAGATTATTAAACGATATCAAGAAAAATTATTAAGATACGCTACGTACTTGATTAAAGATGAAGAAAGGGCGGCTGATGTGGTTCAGAATACTTTTATTAAGGTATATATAAATTTAAATGCTTTTCATACAAAGAAGAAGTTTTCTAGTTGGATATATAGAATTACTCACAATGAAGCAATGAATATGGTTAAAAAATATAAAAAAGAGGTAATGATGAGTGAGGGTTTTGATGGGGATTCTGGGGTGGACATTGAAAAAGAGTATGGTGAAAAAGAGTTAGGACAGATGATAAAAACCTGTCTTAATGAGGTACCCTTAAAATATAGGGAACCACTGAGCTTGCATTATTTAGAAGAAAAGTCGTATAAAGAGATAAGTGATATATTACGTGTACCGATGGGGACGGTGGGAACTAGAATTAATAGAGGTAAGTTATTAATGAAAAAGATATGCCAAAAAAGAAAAATAAGGTAAGACTAGAAGAAAAAATTATGCGTCAGATTAAGTCTGAGGCAATAAAGATGAAGCCTAAGTGGTATTTTGTGGCAGGCTCAAGCCTGTTGTTTGCTAGTTTGGTGATGTTGGGTATGGGAGTGATGTTTTTGGTTAACTTGATGTTTTTCTCTTTAAGGGTGCAGGGTCCAATGGTGGGTTGGAGGCTGACGATGATGTTAAGTCATTTCCCATGGTGGGGATTGGCCTTGTCTATTTTGGGAGTAGTGGTGGGGATTAAGCTACTGAAAAGATATGATTTTTCATACAAGAAAAACTTTAACTTGATAGTGGTGATTTTTGTACTAACGATGTTGGTGGCTGGTCTATTGTTTGACAGGATGGGTTTGAACGAGAGAATAATGAAAAGAAGACCAAGACTTAAGTTTTACCAAGTAATTGAGCGAACTGTGGGGAATGGTAGAATATATCGATGAGTGACTTGGTAAATATAGTACTTCTTTCTTTGTTGGGTGGGGCAATTGCTTTGCTGGGTGGTTTGATATTCTTGTTTGTTAAAAAATGGTCTGATACTTTAACTAAGTACTCGGTGCCCTTTGCTGCTGGGGTTTTGGTAACGGTAGCTTTGATTGGTCTGCTCCCGGAAGTGGTTCATCAAGTTGGAGAAAAAGGATTCTTGGTTGTTTTGATTACTTTCTTTGGAGCATATTTATTTGAACAGTTTGCTTGTGATCTACATCACCATGACCATAATCATGATGGAGACCCAAGTTGTACGACTTCCATACCTTTGATAATAATGGGGGATACTCTTCACAACTTTATAGATGGAGTGGCTATCGCAGCGGCCTACTTACTTAACCCTGGTTTGGGATTGGTGACAGCCCTTTCCACATTACTGCATGAAATACCTCACGAGATAGGGGATTTTGGGATCTTGCTAAAGGCGGGTTGGAAAAAAAGAAAGATCTTGACGGTTAACTTAATATCGTCTTTGTTTACTGTTGCAGGTGCCTTAATGGTGTATTTTATGAATTTTTCTGGGGCGATGATTGGAAACTTATTGGCGGTAGCAGCAGGGATGTTTTTATATCTTGGGGCCAGTGACTTTTTACCACATGCTAATGAAGGAGCTTCTAAAAGTAAGTCAGTTTTAGTGCTGATTCTTGGAGCGTTGGTTATGTATGGGGCGCTAAGTATCGTGCCTCACTCCCACTAAGATTACCAGTTTATTGTGTCTTGGTTGTTTTGTTTTAAGTACGTGTTGGCCTTAGAGAAATGTTTAGATCCAAAGAAACCAGAGTAGGCGGAAAAAGGAGAAGGGTGCGACGCTTCTAGGATCAGGTGTTTTTGTTGGTCGATGTTTACCCCTTTTTTCTTGGCGTAGTTGCCCCAGAGCATGAAGACGACGTTTGCTTTTTTATCTGAGATAGTTTTTATAACGGCGTCGGTAAATTCTTCCCAACCTTGGTTTTGGTGGGAACCAGCTTGGTGGGCTCTGACAGTAAGAGTGGCGTTTAAGAGTAGAACTCCTTGTTTGGTCCAGTGAGTTAGGTTGCCGGAGTTGTCGATCACCTGACCGATGTCCTTTTTGATTTCTTTGTAGATGTTTTGTAAGGATGGAGGAGGCGGTGTGGGGGGGAGGACGGAAAAACAAAGACCGTGGGCTTGGTTGGGGCCGTGGTAAGGATCTTGACCTAAGATGACTACCTTGACCTTGTTAAATGGAGTGGAGTCGAAGGCGTTGAAGATGAGTTTCGCGGGCGGGTAGATTGTTTTAGAGTTGTATTCTTTTTTAACAAAGTTGGTTAGACCCTCAAAGTATGGCTGGTTAAATTCTGGTTTTAAGACTTTTTTCCAGGAGGCTTCAATCTTTACGCTCATGTGTACTGTAGGATGGTTTGGAAGCAAAAGTATCCAAGGAAGAAGAAGGCGGAGATAAGAATGAGGTTTCTTGCTAAGTTGGGTCGGAGGGGCTTAGGGAGTTTGAAGTTGTTTAAGTAAAGTAGGATGCCGGTATATATGAACATGGCAAAGGCATTTAAGACTGCGCCTAAGATGATTAGTTGTTGAGGTTGATTGAAGCTTGAGGAGAAAACGGCGATGCCGAAGAATATCTGTAACCAGAGAGCTAAAAAATAGGTTTTACTTATGTTGCCTGGTTTTTTCTTTAGTAAGTGGGTGTTTTCGGAGATTATTCTGCTGGTGGAGTCTAGTATGCCTAGTTGGGTAGATAGGAGCATTAGTCCGGTTATGCTTAAAAATGCAGCCCCAATTAAAGGAAATGTTCTTTGAGTTATGGCAGAGGCCTGGTTAAATAAGAAGTTTAACCCCTCTTGGTTGTTGGTGCTTTCACCAGCGGTGATGTAGGCTAGCAAGCCAAGGGTAAGCATGGTTAGGAAGCCTAAGAGCCAGAAGACAATAAAGTGTTCTTTGTTTATTACTTTCCACCATTTTTTAAAGTTTTGAAGGTTTTTGTCGGTTAAAGGAAAGGTATTGCCGGTAAGAGAGATGTTTTTGGTTGACCTTATATTGGTTATTTTGTCGGCAAACAGGCCCATACCGTAACCTTTGTCTCTTATATAGAAGGATTGAGCTAAATTCAGGTTTCCACCAGCGCCAGAGTAGGCTAGAGCGCCCAAGAAGGTACCCAGAGATATACCAGCAGGGAGGAATAGATAACCATTACCTTGGCCGACTAGGCCTTGGGTTAAGGCGATTAAATCTTGGGATCCAGCTAGGTAGAGAGTGAGGATGATGATGAAAGGAACTCCAATGAAAATTAAGATTTTTTGTAAGGATTCTGTGGTTTTGTAGATGCTCCTTCCAAAAGAGAGAATGAGCCCGATGAGGATGAAAACAATGGTGGCTATTAGTTGGGGGTTATTTATGTTGAATATGTGGGAGATAACCGTGGCTCCGGCTAGTCCGATGCCAGGCCATCCAAAACTTATGAAGGTAGAGAAGATAAACCAGGCGGGTAGCCAACGTAGAAGTTTTTTAAAACCGACGAAGACGCTTTCTCCATATATTAAGGCGTAACGCTCTATCTCCATATTAATGAAGAACTGGATGGTGATACCTAGGAGCATGCCCCAGACCAACCCTAGTCCGTGAGTAGAAGTAAGAAGAGGCCAGAGAATGATCTCGCCACTACCTAGACCTAATCCCAAGAGAATGAAACTAGGACCGATGATTTTTTTTAGAGAGGGAGGAGAAGGTAAGTCCTTTAATTTTGTCTCTTTAATCATAGCTTTGAGTATATAATGAAAGTTATGAATAAGGATGATTACATCAAATTAACGGTGGGAGCGCTGAAATCTTTGATAAAACCTGGTGGAACTAAAAAGAAATTACCCAAGATCGAAAGTGAGAAGTATCCAGAAATATATGTATTTAGACATGGGGAGACTTTTGATAATCGAAATCTAGTTTTTTGTGGTTGGAGAGACTCGAAAATAACTAATGTGGGCAAGAAACAAGCCGGTATGTTGACCGAAAAGCTGAAAAATAAAAAGATTGATGTATGTATTACTTCACACTTAAGTAGGTCCATCGATACTGCCAAGATTGCCCTCAAAGGAAAGAAGGTTAAATTTGAGGTGGATGATAGGATAATCGAGAGAAATTATGGGAAGTTGTCAGGTACCAGTAAGGCAAAGATTTTAGAAACTGATCCGGTCAAGGCGGTGAAGTATCGTCGGTTTTATGATTTTGCACCTCCTAAAGGAGAGAGTATGAAGGTAGTGAGAAAACGAGTGTTTAAGTTTTGTCGACAGTTGCTAAAACGGATGAGGAAGACAGGGGAAAACGTAGCTATTTCTTGTCACGGGAATAGTATGAAGATGATAAGATTTTACTTTGAAAAGATGGACTTAGTAGATGTGCTGACGCAGGAGAATCCATTGGGTACGGACTATGCGGAGTATGTAGTAACGCCTAAGGGATTTAAGGTTTCTAAGACGATTTAAGGGGTGGTGAAGGTAAGGTCGCTAGTGACGATTGGGTTTTGATTGACTGGTTTGAGAGTAATATTGAAGAGGTAGTCGGTTTGTTTGATGAGGTTTTTTAAGGTGATTGCGTGAGAGGTTTGAGGATCATCTGAGATCGAGATAACTTCTTTTCCTGAAGGGGTGGTGAGACTTAGTTGGCTGGTGACTGGTATCTTAGTAGAAAAAGAAATTACTATTTGATTGGATGAGATAGGAGTAATTAAGGGGTTGGAGTAGATAGTGTTGGCTTGGGTGCGGGTTTCTTGGTTACTTTTTACTTGTTTTAGAGTTAAAGGAAGAACGGATACAGCGGTTAACAAGGTAAAACTCAAAAAAAGAGTGGAGAGAATGGCTTTGGTGGGTGAGTCCCAGTAGCGACGTTTTTCTATTGAATTGCTCATAATAATATTGTATCAGTTCGAATAAGTATTGGTGTGTGATGGTTGAAAAGATAATTTATCGTTTTCATTTTGGTATAATGTTTTATATTACATTTTAACCTGTTTGAAAGCGAGGTGAATTAAGAGATGAATTCTAGTAATGGAGATGTAGGAACACGTTTGTATGTGGGTAATTTGCCATATTCTATGCGCACACCTGATCTATTTAAACTTTTTTCTGAGTACGGTGAGATAGTGGATTCTGTGGTAATGATGGAACCTGATAACAAAGAAAGAAGTAGGGGTTTTGGTTTTGTGACAATGAAAGATGCTTCGGCAGCCGAGAAGGCAGTGTTAGCAGTAAACGGAACGGAAATTTTAGGTAGAGAAATGACTTGCAATATTGCTAAACCACGAGAGCCCAGACTTGATTTTTAAGGTAGAATGGGATGATGAGGTTGAAGTTTTTAGGAGCAGCTGGAATGGTAACGGGATCTTGTTATTTTCTGCAAGGGGTTAGTGGTAGCTTGGTGGTGGATATGGGAATGTTTCAAGGTTTAAATAGTAGAGAGTTAAATACTAAGTGGCCGGAGATCGATGTTAGCAACCTTAAGGGGGTACTAGTAACTCATGCCCACTTGGATCATGGAGGTAGATTACCTTTGTTGGTAAAGATGGGATATAAGGGTAAGGTGTACATGACGGCGGCGACCAGAGATTTGGTAGAGTTATCCTTACATGATACGGTTAAGATTAGTCGTGAAAGTCATGGAGATAAGTTGTTTGGGGAAGAGGAAGTTATGCAGCTTTTGAGTCAGGTGGAAATTTTAGAGATTGGAGAAACGAAAGTTTTGGATGAGTTTAAGGTAAGTTTTTTGAGAGCCGGTCATATTTTAGGAGCAGTAAGTGTGTTGGTAGAGGCCCAAAAAAAACGAATTGTGTTTAGTGGAGACTTGGGGACAGGGGAGTCTCCTTTGATCAAGCCACCGGAACCACCAGAAAAGGCTGATGTGGTGGTGTTGGAGTCTACTTATGGAGATAGGTTGCATGAAAATGAAGATGAAGAGAAAATTTTAAAGGAAGAGATAAAGCAAATAAGTGAGAGTAATGGGGTTCTTCTGTTGCCGGTATTTTCTATTCAAAGGTCTCAGAGAGTGTTACATTTGTTGGATCATATTCAAAAAAAGGGTGGTTTACCTGGTGGTATGAAGGTGTATTTTGATAGTCCTATGGCAATTGAAGCAACCAAGATTTTTGGTAAGTACAGACAGTATTATGGTGGGGAGATGGCAAACCATTCTAAAAAAGATGATCCGTTTGAGTTTCCTGGATTGGTGGTAACAAGAGATGCTTGGGAGAAAAAGATAATAAGAAAGGACAAGGGTGCAAAGATAATTGTGGCGGGAAGTGGAATGATGAGTGGAGGGAGAATGATGGGACACGCAAAGGAATACTTGTCTAAAAAGAATACAAGATTATTGATTGTTGGTTATCAGGCTGTAGGAACCTTGGGAAGGAAGATTGTGAACGGAGATAAGTTAGTAAATATTGACGGTGTGGATGTGGATGTAAAAGCTGGAATAAGGCAGATTCACTCTATGAGTGCACATGCAGATCAAGAACAACTACTTTTATGGTTGTCTAAAATTAAAGGAGTAGAAAAAGTAATATTGACTCATGGTGAGGATGAACCAAGACAGGTTTTGGGTGAAAAGGTGAAAACTATGTTTGGAGTAGGTGTGGAGAAACCCTTACTCAATGAAGATATAGGAGTGATAGAATAGCTAGACTATGATTGAGGTAATTTTTGATGTAGAGACCCAGAAGTTGTTTGAAGAAATAGAAGATCGTGATCCGGGAAAATTGTTGGTGTCGGTTGTTAGTTTATATCGAAGAGAGTTAGATGAGAGCCTTAGAGAGATTAGTGGGGCGATGAAAAGTTTTTGGATAGATGAAGCTGGTAGAGAACCTAGGATAGGTGGAATGTGGTCGTGGTTTGAGGAAGCAGATAGAATTGTTGGGTTTAATTCTCTTGGTTTTGATGTGCCGGCTTTACAACCTCTTTATGAGAATGATTTCAGTAAGCTTAATCATTTTGATTTGTTGGAAAAAGTTAAAAATGTTTTGGGCCATAGGTTGAGTTTGGATGCCATTGCTAAGGAAACCTTGGGGAAGACTAAAAGTGGTGTGGGTACGCAGGCAGTGGAGTGGTGGAAGGCGGGGGATGATAAAAGCTTGGATTTATTAAAAAAATATTGCGAAATGGATGTGATAGTGACGAAGGATGTATATGATTTTGGGTTGGAAAACAGACACTTGAAGTTTATGGATAAGTGGAATGAGTTACGAGAAGTGGAAGTAGATTTCTCTTATCCTAAAGAAGTGGAAGAGGGTGAAACTCAGATGGGATTGTTTTAAAGCCTAACATGGAGTAAAATACTCTACGTATGAGTTTATTTAAATTAACTAAAAGAGCAGACTATGCTTTATCACTTTTGGCCCTTTTATCTGGGAAACCAAAAGGTGAGAGAGTAAGTTTGTCTCAGATGGAGTCTTTGGGAATGCCAAAGGCCTTTATGGCGCAAATTGCCAAGGATTTGGTAGATGGCAAGGTGCTTATCTCTAAGGAAGGAAAGGGTGGTGGTTATAGTTTGGTAAAAGAACCTGGTGAAGTGACAGTAAAAGAAGCGTTGGAGGTTTTGGAGGGAGAGATTTTACCGGTTGATTGTAATGATTGTGGGGCCAGTGATGGATGTAGCCAAAAAAGTTTTATGGCTGGTTTTGCAGATGAAATTGGAGAGATGCTCTCTAGTTACACGTTAATTGATTTATCAAGTTAAGAAATATGGGATTCAAAATAAAAGATTTGTTTGTAAGTGTAGAAAAAAAAGAAGTTCTCAAGGGAGTCAGTTTGGACATAGAACCTGGTGAGGTAGTGGCATTGATGGGTCCAAATGGGTCGGGGAAGTCGAGTTTGGCTTATGCTTTGGCTGGTCACCCTAACTATGTGGTAAGTAAAGGTAGGGTTGAGTTAGATGGAAAGAAACTGCTTAATAAAAAAGTAAATGAGAGAGCAAATATGGGTTTGTTTTTAGCGTTTCAGTACCCAGTAGGAATTGATGGGGTAAATGTTAAGGAAATTTTGATTACAACTTTAAGAGGAAGAGGAGAAAAGATATCTGCTTTGGAGTTGAAGAAAAAAGTAGAAAAAGAGGCGCAAAAAATGGGAATAGAGAAGGAGCTTTTGATGAGAAGTCTAAATGATGGTTTTAGTGGAGGAGAAAAGAAAAAGATGGAGATGCTACAGATGAGCATCTTGAAACCCAAATATGCAGTTTTAGACGAAACTGACTCAGGTTTGGATATTGATGCTTTGAGAGTGGTAGCCGATGGGGCAAAAAAAGCGGCTCAAAAAGGAATGGGAGTTTTGATAATTACACACTACAAACGAATTTTAGAGTACTTAAGACCGGATAAGGTGTTGGTAATGAAAAAAGGCAAGATGGTGGCTCAAGGTGGGGAAGAGTTGGTTAAGATGCTTGAAGACAAGGGATATAAGAAATTATGAGTAGTTTTAAGTATGTTTACAAATCTGGCAAGGGTTTAAATGAAAAACTGGTAAGGGAGATTTCTTCTTTGAAAAAAGAACCTGAGTGGATGTTAGAAAAAAGACTTGAAGCTTTGAAGATCTTTAATGATCTATCTTTACCTGAATGGGGTGCTGATTTAACTGGAGTTGATTTTTCTAATATTCACTACTACTTAAAACCTTTACAGAATCAGAAAAAAAGTTGGAAAGATATACCAGATGAGGTAAGAGATACATTTGAAAAAATTGGAGTACCAAAAGCAGAGAGAGAGGTGTTGTCTGGGGTAAAGGCTCAGTACGATAGTGAGGTGATTTATGGGTCACTTAAAAAAAGTTTGGAAAAGAAAGGAATTGTATTTTTGTCTATGGATGAAGGTTTAGTAAAGTACCCAGAGTTGGTAAAAAAATACTGGGGAAGTGTGGTGCCTTTGGGAGATAACAAACTAGCGGCATTAAACAGTGCAGTTTGGAGTGGAGGAAGTTTTGTTTATGTACCTAAGGGGGTAGATGTGGGCTTGCCACTACAAGCTTATTTTAGAATCAATACAGAAAGAGCAGGGCAGTTTGAGAGGACCCTAATCATTGCTGATGAGGGGAGTAAGGTGCACTATGTGGAGGGTTGTTCCGCACCGGCATTTTCTACAGGGTCTTTGCACTCGGCGGTAGTGGAGGTGATTGTAGAAAAGAAAGCAAAGGTAACTTATACCACTGTACAGAATTGGTATAAAAATGTTTATAACTTGGTAACCAAAAGAGCTTTTGTAAAAGAAGAAGGGGAGATGAGATGGGTAGATGGTAATTTGGGAAGTAGGACGACGATGAAGTACCCTTCTTGTATTTTGGCAGGTAGAAAAGCTAAGGGAGAGATGTTGTCGATTGCTTGGGCAGGAAAAGGTCAACATCAAGATACGGGAGCAAAAATGATTCACCTGGCCCCAGAGACCACAAGTCAGATTATTTCTAAATCTGTAAGTAAAGAAGGGGGTAGGGCTAGTTATCGAGGGTTGGTGCATATAAATAAGGGAGCTACCGGGGCTAAAGCTAAGGTGGTGTGTGATGCTCTGATCTTAGATGATGAGTCTCGATCAGATACTTATCCTACAAACAAGATTTTTGAGAATGGTGCTAGTTTGGAACATGAAGCAACGGTGGGGAAAATTGGTGAGGAACAATTGTTCTATCTAATGAGTAGGGGTATAAAGGCAGAAGAGGCAGAGGCAATGATTGTGAATGGTTTTTTAGAACCTATCATGAAGCAGATTCCTTTGGAGTACGCGATAGAGATGAATAAGTTAGTAGAGATGGAAATGGAAGGGAGTGTTGGATGAGGTATAAGGTGACATTAGATAAACCAGGAAAGAAAGATGTGGTAGTACCTTTTTTGAAAAAGGGAGAAACAGCAGAGGTGTTGGGGTTGGTGCTTGGGGGAAAACGAGGTGATTATGAGTTGAATGTAATTATGGAACATAAAGTGGGTCAGACAAAAGGGAGGGTAGAGATAAGAGGATTTGCTAAGAATGGAGCTAGGGTGAAGGTTACTGGTTTGATTAAAATAGATAAAAAAGCTCAAGAAGTGGATGATTTTTTGGAGATGAGGGTTTTAATGTTAGATGATAAGTCCTGGGCGGTAGTAGAGCCAAGATTAGAAATAGAAGCTAATCAAGTAAAGGCGTCTCACGCAGCTACGGTAAGTAAGATTAATGAAGAGGAATTATTTTATTTGGCCAGTAGAGGAATTGATAGGGAAGAAGCAGAGGAGTTGATTGTTGATGGGTTTTTAAAAGATATTACTGATAAAATTAAAAGCAATGTTTAACATAAAAAAAGTAAGGAGTGATTTCCCAATTTTAAAAAGAAAAATAATGGGCAAGAAACTGGTGTATTTAGATAGCGCTGCTACAAGCCAAAAACCCATGCAGGTAATTGACTCGGTTGTTAATTACTATAAAAATCATAATGCCAATGTTCATCGAGGAGTACATACTTTAAGTGATGAATCTACAGAAATGGTGGAAAATGCGCGAAATAAAATAGCTGATTTTATAGGTGCAAATTCTAGTGAAGAAGTAATATTTGTGCGCAATGCATCTGAGGGGATAAACTTGGTAATGTATAGTTGGGCAAGAAAGAATTTAAAGAAGGGTGATGTGGTTGTTATTGGTATGCAAGAACACCACTCCAACATTGTTCCCTGGCAAGTATTGGTAAAAGAAAAAGGTTTGGAATTAAGGTTTGTTGATGTTGATTCAGAAGGATGTTTGGTGGATGAATCTTTAATTAAAGTGTTAGATAAAAAAGTAAAACTGGTGGGGTTAACGCAAGTGAGTAATTTATTGGGAGTTATAAATAACATGGAAGATGTCGTTAAAGAGATAAAGAAAAAATCACCTATGGCAAAGATTTTGGTAGATGGAAGCCAAAGTGTGTCACATATGAAAGTAGTGGTAAAAAAAATGGGAGTGGATTTCTTTGCTTTTTCAGGACACAAGATGTTGGGTCCAACAGGAATTGGAGTTCTGTGGGGTAAAAAGGATATTTTAGAAAAAATGGATCCATTTATTTTTGGAGGAGATATGATTAGTGATGTTAAGGTTGAAGGATCTAAGTGGAATAAGTTGCCGTACAAGTTTGAGGCGGGGACACCGAATATGGCGGGAGCAATTGGGTTAGGAGCAGCAGTAGAGTATTTGGAAAAACTTGGTATGGATAATGTAAGGAATCATGAGAAAAAATTGGTTGAATATGGTTTGAGGAAACTAGAGGAACTTGAAAAAAAAGGAGTAATAGAAATTTATGGTCCTAGAGATAGTGAGGTAAAGGGTGGGGTGTTGACCTTTAATATTAAAGGTGTCCATGCTCATGATGCAGCCCAGATACTGGATAGTTTTGGAATTGCAGTTAGAAGCGGTTTCCATTGTGCCCAGCCTTTAGCAGAAAAACTCAAGATGGGAGCAGCAGTAAGAGCGAGTTTTTATATTTACAATACAAAAGAAGAAGTTGATTTTTTGGTGGAAAAGATTTTAGAAGTGTTAAAAGTTTTTAAGATTAGATGAAGCTATATAAAGAAGAAATAATTGATCATTATAAGAATCCAAGGAGATTTGGAGAGCTATCTAACAAGACTCATGAGGCAAGCGAAACTAATGCCTCTTGTGGAGATATGATGGAGGTTTATCTTTTTATTAAAGACGGAATTATTGAGGATGCGGCTTTTAAGGGAGTGGGATGTGCCTTATCGACAGCGGCGGCTTCAATGTTAATGGAGAATCTTGTGGGTAAAAAACAGGAGGATGTAAAAAAATGGGATGGCGAGAAAATTGAAGAATTAATAGGAGAGGTAAATCCAGGTAGGCAAAAATGTGTAATGTTGCCATTGGAAGCAGTCAGGGAGGCAGTAAAGTGAGTGTTGGGAAACTAAATACCAGGTTAGTTGAAAAGAAACATTTAGCGAATGGTTTTTGGTGGTTTGAGTTGGAGTTTAAAGAAGTTTTTGATTTTGAGGCAGGACAGTATTTGAGCGTGAAGATGAATGAAAAAGGAGAGATGAGAGCTTATTCAATTGCCACGGTTCCTGGGAGTAAAAAAATTGGCTTGTTGGTCGATGTGTCACCAGGAGGTTTGGGAAGTAAGTTTTTTTTGATGGCAGAAGTGGGAGATGAGATAGAAGTGTTGGGACCACTAGGTAGGTTTGTAGCAGACCCCTCTTGCTTTGAAGCTTTGGAAGGACTGGTTTTTGTGGCAACTGGGAGTGGAATAGCTCCAGTTAAATCTATACTTGAGGATTTGTTGAAAAATAAAAAATATAAAGGCAGAGTCAGGCTAGTGTGGGGTTTAAGATTTGAGAATGATATTTTTTGGCAAAAAGACTTTGAGAAGATGGAAGAGAAGTATAAAAACTTTAAGCTCAATTTAGTTTTGTCTAAACCTAGTAAGAACTGGGAGGGAAGAAAGGGTCGGGTAACAGATCTCTTGGAAAAAATGGAAAAATTAGGCAGTCGACATATTTATCTTTGTGGTGGAAACGAGATGGTTGATGGTTGCAGAAAAAGCTTGTCTGAAAAAGGTGTTAAAGATAAAAATATTTACTTTGAAAAATATGGATAGGTTAATATTTGGTATGATTAGAAGATGAAAGATTGGAAGATGATTTTAGGGGTAGTATTAGGAGCGGTGATTTTGGTGGGAGTAATGGTGTGGGGATTGAGCAAGATGAGTGGAGAACAGGGAGGGTTGAATGTAGAAGTTGATCAGTTAGTTGATGGAGCTGGATGGGTAACGGGAGGTGAAAATTATCAAGTAACGGTAGTCGAGTTCGCAGATTTACAGTGTTCTGCTTGTAAACAAGCGGAGCCAGTGGCAGAAGAGTTGAGACAGATGGATGGAGTACGTTATGTTTACAGACATTTGCCGTTGTTGACGATTCATAAAAATACTTGGAGAGCAGCCAGAGTAGCAGAAGCAGCTAAAGTAATGGAAAAAGGTTGGGAAATGGTAGAGCTTTTGTTTGAAAAACAGGAGGAATGGGCAGAAACTGGGAGTTTTGATAAAAAAGCTATGGATTATGCAATAGAGTTGGGATTAGAGGGGGGTAAGTTTGAGGAGCTTTACAACAGTAAAGAGGTAGAAGATCAGATAGTCAAAGATAATACTTTAGCAAATGAGTTGAGGCTTGGTGGAACACCTACGTTCTTTGTAGAAGGAGAGCAGGTAGCAAGTAGTTTTGTTTTGACGAGAGTTAGGGAAATATTAGAAAGTAATTAAATGGAGTCTCTGGGTTATTTAGTAACGGTTACTGGTTTAATGAATGGTTTGAATCCTTGTGCCTTAGGGCTGATGATAACTTTCTTGGGATACTTGATGGTTTTTGGAGGTAAAAAGAAGAAGGACAAAAATATATTGATTCTGGGTGGGCTTTACTTGTTTGGGGTGGTGATAACCTACTTACTTTTAGGATTGGTGTTTTATCAGTTAGCGTATGGATTGCAACGGAGTGTTTGGGTGGGTCTGGTTAAGTATGTTTTGGCTTTTCTACTTTTTGTTTTTGGATTAATGCAAATCAATGAGGGTTTATGGCCAGATAGTAAGTTTAAGATAAAGACACCTAAAAATTTAAATGTGTGGTTTGGAAGGTTGATGAAAAAAATAAATGGTCCGGTGGCAATTTTGGTAGGGGGGTTGACAGCGGTGATTTCTGCGCCTTGCACCTTACCAGTTTACGCGGGTACAGCTATGGTGCTTGCTAGATCAGGAATGGTTTCCGTTAAGATTCTTGGTTACTTTGTGTATTACAATTTGCTATTTGTTTTACCTTTACTCACGGTTTTGATATTGGTTTACAAAGGTAGGGAAGTTGTCGATATGAAGGAGTTTGGACACAGGAGTGAAAAATTCCTAAGGGTAGTGGGTGGAGTATTACTTTTGCTCTTAGGTTGGTGGATGATAGAATGAATTTAGATATAAGAATGGAGGTGAGTAAGATGAAAAAGAAACAGAAAAAAGATTTAGCTCAAGCTTTGATATATGGTTCAGTGGTAGCAGTAACATTGTCTGTCATCGGTATGTTGGGTACAGACTTGTATTTAGCCAGTACACAGTGGTTGTTGGTGGGAGCCTTACTAGCACTTTGGGGAATATATTTACAAATGGCTAAGTGAGATGGAAAAAAAGATATGGAGTGTTCTAGATAAAATTGATGACCCGGAGTTGGGAGTAGGTTTGGTTGGTTTAGGTCTTATTTATGAAGTAAAGGTAAAAAAAGAAGAAGTGAGTATAAAAATGAGCTTAACTAGTATGGGTTGTCCTTTGTTTGATGTTATAGAGAGTGAGATAAAAGAGAAAGTAAAAAAAATAAAAGGAGTGAGTAAGGTAAGTGTGGAGTTAGTGTGGGATCCGCCGTGGCATCAGGACATGATGAGTGAAGAGGTAAAAGCAGAATTAGGAATAGATTAGGGTATAGTAGTTGAATATGCAGATTTTTAGTTTATGGATAGCTTTTGCAGCAGGGTTAGTGAGTTTTTTTGCTCCTTGCGTTGTGCCCTTGGTTCCAGCGTTTATTAGTTTTGTGAGCGGGGTCAGTCTGACTAAGTTAAAACTGAAAGGGATGAAAAGATATCGAAAAACCTTGTTTGTGTCGACATTGTTTTATGTTTTAGGTTTTTCTTCCATCTTTGTTTTATTGGGAGCAACGGCAGCCGGGGTAAGTGGTTGGTTGAAGATTAATTCGCAGTTAATACAAAGAGTTGGTGGTTTGCTGATCATCTTCTTTGGCCTGGAGTTTGCTGGAGTACTACGGCTGCCTTTTTTAGAGAGAGAGCATAGATTTAAGTTGCCTGATGGTTTTAAGAAACATAGCCAATTAAGATCTTTGTTGGTGGGGATGGTGTTTGGTATATCCTGGACTCCTTGTGTGGGAGTGGTGTTGGGGAGTATTTTGGTGTTGGCTGCTAATACGGCTACGGTTTGGCAAGGAGCATTACTTCTGTTTGTGTATTCGTTAGGAATATCTATTCCTTTCCTGATTATTTCATTAACTCTTTTAAGCGCACCAAGGTATTTAAAGTTTTTGAAAAAACATGTTGGCAAGATTAGCATGATAGCTGGATTGTTATTGGTTGCGTTGGGTGTTTTACTTCTGACTGATACATACAAATACTTAAATAGTTGGTTATTTGAAGTAGCATTCAGGTTGGGATATGAGATAAAATAAATTTATGAAGATAATTTTGGGGGCAGATCATGGTGGATGGCAGATGAAGAAAGATGTGACTGAGTGGTTAAAGGAGAATGGTTACGAGGTGAAAGATGTGGGAGCTGTGGAAGAAAAGAAGGATGATGATTATGTAGATTTTGCTATGTTGGTTGCCGAAGAGATTCAGGGGGGTGGTGAAGCCAAGGGAGTTTTGTTTTGTAAGAATGGGTTTGGAATGGTAATGGCGGCCAATAGATTTACTGGTGTACGGTGTGGTTTAGGTTTTGACAAAAGAGCGGTGGAAAAAGGAAGGATGGATGATGACATAAACTGTCTGGCTATTCCATCTGAGTATGTGGATATATATAAAGCAAAAGAAATGATAAGTGTTTTTTTAAAGACTGATTTTAGTGGAGAAGAAAGATATAAGAGACGATTGTTTAAGTTGGCTTCAATAAAATGATAACGATCATACCGGCGATATTAGAGAAAAGCTTAAGGGAGTTTGAGGATAAGCTGTTTTTGGTGTGGGGGAACGTGGATAGGGTGCAGGTAGATGTTGTTGATGGTAAGTTTGCTGAAACCACAACCATTGGTCCAGAAGACCTGGGGCAAATTGATACAGTAGTGGCGTTTGATGCGCATTTGATGGTGGAAAAACCGGAAGAATGGATTGGGCGATGTGTGGCTGGAGGAATAGATAGAGTTTTTGGTCAAGTGGAAAAAATGGAAGATGAAATAGCTTTTATTAGTGACGCTCAAGCAGAAGGGTTGATGGTGGGGCTAGCTTATGACATTGACACCCCATTGGATGGTTTAAAGGAGTATGTAAATGACTTAGATGCGGTGCTTTTAATGAGTGTGAAGGCAGGATCACAAGGTAGAAAATTTGATGATCGGGTTTTAGAAAAAATTAAACAGGTGAGAAAGATGTCAAAACGAATTAGTATTGTTGTGGATGGTGGAGAAAATGAGGAAAATATTAAAAAGTGCATTGCAGCAGAATGGGCTGAAGAGATAGAAGAAGATGAGTTGAACAGATCAACTGCGTTGTTGGAGTTTGTGGTGGGAAGTCATTTGTTTGAAGAGAAAAATATTAAAGAGGAACTTTTGAGACTGCGAGGCTTGAGAAGCCATTCCTGATATACTGAATTAATGGTCAAAGATGTAAGTGAAATAGGGGATTTTGAAAGAATTAAGACAGTGAGTTTTTTGGGCTATGCAGATGCAGAAAAGGGAGATAAGTTGTATGAGGCGGCCAAGGAGGTAGCCAGATTAATGGCAGAACATGGAGTGGTAAATGTAAATGGTGGAGGTCCGGGTGTAATGCGGGCGGCAACTGAAGGTGCACATGAGGGTGGAGGAAAGGCGTATGTGTCTACTTTTTATCCTAAGCACATAGAGACGTTTGAGGGGAAAGACCCTATGAATAAGGCGGATAAAGAGATAGTGATGAATACGTATTTAGATAGAACACTGAAGCTTTTGGAGTTAGGGAATGCCTACATTATTTTTAATGGAGGAACGGGAACAGTGAGTGAATTTGGTATGGCTTGGGGATTAGCTAAGTTATATATTGGACATCATAAGCCCTTAATTTTATATGGGGAATTTTGGCATGAGATTATGGAGTCGTTTGCTACCAATATGCATATCCGACCAGAAGCCTTAAGAGTTTACAGAGTTGTAACGACACCAGAAGATGCTCTGAAAGCCTTGTGGCATTATGAGGAGGAACTAGGCATGCATGCAAAACATGAGCAAGGAAAGAATGGGGTGGATATAGAGGAAGCCTTTAGGAATTAAGATATCTATGAAAGTTGAAGAGTTGCAAGATATGGCGAACAAGGTCAGAGAGATGGTAATAAAAATGTTGCTTAATGCAGGATCAGGACACTCAGCTGGTCCTTTAGGGTCGGCCGATTTTTTTACAAGTTTATATTTTGGGGATGTAATTAAGTACAAGGTGGATGATCCATGGTGGGAAGATAGAGATAGAGTGGTTTTGTCTGCAGGGCATTACTGCCCAGTTTTGTATGCAACACTGGCTGAGGTTGGGTTTTTTCCTAAAGAAGAACTAGATACTTTGAGGAAAATTGATTCAAGGTTGCAAGGTCATCCGCAGATTAAAAGTTTACCAGGGATTGAAAATACTAGTGGACCTTTAGGGCAAGGTGTAAGTGTTGCTGTGGGAATGGCTTTGACGGCAAAGTTAGATAAAAAAGATTGGCAGGTAATTTGCTTTATGGGAGATGGAGAACAAAATGAAGGACAGGTATGGGAGGCGTATATGAGCGCGGCCAAGTTTGGTTTAGGAAACTTAACATTGGTTGTTGATAGAAATAATATACAAATAGATGGGCAGACAGAAGAGGTAATGCCGCTGGAGCCGTTTAAAGCAAAACTTTTAGCTTTTGGGATGGAAGTATTTGATATAGATGGACATAATATTAAGGAGATAATAGAAACCTTGAAAATGGCTCGGGCTGTGGGAAAACCAAGTGTGGTGATTTTAAATACAACTCCAGGTAAAGGAGTGGAGTTTATGGAAAATTTAAGTGAGTGGCATGGTAAGTTGCCAGTCCAACCAGGAGAGGCAGTAGAAGCGCTGAAAAATATTCATGATATTAGAACTTTGGGTGGAAAAATTATTAGTGAGCACGAATAAGATGTTGAATAAAGAAATGAGTTTGGTGGATGATTTAAAGAAGCCAGAGATGAAGGCTATGCGGGATGGATACGGAGAGGGTTTGGTGGAAGCAGGAAAAAGGGATGAAAAAGTGGTGGTTTTAACAGCTGATTTAGCAGAAAGCACGAGGGCTAATTTGTTTGCGAAGGAATTTGAAGAAAGGTTTTTTGATTTAGGAGTGGCAGAACAAAATTTAATGGGGGTGGCGGCTGGAATGGCTTTGTCTGGTAAAACCCCTTTTGTTTCTAGTTATGGAGTATTTAGTCCAGGGAGAAACTGGGAACAGTTGAGGGTGTCTGTCTGTTACTCTAAGACCAATGTAAAGATTGCTGGTGCACATGTGGGATTTAGCGCTAGTGCAGACGGAGCTACACATCAAGCATTGGAAGATATGGCAATTACTAGAGCGTTACCAAACTTAATAGTTTTGGCACCTTGTGACTATGAGCAAGTTAAAAAGGCGGTTTTAGCATCCAGTCAGATTAAAGGACCGGTCTATATCCGCCATCATAAACTTAAAGCTGCTTGTGTGACGACGAGTGTCACACCATTTGAGGTAGGTAGATCTCAGGTGTTTAAAGAAGGGAAAGATGTGAGCGTGTTTGCTTGTGGGCCGATGGTTTATAAAGCTTTGAAAGTGGCGGAGAAGTTAAAAGGAAAAGTGGATGTGGAGGTGGTAAATATTCATACGATAAAACCAGTAGATAGAGAAGGCATAATCAGAAGCGTCAGGAAGACTGGTAGGGTGGTAACGGTAGAAGAACATCAGATAACTGGAGGTTTGGGAAGTGCGGTGGCAGAGGTTTTAGCAGAGGAATTACCAACACAGATGAAGCGGGTTGGGGTAAGAGATACTTTTGGAGAAAGTGGAGAATATGATGATCTGCTTGCTAAATATGGATTGGGAGAAAAGGATATAATGAGAGCGATTGATAGTGTAGTTAATAAACCTTTGGAAAGATAATAAATATGAGTAGTGGAAATATTGATTTATGGTTAAAGAAAGCGAGAGAAGAAAGATTTGCTATTGGTGCTTTCAATGCAGCTAATATAGAAACTTTCAAGGCAATCGTAGGCGCTGCTAAAAAAATGTCTTCCCCAGTGATTATTGAAGCGTCTCATGGTGAGGTAGAATTTATTGGAGGAGATAACTTGGTGGACCTGGTGAAAAATGCTAGGGAAGAAATGAGTCTACCTATTTTTACCAATCTTGATCATGCACCTACGGTGGAGGACGCTATGGATGGGGTAGATTGGGGTTTTGACATGATTCACTATAATGGCAGCAAACTTTCTTTAAAGGAGAATGTTAAGAATACTAAGCGGGTAGTAGAAGCCGTAAAAGGTGGTGGATCAGTGGTTGAAGCAGAGATTAACCCAATTGTAGGAGAGA
Source organism: uncultured bacterium (assembly GCA_963980225.1). Taxonomy (GTDB): domain Bacteria; phylum Patescibacteriota; class Microgenomatia; order UBA1400; family MFAQ01; genus JAHITH01. The sequence continues at coordinate 53,906 of CAXBYW010000004.1, forward strand.
GTGCTGAGCACATGCAAGAAACAGCTGAGGAGATTCAAAAGCAAGGGGAATATACTGACCCACAAGAGGCTGAGGAGTTTGTTAAAGAAACAGGAGTAGATATTTTGGCGTCGTTTGTGGGGAATTTGCATGGAGTGTATAAGACCCCACCAAAGATTGATGTTGATAGGTTGAAAGAGATAGGTAAGAGGGTGGATTGTTATTTAAGCTTGCATGGAGGAAGTGGTATTCCAGATGATCAAGTGAAAATGGCGATTGAAAGAGGAGTCGTAAAGGTCAATGTAAACAGTGAAATGAGAATTATATATAGGGAGACGTTGGAGAAGGTATTGGAGAAGAATGATGAGGTGGCAATTTATAAAATAATGCCAGAGGTTATAAATATGGTTCAGGGTGTGGTGGAGAAAAAAATAGAGCTATTGGGGAGCAAAGGAAAGGCCTGATTTTTCTGGAAACCCTTAAACCAAATGAGACTTAAATGATTAATCTTGTTTAATATAGTCGATTACGTCAGGGAGATTAAGGAAGCCCTTAATACGTTTACGACCGTATCTAGCTAGGCCGGAGAAAAGAGAGAGGAAACGATATATTTTGAATTTATTTTTATTGTTTCTTAAGTCAAAAACCCTAATTTCACTTACGAAGTCTAGAGTATCTGCATCTTGAACTATTTGGGCGTAGAGAGAGTATTTGCGATTTAATCGTCTAAAAGGAAAACTAAGGGTGTGGTTGTAGACTGCTTCGGAGAGGAGGTAGCGATCGGACTCAGTTAAGTTGAATTGCTCTAGTATGGAGGGGAGCATTTGGCGAAGTAATCTGCTCTCCCTGATCCAATTTAAGAATGATGGTTTATATTTAATGTGGTGAATGTCGTGTAGGAGACAAGCAGCCTTGAGAAGATTCAAGTCAATTTTAGAGTTTAGCTTTAAAAGACTGGCTATCTGAACAGCGTTGTTCTTAGTTCTTGTTAGGTGTCCATAACTATGTTGAGAGTCAACATTTTTAGTAGCTTTTTTTACGTAGTTATCTATTTTTTGAAACTGCTTGGTGGTCATAGAGGAGATTATATTAGAATAAAGGTATGAAAAGGGTAATTACCGTAGGTTCAGCAGTAGTAGATGTGTTGGTTAGGTCTAATGGATTTAGAGTGATGAAAAGCCATTTGGTAGAAGGAGGTGTGGCAATGTGTGAGGTGTATGGAGGTAAATTGGGTGCAGAAGAGATTTCAACTGAAGTTGGTGGTGGAGGAACTAATGTGGCTTTGGGATTAAAGCGACTGGGTGTTTTTGCCAGACCATTTTCTTTGGTGGGAGATGATGATTGGGGAAAGTGGATAAGAAAAAATCTAGAGAGAGAAAGTTTGGAGACAAATGGTATTAGAGAGGTTGTTGGTAGTACGGCGGTATCGGTTATTTTAATAGCAGATGGAGGAGGTAGAACGATTATTACTCAAAGAGGTGTGGGCGCTAAGATGAGTGCAAAGGATATAGACTGGAAGATGCTTGATAAGGCAAATTGGGTACAGATTTCTAGTTTGGGTGGAAATGTTAATTTGTTGGAAGATATAGTTCTCTATGCTTTTAGTAAAAAAATAAAAATAGGGTTGAACCCTGGAAAAAAAGAGTTGGAAGAGAAAAAAACTCTACTTTCGTTGTTGCCCAAAATAGAGTATTTAAATGTTAATCATATGGAAGCAGTTAAGTTTTTTAAAGGAAGATATGGAGAAGATAAGAAAATGGCTCGTAGATTTCTAGATGAAGGAGTTAAATATTTGACGATTACTGATGGAGTTGGTGGTGCAGGGTTGGCTATGGGAGACACCTGGATTAAAGCAAATTCTTACAAGACAAAATCAATAGATGATACTGGAGCAGGAGATGCGTTTACTGCTGGAGTGGTGGCCGGTTTTTTGGCTGGACGGGAAAAAGAAGAGGTGTTGAAAATGGGTTTGGCTAATGGGGCCAAGGTGGTAACGATGTTGGGGGCTAAAAGAGGTCTGTTGCGAAAAGAAGAAATGAATAAGTGGGTCAAAAAGAGAAGGGTAAAAATAGTGGAGGAGAAGTGTGGTTAAATTAGGGTATGAAACAGAGGGTTTTTGTAACACATAAATTACCAGGAAAAGAAATAGATAAATTAAAGGAAGACTTTGAGGTAGACGTTTGGTCTGATAAGGATATTGGTCGAAAAGATTTGATTGATAAGGTTAAGGGGGTAGATGGAATAATAAGTCTGTTAACCGAGAAGATTGACAAAGAAGTGATGGATGCAGCTGGAGAAAATCTGAAAGTAATTGCCAACTATGCAGTTGGTTTTGACAATGTTGACTGTGAAGAGGCAGACAAGCGAAAAATAGTGGTAACTAATACACCGGGAGTTTTAACGGAATCAGTAGCGGAACATGCGATTGGCCTGATGTTTTCAGTGATGAAAAGAATAACGGAAGGAGATAAATTTATTAGAGAAGGGAAGTTTGCTGGTTGGGAACCGGACTTGTTGGTAGGAACAGGAGTAAGAGATAAAGTGTTGGGAGTTGTGGGGTTGGGTAGAATTGGTAGGTGGACGGTAAAATTAGCTAACAGCTTGGGGATGAAAGTAATTTACCATTCAAGAACAAGAGACGAAGAGTATGAGGAAATGGAAGGAGTGGTTTATCATTCTTTGGAGCAACTGTTAGAGATGTCAGACGTGGTCAGTTTAAGTGTTCCTTTACATGATGATACAAAAGGTATGATAGGGAAAAAAGAGCTCAAGTTGATGAAGAGGTCAGCAGTTTTAATCAACACAGCTCGAGGTGGTGTAGTTGAGGAGAAGGATTTAATCGAAGCTTTAAAAGGGGGTGTGATTGCTGGCGCTGGCCTAGATGTATTTTGGGATGAAAGTAAGATTCCTGTTGATTTAATTAAGTTGCAAAATGTGACCTTAACTCCACATATTGCTTCAGCTACCATAGAAGCAAGACTCTCTATGGCAAAGTTGGCCGTTGATTCTGTGAGATCTGTTTTATTGGGAAGAATGCCGGAAATGGTGGTAAATATGAAAAAATGAAAAAGGAAGAAAGTGGTAGACAGTTAAAGCTTAGTGAGCAAGACAATGAAGAGAAGGTAGTTGATAAGAAGGATAAAAAGAAAAGAAATAAACCTAAAGATAGATGGACCATATTTGTGGTTTTGTTTATAACAATACTAGTCAGTTTGGTATTTTATTTTGTCTCCGGGATACCTAAAACACAAAAAAATGATGAAATGGAAAAAATAGAAAACATAAAAAAAAATAATGATTTCTTTGGCTCAGCTGTACATGAGCTCTAGTTATCTAGGATATAGTTCACAGTTTTTGCCCAAATAGGAGAAGCCCCGGTGACACCGGAAGCAACTCTACTCATTGGTGAGTTATTGTTGTTGCCCACCCAAACCCCAACTAAGAAATTTGGAGTATAACCTATGGCCCAGTTATCCCTAAGGTCGTTACTAGTGCCAGTCTTAACAGCAACTTTGGCTTTTTTAATGTTTAAAACTGAGTTAAAGCCAAAAGCTGGGGCACGAGCAAAATTATTTGAGAGGATGTCAGTGATCTGGTAGGCTGTTTCTGATTTGATGACTTGACGTGGTTGTTGTTTTCCAAAAGAAAGAGATTTGTTGCTGGGATTTTCAATAGAGATTATTGATTTTAGGGGTGTGGTAACCCCAGAATTAGCAAAAGCAGAATAGCTTTCTGCTAGATCGGTCATTTTCACTTCTAAACTACCTAGGGCAGCAGCGGGAGTATGACGACTGGGGTCGTTCCAGGTGGTAATACCCATTTCTTGAGCTAGGGCAATAAAATTATTGACTCCATTTTTGGTGGCTAAAAGAACAGAAGGAATATTGTAAGAACTGGCTAGTGCTTGCCTTAAAGTAACGTGTCCATGATATTTACCGTCATAGTTTTTGGGAGACCAGGGATCAGAACCAGGCAATCGAATAGTAATTGGAGAGTCATTTATCATGGCTGAAGGAGTGGCTCCCAACTCGAAAGCTAGGGCATAATTAATAGGTTTGATGGCAGAACCGGGTTGACGAGAAGATGTGGTGAGATTGACGTTACCGTCTGTTGAGTTATCAAAGTAATCTTTGGATCCGACCATAGCTAAAATTTCACCAGTTTGAGGGGAGGTAATAATACCGGCACCGTTACTTATATTTAGACGAGAAAGACGGTTGACCTCTGTGGTAATAAATAGCTGGAATTTTTTTTGAAGATTTAGGTCTAGGCTAGTAGTGACGATTAGACCACCGTGGTTAACAAGGTTTTCTCCAAATTGGTCGACTAAAATGTCTTTTACATACATTACAAAATGTGGGGCTTGGATCTCTATTTTTAAAGATGCAAACTTTAGGTTGGTTTCTAAGGCTTTTTGATAATCTTCCTGTGAAATAAACTTAAGAAGAAGCATTTGATTTAAAACAAAATGTTGTCGATCTGTGGCTAATTCGGGGTGCGCACCAAATGGTGAGTATTTACTGGGAGCTTTGGTTAAACCAGCGAGATAACTGGCTTGAGCAAGACTTAGATCTTGAGCATTTACCGAAAAATACTGTTGAGCTGCTTCTTGGATGCCGTAGGTTGGACCACCAAAACCAATTTGATTTAAGTACATTTGGAAAATAGCGTCTTTGCTATAAGTATTTTCTGTGTGAATAGCAAGAACTAATTCTTTTATTTTTCTAGTTAAACTTCTTTGTGAAGTAAGTAAGGTGTTTTTAATCAATTGTTGGGTGATGGTGGAGCCGCCTTCTAAGTGGCAGTTGGTAAGTGATAGCTTGCAAGTTGTAAAAAAATTATTGAGATTTTTGGTGAATGCGCGAAAGATGCTACCAGATGAAAATCCATTATGAGAATAAAAATCCTTGTCTTCTGCGGCCAAAAAAGCACCTGTGACGTAATTAGGAAGAGTGTCTAGGCTAATTAAAGTGCGATTTTCTTGTTTGTATATTTTGAAAAGTAATTGTCCATTGCGGTCAAGAATTTGAGTTGTTAATTTTGGTAAATGGTCAGCAAGATCGCCGGGGTGGGGTAGATTGTAAAAAATTTTGAAGTATATAAAAATTGACAGAAAAGTAAGGACGACGGTAAATGGAGTTACTAACTTAGGAACTGTTAGTTGCTTTAGTTTGAGTGATAGAAATTTATGTGGAAATAATAGTAGAAAGTCAATGATGAAGATTAGAAGTTTATGAAAAGGGCGGCCGATTAAGTTTAGTAGGGAGACGTGAACTGGTTTTTTTGACCTAGTCATTATGATAGTATGAGTTTGGTTTCGTTGGATTTAATTGGAACAAGTCGTAATTTATGGTGGTAGACGGCCAGGTGATTTTTCCTTCTTCATCTTGAGGATATGCACAGTCAATACAAAATTCTTTGACGAATGGGTCTGAAAGGATGGTATGTTCTTCTAGATCTCTATCTACGGTATCGTCACCCTCTAAAATTGGATACTTATCTTCTCTTCTGACCCAGATTTGTTTTTTGGTTAAAACTTGTCCTGGAGGTAAGAAGTTTTCTATGAATAGCTCTGAGCGAGACTCACATTGGTTTGCTTGTTGAGCCAAAAGCCCGGTAAGATTACAGACTTGGTATCCTTTTACACCATCTGGTTTGGTGGGAGGATGATCTTTTTGATCTTTTAATAAATTACGCATGATTTTGTTCCATATGGTGGAGGCGCCAGTGGTGCCAGAAACGACATAGCTCATGGGAGTATTGTCGTTATTGCCTACCCAGGTGGCAACAAGAAAGTCTGGGGTATAACCTATGGTCCAGTTATCTCTTAGATCATTTGTGGTTCCGGTTTTAACAGAAACAGTTTTACCAGGGATAACTAGTTGGCTAGATGACCCAAAAGCAGCGGAGCGAGCTCCGTTGTCTGAGAGAATGTTGGAAATAATAAAAGCAACTTCTTCTGGAAGAGTAGTGTGGGGGCAATTCTCTTGCGAACACTGACTGGTTTTTTCTTCTGTTGAGGTTTGGTGAAAGTTTTCCCAGTTTAATGGTAGTGTAGAGGAGATCTCTTTAGTTTTGCTTAAGTCAGATTCTTCTAACACTTGGCCGGTATGATCCTCTATTTTTAGAATTGGATTTAGAGGTACGGTAACACCAGAGTTGGCAAAAGTGCCAAAAGCGGTAGCCATTTCCATCATAGTAACTTCACCACCACCCAAAGTGAGTGAGAGACCGTAATGACTAGGATCTTGCCATCCTTTAATTCCCATGGCACTGGCGGTGGCGATCATGGATTCTACTCCGTTGAGAGACAACATCTTAACTGCTGGAATATTGTAGGAGTTGGCCAAGGCATGTCTTAACTGAACTGGGCCATGAAAGGAGTTATCGTAGTTTTTTGGGCAGTATAGTTTTTGCCCGGAAGCAGAATAGCAAGTAGGGAGGTCTAAAAACATTGTGGATGCGGTCCATCCTTTAAGTAGACCGACGGCGTAGTTGACGGGCTTAATGGATGATCCAGGTTGTCTTTGGGCAGTAGTTAGGTTTACCTGACCATCTTGCTCCTTATTAAAGTAGTCTGCAGATCCAACCAAAGCAAGAATTTCACCAGTTGATGGTGAAGTAACAAGAGCTGCACCATTACCCACTCTTAGTCTTTTAAGTTTTGTGATTTCTGCTGAAAGAGAACTTTGGGCATATTCTTGTAGGTCAAGATCCAAAGTGGTGGTGACTCTTAGTCCACCAAGATTTACCCTATCCTCTCCATATTTTTCTACCACCAACTCTTTAACTAGGAAGACAAAATGAGGGGCCTTAATGGTGGTGGCAGGAGAAGAAAACTCCAATTCCTTGTTTTTGGCCTCTTCAGCTTGTTCTGCGGTGATGAAGTTATCTTCCACCATTCTTTTTAAGACTTGGGCTTGTCTTTTGACACTTAGTTCTGGGTGAGCTCCAAAAGGTGATAGTTTTGTGGGTGATTGAGGTAGTCCAGCCAAAAGACTTGCTTCAGCTAAGGTGAGGTCTTGGGCGTTTTTGTCAAAGTATGTGAGAGCGGCAGATTGAATACCATAAGTGGTCCCTCCATATGGAGCATGGTTTAAATAGAGTTCCAAAATTTCCTCTTTGGTGTAAATAAGTTCTGTGACAATAGCTAATGAAGCTTCTTTAATTTTTCTGGTTATGGTTCGTCTTGGGTCCTGTAAAAGACCGATTTTGACAAGTTGTTGGGTGATGGTGGAGCCGCCTTCTAAGCGTTGACCAGTAATAGTTTTTACAAAAGCCCTGGCGATACCAAACAAGTCTAGCCCGTGATGTGTGTAGAAGTTTTTATCTTCTATGGAGATGGTGGAGTTCTTGACATGGTCTGGGAGACTTTCTAATTTTATGGGAGTGCGATTTTGGTCTGTATATATTTCATAAAGAAGTTTCCCATTTCTATCTAAAATTTGCGTACTAACAGGAGCAGGGGACTTAGTTAATTTTTGAGGATTAGGAACATCTTTGAATAGTAAGATGATGCTTATCATTACTAGTAATCCAATAATCAATAGAGTGAGTTTTTTCCGGGGATACTTCTTGAGGGTTTTTTTGTAGTTTTTGAGAATTTGCTTGAACTTCTTTTTCCTGGGAGACATAGGAGGTATTATAGTAGAATTGGAGGTAATGGGGAAAAAGTTGTTTGGTTATTATGTTTATTTGTTACTGGCCTGGGGATGTTTTCGATATTGGGTGAGACTACCAGAGGTGATAGAAGAGCTATGGTTTAAGCCAGTTATCTGGTTGGTGCCATTATTTTGGTGGCGTATAAGCCTTAAGGGAAAACCAAAACTGTTTAACAATAAGTGGTTTTTGAGTGGGTTTATGGGAATGGCGGTTGGTCTTTTTTACTTTAGTTTAATAAGACTTTTAACACCTGCTTCGTGGGAAGGTCTTGGTGGGGCAAATTGGAGTTTGAATTTAATTGGAATAGCATTAACAACAGCGGTAGTGGAAGAGATAACTTTTTCTGGGATGGTCTTGGGTATTTTAGATTGGATACGAGGTAAAAAACTATTTAACTTAGTGGTGCTGGGTTTCATGGTTGTGGGAGTGCATTTGCCGATAAATATTTTTGTGTTTGGGCTACAAGGCAAGGAGCTCGTGGGTGTTTTGGTATGGCTTTTTTCTGTGGCAGTAATTAATGGATGGTTGAGGCGAAAGACAGAAAATGTTACGGGGTCTATAATTGCTCGTTTTATTTTAATGTTGGCGGTTTTGGGATAAAATTTGTGCCTGAGATTTGCTTAAATTGGGTTTTCAGTGTAGGATGTCAAGAGATATGGCAAAAGAAATAAGTTTAAGTGATTTAAATAAGGTTGATAAACAGATCGCAAAGAATTTTGAAGACCAAACAGTGTTTTTAGAATCCTTGGTCAAACAAAAGAGTGTCAATCCAAGCAGACAAGGGTTTGATAATGTTTCTGAGGAAGGTATGGCTAAGATAATAAGGTCAAAGCTTAGAGATATGGGTGTTGTGTCGAGATATTTACGCAACAAAAAAAAGAGACCAAACTTAGTTGTTTCTTGGGGACCAACGAGGTCAAGGAAGTCCTTGGCTTTAGTGGGACATATGGATACAGATGAGCCAATTAATGAAAATAAGAGTGAGTGGTTTTCGGGAGAAGTAAAGGATGGAAAGATGTATGGAACAGGAGTTTTAGACATGAAAGCATCTTTATCTGCCTATGTTTTTGCCTTGAAAGCCTTGAAGGATTTGGGGTTTGAATTAGATGGTAAATTAAAATTGGCCTTTACTGTGGATGGAAAGAGTGAGTATTTTTCTAAATTAGGATTACATTACTTAATAAATAAAGGCTTCAAAGCAAAGGTGGCTTTGCTTTCAAAACCTGGAACAAATAAAATAGCGGTTGGTCATAGGGGTGGATACAGATTTAAGATTTCTGTAAAAGGTGAGGAAGTGGACACCGGTAGAAAGTCTTGGGAAACAGGGAAAAAAGGAAAAAACGCAATTCAAGATGTCGGAAAAATTATCTCTTGCCTTGGGGGATTTGATTTACCATTTAAGCAAGCAAGAGCATTTCCTGGTAGGGTGCCTGTATTCACTTTTCCCACTAAAATAACGGGTGGCAGAGCGGTTAATGTGGTGCCTGGCAAGTGTGAGGCTTGGGGAGACGTGAAGCTTTTACCAGGTAATACAGATAGCCAAGTTAGATGGTGGTTGGAAGGAAGATTGAGTAAGCTTTCGGGTGTGAACTGGAGTTTGGAAGACATACTTTATGTTCCGGCTATGGAGGTAGACAAAACTGACAGGTGGGTTAAGTTGTTGCATGAACAAGCTGAGAAGGTTTTGGGTAAGTCGCCAAAATTGGAAGGGTGTGGTCCTTGGAATGATGCCTGGATGTTGACCCAGACAGATACTCCTTGTTTGGCTGGTTTTGGACCTGATGGTCAAATTGATGAAGGTCAGGGAGAGTGGGTAGACCTTGCTAGTTTGAAACAAGTGACGCAAATAATTACTCGATGGATATTGGTGTATTTGGGAAAAAAATAGATTTTTGATATTAGAAGAAGATTCTGCGGTGATTAGCCTTGGTGATATATTTTGATTAGTTAAGAGAGAGTTGTAATACTAGGAGTAGTGTTTTAAGGTATCTGTTACCACTAAATATAGTGATTATGAATTGTCCTTATTGTAACCACAACGATACACAAGTTTTAGAAAGCAGATTACTGTTTGAAGGGCTTGGTGTACGTCGAAGGAGAGAGTGTAAAAAATGTACAAAAAGGTTCACGACCCATGAACTAGTGGTCAATTTAGAACTAAAGGTAGTTAAGAAAAATGGTAGTGTGGAAGATTACAAACGAGAAAAGTTGGCGAAAGGAGTAAGGAAGGCGTGTTGGAAGAGAGAAGTGTTGGAGGAGAAAATGGAGGAGTTGTTGGATGATATTGAACTAAAGCTTTTAAATAGAAGGACAATCCAGATTAAGTCTACAGATATTGGCAAGATGGTATTGGCAAGATTAAAAAAATTAGATGATGTAGCCTATTTAAGATTTGCTAGTGTGTATATGGATTTTGAAAAGGCTAGTGATTTTAGTAAGGTTTTAGATAACTTGAAATGAGTAATACGATATATAGACAATCTAACCAAAATGATAGTTTCGAAGAAAGAATGAATAAGGTGAGTAAGGTGGCAGGTAAGAGACCTGAGCTGCCCGGTGATTTGCCTACAGGGTCGTGGTCAGAACAAGCATTAAGGGTGTTAAATGAAAGATATTTAAATAAAGATGACTCTGGTAAGGTGATTGAAACAGCAGATGAGATGGTGTGGAGAGTTGCTTTTGCTGTTGCTGGAGCAGAGTCGTTGTGGGATGAAGACAGACAGAGTGTTTTTGAGCAAGCAAAAAGATTTTATCGATTAATGGCAGGAGGTAAGTTTTTACCAAACTCTCCTACTTTAATGAATGCCGGCAAAGGTAATGGTCTGCAATACTCAGCTTGTTTCGTGCTGCCAGTTGAAGACTCTTTAGAGGGCATTTTTGATGCTATTAAGTATCAAGCTATTATTCATCAATCTGGTGGAGGAACAGGTTTTTCTTTTACGAAATTAAGACCAAAAGGTTCGATAGTGAAAAGAAGTAAGGGGGTTGCTTCAGGGCCTGTTAGTTTTATGAGGGTGTTTAATGAAGCAACTCAACAGATAAAACAAGGAGGGACAAGAAGAGGGGCAAACATGGGGATCTTGCAAGTGGATCATCCTGACGTTAGAGAATTTATTACCTGCAAGATTGATGGAGGGATTACCAACTTTAATATTTCCGTGGCAGTAACTGATGAGTTTATGAGGGCAGTTAAAGAAGGCGGAGATTATGACTTGAAGTCTCCACATAATGGAGAAGTAGTGGGATCGGAAAATGCAAAAGAGATTTTTGATTTAATTGCTGAGACTGCTTGGGAGACTGGTGATCCAGGAATCATCTTTATAGATAAAGTTAACAATAGTACGGCAAATCCAGTACCTAGTAAGGGTCCAATACAAAGCACTAACCCTTGTGGGGAACAACCTCTCTATCCTTTTGATGCTTGCAATTTAGGTAGTATATTTTTAGACAAGTTTGTTAAGAGAGAAAAAGGACAGAAGCCAGAAGTGAATTGGGAGGAATTGAAAATGGCAGCTAGGGAGGCGGTTAGATTTTTAGATGACGTAATTGAGATAAATCCATATCCCCTGGAACAAATTAATGATATGGTGCGTTCAGTAAGGCGGATTGGTTTGGGGATTGGTGGTTGGGGAGACATGCTTTACTTATTGGAAATCCCTTATGATTCTGAGGAGTCACTTGATTTGGCCAGAAAAATAATGAGAACAATTAAAGTAGAAGGACACAAAGCTAGTAGAGAGCTAGCAAAAAAAAGAGGTTCGTTTAAGTTGTGGGATGAAAGTATCTTTTCTAAAGGAGAACCAATGAGGAATGCTACGGTAACAACAATTGCTCCGACAGGGAGTATCGGTATTTTAGCTTCTACAAGTGGAGGTTGTGAGCCAGTATTTGCTTTGTCTTACAAACACATGGTGAAAGATGAAAGTTTGGACAGAGAACTCTTTTTTACTGATCCTGCTTTTGAAAAGGTGGCGCGTGATGAAGGATTTTGGAGTGAGTCTTTGGCTAAAAAAGTGGCGGAAACCGGTAGTGTAGAAGGTTTGTCGGAGATACCAGAAAAATGGCAAAGAATTTTGACTACTTCCCATCAAATTACGCCAGAGTGGCATGTAAAGATGCAGGCAGCCTGGCAAGAAGATACAGATAATGCTGTTAGTAAGACAGTTAATTTGCCTAATGACGCTAGTGTAAAGGATGTGGCTGATGTTTATATGCAAAGTTTTGAGCTTGGTTGCATGGGGGTCACTGTTTATAGAGATGGGAGTAAGGATTGGCAAGTGTTGAATGTTGGTAAAGAAGGAAAACATGAACCTAAGGTAGAGTTAGGGGTGTTGGGTGAAGGTGAGGTGGCAGAGCTACAGTTGCGACCTGAAAAATTAACAGGAAGCACTTATAAAATTAAGACTCCGATAGGGACAGCTTTTGTAGTAATTAACTCTGATGAATTAGGAAACCCATTTGAGGTCTTTATTAATGTCGGCAAAGCCGGAACTCATGTTATGGCTGACGCAGAAGCCATTGGTAGATTACTGTCTACAGCCTTGAGGATACCCTCTGTTTTGTCAGCTAGAGCAGTAGCAGAAGCAGCGATTGAACAGTTAGCAGGTATTGGTGGTTCGGAAAGTGTTGGTTTTGGGAATGGTAAAGTAAGAAGCTTGGCTGATGGGGTCGCTAAGGTTTTGAAGCGTCATTTGGGTGAGAAGGAAGAAAAACTACTTAATGGTCATTCAGAAATAAAAGATTTAGAGTTATTGGACGGGGCAGGGTCAGCGAAGCAAGAGCAGTTGATATTAATGGCAAAGAAAGCAGACTTGTGTTCTGATTGTGGACAGGCTAGTTTGGTGTTGGAGGAGGGTTGTGCTAAGTGTTATTCTTGTGGTGCAAGTAAGTGCTAAATATTGGCAATTAAGGGTTTGTAGTGATAGTTTGGGGGTTAGCGGTGTTTTTTGTTGATATATGGTGTAAATGTTGTGTTTTGTTTGGTAGAAATTTGGTCATTTTTTTATGAGTAATGAGGCAGTGGTGGAAGACGTGTTATAGTTTATCTATGGCTACAATTAAGGAAGTTGAACCAAGATCAATATCGGTGGATGAAGAGGCACTAAAAGAAGTAGAAGGATATGTGGAAAGAGTAGAGAAGCAAATGGAGATTAAGAAGCCGTCTAATCCATTACAACCTTCTTCAGTAAAAACTCCTGCACCTAAAGTTCAAGATGATTTTGGTAATGTGGTAATGCAGGCAGCTCAGAAACAAGTTAAGGCAAAAATTATATTACCAATGGATGAAATAGAGGTAAAAGAAGGTTTGCATCATAAGATAATAGATGCTGCTAGATGGTTGGCAGAATGGTGTGTGTTAATGATTAAAAAATATCCAGGTAGAGTGTTTTATAAACGATGATTGATCTAGCTAACATGGTGCAGTATGTTTTTGGAGTGGTTTTGGGGTTGTCATTGTTTTTGACGGTATTTATTGGCTTAGGGATAATATTGTTGCAGTGGCTTAGGTTCAAGAACAGAGAAGAGGTTAGTCTTAATTTTGTTTTACTAGAGTTGGCTGTACCAAGAGATAATGAGATTAAGATAGATGCGGCAGAACAGATGTTTGCGGCTCTTTCTTCTATTAAGAAGGGTGGCTTTTGGCAAAAATTTAAAGCTCAACAGCATTTGTCTTTTGAGATAGTGGGCAAGAAAGAAGATATAAGATTCTATGTTTCATGTCATAGGGATAACATGGAACTTATTGATAAGCAGTTGGCTGGCGCTTATCCTGGTATTCAAGTGAAGGAAGTAGATGAGTACAATATTTTTGATGAACAAGGTAAGGTCGCTTTTACGGAGTTGGTTTTAAAAAATGAGTCTTTTAAGCCAATAAAGAGTTATAGAGAACTACCAGTTGACTCCTTATCTCAAATTACTTCTTCTTTAGCTAAGTTTGGAGATGATGAGGGGGCAGTGATACAGATGATTATTAGTCCAGCTGATCCTGCTTGGAGCAAGTCAGGAAGTGGTTTCTTGTCTAAAACAAAAAAAGATGAGGCTGATCCTGAGAAGGCAAGCTTCAAGATGAGTCCACAAGACATGGAAGCTATTGATCAAAAAGTTGGTAAGCCAGGTTTTTTGGCTAGTGTGAGGATTGTGTGTGTGGCGCCAAGTGAAGGTCAAGCAAAAAGTAACTTAAGTAACTTAAAAGGTGTTTTTGCTCAGTATTCAAGTGATTTGAATAATTTTTCTAGCAAGAAAATTAGATTTAAAAAAGGTTTCATGGTGGATTTTGTTTATAGATACCAATCGTTATTTGGTAATAATTCTGTTTTATCTAGTGATGAGTTGGCAACGATGTGGCATATGCCAAACAATACGATACAGACACCACATATTCACTGGTTAAATGCTAAGAGTGCACCAGCATCTGGTGGTTTCCCGTCCACTGGTCTCTGGTTGGGTAGATCAATTTACCGAGGTCAGACAAGAAATATATTTATGAGTGAGGCGGATAGGATGAGGCACATGTACATTATTGGACGAACCGGTACAGGAAAAACAGAGCTTTTAAAGCAGATGATTATTCAGGACATGAGGGCTGGTAATGGTTTGTGTTTTCTAGAACCACATGGTGATGGAATAGAAGAACTTTTGGAGATGGTGCCACCAGAACGAGCAGAGGATGTAATTGTGTTTGACCCAGCTGATGAAGAGAGACCAATCGGATTTAATCCGATGTCGGTTAAGAATATCGATGAGATTTATCAAGTGGCGAGTTCGATAATTAATCTGATGTACAAGCTTTATGATCCTAATAAGACGGGGATGGTTGGTCCTAGGTTTGAACATTCAGTCAGAAACATAATGTTAACGGTGGCGGTAGAAAAGGGTGCTGGTTTTGTAGAAATTGTGAGAGCTTTAACAGATAGTAAGTATGTTCAAGAGCTTCTACCAAAAGTAAAAGATCCGGTGGTAAAAAGGTACTGGACGGATCAAATCGCTCAGACAAGTGATTTTCATAAGAGTGAGGTCTTAGACTACATTACTTCTAAGTTTGGTAGGTTTGTTACAAATAGAATGATAAGAAATATTATTGGCCAAAGTGAGACGACATTGGACTTTAGAAAGGCCATGGACGAGGGGAAGATTGTGTTTTTGAAATTAGCTAAGGGTTTGATCGGTGAAGAAGACTCTAACTTTTTAGGATTAGTTTTGGCGCCGAAAATTTTACAAGCAGCTTTGTCTAGGCAAGACACGCCTAGGGAGCAAAGGAGACCGTTTTACTTTTATGTTGATGAGTTTCAAAACTTTGCTACACCAGACTTCGCTCAAATGCTATCTGAAGCCAGAAAATATAACTTGGGGCTTATACTAGCTAATCAGTTTGTTAGTCAGGTGGATGAGCAAGTGCGAGATGCTATTTTTGGTAACGTGGGTACCTTGATGAGCTATCGGGTTGGAGTACAAGATGCAAGTATTCTAGCTAAGTCTTTTGCCCCAACGTTTAACGAAGGGGATTTGTCGAACATTGGAGCTCAAAATCTTTATGTAAAAACCATTGTTGATGGTACACCGGTGCCACCTTTTAGTATGAATGTGTGGAGAGACCTAGAAAAAGAGAGAGGACATGGTAGTGCAAAGGTGGCAACATTAGTTAAAGAACTGTCTTCTTTAAAGTATGGTAGGGATAGGGCAGAAGTTGAGGAGGAGATTTTGAGAAGATCTAAGCTGTAAAATTACCTGTAATTGACAAACCTATAGTAGTGCGGTATAATAGGGTTAGTTCATTTACAATCCATTTTATTCCCTTTGGAGGTTTTTGTGAGAAAAAAAAGCGTTTTGTTTTCCTTTAAAATAAGCGAGTCTTATATGAAAGATTTAATTAAGCGTTTCGGGATAGGGTACGAATCATTACCGAACGGAGAAATAGGTAAATTATCACAAGGTGAGGTGTTTTGGCCACAATCTGAGCTAAAAACATCTTTAGGGGATATTTATGACAACTTACTACTTGTTGGCTTGAATGTGACTTCTGTGAAAATTACGAAATTAGTGAAGCAGAAGGGTGTTTCTTTCAAGGTGGCGGTTGTTCTGTCAAATACAGTAAGTTCTCAGCACCGAAAGGTGACAGATGTTGAATGGGAGCTGTTGTCAGAATTATTTAAAGACAATTTGTGGTATGCAATAGGATATCTTAACGAAGATACCAACCCATTATATGGCGAATCCAGACAACTGGTCTCCTTTAGTATGGTTGGAAGGAGACCTAAAGCTGAACATAAAGAGAGACAGAGAGTTGTTACCCTTGAAGGTACGGGGGATCCGGAATTGGTTTTTTCGGAATTCATCAAGTTATATCCAGGTGGATAGTGGATAGAAATAGTTTTAAACTTAAGACTCTGGCATTATGCTAGAGTCTTTTTTGTACAAATAGACAGGCATGAGATGTAGGAGTAAGTTATAATACTGTGGTACATGGGCCGGTAGCTCAGTTGGTCAGAGCGCGAAGCTTATACCTTCGTGGTCGCTGGTTCGAGTCCAGCTCGGCCCACCATGAAATTAGATACAGAGAAATTAGGTGTATTAGTAGATGAAATATTGAAGTTTAATGACCATCGTGGGTGGAGTCCTGTGGCAGAAGATTTAGCTAAGTCTGTAGTGTTAGAAAGTAGTGAATTAATGGAACACTTTCAGTGGGATGCAAGTAGTGTTACCAGAGACTCTAAACTTCCAGAGAAAGATTTGGAAGAAATAGGGTTTGAAGTTGCAGATGTATTTTGGTATTTAGTTCTTTTTTGTGAAGAAATGGATATAGATTTAGTTGAGGCTTTGGAAGAAAAACTAAAACACAATGACAAAAAATTTCCAGCAGAACAATTTGGTGGTGAACATGATGAAAAATTTTATAGAGAACAAAAGAAAGCATATCGGGAAAAGAAGGGAGTCAAATAATGAAAAAAATAAAGGACAGAGAAGAAAAAAAGGGGAGAGATAGACTTCTTTTGAAGTTTGATTCTCCGTTAATGGATGAGATGGGTGTGGAAGAAGATGTTGAGTCTAAAGATATTGTTATTTCTGGAAATTTAGGTATAGGAAATAAAGGTAATCCAGTGACTATTGTTGTAGAGGATGAGGTAACAGGGGAGAGTTTGGAGATGAGTCATGTAGAGTCTGCCTTTGTAGTGGTGGAGGATAAGAGGAAAAGTTCTTCTGGCTGGTTGGCAATAGCTGTCGGAGAGGTTAAGAAGTTAAACCAGGTACTAGGATTTTTAGCAGGGACGACCTTAGATGGATTAAAGAAAATGATTAGAAAGAATTAGTTTTTAAAGCTCAGAAAGCTTAGGTTTCTCTTTTGACGGTTTGTTGGGAATGAATTCTAGGTATTTTTCTGTAGTAGAAAGGCGTTTGTGACCAACAAGTTTAGAGATGTATACGAGTGGACTGCCAGATGACAACTGGTGAGCGATGAAGGTGTGGCGTAAGTCATTTACCTTTACATTGTCTATACCAGCTAGTTTGAAGTATCTGTCTAGGCTTGAACGGATATTTCTGATTAGGAAAGACTTGCCTGTTTTAGTAATAAAGATGTTTTGGGTCTCTGATTTTGGACGATCTTTTAGGTATTTCTCTAAGGCTTCTTTTGAAACTTGATTAAAAGGGATAGATCGTTCTGGATGAGAATCATGAGCTATGATGGTGGCCTTATTTTCGTTTAGGTCTATATCGTTTATTCTTAGGTTAGCTAGTTCTGAGATTCTGATACCAGTTTGAAGAAGAATTTCTACGATAGCGAAAATTCGAGAATCATCTTTACAAGCATCCCTTAAGGCCCTGTATTCTAGTTTAGAGAGGATTCTTGGAGGCTTGACCTCATATTTGGGGTGGGTGACTGCTTGAGCAGGGTTAGCTTTAATGGTTCCTTGTGACTGAAGGAAACTAAAAAATGACTTAATGGAGTTTATTTTTCTAGAAATTGATTTGGCTGTATAGTCTTTCTTGTCTAAGTGGTCCTTAAATGCATCAATATCTTCTGCCTTGACTTCATTAGTTGAAGTCTTGCTTAAGCTTTCTTTTAGAAAATTGCTTAACTGTTCTATGTCTTTGGTATAAGCTAAAATAGTAGCATTAGCCCTCCCAAGCGTGGCAAGGTGGGTTTTAAAATTACTGATTGATGTTGCAAAATTGTTGCTTGACTCCATAATTAATTACTTCTACGTATTTATTAATGATAAAAGATTACTACAGGCTATATTTTACTAGGCTTTATTGTATATGTCAAGGTTGAAAAAAAGCGGTTTTTTAGATAAATTGATGTTTCTAGTAGGCTTGTTATTGTTATGGTCTTTGGTGCGTGGTTTTTCAGAGTTTAAGGGAGCTTATAGGCGAGTTGAAGAGGCCAAAGAAGTGCTTGATTTTGAGGACATCAAAAATCAGCAGTTAAAAGAAAAGTTGGAAGAAGTGCAAAAAGATGATTATATTGAGAAAGTGGTTAGAAATGAGTTAAATATGCAAAAAGAAGGAGAAGTTGTGGTGGTTTTATCAGATGATCCGACTAAAGTTGACGTATTTGGGCAAGAAAATAAGCTAGAAATAGAAGAAAATAAGCAAAATTGGAAGAAATGGCTTGATTTGATTCGTTAATTTGGTTGCGGGCCCGGGGTTACGCTCCCCAGTTAAGTGAGATTATGAGCCTCACGAGATACTTACCTCCCGCCCGCACGTTAGGTAGGGGAATTATATCATTTTATGTGGCTAGTTGGCAGGAATGGCTGTGGCTAGTGTAGAATAGTGGGTACCTGGCAGGGTAGCTCAGCTGGTTAGTAGCGCCGTCTTCATAAGGCGGAGGTCGAGGGTTCGAGTCCCTCCCCTGCTACACTAGGTGTTGATTATTAATATAAGAAATTATGATAAATAGAGTTTTGTCTGGTATTACTCCAAGCGGATCTAAGTTACATATAGGTAATTTTTTTGGTGCGGTCAAGCCACAAATAGAGTTGCAAGAGAAAATTGGTGAAACATTTTATTTTATGGCTGACCTTCATGCCCTAACTACTGTTCAAAGTAAGAAAGTGTTAGAGGAAAATATTGAGGCGGTGATTTTGGATTATTTGGCCTTAGGCCTTAATCCTGAAAAGAGCGTGTTTTTTAGGCAATCAGATATTGCGGCCCATTCTCAGTTGGCGGTGGTTTTGGCTAATTATGTATCTTTCGGTCAGATGAAACGTATGCATGCGTTTAAGGACAAGTTGCAAAAAGGAGTGAGTCAAGAGTCGGTAAATATGGGTTTATTTAACTATCCTATTTTAATGGCGGCTGATATTCTTCTATATAAACCTGATGGAGTGCCCGTGGGTGAGGATCAGAGACAGCATATTGAGATAACTAGAGATATGGCTGACAAATTTAACAAGGTTTATGAGAAGGAGGTATTTCCTTTACCAGAACCTTTAATATCTAAAAGTGTAGGAAGAATAATGGGAACAGACGGAGAACGGAAAATGAGTAAGAGTTTGGGTAATGTAATTGGTATTTTTGAAGAAGATGAGATTATTAAAAAACAGATAATGAGTTGTTTTACGGATCCTAACAGGAAGAAAGCGACGGATCCTGGAAAAGTAGAAGGTAATCCAGTATTTATTTTTCACGATTTACTTAATGATGATAAAAAAGAAGTGGAAGACTTGAAGGATAGATATAAGAAGGGTAAGGTGGGGGATGTAGAGGTAAAGGAAAGGTTGTTTGAGGCACATAAGCGCACGTTTGAGACGGCAAAAAAGAAAAGGAAAGAACTGGAAGGCGATTTAGAATTGGTGAAAGGTATTTTAAGTAAGGGAGCAAAAAAAGCAAAATTGGTGGCGGATAAAACAATGGAAGAGGTTTATGAGCTGATTGGGATTAAGAACAAGTTGAGTGGGGTATAATTGGAGCTCATGGCCACAAAGAAAAAACAAGTAAAAAGATTTGAGATAAAGCTTAATCCTAAGCGTTTATTAATATGGTTTTTAATTATCTTTTTGTTTTTACCTTCCCTTTTAGGTTTTTTGGGTGAAGAGACTGGGGTAATAGAGAATATTGCCTTATCAGAAGCAGTTAAGGAGATAAAAGATGAAAAGGTTGAGAAGGTAGAGATTAGAGGTGATGAGCTGGTTCTTTTTTATCCGGAAGTAGATGGTGTTCCTCATTTAAAATTGGCTAGAAAAGAAGAGGGTTCTGGTTTTGTTGAGATCTTACAGGGAGCTGGAATTGATGAAAATAACGTAAAGGTAGAAGTAGCATCACAAACCTTATCCAAAGCTTTTTGGGGGATGGTGTCTTTGGTGGCACCAATATTAGGATTTGGCGTGCTACTTTATTTTATGTCCAAGAGGCAGATGGGTGGCAGTGGTGCTGGGGGGATGTTTGGTATGGGGAAGAGTGGGGCTAAGTTGTTTGTTAAGGGTAAGCAGTCTGAGAGGTTTAGTAATGTGGCTGGAGTTGATGAAGCTAAAAAAGAGTTAGAAGAAGTTGTGGATTTTTTGAAGAACCCTAAAAAATATAAAGCAGTCGGAGCTAGAACTCCTAAGGGAGTTTTGTTAATTGGCCCAAGTGGTGTCGGAAAAACATTGTTGGCGCGTGCAGTAGCAGGAGAAGCGGGAGTACCATTTCTTTCTATGGCAGGGTCAGAGTTTATGGAAATGTTGGTAGGTGTTGGTGCAAGCAGGGTCAGAGACCTCTTTGCTACAGCTAAAAAAATGGCTCCGGCAATTATTTTTATAGACGAGATTGATGCTATTGGTAGAGCTAGGGGTGTGGGAACTATGGGAGGACATGATGAAAGAGAGCAAACATTGAACCAAATATTAGTAGAGATGGATGGTTTTACGGCTAATGATAACGTGATTGTAATTGCAGCTACTAACAGGCCAGATGTTTTGGACTCTGCCTTGGTTAGGCCAGGAAGGTTTGATAGAAGAGTAAGTTTAGATTTACCCGACATTGCTGATAGAAAAGAGATAATAAAAATTCATGCTAGAGGCAAGCCGTTTATAAAGAGGTTGAAGTGGTCGATGGTGGCAGAAATGACTGTTGGCTTTTCTGGGGCCGATTTGGAAAACATGCTTAATGAGGCAGCTATTTTGGCAGCTAGAGAAGATAGAAAAGAAATTCTTATGAAGGATATTCGAGAAGCGGCAACTAAGGTGAAGCTTGGTCCAGAGAAGAAACGTCTGCAAAGTAAAAGAGAAAGAGAGATGACAGCTTATCATGAAGCTGGACATGCAGTTGTAGGCCACATGTTACCAGGAGCAGACCCCATCCACACTGTGAGTATTGTCTCTAGAGAGTTGTCTTTGGGACATACTGAAAGTAGACCAAGTAGGGATAGATATCAGTACACGATGTCGGAGTTAAAGGATAGGATGGCGGTAATGATGGGAGGAAGAGCGGCTGAAAAAATTATTTACAATGAGTTGTCTGGTGGTGCAGCTAGTGATATTGATGGAGCTACAAAACTAGCCAGAAAAATGGTGGTAGATTTAGGAATGAGTAAGTTGGGGCCATTAGCTTTGGGAGCTAGCTGGGAGTCAGCAGGTGCCATGGGAAGAGGCTTCATGAGGCAGGTGGAGGTGTCTGACAGAATGCAATCTAAGGTGGATGATGAGATAAAACTTTTTATAGATGAGGCTTATGGGCGAGCAGAAGAGGTATTGAAGAAAAACAGAGCGGTAATGAAAAAATTAGTTAATAAGTTGTTAAAAGTAGAGACGATTGAAGTGGATGGGTTTTTGAAAATAATGGGTACTAAAAAAACAACTTATGATAAAAAAATTAGTATTAGTTGACGGCAACTCTTTGATCCATAGGGCCTATCATGGGTATCCTGGCTTGAGAACAGGTGATGGGGAACTGGTGAATGCGGTGTTTGGTTTCTCGTCGATGCTTTTAAAAGTTTTGGAACAACTTCAACCAACTCATGTGGCGATTGCTTGGGATGTTAAAGGTAAGACCTTCAGACATAAAATGGATAAAGAGTATAAGGCGGGAAGAGCTAAGACAGATCAAGAACTGATTGATCAAATAGATAGAACTAAAGAGGTGGTAATGAGTTTGAACATTCCACAGTTTGGTGTAACTGGATATGAAGCAGATGATATTATTGGAACTCTGGCACAACAAGCTTTTGAGACAAAAAATATGGGAGAAAAAGAGGTAATAATCGTGACGGGGGACAGAGATGCCTTACAGTTGGTAAGGGGTAAAAAAATAAAGGTGTATATGCCCACAAGAAGTAAAAAACAAGGAAATGGTTCTCAGATGTTTGATGAAGAAGCAGTTAAGATTAAGTATGGACTTTCTCCAAAACAGTTAATTGATTTAAAAGGCTTGATGGGAGACAGTTCAGATAATATTAAAGGGGTAATGGGGATTGGACAAGTGACAGGAACAAAATTACTTGAAGAAGCTGGTGATTTAGATGGGGTGTATAAAAATCTTGATAAACTAAATGTAAGTGACAGAGTTAAAAGTTTACTTAGAAAAGAAAAAGAAACTGCCTTTGTTAGTAAGGCCTTGGGGACGATAGAGTGTGAGATGCCAATTGATTTAGAGTGGGATAGATGTGAGTTGAATGATTATGATAGAAGTAAGGTGGAGAAATTATTTAAAGAACTAGGGTTTAAGAGCTTGCTTGCTAGATTACCACAAGATAAATGGGAAAAAGAAGCAGAAGGAGTGTTTGTATGAAGATCGCTTTAGTACATGACTATATAAAGGAGTTTGGAGGAGCAGAGAGGGTATTGCGGACACTTTCGGATATGTATCCTAAGGCTCCAATTTACACAGCTTTTAGGGTGAAAGGATCTGAAGGAGATAAGGCTTTTGAAAACAGAGAAGTAAGAGAGAGTTTTTTGGCTCCTTTATTGAAGGTCTGGAAGCTTTATAGCCCCTTAAGGTTTTTAGCACCCTTGGTTTGGAGGAGTATGGACCTATCTGAATTTGATTTAGTAATTACTAGCTCCAGTTGGTATATTACTCGTGGTTTTAGGGTGGGTAAGAATACTAAGGTTGTTTGTTACTGTCACACTCCACCTAAATATTTATATGGATATGAAACGAGTATTAATTTGCAAAAATACTGGCCGGTGAAGATTTATGCTTGGGTGGTGAATCATTTTTTGCGGCTTTATGACTTATGGTCTGTGGATACGGTTGATAAGTGGGTAGTTAACTCTTTAAATGTTCAAAATAGAGTGAAGAAGTTTTATAAAAAAGATTCAATGGTTATTTATCCACCAATAGAAGTGGGAAAATTTATTGATGCAAGCAAGGATGTGGGAAAAAAAGACTATTTCTTAATTGTTTCCCGATTGGTAGGAAGTAAGGGTTTGCAGGAAGCTGCAATGGCAGCAAAAAAGGAAGGTTTTAAGTTAAAAATATCTGGTAGCAAGGCGGGCCTATCTGGAGTAGCTGGAAATCTAGAGAAATTGGGTGGAGAGATGATAGAGCTTTTAGGAAGGGTGAGTGATGAAAAACTACCCAGGCTTTATGCAGAAGCTAAAGGTTTTATCGCTTTAGCGCGTGATGAAGATTTTGGGATAACACCGGTAGAAGCAATGGCCTCTGGGACTCCCGTGATTGCTTTTAATGGTGGTGGTTTTAAAGAATCGGTGGTTGATGGGGTCACTGGGGTGTTGATAAATGACACAAAAGAAGAAACAATTGGTCGAGCCGTAAAAAAGATTCTTGATACAAAATGGGATAAGAAAGAATTGCAAAAACAGGCTGAGAAGTTTTCTAAAGAAAAATTTGAGATGGGAATAAAAAGAGTGGTAGAAAAATAAGGTATGCCGGAGTTACCAGAGGTAGAGACTATAGCAGGACAGTTAAATAAATCACTAAAAGGAAAGGTTGTGAAGGGGATAGAAGCATTAAGAGAAAAATCTTTTAAGGGGAAAAGTGAGATGTTGACAGGGAAACAAGTAAAACAAGTATGGCGAAAATCGAAGATGGTTGTAATGGATTTTGTAGGATGGGAAAAGGTATTACTGGTTCATCTTAAAATGACTGGCCAGCTAGTACTGGTGGAAAAAGGGGATCGAATAGTGGGTGGCCACCCAACTGCGGACTGGATAAATGACTTACCTAGTAAGCACACCAGGGTGGTAATTAACTTTAAGGATGGTTCTAAGTTATTTTTTAACGATATGCGAGTATTTGGATGGGTGAAAATATTGGAAGAAAAAATATGGAAACAAGAACTAAGTAGCTTGCCGCCAGATGTAGTAGATAAAGAGTTCACAGTGTCTCTTTTTAAAAAGTTGCTTTCTGGTTCTAAAAGAGCAATCAAGTTGGTGCTGATGGACCAAAAAAAAATTGGAGGAGTGGGGAATATTTATGCAAATGATGGGCTCTTCTTGGCTTTAATTGATCCTAAGAAACCTGCTAATGAATTAAGTAAAAAAGAAGCCGAAAGGTTGTGGAAAGCAGTTAAGAAGGTGGTAAAAAAAGCAGTGGTGTTAGGTGGGGCGAGCTACTCTGATTATAAGGATACTAAAGGGTTGGGGGGAAGATATCAAGATCATTTTTTGGTGTACGGTAGAGATGGTGAGGTTTGTAAGAAGTGTGGTAAGAAGATAGAGAAAATTAAACTTGGGGGCAGGGGAACATATTGGTGCCCAAACTGCCAAATGAGGTAAAATGTGGATAAATGTATTTGAAGAAGTTAAAGTTAATAGATTTTAGAGGTTATAAAAATAAGGAATTTGCCTTTTCTAAGGGAATTAATATAATTTGGGGAGAAAATGCGGTAGGAAAAACTAACTTATTGGAATCTATTTATTTATTAAGTTTAGGAGAGAGTTTCAAGGCTAGAAAGATAGATGAAATGGTGCGATTTGGAAATGAGTGGGGTCGGGTAAGTGGAACGGTAGAAGATACAGAAGGAGAAAAAGAACTAGAAATGATGGTGACTAAAGGGGAAGTTAATGGAAAAAAAGTGGCCAAAAGAAAGTATGTAGTGGGTGGAGCTTCTAAAAGAAGAGTTGATTATGTGGGTAATTTGCCAATAGTTTTATTTAGACCAGAAGACCTGGAGGTTTTATCTGGATCACCAGATGGACGAAGAAATTTTTTAGATCAAGTTTTGTTTCAAGTTGACGTGGAGTATGTAAGAAGTTTTGGGGTTTATAACCAAGCCTTAAGAAGAAGAAATAAGATTTTGGATGCGGTGAGGGAAGGAATGGCTACCAAGCACTCGCTGACATTTTGGAATGGGTTGTTGGTAAAACATGGACAGGTGTTAACAGAAAAAAGAAGTGAGTTGATTGGTTTTATCAACCACTTGTGGAGTAGAAGTGATTTGTTCAATGATTTAAGTATTGAGTATGATAGAAGTGTAATTAGTGAAAAGAGGTTGGAGCAATATAAAAATGAGGAGTTGGCAGCTGGATACACTTTGGTTGGCCCACACAAAGACGATTTAACTATAGAGATGAAGATGGAGCAAAATGGGGAAGGTGAGGAAAAGAGGGACCTAGGTAGGTATGGGTCTAGAGGGGAACAAAGAATGGCTATCTTGGCTTTGAAGATGGGTGAGATATATTATTTAGAAGAATATTTAACAGAAAAGCCAGTACTTCTTTTGGATGATATTTTTTCAGAGCTAGATGATGGGCATGAAGAAGAGGTGTTAAGAGTCATGGAAGGTAGGCAGGTAATGGTGACTACGGCGGATGAAAAAGACCTGAGATTGTTTGAAAAAGCGAAAAAAATCAAACTGAGTTAGTTGTGAATTAACGCAAAAATTGCAATAATAATCAGATAGATGAGATATAAATTTACTATAACAAATAAGATATTGGTTTCTGTGGGTGAGATAGAAGTGTCAAGAGAAATAATAGATGGGGCTACTTTGGTGCCAGAATGGGAGATAAAGTTTCGAGAGGATGCCTTGGTTAGGTCAGTACATTTTGGGACACATGTAGAGGGTAATGATCTAAGCAGAGATGAGGCACAAAAAATTATAAGGGATGATCCAGCAAGAGATGAAAAAGCAGAGGAAGTAGCAAAGAGAGTGGGAGTGGTTGCTAGAGAAAGAGATGTTCAGGAGGTAATTAACTACAGGAACGTGGTGAGGTTTGTGGATCAGTTGGTTAGGTTGGGAGACAATCGAAAAAACTTTCAGTATGGTGAAAGAGAGTTGATGCAACTACATAGCTTGGCTATGGAGAAAATACTTCCTTCCAATGAGTTGGGGACATATAGAAATATGTCAGTGTCCATCAGAGGTCCCAAGCGGGGGGAGGTGGTTGGCATACCACCATTGCCTATTGAAGTACCCTATCAAATGGAGGATTTTTGGGCGTGGCTTAAAGGGGTAGGAAAAAACGAGGTACATCCAGTACTTTTGTCTGGAATAGTTCATTTTGAATTAGTAAGGATTCACCCATTTATTGAGGGAAACGGTAGGGTGGCTAGGGCGTTTTCTGCCTTATTGCTGTCTTCTGCAAAATATGATGTAAAAAGATTTTTTAGTGTGGATGAGTATTTTGATAAAGACGTGGCTAAGTATTATGAAAAGATTGCTAGTGTAAAAGAATCTGGAGGAGATTTAACAGAGTGGTTGGAATACTACACTGGTGCTTTAGCTAATGAAATGAGTAAGGTGAAGGAAAGAGTTAGAAGGTTGTCGATGGATGCTAGATATAAGAATACTGGTGGAAAGCAAATTGCGTTATCAGAGAGACAGATAGCTTTAATGGAGGCACTGCAGATAAACGAAAAAATTACCATGAAGGAAGCAAGAGAAATGTTGCCAATGGTTAGTGATGATACAATCTTAAGAGATTTGAACGGATTGATTAGAAAAAAGCTGGTAAAGAAGAAAGGTAAGACGAAGGGTGTTCGGTATATATTAAAGAAATGAAGTTTAAAGAGTTTGTAAAATTTTTAGAAAAACTAGAAGGAACAGCCAGTAGGTTGGAGATGACGGATGTGTTAGTAGAGCTTTTGAAAAA
Organism: uncultured bacterium; assembly: GCA_963980225.1. GTDB lineage: Bacteria > Patescibacteriota > Microgenomatia > UBA1400 > MFAQ01 > JAHITH01. The sequence goes on from CAXBYW010000004.1 coordinate 80,524, forward strand.
ACTTAATGAGAATGAGGTTGAGGCAGGGGTTTATTTAATGATGGGTGGGTTGGCGCCGAGATATCAGAAGATACAGTTTAATTTGGCAGATAAAATGGTTATGAGAGCGGTGGCTAAGTCTGTAGGAGAAAAGATAGAGAATGTAAGACGAGAGTATAAGCGTGTGGGAGATTTGGGAGAGGTGATCAAGGGTTTGAAGATTGGTCTAGGAAAAAGAACTGGAGGAATTATGTCGATTCTTGAGGTACGTGAGAAGCTGAAGGTGGTAGCGGAAGATAGGGGAACAGGAAGTCAAGAGAGGAAGATTGCGTCTTTGGCAGAAGTATTGAGTGAAGTTGATCCGGTGGGAGCAAAATTTGTGGTTAGGATTGTGTTGGATAAACTAAGGTTGGGATACTCTACAAAGACGGTTTTAGATGCTTTGAGTGTGATGGAAGTGGGAGATAAGAGTTTGAGGAAGAGATTAGATAGTTTAGATCAGATCCATCCAGATTTAGGTTTGCTGGTTAAGAAAATTAAGCAAGGAGGAGTATCAAAAGCAGAAAAAGAAATCGAGGTTGAGGTTGGCGTACCGGTAGAGTCAGCATTGTGTCAACGACTGAATTCAGCAGGAGAGATTATTGAAAAAATGGGCAGGGTAGGAGTGGAGAAAAAATTTGATGGCTCAAGGGCACAGATACATTTCTTGGCAGGTAAAAATGGATTCATGAGGGCTTTTACTAGAAACTTAGAGGAGTCCAGCCACCAGTTCCCTGAACTTATGGAGATGGATAAGTTAGTAAATGCCAAAAGTTTGATTTTGGATAGTGAAGCGGTGGGGGTTGACCTTAAGACTGGAAAGATGCTGCCATTTCAGGAGACGATTACTAGAAAACGTAAACATGAGATAGCTGAGGCGGCTGATAAGGTGCCACTTAGGTTTTTTGTGTTTGATATTTTGTACAAAGATGGGAAATCTTTGATTGACAAAACCTATGAAGAGAGAAGAAAAATTCTGACAGGAACAATACGAAAAAATAAGGTGTTGATGGTAGATGAGGTAGTGATAACCGAAAAAGTTGATGAGGTTCATGGTTTACATGAAAATTTCTTGAAAGAAGGGTTGGAAGGAGCGGTGATAAAGAAGATGGATGGTAAGTACCTGCCAGGCAGGCAAGGGTGGGGGTGGGTGAAGATAAAAGAGAGTGAAGGGTCAACAGGTAAGTTGACAGACACACTAGATTTAGTGGTAATGGGTTTTAATAGGGGAAAGGGTAAAAGAGCTGGTTTTGGGGTGGGAGCCTTTTTGGGAGGAGTGATAAAAGGAGAAGGAATAGTTACTTTGGCTAAGGTGGGAACAGGATTGACAGATGAACAGTTTAAAGACCTAAAAAATAGGTTAGACAAGCTAGTAACTAGCGAAAAACCTGAAATGTATGATGTTGAAAAAAGTTTGGAACCAGATGTGTGGGTGGAACCTGGTTTGGTGGTGGAGGTAGCAGCAGATGAAATTACTAAGTCACCATCCCATACAGCAGGAGTAGCCTTAAGATTTCCAAGATTGGTCAAGTTTAGAGATGATAAAAGAGTAGATCAAGCAACAAGTACAGAAGAGCTTAAAGGAATAAAGGTAGCTTAGTGTGATAGAATTTTAAGTTATGGAAGTTGTGAAGTTTTTAATTGATTTTATTATTCACTTAGATGTGCATTTAGGTGAGATAATCTCCACTTATGGGAGTCTGACTTATGGGATTTTATTTTTGATTGTATTTGCTGAGACTGGTTTTGTGGTAACTCCATTTTTACCAGGAGACTCTTTACTTTTTGCAGCAGGTGCTTTTGCAGCGATTGGGTCTTTAAATATTTGGTTAATGATATTTTTGCTGATTGTAGCGGCAATTTTAGGAGATACTGTTAATTACTGGATAGGGCATTTTTTTGGACAAAAAATAGTTGATAATCCTAAGATCAAGTTTATTAACCAAGATCATATTGATAAAACAGAAAAGTTTTATAAGAAACATGGAGGAAAGACAATAATATTGGCCAGGTTTGTTCCCATTGTGCGTACCTTTGCCCCATTTGTGGCAGGAGTAGGTAAGATGAATTATTCTCACTTTATTTTATATAATGTGGTTGGAGGAATAGCTTGGGTAATGTTGTTTGGTTGGGTAGGATTTTTCTTTGGAAATATGCCGGTGGTAAAACATAACTTTACTTTGGTGATTTTTGCAATTATTGGCCTCTCTGTCTTGCCTATGATCTTTGAGATGGTCAAAGGTAAGAAGAAGTAGAAAGTTGCGTTTTTTGTAAGGTTTGAATTTGGTACGATTAAGTATGGATGTTTTAAGGCAAGGATTAAGTAAAGAAGAGGCAATAAGAAAAAGGGTGGTGTTTGGTAAGAATGAGATCTTGAAAAAAGCAAGTATTACCTGGTGGCAGGTGCTTGTAAACCAGATAAAATCCCCTTTAATTTATGTATTATTGTTGGCTGCTGGTGTGACTTTTGCCATGGGTGAGTACATAGATTCGGGAGTAATTATGGCGGCAGTGGTATTAAATACGATTTTGGGGTTTGCACAGGAGTTTAAGGCGGAGAAGTCTTTGGAGAGTTTGTCTAAGCTCTTGTCTACGAAAGCCTTAGTTCGGAGAGAAGGTAGGTGGGTAAAGATAAATGCTTCTTTGTTGGTGCCAGGAGACGTAGTGCGTCTTGAGATCGGTAGAACGGTACCCGCGGATGGAATACTGGTAAAAGAAGATGGTGTGTTTGTGAGTGAGGCGATATTGACAGGAGAAAGTGTTCCTGTAGAAAAGAAGACATTTGGTCTGGATGGTAAATATGATGATGGAGATTTTAGTTGGTATGGTAAGACAAAGAGCACTTATAAAGGTTTTATGGGTACTGTGATTGAAAAGGGAATTGGGGAGTTATTGGTAGTTATGACGGGAGATAAAACAAAGATGGGTAAAATTGCTAAAAAAGTGGCTAGAAAAGAGCTACAAGAAACTCCTCTTCAAAAGCGCCTAAGGGTTTTGAGTAAACAACTGGCTATTTTAGTGGGACTTATTTCTATTGTGGTATTTGTGATTGGGATTCTGTCTGGTAAAAATGTTGTGGAGGTGTTTGAGATGGCGGTAGCTTTGTCTGTGGCGGCTATTCCTGAGGGGTTGGCGATTAGCTTGACGGTTATTTTGACTGTGGGGATGGGGAAGATTTTAAAGAGAAAGGCCTTGGTTAGAAAATTATTGGCAGCTGAGACTTTGGGTGGAGTGGATGTGGCTTGTTTAGACAAAACAGGAACGATTACCGTGGGTGAAATGGAGGCAATAGGAGGGGTGATTGATCCTAATGCTACGATACTGGAAAGGTTGGAGTGTGGAAAGACGGTGACTTGCGACTGGTTGGTTAAAGGGTCTGTGTTGTGTAATGATTTAAGAGACCCACTAGAAACGGCTATGGAAAAATGGGCAAAGGATGGTTTGAAAGAAAGTTTTAATAAAAAACACCCAAGGATTGATGGTCTACCATTTGATCATAAGTATAAATACATTGTTACGTTACATGATTTTGTAGACGAGAAGGGTCAAGTGGAGTTTATTAGTGGGGCACCGGAAGTGGTTTTGGAGAAGTGTGAGGTCGACAAAAAAGGCATGAAGGATTGGGAAAAGGCGTTTAAAAAATTGGGGAGCAAAGGATATCGATTGGTTGGTTTTGGATATAAAAAGACTAAGGGTAAGAAGAAGTTAGATAGGGATCAAGTCAAGGATTATACGTGGGTTGGTGTGGTTGTTTATGAAGATCCGGTGAGAGAAGGTGTAAAGAATTCATTGGAGCAGGCAAAAAAGGCGGGGATAGATGTGAAGGTAATCACAGGTGATTATAAGGAAACTGCTTGGGCGGTGATAAATCAAGCGGGGTTGGTGAAAGAAAAATTAGACGAAGATCGAGTAATGGTTGGGAGTGACTTGGTTGGGCTAAAAGATAAGGTGATTCCTGAGAGCTTAATGAAGAGAGTGCAAAAGACAATTCTTTTTGCCAGAATCACACCAGAACAGAAACTTCTGGTTGTTAAGATACTACAAGACATGGGCCATACAGTAGCGATGACGGGTGATGGAGTAAATGATGCACCAGCATTGGGTCAAGCGGATATTGGAATAGTGGTCAATGGAGCTAGTGACGTGGCCAGAGAAACTGCGGACATGGTACTATTGGATAATAATTTCGATACAATTTTAGCAGCGGTAGAAGAAGGTAGGGGAATATTTGATAATCTTAAAAAGGTTCTATTATATCTTTTGGCAGATGCATTTGCTGAGATCTTGTTGATAATAATAAGCTTACTGCTGTCTTGGCCGTTACCTTTATTGGCGGTACAGATTTTATGGATTAATCTGGTTAGTGATGGTTTTCCTTATTTAGCGTTGACTGTTGAACCAAAGGATCAGGGGTTGCTTCTTAGAAAACCTTTACATAAAAATGTGAAGATATTAGACAAGGAAATGCTTTGGTTGATTGGGACGATATCTGTAGTCGCGGGAGTTATGACTCTGGGGATTTTTGGTTGGTATTTCTTTGTTTTAGGGAAGTCACTAGAGTTGTCAAGAACACTGGCATTTACAATGTTGGGAGTTAACTCATTGTTTTATGTATTTTCTTCGAGATCTTTAACAAAGCCAATTTGGAAAGTGAATTTTTTCCAGAACAAGTGGTTGATTTGGGGAGTTCTTGCGGGGATGGTAATGCAGCTATCAGCTGTATATGTTCCAGTACTGCAGAAGATATTTAGGACGGTCCCCTTAGGTATTTATGATCTGGCTCTGGTGCTTGGTGGGTCTTTGTTTCTAGTACTTGTTGTGGAAGTGGTTAAAGAGATATTTTTACATAAAGAGCAAGTCAAAAGGTAGGTAGACTGTGGTTTAATGAAGATATGCTTTTTGATATTTTAGGAATTATTGTTTCTAGTGTTTTTTTAATACTCTCTACGAGAGTGGCGGTTGGAGCTTTTGAGAAGTTGGTCGTAAAGCTTAAGGTTGATGGTTTGGTGTTGGCGGCTATCATGGTGGCCTTGTCTACTAGTTTGCCGGAGTTGTTTGTGGGAATTGCTGCAGCACTAGAGGGAACACCAGAGATTTCTTTGGGGAATGTGTTGGGGAGTAATGTGGCAAACGTGTCCTTAGTTATTGGTGGGGCAAGTCTTTTGGCTGGATCTGTTTCTGTTGTAGGTGATTTTATGAAGAGGGAGTTTGTTGCAGCCTTTTTGGCTGGATTGATGCCGTTGTTGTTAATACTGGATGGGAAATTGTCGCGATTGGATGGAGTTATTTTACTGGTAGCTTATGCGTTTTACATTAGAGATGTGGTAATTGCCGGTAAGCATAAAAGTTTGGCGGAAAAGGGTGTTAAAAAACATGGGTTGTTTACGAGATTGAAATGGATACATAATAACCATGTGGATGGTTGGGCAGTGAAGTTAATGTTGGGTGTAGCTGGTGTGATTGTTGGGGCAGACTTGTTAGTTAGATTTGCTTCTGGTTTGGCGACTGACTTAGGTGTGCCGGCATTTTTAATTGGAATACTGGTAGTGTCTGTGGGCACTAGCTTGCCAGAGCTGGTTTTAGAGACTCAGGCAATAAAGAGAAAAGATGTTGCTCTCGTGTTTGGAGACCTTTTGGGTAGCACTGTAGCAAACTCTACTTTGATTATTGGTATAACTACGTTAATTCATCCAATTGAGATCACTAAGGTATCTAAGTATGCTGTTGCAGGAGGTAGTTTTATTGTGGTGTTTAGTTTGCTTTGGGCATTTTCTATGACTAAGAAAAAATTGGATAGGTGGGAAGCGTTAGTTCTTTTGGGACTTTATGTAATGTTTGTGGGTTTGGAGTTAGTGGTGGGTTAGAGATTGTTGTTTTCAAAGAGAGTGATAAGAGATTTTATTTTTTCTTTTAGTTTTGCTTGCTTGCTGGTTAAGCTTAAAGCTGTTTGGATCTTTTCTAGAAGACTGTTGGTAGTTTGGTCTCCGGTAAAGGTGTGGCCACCCATAGGGTATTCTTTTTTATCTATGTTTTTTTGACTTAATATCTTAAGGTGTAGTTTGGCGTATTGTTGGAGTGATCTTATTTTTCCGCTTTTTCTGAAACGCCTAAGAGAGAATGTAAAACGAGGGGTTTTATAGATTGTAAATCGAAACCCTTTTTTGGCAGCTCGTCTAACAAATTCGCCGTCTTCAGCAAAAGGAATAGATGGGTTAAAACCACCGATTTTTGAAAATATAGATCTGCGACACCCTATCAGGGCGCCAAGCGCAGCTTGATATTCGATTAAGTTGGATGCTTCGATTCCTACATTAATAAGGGAGGCGACAGCTTTGTCTGCTGGCTTGTCTGTATCTGATATGCACCAATTAGTAAACACATCTGTTGGTTTTCTACTAAGGTTGTATTTGACACCCTCTAAAAAATAACTTGGTAGTCTGTTGTCTGCATCGTTGAAAAAGAGGTACTTACCTTTAGCTACTTTAGCACCTAAGTTTCTTTGTGTGGAGACATTTCTTTGTTTAGAATTGGTAATAGTTAGTCGGGGAAGTTTTTTAGCGAAGCCTTTAGCTTTTTCCACAGTTTTGTCTTCAGAGTGACCATCTACCAGGATGATTTCAAAATTTTTAAAAGTTTGATTAGCCAAGTCTTCAAGAAGAAGGGGTAGGGCAACCTCTTCGTTTAAGGCAGGAATGATGATTGAGAAATATGGTCTCATATTTTGCATAGGTATATTTTATACTGTAGGAATGTCTAATAAAAGGAATGTAAGTGTAGTGGTGCCGGTTTTAAATGAAGAAAAATTGTTACCTGGGATGTTTGATAGTCTATTAAAACAGATTGAGTTGCCTAATGAGGTACTGGTGGTTGATGGAAAGTCGAGTGATAAAACACCAGAGATTTGTGTAGAGTATGGTAAAAAATTTAAGAAGCTGGGGGTAAAATTTAGGGTGTTGATTGAGAAAAAGCCTGGAATAATTAGAGCAAGAGATCTGGGAACTAGACAGGCTGTAAGTGAGGTAATATCCTCGATGGATGCTGATGCGGTTTATCCTAGGGATTATTTAAAGATAGCTTTGAGTTGTTTTTCTCATGATAAGGTGGTGGGAGTGTCTGGTAAAAATGAAGTGGTCGATCCGGCATGGTTTGTGGTTGTGGAGCGACGATTGCAAGAGTGGAGAGATATAGTTATGTTTAAGTTAATAAAGACAATTTATTTTCCGCGAGCGTCAAATTTGTTGTTTTTAAAGTCGGTGTATCTTAAGTCTGGAGGAATGGATGTAGAAATAAGATCGGCTGAAGATGAGTGGGGTATGGCAAAGTTATTGAATCGCTTTGGGAAAGTATATTTTGACGGAAGACTTAAGGTCCTTACCTCTGGAAGGAGAATGAAGCAAGGTTTCTTGGTTTTTATCTTTAAGACTGTTATTTGGGATTATTGGTTGGGGTATTTTAGAGGCAAGTATTTAAGACATAGAGTAAGGTATGATCGAGTAGACTAGAATATGACTATGAAGTTAGTTGCAGGACTAGGAAATCCAGGAGAGAAATATAAAAACACAAGACATAATGTGGGTTTTATGTTTTTGGATAAGTTAGTAGGGGATCAGGATTGGGAAGAGAGTAAAAAGATTTTATTGGTGAAGCCTATGAAGTTTATGAATAAGAGTGGAGAAGAAGTAGCTAAGAGAAAGAATTTTTATAAAATTGATTTAGATGATGTCTATGTGGTGCATGATGACTTAGATCTTAAGTTAGGAGAGTTCAAGATTCAAAAAGGGGTGGGTCCCAAGGTTCATAATGGAGTTTCTTCAGTAGAAAATCATTTGGGAAGTAAAGAGTTTTGGCGAGTGAGAGTTGGGATAGATAATAGGGATGGGGATAGAAAAATATCTGGAGAAGATTATGTGTTGGGGCGGTTTCGAAAACAAGAGATGGAAATTCTAGTAGAGGTTTTAGGAAAAGCAATAAAAGAAGTAAAGGAGGTGTTATGCATTTAAGTGATAGATTAGGGTCACGTGCGGGTAGATTGGACTCTTTGAACTCGATGTACTGGAATGTGTTTTTGAGGGGAATCGGGACGTCTTTGATGGGTCTTTTTGTGCCGGTATATATCTTTCTAATTGGAAAGGATATGGGTGGAGTGGTGACTGGTTTGAGGTTGCTTGTATTGTATTTAATCATCCAAAGGGTGTTGCTTTTTTTGGTGACGATACCGATGGTTAAGCTAGTTGAGAGATTGGGGTTTAGAGTCTCTGTGTTGCTGGGTAGTTCTTTTTTAGTACTTTATTATTTGGTTCCAATTTGGGGAGGGGAGAGTGTTTGGGCGGTAGTGATGATGGCTTTGGTCGCGGTGGTGTCTATACCTTTGTACTGGTTGTCTAGACACTCACTTTTGTCTGGGGACGGAGTTAGTGGTAAGCTTGGTAAGCAAGTAGGTATGGTGACTCTTTTGGATCGGGGGGCGGGGATTTTGGCACCGGTGGTGGGTGGAGTGGTGGTTACGTTGTTTGGATTTAAGGTCTTGTTTGCTTTGGGGGCGGTGATGGTGATGTTTTCTTGTGTGCCGCTTTTTTACATGAAGCATCATACGAAGGATGGTCAGATTAGTTGGAAGAGTTTTTTGGAGTGGATAGGAGATAAAGACAAGAAACACCTAGGGAAGGCGTTTGCGGGGGAGGGAATAGATGGGGCGGTAAGTGGATTTTTTTGGCCGGTGTACGTATTTGTATTGGTTGGTAGTCTGGAAGTTTTGGGTGGGTTGACGTCTTTATCTTTGTTGGCGGCTATGGTGACGACATACTTGGCGGGTAGATTGTTTGATAAAAGTAGAGCAAAAGGAGGACTAGAAGATGAAAAAGCATACTGGTGGTCTGGAGGAGTAGTGTCTGTGTTGAGGGTTTTGCGGGCTTCTGTTTCTAGTGTTTTTGGGCTGTTGGGAGTAGACGTTTTGACTAAGATCTTGTCTGCCTATTACTGGGTGCCGTATGGTGGATATCTATACTCTGCCGGTAAGGTAAATGGTGGTTTGAAGCTTTATGCATACAGGGAGATGGTGTACTCCTTGTTTGTGGTTGTGGTAGCGGTGGCTATATTTTTTGTGTCTGCCTTTTCGTGGCGCTGGTGGGGAATATTTGGAGTTTCGGCCGTGGGGATTTGGTTAACAATGGGGCTGGCTAAGGAGAGTTGAATATGAAAAAGAAAGCCTTTAATTCTATGCAGCAGGTTTTGGACAAGTACACAGATGAAATGGAACAGCAGGGTGGTAAGCAAAGGCGAATTAGCAGAGAGTGGCAAGACTATGCATACAGGTTGGCTTTGGAGCTTGAAGACACTGCTCATACGAGCTTGTATATGAGATTGGCAAAAAATACTCCAAGACATCTACTGGAGGACACCAAGAATTTCGTTAAGGATGCTAGAGATGTTAAGAGTAAGGGGAGGTTATTTATGTGGAAGCTGAAGCAGTTAAAGGAAGAAAAAAAGAAAAAGGCCTGAAATTTTCTGTTAAAGTTAAGGTATGGAGAGCAAGAAGGTTGTTTGGCATCAGGTAGTACTTTTTTCGTTGATGCTTCTTTTGACTGGCTGGAGATTAATGTCTGGTGAATGGGTCATGGGGATAGGAGTGTTATGGTGGTGGTTAGGTGGAGTGTTAGGGTTTGTATTCGTGTTTTTTGATTGGTTGATTCAACTTATGGTTATGGAGCCTAAGAGAGTGTTTGATGTGAAGCTTAAGAAAGCACTTAAGGGAGAGAATATTAAGACGGGAGTAGCGTTTGCTTTGGAGGAAAGACAGAAGAAGTCAGAACTAGTAATGAAGAGTGCCTTTTTCTTGTTGGCGTGGTTAGTGCTAGGATTTTTTACCTTGAGTAGTGTGGCGAGTGCTTTTTCTAGAGGTTTTATGTTGGGGTTGGGGACACACTTGATGTTTGATTTAGCATGGGATTATTTTAAGAAACCAGAAAAGCTTGATAACTGGTTTTGGATGATTAAGAGGAGTTTGGGAATGGAGGAGAAACGATGGTTTGTGTGGGTTGTGTTGGTTTTGTATTCATTGATTGCGAGAGGATTGTAGTAGTTGACAAACATGTAAAAGGCGTATACCATGGGGGGTATATGGCAGATAAGAAAAAGTTGACTACTAATTTGAAAAGAATACAGGGTCAGGTGGGTGGAATTACGAAAATGATAGAGTCGGATAAAAGCTGTGAGGCAATCTTGACACAGATCTCGGCAGCAATTAGCTCTCTTAAGGGTGTGGGTAAAAATCTTTTGGTGGATGAGGCAGAGAAGTGCGGTTCTTCTTCTCAGTCTAAGGAAAACTATGCTAAGCTTTTGAAGAGGTATTTGTAAGATTAATAATTAAATAATATAAATAAAATGAATATAGTACATGTTGGTGATAAGGATTTTGAGGAGAAGGTTGTAAAGGCCAAGATGCCTGTGTTGTTAGATTTTTTTGCAGAATGGTGTGGTCCGTGCAAGATGGCGGCTCCAGTATTGGAGGAGTTAGCAGGAGAGTATAAGGATAAAGTGGTTGTTGGAAAGTTGGATGTTGATCAAAACCAAGAGACGGCGAGTAAGTTGGGGGTAATGAGTATTCCAACGATTATTATGTTTAAGGATGGTAAGGAAGTAGATAGGAAAGTAGGTTTTGCTGGTAAAGCAGGCTATGAGGAAATGATTAAAAAACAAGTTTAAAAAAATGAGTGATGTAATCATTATTGGTGCTGGTCCTTCTGGATATGCAGCTGGTATTTACTTATCTAGGGCTGGTTTAAAACCTTTAATGTTGGCAGGTGAGAAAGCAGGTGGTCAGTTGATGTTGACTACAGAGGTAGAGAACTATCCGGGATTTTCTGCTGGAATCATGGGACCTAAGTTAATGGAGGAAATGCGAGCTCAAGCGGTGAAGTTTGGAGCAGAGATAGAAAACAAAAATGTGTCTAAGGTTGATTTTAAAGGAGATCTAAAAAAAGTTTGGGTGGGTGATAAGGAGTATGAAACGAAGGCAGTAATTATCTCGACTGGAGCAAGAGCGAGGATGCTTAATGTCGGAGAAGAAAAGCTTTTGGGGAAAGGTGTAAGCACTTGTGCAGTATGTGATGCTGCTTTTTTTAAAGAGAAAGTAACTTATGTGGTAGGTGGTGGGGATGCGGCAATGGAAGAGGTAATGGCTTTAAAAAGACAGACTAAGAATGTGGGTTTGATTTATCGAGGTGATAAGTTGAGGGCAAGTAAGGTGATGCAAGATAAGGTTTTGGGTGATGGAAAGGTTGAGGTTTTGTGGAACAGTGAGGTGGTTGGAGTAGAAGGTGAGTCTAAACTAGAGAAGGTAGAGATAAAGAATAATAAAACTGGAGAAGAAAAAGACTTACCGGCTGATGGTTTGTTTTTGGCTATTGGACACTTACCAGAGACCAGTTTATTTAAGGGAGTATTAGAGTTAGATGAAAAAGGTTTTTTGGTGACACAGATGACTAAGAGCGAGGTAGACAACAAAGAGCTCTGGTTGACAGGTTTACCAACCCAGACAAGCGTTAAGGGTGTGTTCGGAGCGGGAGACGTGGTAGATTTTAGGTACAGACAGGCCGTAACGGCAGCAGGAATGGGAGTTCAGGCAGCTTTGGATGTTGAGAAGCACCTAACGGGTTCGGTGAGTGGATATTGATTGAAGGTGGGAATTTTTTTTGACTGATATATTTTTGTGAATAGTAAAATAGTAACTTGACAACCTATATTGTATGGTATAAAGTATCAGCTACGTACTTTGAAAGCCGCGGCCGCCTCGGGGTGGGGCAACGGTCTGTAAAACCGTCACTGATGGGTTCGACTCCCATTCGCGGCATGTCCTTATACTAAGGGAAAGAAATAATCGCGTAATTTTTCGCTTTTATTTTCTTTCCCTTTTTTCTTTTGCTTGACAGTCTTGAGTATGTACTGTAAAGTAGTTTAACTTTGAAAATATATTGAGAAAGGCTATGAAGGAGATGCAGTAGGCTTTTTAAGGTGACAGAAGAGAATCAACGGTTGGTGAAAGTTGATCGAACTTAAAAAGGATGAATTACTCTCTGGAGCTTGAAACAATTAAATTGTTTCCGGGTGTGCCCGTTAAAGCACTGAAGCTCTTGTCACCTTTTAGGTAAACAGAGAGAGTTATTAAGGTAAAAAATAGTAATATTTTTTACAATAGCAAGGTGGTACCGTTTTCTTAAAGAAAGAGAACCCTTGTTTATTCTTGTTCTATACGAGAGTAAGCAAGGGTTTTTTTGTACCTAAAATTATTAATAAAATATAAAAAAATGAAAAAAGAAATGTTTGACAAAGAAGTTTTGCGGTCAGAATTGCTGTCTGAACCAGTTTTAAAAATAATACTGGAAGAGATCCAAGTTGAGGTTGATCAGAACCCAGTTTTAGCGGAAAAATTAGTATGGGTTGGGGTATCTGGAAGTAAAGCTAGAAAAGCTGGGTTGGAAGGTAGGGATGGAGTATTAAGCGATGATGATCTGGTAATGCTTCTAGATGGAGCAACCAAAGAAGATCCTTTATCTATGGAAGCTTATGGTGCTCTATTGGAGGTATTAAATAGATCTACAGAACGATTGATCTTAGAAGAAAAAATAGTACCGGTATTTGCCTCGACCATTAGACTGGAAGATGCTCAGATGGCGATAGCTAAGTTGATGAATGATGCTGGCCTGAAGTTGCAAATGGTTCATTCACTGATATATTCTTCACCAGAGACGGCCTTGGCCTTTGAACCACCACTATTGGTTAGAGGTCTTTTTGGTCAGTCATTGGGAATCTGGGGTGATGATACAGCTGCTGAAAGAGTGGTTGAAATGCTAGATGGAGACGTTCAACCTAAGAATTTATCTTTGACTTCTGGTGGTTTAGATGGAATTAGTGATAACTTTAGGATGTTGGTGACTAACAAACATATACTGCCAAAGTTATTTCTTGGCCCTCAAGTGGTTCATGTTTTGGATTACACTTTTAAGTGGAAGATGGCAGAGATTGCAAACAAGAAAAATGGGATAGAGTGTGGGACATGGGATGAGATTTTGGAGAATTTTCCCACAGAGAATGGTGGGGGAGATCTAATAGATTTAATTAATCTAGTGAGAGATCTGAGGTCTCAAGAAGATGATGTTGATCTGTCTGAGTTAGAAGATGTTTGTAGATTGGCGATTGGTTTATGGCCAACTTTAGTAAGTTTTGAGCAATAATGAAAACTAAATTTTTAGGAACTGCTGCTAATGGAGGTCTACCCCAACTTGATTGTGGGTGTCTAAATTGTGTGGCAGCGAGTAAAAAGAAGAATTTACGTAGGTTGCGTAGTAGTTTGTTGGTAAGGACTGGTGATAAAAAGATTGTCTTGGATTGTGGTCCTGATTTCAGACAACAAATGTTAACAGAAGGTTTGAGGCTACAAGAGATTGACTTGATTGTAGTCACACATTTGCATTGGGATCATTTTGGTGGGTTAATGGAGTTGGCAGGGGGAAAACCATCAAGCGTACCTGTTTTGATGTCCAAAAAAAATAAGAAAATACTAATGATGAGAGATGAAATTAAGTTTTTAGTTGATGCGAAGTTTGTTAGGTTGGTGAGTGAGATTGAAGGAAAAGGAATAGGAGTTGAGTTGTTTGAGGTTCCACATGACCCAAATTTTCCAACAGATGCAGTAATTGTTCATGGAGATAATAAACAAGTTTGGTATTCTCCTGATGTGGCCAAGATTACAGGCGAGATGTTGGATAGGATGGAAGCCGTGGATCAAATAATTTTTGATGCGACTTTTTTAAATGAAGATAATTTTCCAGCTAAGAAATTTAATCATATAACCATAGAGGAGTCTGCACCAGTGTTAGTTAAATTAAAGAAAGAAATAATTTTTAGCCACATAAATCATTCTGAGGATTTGGTGAAAATGGAAAGGTTTTTAGATAGATTTAACTTTGTATTGGCTAAAGATGGGATGGAGATTGATGATTAATAATTGGTAGAATATATATATGATAAAAAAAGGATTTGTAAAGGAGCTTAAGTGGAGAGGTTTGGTATATGATATGACGCCGGGATTAGATAGTGCGTTTGATAAAGGATCAACTCTATATATTGGAATTGATCCTACGGGAGACAGTTTACATATTGGCCACTTGATGGGTCTGGTGATGCTTAAGAGAGCAGTTCAATATGGTAATAAGGCAATTGTTATCGTTGGTGGTGGAACTTCTTTAATTGGTGATCCAAGTGGTAAAGATAAAGAAAGACCGGTGGTAGAAAGCAGTGTGATTGAAAAAAATAAGAAAAATTTAAAGAAACAGGTTTCCAGATTTATAGAATTTGGTGATGGAAAAGCAAAGATGATTGATAATGTTGATTGGTTGGGTAAAGTGAAGCTGATTGACTTTTTGAGGGAAATTGGGAAACACATGTCTGTTTCTGAGATGATGAGTAAGGATTCAGTGAAGGAGAGATTGGGAAGAGCGCAAGGGTTGTCTTATGCAGAATTTACTTACCAGTTACTGCAAGCTTTTGATTTTCTTGAGTTGTTTGGTCAATATGGTTGTAATGTGCAAGTTGGTGGTTCTGATCAATGGGGAAATATTTTACAGGGGGTGGAGTTAATTAGAAAAAAAACTAGTGGTAAAGCGCATGGATTATCCTTTCCTTTAATCACCGATCCAAAGACCGGTAAGAAGTTTGGAAAAACAGCTGCAGGAGCCGCTATTTGGTTAGATAAAGAAAAAACTCATCCGTTTGATTTTTATCAATTTTTAGTTAATGTGAGTGATGATTTAGCTCCTACATTGATGCGTTTCTTTTCGTTTCAAACTAAACAAAAAATAGAAGAAATTGAAAAAAAATGGAATAAAAACAAGGGAAAGAGATTAATGCAAAGAGAGTTGGCCTTTGAACTAACAAGTTTGGTTCATGGAGAAAAAATGGCAAAACAAGCAGAAAAAATCGCAGAGATTTTGTTTAATAAAGGAGTAATGGAATTAACCGTTTCTGACTTTAACTTTATAAAAGAATCTTTACCAAACTTTAAACTGAAGGGGAAATTAGATTTAGTAGATGCATTATTAAAGTTAGGGTTGACCTCATCTAAAGGAGAAGGACGAAGATTGATAAAGCAAAAAGGCGTGTCTTGTGAAATGTTTCATAAAAGATTTTTCTTAATAAGAAAAGGTAAAAAAGATTACGGAATAGTAGATGTTCTTTAATGATTTAAAGTGGCCCTTGACAAATGAATATTGTGTCATGTAAGCTAATGTGGCTTTTATGAAAACAAAATATAAGTACATCTATTATTATAAAGAAGAGCTTAATTAGCGCGCCAACGGGCGCGTTTTTTTTATTAAAAATTAAAAAAAATGACTAAACAAGAAAAAGAAATAAATGGGATTGCTCAAGCAAGGGAATATTTTGTCGATCCAAGAAGTGTGAAGTCGGCAGAAGACTTAGCTGAATTAGGAAGTGAGGCTATTAAAGTGATGGCTCAGATATATACTTCTGGTGGTGATCTTGACAAGATGGATAAAAAGACCTCTAAGTGGTTGCTGGACAGTGAAGGAAAATCTGATGGGTTAACTGAAGTAATCAGGGCAATGTTGTTTAATGAAGCAGGAACAAGAAGATTTGATCATAAATTTATGGGACAAATTCACCCACAAGGAAATAAAGTGGGTATTTTAGGGAACTTGATCGCTGCGTATATGAATACCAACACAATTGTTAAGGAAGTGTCAATGGCAGAAAATATGATGGAAGTTTTAAAAGAACGTGGTTTATTTTCCTTGGGAGACATCTTTGGAGTAGGACCTGACTGGAGCGGTAAGGTAAGTAGAGTTCTGTTTGAGTTTGGTTGTGAGGACCTAAGGGACTTACATTACAAGTTTGGTAGTGGAGCATTGACCCCTGTAAGATTGGCTGGTTTTTTAGATGAGATAGGGATTGATAAGGAGAGTTTGGGATTAGTGAGTGTAAGTTTATCGGGTTCCAATAGGCAAGGGTTGTTGGCAGAGGTTACAGAAATGATAACTTCTATTGGGGGTGATATCGTTAATCTAAAGTTGGTTTGGGAAGATGAAGATAAATACAGATTAAGGTTTGTGGTGGATGGATTATCTGATAGGGAAAGTGAGTTGTTGAGCTTATTAGCAGAGGGGGGTGGATTGGAAGAGATCCAGGTTGTCTAGGAAGTTTTTAGCCCTAACTCTTTAAGTTGTTCTTTAGTGGCTTTGGATGGAGCGTTTAAAACTGATGTTTGACCGGAGGCGGAGGTAGGAAAGGCCATGACTTCTCTAATACTTGGTTCACCGAGAAGGGCCATTAGGAGTCTGTCTAGGCCGGGAGCTATACCACCATGAGGAGGAACGCCGTACTTAAAGGCGGTCAACATGTGTTCAAACTCTTGTTTTTGTTTTTCTGAGAAACCAATAAGGTCGAAGATTTTTTCTTGGACTTTAGGATCATGGATACGAATACTACCACCACCAACTTCTAGTCCATTTAGAACTAGGTCGTGCTGGAGACCTCTAACTTTGGTGGGGTCTTGGTTTAAAAGCTTAATGTCGTCTGGATGGGGAGCGGTGAACATGTGGTGGCTGGGGGCAAACTGGGCTTTACCTGAGCCGTGGAAAAAGTCGTCAGTTTTTTGTTCGGTAAACAAGGGGAAGTCCACTATCCAAGCAAAGGCGAGTTCGTCTTTGTCTTTTTTATTACTTCTTAGGTCTGGTTTGTCTGAGCCATATTTTTTTATTGCTTCTTGGTGAGGGATTCTAGGCCAAGGGGTTTCTTTTATTTTTTTATTAGGGAAGATTTCTTTGACTAGTTGGGTAAACATCTTTTCGGTTAAATTGAGGATGTCTTCTTGGGTAACAAAAGACATTTCCATATCTAGTTGGGTGAACTCACCGTAAGCTCTGTCTGCTCTTGGATCTTCGTCTCTAAACACGCGAGCAAACTGAAAGTAGTTTTCTATTCCGGCAACCATTAAAAGTTGTTTATATTGTTGGGGGGATTGGGGGAGGGCATAGAAGCTACCTGATTGGAGACGGCTGGGGACTATAAAGTCACGGGCACCTTCTGGAGTGGTTTTGGTTAGGATGGGGGTTTCTATTTCTATGAAGTCTTCTTTTTGAAGGAAGTTTCTTATGAACTGGGTGACTTGGGATCTTACTTTCAAGTTTTTTGCCATACGAGGGCGGCGAAGGTCTAGGTATCTGTATTTGTTTCTTACTTTCTCGTCTATATCGTAACCCTCTGTGTTAATTGGAAGAGGAAGTTCTTGGGATTTACTGATGATGGTTAGTTTTTCTACTTCTAGTTCAACTGTGCCGGTTTCAAGATTGGGGTTTGCTAGTTTTTCTGGTCTTTTTTTAACTAAACCTAATATTTCTACTACATCTTCTGAACCTAACTTGGGCAGGCCTTGACCGACTATTTGTATAGTGCCGGATCGGTCCCTTAGGTCCAAAAAAGTAATTTTGCCGTGGTCACGAATAGAGTCTACCCAACCCTTTAAAGTTATTTTTTCGCCGATTAAGGTTGGGGTTTGGTTTATGAGGGTTCTTTCCATAGGTCATATTGTATACTTTCTCTGGTTATGAATGAAGTGGTGAGAATGAGAAAAAGGTTGTGCGGGATGTATCATGTTTTTTAAAGTTGCAGGCGAGATAAATTCGCGTGTTATACTGTGAGAGTAAATGAAACAATACTGGGCAGTTAGTTTCGATGGAGGAATTTTTCCCTCTGCAAAAAGAGGTGGGGGATTAGGCCGCGTAAAACGCGGTCTTTTTTGTGTTGGCATAGACTATCCTCTTCCTATTATGTCTTATAGCTTGACAAATGGTATTTAGTAATTTAATATAGGTTTATATGACAGAAAGAAGAGAAAATAGAAGAGAAAATGGGGATGGAGGGTTCGATAGAAAAGATTTTTTGAATTTAGTGAAGATTGTGGGTGCAGCCGCTGTATTAACGGCTTGTAGCTTGGAAATTGATGGTACTTCTCAGGTTGATATCGATGAGTCTTTGAATGACCCAGTAGCCACAGAAGTATCACCTAGGGAGATTTTTTCGGCCGATATGAAAGAGAACGAGAGTTTTAATGTTAGTGAGTTCAAGTTGGAAACAGGAATTGAGTTGGCAGATGAGCAAATAGCTTCGTTTGTGGTTGAGGTTAAGGGTGTGGAATTTAGTTTTGTGGCATTGCCTGCTGTGTTAGATGCGGAAGGGAATGTTACAAGCGAAGAAAGACTGTTTTTCCAAGATGAATCATGGGAGGATTTGTTTAAAGGAGTTAATGAGTCTGGGGATTTAGTTGTGTGGCAGACCCCTGACTGGTTTTCAGAACTAGGAGCAGAAGCGGTGTTGTGGTATCCAGCAACGCAAGCAGGTTGGGAGTCGACAGAGACAGGGATAGCTACTTTTGCACCACCAAAGAACATGGAAGGATTGATTGATGGTTATGGCAGAGACCTTGATGGAGGAATTGTTATTCCAAAAGACGTCTTTTTGGATAGAGCGGGGAAAGCTTTGAATGCTTCAGCTCCGGTGGAATGGGTGGGAGCAGACCGATTGAGGGAGCTTCAGTCTAGGTTGGGAAATGTGGTAAGTGTGAAGATTATTGATGGCAAGAATATGTTGATGTATAAGAGTGTGGTAGTAGGAGAGTTTATGAGTGGGAATGAGATAGGTGTGGCGGTTGATGGAGAAGTGGTAAATATTTTAGACGGGAGTTTGGAGCTTGGAAAAGATAGTAATTTACTGTCCATTAATAAAGAAAGAACCGAGGAGATGGGTAAGGATTGGGTAGAGTGGGTGTGGACGAAAGATGGAGAGAGATTGGAAGTACCTGAGCCGGTTGTAGGATTGCCTAAAACCCTAGAAGAGGCTCAAGTTATTAATGAAAATATCCTTGATTTTTATATGCCCAAGCTTACGGCTGCGGAGAAGGCGTATCTAGATGAGAATGGTTGGGGGAGTAATAACTTTTTTTTAACCAAACCTGATTATTATATTCCAGGTCTTCCTTTTTTTACTAGAGATGCATGGGTAGGAACCGGTAGTGATATATCCAAAACTGGTGAGGAAAATCTAACTGTGGTAGGGTTGACGAAAGTGCTTTTAAATGATGGCGTAGAGTTACTGATGTATAGTGTTCCTGGTCAGGTTCAAGATTATGATTTTGGGCAATATGGTGGGGAGAAGATGATTTTTCATTTTGCTTATAATAATGAAGCATTGTATGATTGGCTAGACCCCGTACAAGGTACTAGTTTTTATTCTTATGCATTAGAACATTATGAACCAAAATCTATTCTTGATCAGATGAATCAAGGTTTGAAGTTTTCTATAATCAGGACATTTTTTTCTACTGATAGGGATGGCGATCAGGGCGCAAGCCCGGAAGATGCAGGCTCTCCTCAGTGGAGTTATGTTACTAGGTTTCTTGAGAAGATGGATGAGAGATTAGATTTTAGCAAGATATATGATAAGGAGATGTTTTACCCAGATGGAGATATGGATGTTTCTAGAGAGCAGATAGAGGGAATGCAGGAGATAATGTGGCCGGTAGTTTTTGTGAAAGCAGGTAAGTAGAGGAAAAATACATTCTTGGTGTTGCTGTATGGTGGGGATTTGTATAACATGGTGTTATGACTGGTATGAAGAAGTATTGGTGGATTTTACTTGTGATTTTGGTGGTGTCTTTCTTGGTGGTTGGCTGGTCTTACTATATGAAGAAGAACAAATGGAAAAAAGATGAGGGGTTGGTAAGGAGGATTCAGGACTTAACGCCAGGGGAGATGTGGGTAAGGGTGCGTGAGTGGGATGACAAAGACCTAACACTTTCTTTTTGGGACGAGATCAGTGGTGAGACTGGAGAGATGAGAATAGACTTTCAAAAAACTGTGGTTGTGGTGGGGGTGGTAGACAATGAGAAGGGTGAGGTGCAACAAAAGATATTGGCAAGCATGATATCTCCATATTGGGAGAAAGCCTTTTGTTCAGATGATTTTGTGGTCTTTAAACTTAAGGATTCCACCTATCTTTCCAAGAAGAGTGTTGGGGAGTTTACTAGTGAAGACGTGAAGAAGATTACAAATTTTGGTCCATCTAGATGCAGAAATTAAAACTTATTATTGCCATTTTGGTGATTGGGGTGCTTGGAAGCTTGGTAAGCCCCGCTCCAGTACAGGGGGCACTTCCATGTGGAGATATTGGTTGGCAGTGTGGCATTAGTTCTCCTAACTGTTGGGATGAGTATTGTTCTTCTAGTTGTAGTAGTGGTTGTTCCTCTATTTCTTGTTCTGGGGGCACGTGTAACTCGACTTGTACTCCCTATTGTGATGCTAATTGTGCATATGGTTGCTCTTCCGAATCTTGCTCTGGTGGGACATGCAATACTCCAACCTCTTGTACTGATTATTGTTGGGGTGGTTGTGCGTATGGTTGTTCGTCTGAAGATTGTGATGGTGGTGTGTGTAACGTAAGTCCCACACCTACTGATCCTCCCGCACCTACGGCTGCACCTACAATTTGTGTTAAAGATGAGCTTACTTGTATTGACGGATATGAATATAAGTGTAGTGCAGACAAGACTACATGGGATTATTTGAGGGCTTGCGCCTATGGTTGTGATACGATTAATGATGTATGTAGTGTTTCATCGTATTGTGAGGATATAAACTGTAGTTGTGATGCTGGTGGAGCCGAGGGTTATTTTGTTACATGTTGGAGTGATGAGACTCAACAAGAATGGCTTTGGGATGACTGCATAGCTTTTGACTCTGGATATAC
>CAXBYW010000005.1:0-67954 GCA_963980225.1 uncultured bacterium
CACGTCGTCCTATGACCGTCATGATAGAAAACCATGAAGATGCCAGACCTCAGTCCGGGCTATCCAAGGCAGACATTGTTTACGAGACGATTGCAGAAGGTGGCATAACCAGATTCATGGCTGTCTTTTACTGTGATGCTGCTTTTGGAAATCACACCTTAGGTCCAGTTCGAAGTGCCAGGACCTACTTTTTAGACTGGGCATCAGAGTACTCCAAGTATCCAATCTACGTCCACGTTGGTGGAGCCAATACTCCAGGTAAGGCAAACGCTTTAGGTCAAATAGAGGATTACGGTTGGGCAGGAGAGAACGACTTCAACCAATTTGGTCTTTCCATAAAAGAATGCAGAAGAGACTACGATAGATTGGGCCGCTCAGTCGCCACTGAACACACCATGTACTGTTTTACTAAATCTCTCTGGGCCTTAGCCGACAAACGTGGTTGGACAGCCATTGACGAAGATGGGGACTCTTGGGAAGACACTTTTACTCCTTGGAAGTTCACAGACAAAGATCCAGATACAGGTGAGTCAGCCACCAGCATTACCTTTGATTTCTGGGATGACTTCAGCCAGTACACCGTCGGTTGGCAGTACAGTTCTGACACCAATGTCTATAAAAGAATTAATGGCGGCAAAAGTCATATAGATAACAATACCGACAATCAACTTTCAGCCACCACAGTTATGATCCAATTCGTTACAGAGACAGGTCCAATAGACGACCTAAAACACATGCTCTATGGAACCACTGGTACCGGTAAGGCCATAGTCTTCACCAATGGACAAGCAGAAGACCTAACTTGGACAAAGAAGACTCGTCTAAGTAGAACTGTCTTTGAAGATGCCAAAGGTAAAGAATACCAGTTCCAGCCAGGTAAGATCTGGATAGAGGCTGTCCCTAAAGGCAGCACCATCAACTACTAATCTCATTCTCTTGACTTTTCCACATAGAAAGCTATACTGCAGTTAAATCCTGCTCAATATTTATATTTAAGACCCGTTTGTCAACATGGCAAAACTATCAGACTTCATCATTTCTAGGGTTAGAGTAAAACTTTTAACCATTTTTTTAAGCAAACCAGATGGGATGTACTACGTTCGTGAGCTAACCAGACTCGCCAACGAAGAGATAAACGCCATAAGAAGAGAATTAAGTAGAATGCAAGAGGTCGGCATGTTAAAAAGTGAGAAAAGAGGTAATCGACTTTACTACACTTACAAAAACTCCTATCTTTTCTACCCAGAACTTTTATGCCTTGTTATTAAAAGCTCTCCTGTTGGTCAACAGTTAATAAAAAACAAATCCAAACTAGGTTTCATTAAGTACGCCTTTCTTTCTCAAAAACTAATCCGTGGTATAGACAGAGATCCAGAACACATAGATCTTTTGGTGGTGGGCAAGGTCATCATGCCTCAGCTGTCTCTAATAGTAAAGAAACTAGAAAAAGTTTTAGATTCGGAAATAAACTACTCCTCAATGACAGAGGAAGAGTACAAATACAGGAAGGCAAGAAAGGATCCCTTCATTACCTCCGTCCTGCTTCAGCCAAGAATAATGATAATCGGAGATGAAACTAAATTATTAGCCTAAATGACTCACTCACAAAAAATAATCAAAGCAGGTAACTCTCTAGCAGTTACCATTCCTTCGCGTCTGGTCAAAACTTTAGGTTTAAAATCTAAAGACACCGTCCTAGTAATTCAAGAAGATGCAGAAAGTATTACTTATAAATTCCTAAACCCCCAACAGCTAACTCTCTCCAGTTTAACCCCTAAAACTTGAGGTACAATAATCTTCATGTCCAACCAGAAGCTTAATCAGCTATTCTTTTTGATCGTAAGTATTTTCTTGATATCTCTTTTCTTAAGCCTTCCAAGGGAAGTCAAGGTTTTTGGCCACCAACTTCCCGAACTAAACCTTAATTTGGGACCAGTAAATTTTCATCGTGACTTAAAAATAAAACAAGGTCTAGACCTACAAGGAGGAACCAGGGTTGTTCTCAAGGCAGACATGGAAAACATAGAAGAACAAGACAGGTCTGTAGCTCACGAATCAGTTCGCTCAGTCATAAGTAGAAGGGTAGATCTTTATGGTGTTTCAGAGACGAATATAAAAATATCCAAATCAGGTGAAGAGTACAGACTGGTCGTAGAGTTACCAGGTATAGATCAACCCCAAGAAGCCTTGGACCTTATCGGCCAAACAGCTAGGCTAGCTTTTGCTTCACCCAACTTTGAGGTTCCACCAGCTTCTCCGTCCGCCGACCCGGTCCTAACAGGTTTCACTCCCACTGACCTTACCGGGGCAGACCTTAAAAGAGCTCAAGTTACCTTCGAGACAGACAACAGACAGCCCGGTGTCTCACTAGAGTTCAAAGATTCAGGTAGAGAAAAGTTTGCCGAACTTACCAAGCAGTTTATTAACCAACCTCTAGCAATAATAGTAGATGACTCAATATTAACTGCTCCTATCATCCAGTCCGTCATTACAACCGGCCAGGCCATCATTACCGGACAGTTCACTAATGAGGAGGCAAAAAGTTTAAGTATTCAGTTAAACTCTGGAGCACTTCCTGTCCCCGTCAGTATATTAAGTCAAAAAAACATTCCTGCTACTTTAGGATCAGAAGCAGGTTACAAAAGCGTAGTTGCTGGCGGCATTGGTCTAGGATTAGTTGCTCTCTTTATGGTTGCTTACTACGGCTGGTTAGGGGTTATCGCCTCGTTTGGTCTAGTCCTTTATGGTCTTATCACCATGAGTATCTACAAAATTATCCCAGTCACTCTTACTCTTCCTGGTATCGCCGGTTTCTTACTCTCTGTCGGTATGGCAGTGGACTCAAACATCTTAATCTTCGAACGCTATAAAGAAGAAGTCAGGGCCGGTCGTTCTCCTAAAGTAGCTCTAGAGCTAGGTTTTGGTAGGGCATGGGACTCAATCAAAGACGCCAACACAGCCACTATTATTACCGCCCTTATCTTGTTCAACCCACTGGGTTGGGACTTCCTTAACACCTCCGGCGCGGTTAGGGGATTTGCTCTAACATTAATGATAGGAATATTTATCTCTCTTTTTACTGGTATCGTAGTTACCAGAACCTTACTAAGACTATTCTATAAAAAAGCAAAATGAACTGGTTAAAACTATCACCCCTCTATTTTTTCATCTCCTTCCTGCTCATATCCATCAGCATCTTCTCCATCGTTAAATATGGCTTTAACCTATCTATCGAGTTCACCGGTGGCTCCGTCACTACTCCTCAAGGTTTCGAGTACGTCGGTCCTAGCATCGGTCAAGAAACGATAAGAAAAACCGTCATCAGTATCATCTTGGCGGTTACGACCCTGTTAGTCTATATATCCTTTACCTTTAAAAAACTAAAATTTGGTGTCTGTGCCATTTTAGCTATGTTGCACGACTCACTTATTCTTTTGGGGAGTTTTTCTCTTTTAGGTCATTTCTTTGGAGTACAGGTGGACCTCTTGTTTGTCACTGCTGTCTTAACCACTCTTTCATTCTCGGTTCATGACACCATCGTAGTTTTCGACAGGATAAGGGAGTTAAGTAATACCCCAGCCAAAGAAGTAGACAATATCAACCAAGCCATCACCGACACCATCGTTAGATCACTAAATAACTCCCTCACCATAATATTCATGCTCTTGGCTCTTCTGCTTATGGGGGCTAGTTCTACCAAACACTTTATCTTGGCTCTACTCATCGGTACCATCATAGGAACTTACTCTTCTACCTTTACTGCGGCCCCTTTACTTACTGTCTGGACCAAGATCTTTGATTCTAGAAAGTAAGTACTTCTTAGTGTTCTTACTAGTGTCTTCAATTACTTCCTCAAATAACTTATTCATCACACTACCAATTTTTGGTCCTGGTTTAATTTTTAAAACCTTCATCACATCTTTACCATTAACCGCCAAGTCCTTTACTTCCATTGGTTCAAACAACTGTTCACCAATTCTTTTCTGTAACTCCTGAAGTCTCCAGCTAGTGGTCTTGCTCCCACCACCCTTTCTGTCACCCACTCTTAAAAGCATCATGTTATTTATGTTCTCCTTACCTACTCGTTTGATAAATCTACGTATCGAAGCATCAGTCATTTCCGGCTGGTAGGCAAACATATGCCAGCGAACCAAGGTAACAAGTTTTTTTATCTGATCCTTCGAAAGTTTTAGTCTCTCACCAATTTCTTCAACCATCCTAGCACCAATTACCTCATGACCGTAAAAAGTTGTCGCTTCTCTGGTATCCGTCTCAAACTCACATCTAGGACATTTAAGGCTGTCTCCAATTAACAAATCTTTTTCCTTCATCACCCAACCACATCTGGAGCATCTCCATTTTTTACTTGCAGGTTTACCGACATCATGTAAGAACGTTGCCAATCTAAGTAATGGGTCAGAAGCAGGGCAGTGATTCAAAGATTCTAACATGTGATCTAAAACATCTAGTTTGTGGTGCCCTTTTTGCTCTACTTTTTTTGCCTCCAAAACCTCAGGGATGACGTACTTCATTAACCCAGTGGAGATAAGCAGCCTCATCCCATCAGCAGGGTAAGTAGACGCCAGTATCTTAAACAACTCATCTCTAACTCTCTCTTTACTTACCTTTTCTAAAAGTGGTGACTGAACACTCAAGGCTTCAAGCGTCTCCTTTTCTATCTCAAAACCTAATAAGGCGGCAAACCTAATCGCTCGCATCATTCTCAACGCATCTTCCCCAAATCTCTTATTAGCCTCTCCTACTGCTCGTATGATCCCATTTTCAAAGTCATCTAGCCCATCAACAAAGTCAATTAAATGGAGGTCATCCATCTTACCTCCAATAGCTAGGGTATTAATAGTAAAGTCCCTTCTTTTGACATCTTCTTCCAGGCTCTTACCCCACTCCACCTTATCAGGATGTCTGTGATCAGAGTACTCCTTCTCCGATCTGTAGGTAGTGATCTCATATACCTGCTTTAATCCATTGCTTTCCACCGGTACCATTACCGTTCCAAATTCATTCTCATAAAACGGTTCATGGGTCTTCATTAATTCCAGGGTTTCTTCTGGTGTGGCACTAGTGGTTAGGTCGCACTCGACGGGCTCGTTTCCTAAAAGAATATCTCTAGCCGCTCCACCAATTAAATAAATCTCAAAGCCTTTTTTTGTGAAAACATCAAAAAATTCCAAGACCGTTTTGGGCACTAAACTCATCTCGTCTTTTAATAACTTTCTTTTTGTCATACTATATATTGTAGAATACAATCCACTCACCATGAACCCCACATTCAAAGATCTAGTAAATACTATCAAAAAGAACGACATCAAGGTAGATATCAACGCTTTAGAAGATGCCTATCTATTCGCCAAAAATGCCCATGAAGGTCAACAAAGATACACAGGCGACCCATTTATCGCCCACCCCCTACATGTGGCTAATACTATTGCTTCATGGGGCTTAGACGAGGCTTCAATTAAAGCTGCCTTACTTCATGACGTCCTAGAAGACACACCAGTTACCTACAAAGAGCTTGAAAAAAAATTTGGTTCAAAAATCGCATTTTTAGTAGATGGTGTCACTAAAACTGGCCAAGTTCAGTTAAGAAATAGTAAAGATTTAAATTTTGTAGAGAATTTAAGAAAAATGTTTGTGGCTATGGCTAAAGACATCAGGGTTGTCTTGATCCGTCTGGCAGATCGATATCACAACATGCTTACTCTAGACGCTGTTCCCCTAAGTAAACAGCAAAGAATTGCCTTAGAGACAGTTGAAGTATACGCCCCTTTAGCTGAAAGACTAGGTATGGGAGAGATAAAAGGAGAGTTGGAAGACCTGGCCTTTCCTTTCATAAAACCAGATGAACACGAAAAAATTACCGAGTTATTCAAGACCAAGATAAAGCAAACCAAACAACACACCAATCAGGTAATTAAACAAATTGAAAAATTTCTTAAAAAAACCAAACTAGACATACAAGTCCATGGTCGCTTTAAAAACAAATACAGTCTTTACCACAAACTCCAGCGTCCGGGTATAGACAACGATATAAATAATATCCACGACTTAGTTGCCATAAGAATCATTACTAAAAATCAATCAGACTGCTATCTTTGTTTAGGTCACGTCCACAAGCTATACAAGCCTGTCCCTCACATTGGAGTCTCAGACTTCATCGCTCAACCAAAACCAAACGGATACCAGTCAATCCACACCAAGATCTTTGACCACCACGGGGGGACAGTAGAGGTACAGATAAGATCACAGAGAATGCATCAACAGGCAGAGCTTGGCGCCGCCGCTCACTACGCATACAGCCAAGCAAAAAATGACATTAAAAAAGACCCTGACGCTTTAGAAAAAGGTACTGCCTTTAAAGCCAGTAAAAAAATGGACTGGGTTAAGCAGTTGGCTAAATGGCAAGACGAGATAGAAAACATCAAGGAGTTCAAGAAAAACCTGTCTCTAGACACCCTGTCTCACCGGATCTACGTCTTCTCTCCACTGGGAGATGTTTATGACCTACCAGAAGGAGCTACTCCAGTAGACTTTGCTTTTATGGTTCACTCCGATCTAGGTCTTCATATCAAGGGCGCCAAAGTAAACAAAAAACTAGTACCTCTAAGTCACCCACTAAAAAGTGGTGATGTTGTAGAAATAGAAAAAACCAAAAAGAAACAAAAACCAAACAGAGACTGGCTTCAGTTTGTTAAGTCCAGTCAGGCCAAGGCAAAAATTAGAAGATCTTTATGAATATTTTAAAGACAATAATCCTATCTCTAGCTATCTTGTTTCCTCTGGTCCCTCAGTACTTAAAAAAAGTATCATCCACAGACTCAAAAGTAAAATCCGCGTCAGTCCATCAACTCAAGGTTCCAAAATCTACTTCTTCAATCTCACCTGTATTTACCGCCCAAGCAGTATACGTTCTAGACTTAGACTCAAACACCGTCCTTTTCTCAAGAAACTCGAAAGAAACACTCTTTCCAGCCTCCTTAACCAAGATAATGACAGCAGTAGTTGCCTTGGAACACTACTCCAAAGATCAAATCTTAACAGTAAAAACAGCCGATCTTTCTATCGGTAACACCATGGAGTTAAAACCAGGAGACAAACTAACCACAATGGATCTAATATATGGTCTTTTAGTTGCGTCAGGCAACGACGCTGCCTTAGCTCTAGCAGAGAACTTCCCTGGTGGTTACTCCCAGTTTGTTGTCGCCATGAACAAAAAAGCTGAAGAACTAAATTTAACCAAGACTCACTTTAATAATACTTCTGGGGTGGAAGACATAGGTCACATCACTACAGCCCACGATCTTGCCATCTTAAGCCAGTACGCTTTAAAAAACGCTACCTTCCGTCAAGTTGTTGGCACCAAACAAAAAGAAATCACTAGTATAAAAGAAAACAAATACTCTCTTTTCTCCACCAATGAGTTGCTTGGGGAAGTTGAGGGTGTCTTAGGAGTCAAGACCGGCTGGACACCAGAGGCTGGTGAGTGCCTTATCACTCTAGTCAATCAAGATAGTCACCCGGTATTAATAGTCTTGCTAGGATCAGAGGATAGGTTTGGAGAAACGGTTGGGATGATAGATTGGGTCTATGAAAGCTTCTCTTGGGAATAGCTACTTTAACCACTCATCCGTAATGGCCGAGACATAAGCTACAAAATTCTTGTCTCCTAAAAATACATAAACAGGCATCGTATACTCATCCGTTCCTCCATCAAAATATCCCAAGAACATCCTTCTTATCTTTATAGTTCCATTATCAGGGCTGTCATTCGTTACAAAACCACCACCATTTTTTAGCTCTTCCCATGCTTCTAGTCCAGTCTTAATTTGGTAAGTACTCATTTTTGTGTAGTCTATCTCTGTATAATTATTCTCAAGTAAGATTAATTTCTCATTAGGTTTATCAGATCCAGACAAAATCAATCTAACAAGCCCTTTTCTAGGTGTCGGTCTGTAAAAAGGATAACTAGACAAAACCTCTTTTGTTTCCTCATCTATCTCCTCTATATTTTTTCTATAAAAATCAATCTGCACAAAGTCTGCATCAGACAAAGCTAGAGCCAAAGCCAGCTTATCTCCTTCTGCTTTTAGGTAACTGATTTTTTCTTCTCCTAGAATATCATCTGGTAATACATCACTAATTCTCAACAACCCAACTCCAGCAGACAGTACCTGGGCATCAGACTTGAAACCAACCACTCTTGCTAGTTCCGGATCATTCTGCCACTGTTTTGTCATCCTAAAGTGTCCGGTTATGATGTTCATAATTAGTTTAGAGCTTAAACTATCGTTAGTGTCCCAAATATACTCAGTTTTTGAATTTTCCACAGGCTTGAAAGTAAAACCTAATTTAGAAGCCTGCTCAATTGCTTTGTTTGCCTTCAAGAAGGTGCTTCTCTCAAGAGGAGAACTGTAAACAGTCATCCTGTCAGGAAAAGTAGGAATCTCTCCAGTAGGTAGTTCTAAAAGCATCTCAGGTCTAGTGGTTTCTTCCGGGAACTTCAATTTCTCAAGTTTTCCAAAACCAGCCAACGGAGATGGAAGAGCTGCTGGAAAATATCGCTTATACACCTTAATACCGGCCCCGCCTAAATACCAAAGCAAGCTAATAGCCACAAATCCAATTGCTCCATACTTAATTGCTTTTCTTACTACTACTGCTGATTCGGTTAAACTTGCCATCTAACATAAAGTATACTATCAAGTATGACTAAAGCCAAAGTCCGTACTAGAAATGCTCCTTCCCCAACAGGCATTCCTCATATTGGTAACACTCGTACCGCCCTTTTTGACTACCTACTGGCCAAAAAATATAAAGGTAGCTTTGTTCTTCGCATAGAAGACACCGATCAAAAAAGACAAGTAAAAGGTGCAGTAGAGGCAATTAACGACATCCATGAGTTTTTAGGGCTAGTTCCTGATGAGAGCTCAAAAGTTGGCGGTCCATATGCACCATACACTCAAACAGAGAGACTAGGTACCTACAAAAAAGTCGTCAAACAGTTGATAGACAATGGCGATGCCTACGAAGACGAGGGTGCCGTAAGAATCAAGATGCCCAAAGAGGGTTACACCGTCTGGAAAGACTTAGTTCAAGGTAAAATCTCCATTCCTAACGAAGAGGTAGACGACAAGGTCTTATTAAAATCAGACGGCGTCCCCACCTATCACTTAGCCGCCATGGTAGACGATCACTTCATGGAGATCACTCATATAATGAGAGGTGTAGAGTACATAGTCTCCACCCCGGTCCACTTAAAGATATACGAATCCTTAGGCTGGCAACCTCCAGTATTCATGCACGTCCCCTTACTCTTAGGTCCAGACAAATCCAAGTTAAGTAAACGTCATGGTGCCAAGAATGTACTTCAGTTTAAAGAAGAAGGTTACCTACCAGAAGCCATCAACAACTTTTTGTTTTACTTAGGTTTCTCATACAAAGATAACTCGGATCTTTTGACCATGAAAGAAATGATCGACATCTTTGATGAAAACAAGATAAGTAAGAGCAACGCTATCTTTGACATACAAAAACTTAACTACTTCAACTCAAAGTGGATTAAAAAATTAGAAGGGGAAGATCTATTAAAAAGACTCATTCCTTTTGTAAAACCATCCTATAAAAAAGATAAAAAAAAGTTGACTCAAATACTTCCCTTAGTTAAAGATAGACTAACCAAGTTAAACGAGGCAAATGATTTAATAGACTTTTTTTTCCAGTTTGAAAAACCAGACATAGATAGTCTTTTAGAAAGTAGCCAAGCTAGTCCGGCTCTGACCTTAAGTTGGTTCAATATGGTTCAAAATGACCTTGAAGCATTAGTTGAGTTTGACCCAGAATCTATTCACAAGCTACTCAAAAAAACTCAAGAGTTATCAGACCTTTCACCTCGTCAGGCATTTATGAGTTTGCGTCTAGCTATTACCGCTAAGGACGTCACTCCACCACTTTTCGATTGCATATCTATTCTTGGAAAAGAGGAATCCTTAAAAAGACTGAAAGATTCCATGACTTCACTTAAATGAATAAAGATACTGCCCTCCAGAATACCATTGCTAATTTAGAAAAAAGGTCTAGTTCATTAAGAAAGGATCTTCTAAAACATAAAACCGCCAAAAAGTTCTACACCAAATCAACTCTTCTGGCTCATGAACTAAGACAAAAATCTACCCAATTACTCGCCGGAGCAGGTCTAGTTGGAACTCTCTTGGCTACTCCTGTCGGCTCCATCGTTGCTAATCAGCCAGTCCAAATTACTCAAGAAAACCTCCAACAAAACTTGACCAACAACTTAAATTCCATTGTTCCCCATCAACCAACCAAGCTTTCTTCGGATCAAGCTAAAGACATAGAAAAACAAATCCAAGACACACTAGGTATCCCGGCTAAAGCAGTCCTAAATGATCAAACATTAAATCACCAAGTAGGCTACATAGGTTATGAGCAGCATTTACAAAGATATCCAGGAGATTCAATAGACCAACACGATGAAGAACTAATAGCTGGTATCGCTCCAGGCAAAGGCGCTTGGGGCTACTTCTCTCCTACCAAACAAGACTTTACTACACAGGACTACCTTAGAGAAAAATATTACTCTGTAGCCCAAACTCTTTACCTACCCAACTGGAATCAGGACTTTAGGTACCTAAGAGACTGGTACAAATACAGAAAGATTCTTGTAGTTAACCCCGCTAACGGCCAAGCAGTAGTTACTGTTTTAGCTGATGCCGGGCCAGCCAAGTGGACTGGTAAGCAGTTTGGTGGTTCACCGGAAACAATGAAAGAACTAAACCTCCACAAAGGCAGTAGAAAAGGCTTAGTTTTATTTTTATTTATAGACGACCCAGACAACCTTATTCCATTAGGTCCAGTTACTAGTAAAATATAGTCCTATGTCCATAATCTTTTACGATCACTTAATAAATAAACACGAACTCCTAGTCATCATTGATAAAACAGAAGGTGAGGACAATCATAAAAGTAAGATCAAGCATTTGGTCGACGATATTCTCCACCAGGGGATTGTAGAGTTCACCTTATCCAAGTTAAAACCCAAACATCACAAGGTCTTTCTACAACAACTCCATCACGCTCCATATAGCCCCGAAATTCTAGACTACCTCAAGGAAAAAGTTGCTCATGACATAGAAGAGCAAATCCAAAAACATGCAGACAAACTAATTAAAAAAGTCAGAAAAGATCTAGGTCTCTAACAGCGTTTTGACTTAACATATCCAGCGTCTCTAGCTTCTTTTTCACTACAAAACCATTCTTCTCCTCTGTCTTTCTCTACTACTGTGGTCATGTACTGAACACATCCAGGTAGATGGTAAATTCGCCCACTTGAATTACTAGGATCGATGTTTCCTTTTATGACACACTTTGGATCTTCAATATTTTCCCACTGGTAACAGGTAGGACTATACACCCCCAGCTTATTTTCCTTCGCTTCAAGTCCCAACGCCTTTAACTCATCCGTCACGCTGCTGGTATCACTATGATATCTACCCCAACCCTTCTCAATGATCTCTTTATTGATCAATTTCTTTCCGACATAAACCAAGGCCATGGCTCTACCTCTCTGGTCCAAAATTTTCTCCCGAATAATAACTCTCTTTCCTTCCACTAGTTTTTTAAGTAAATTAGTCGCCTCCACACCACCACAAAACTCTAACTCTGGCGCATCCAGATGCCTCAGTCGTAAACGAACCTTGCCATCAAGTACCAAGGTGTCACCGTCAATCACTCCTTCAACTGCAATACTCTCATCAAATTTTGGTAGCCCGCCTGTTGTCAGGTAAAAAGCATTTAATATCAAAGACAACCCTAAAATCAACCATCCCCAACCAAACTTTATTGGCAAACCAGACAAAAAACTGAATTTTTCCTCCTTCTTCACCTTCACCTCTTTAATTGTATATTAAACGGATCTAATCAAGTTTTCTTTTTGCTCTCTCGTTAGCTTTTTGAGCGCAGCCTCTCTTTTCATCGCCTCAGATCTTGTTTTGTAAGGCTCAGAATACACCAACTCAAACGACTTAAAGTAGCGCATGTACTTAGCTGATTTAGGAGTTTTATTTAGGTGTTCTTTGAGTCTTTGTTTTAAATCTTTTGCCTGTCCAATATATAAAGTATTAGACGAGGTGCGAAGTATGTAAACAGAAAAGGGCACTTATTTTCGTTTTTTATGATGCTTTCTTTTTCCCCACATCGTCTTATTCCATGCTCTCTCATGGAAATAGTAGATTATCGTGCTAGATATATTTGAAAATATGATTACTCCCAATGCCATACCAATGTTTTTAGTGATTGCATAAATAATGATTCCATCAGCCATCATCACCAAGATTCTAAAGGTGATTGATTTAGCTACCGATCGTTTTACTGTCTCTACTGCCATCATTTCATTCTATAGTAAAAATACAAAGATCATGTAAGAAAGTTTTGAGAGACAGGAGTCTTACTTGTATACTATAAATACGATGGAAGGAATTATTCAAACTTTATCTCCAGCAGAGTTAGGTAGTCTAGACAAAAAAGAAAAGGAACCAGGAAAGAGCACTGTGTTGTTGTACGGTCAACATAGAACTAAAGAAAAAGTGGCATATGAGGTGGCGCGTAGAGTTTCTAAGTTTTCACCTTTACAAAAAAAAGGATTAGTTGTTGTGGAGTATCCTAAAGGTTTTGATTATAACGATGCGTATGAAGAAGCTAAAAAGCAAACAGAAAACTTAAGCACGCAGTATCAAAATATACGAAAAGTTTTCCACGAGATTTTTAGAGAAAAAACACAAGAAGGACATAAAATTAGGGACAATGTTTGTAAGCAAAATGCGGACAAGTTAGTGCTCGATATTCATGAAACGACTGACTTTGCAAGAAGTGAACCAAAACTAAGGAGAGATGAAATAGTTTTTTTGACATCTCTTTCCGAGAAGGGAAATGACGAG
Source organism: uncultured bacterium (assembly GCA_963980225.1). Lineage (GTDB taxonomy): Bacteria > Patescibacteriota > Microgenomatia > UBA1400 > MFAQ01 > JAHITH01. The sequence continues at coordinate 12,969 of CAXBYW010000005.1, forward strand.
TTAAACAAAGTTTTAACAGGCATCTTCCCTGATTTAGATGATATAGATCGACCCTACAATAAGCTTCGTCTGGTTGCTAAAAACCCAACTAAAGAGAACACTGAAAGTACGTTACCGCCAAATTATATTGCAGTAGAGTTAATAACAAGAGGTGACGATATCTACGAAAAGAGCGCTAATAAAGATGGGATATGGAGTATTGGTGTAGATGAAAGAGAGGATTATTTACATAGGGAAAAAACAGATGAAAAGACTAGTTCTGCAATAAGCAGGGAGGCGACAATTTATACCAGACTTTTAGAAAAAATTATTCCAGAAATTGAAAAATACTACACGGAAAAAGTATTAGATACAAAGTTACTTTAGTGGGTTAAACACATAAAACTTAATTTGCAAAAAAAACACCTATTCCGGTGAGGGATAGGTGTTTGGTGTATTTACTAAACAAATTTATTTTAAGAAACAGTCTCATTAAGGACAATATCAGAGGCCTTATATTTTATTCGCATTTTTGCGACTTCATCCATAGGCATTTCATACGTCTCATTTTCTTTAAGATGGCTTACTTGGGATTCGAACTCAACCATGAAATCAGCTACTTTATCAAAATCTCTTTCTAGTTTTTTGATTTCATAAAGCTCTTTTTGTTGGTCTACAATCTGGACATAGATTGTACCCCCTAAAATCTCAAAGAAAAGGTCTGGATAATTGCCAATTTCTTTTTGAAGAAACTTCTTGGCCCATCTTTCTGCGCTGAGAGAATCGTACCGTCTGGCTTTGGTTCGATCGGTCTTAATGGCTTGTTCTAATTTTGGTCCAGATCGCCAAGGCATCTGAATGAGACGCTTACTCTCCCACTGTCCTTGAAGGTGAGAATAAAGTAACCTCATCTGCCTTCGTCCTTCTTTCATTTTTTCTTCATAGGACATTAAAGCTGTCTCAACGCGTTGACGTTCTGTTTCAAATGCGTGTCTTATTTCAACACGCCATCGTCTGAGTGTCAGGTTAATATAGTATTCCATGACCTTACCTCCTCATGGTTTTCTTGGGTTTACTTATTGATCACGAGCTCGTTGATTGAGTAGTTAATACGCATTTCACCAATTTCCAAAGCAGGTAATGCATAAGACTCGTCTTGAGACTTACTTGCAATTTTCTTGCGAAAATCAGACATAAAGTCATGCAGTTCTCTCAACCCTTGTTCGGCCGACATAAGTCTTGCAAAAAGTTCCTCTTGTTTGTCGATCAGAACAATAACTGAGTCACTGTCTGCCATAGACAGAGTTGGGTATTTGCGAAGTTCTTCTTCGATCAGTTCTTTTGCCCAACCACCTACTCTTAGGTAATCAGGTTCATCCAGCTCGGTTAAATCATCATATAGAGTTACTTTTAAGGTTGGTGCCTCGAAGAAAAATCGAAATGGCTTTCTTCGTCGAACAATTCTGATTACATCATAAAGGTCTCTAAGTTCTTCCATCCCAATTTTTCGGATCGCATTATACTTGTCTTCTAGCGACTCAATACAAAGCTCTTCTCGTGTGATTGCTGCACTTATCTCTGCAATCCAATCTTTAATTTTTTTTCGAATTTTTTTCTCAACCATGGTTACCTCCAGTAATCCATATTGGTTTATTTATTCTTCATCAACTTTAATCACTTTACCCTTCGAATACGATATACGCATCCGGGCAACATCCAAAACAGGTAGTTCATAAATTTCATCTTCATCACCAAGGGTAGTTTCATTATAGAAAAGAGTCATGTACTTGACCATTTCCTTCAGTGATTTTTGGGCAGCAGCAAGTTCTACCGCAAGTTCTCCTTGCTCTTTAATTTCAACAAAGATCGAACCCGAGCGTTCCATAAAAAGATTAGGGTACTGATCTATTTCTTGTTCGAGTAAACCATAAGCCCACCAAGCTACAACTAGGTAATCATGTTGTGGTAGTTCAGGTTCAGTATATGGGGCTTGTTTTAGTTTTGGCTCTTTATACCTCTTCTTCCAACGTTTATTTTGTCGGGCAATTTCGAGTAGTTCAAGAAGTGACTGAAGTTGTTTCCGGCCTATCCGACTAGCTTCCTCATACGTTTCTTCTAATGCTTGAACATAAAGTCGTTCTCGTACTATTGCCTTTCTCATTTCGACAAGCCAATTTTTAGCCGTCATGCGTACTTTTGTAATCATGGTTACCTCCTGTAAGCCATATTTGTTTCTTTTTTTGTTTAGTTTGAAAGGTGCAAAAGGTAATTATATCAAGTTATAGGACTACAATCAAATAAAAATAAGCTTTAGTCACCACAATTCTTTTGGAAAATCTATGTCATGTATAATACACATTTCAAGCTTAACTTCAATCCTATGAAAAATATCTCAAAAATCATTAGACTATCAAAACCTCTTTATAAAAAGATACTTCTTTTGAGCCTTCTTGTACTTATTATGTCCCTTGTACAACAGGTGCAACCATTCTTCATTAAATTTATTGTTGATGATATTGATCTTCAGATCACCTCAGGTTCTGGTGATAGCAGACGAGTAATGTTCCTTATGTTGGGTATGCTAGTTGCTAACCTTTTTGCGAACCTACTTAACTCCATCAACATGAGGTTTGGTGACTACATAAATTCAAGAGTCAGAAAGTTCCTTATAGAAACCTTTTACAACAAGGTGTTCACTTTACCTCAACGATATTTTGACACCAAGGTTAGCGGTAAGATCTTAAACCAACTAGGTAGAGGGATTGATTCGATTCAACAGTTCATGGGAATGGTCACAAATTTTGTACTTCCTGCAATTTTCCAGAGCATCTTAACCGTCGGCATTCTTATGTACTACAGCCTTCCAGTCGGGTTGATCGCTCTTTTTGTTTTTCCTGCATACATACTAGTTAGTAGTTATTCAACAAAACGTTGGGGAAAAGAAGAAGTCAAAAAAAACAAGCTAGAAGACATTTCCAGAGGAAGAATCCAGGAAGTGATAGGGAACATAAGGCTTGTAAGAGGTTTTATGATGCAAGCACAAGAATGGAAATTTGTGTCCAAGCAAATGCTCAAAATCAATAAAATTTACGACAAACAATCAACCACTTATCATGTAATCAACTTTTTCCGCGAGTCTGGAGTCGAAGCAGTTCTTCTAGTAATATCTTTAATTGTTTTCTCAAATACTTTTAACGGAATTCTAACTCTTGGTGAGATGGTTCTTATCTTACAGCTACTTTTCCAAATACGAAGACCACTGTTTGCCATGAGTTTTATTCTCGAGAGAATTCAGCACGCCGAAAGTGGGTCAAAGGAATTTTTTGAAGTCATGGATCTAACGTCTTCAGAAAAGGTCAATATGAGGGCACTACCTAAAAATAGTTTCAATAAGTCTCCAAGTCTTCAATTCAAAAATATTACTTTCGAGTATGACAAAGAAAAAGGATCAGTCTTACAAGATATTTCATTCAAGATTCCTGCCAAGCAAACCGTTGCGTTGGTAGGTCATAGTGGTGCCGGTAAATCTACAATCATCAATCTCATACTTAAGTATTACGACTCCACAAAGGGTGAAATATATTTGGGAGACAAACCATACAGTAAACTAACCCATCAAGAAATACGCAGCCACATATCACTCGTCTTTCAAGATAACGAACTATTTTCGTCAACCATCAGAGAAAATGTCGCTTATGGTATACCAAACGCAAAAGAAAAAGATATTATCTCGGCTCTCAAGAAAGCAAATGCATACGGCTTTGTATCAAAGTTTCCAAAAAAACTTGATGAAGAAATTGGAGAAAGAGGCATCAAACTTTCTGGTGGGCAAAAGCAGCGTATACAAATTGCCCGTGCAATTATGCATGACGCACCGATTCTTATTCTCGATGAGGCAACAAGTAGCCTAGACTCAAAGTCAGAAAAACAAATTCAGGAAGCATTAGAAGCTTTGATAAAAGACAGACTTGTAATAATCGTTGCTCATAGATTCTCTACCATTCAAAACGCAGATCAAATATTAGTATTGGATAATGGAAAATTAGTTGATTCAGGACGACCAAGTGAACTAGCAAGGAAAAAAGGAGTCTATTCAGAACTACTTCAATACCAAATCAAAGGAAATCAAAAACTTCTCGAAAAATACGAACTTCATTAGAAACTATTTTATCACTGGAAGACAACCACTTTTGTTCCTTTTTATAATTAATCAGGTGTACTATTGATATATGATAATGGAACGATGAACATTTATGTTTTAGCTTTATTTATCAGTCTAGGAATAAATTTTTTATTCTTTCTCTTAGCTAATGCTTTAAAGACAGATAAGTTTACAGATTTCACATACGGTTTGACCTTTACAGCACTTGCTTTCTTATTTCTTTTTAAAAATCAAACATTTTACAGGTATCAGCTGTTACTGATGGTAATGGTTGTTTTATGGTCAATAAGACTTATTACTTATCTTTTAATCAGAATTTTGAAAATTAAAAAAGACAGTCGTTTCAATAAAATCAGAGAAAATCCCTTAAAATTTTTACAATTTTGGGTTTTCCAAGGTTTAACAGTTTGGATAGTTATGCTTCCCTCAATCTTTCTACTTAACATAAAAGAACCCAAACCCTTGAATACGATAATGGTTTCAGGAATCATTATTTGGGCTTTTGGACTATTAATAGAAACTATCTCAGATTGGCAAAAGTTTGGTTTTAAAAACAATCCCAAGAATAAAAACTTATGGATTCAATCAGGGTTATGGAAATACTCAAGACACCCTAATTATTTTGGCGAAATGTTGGTTTGGTGGGGAATTTTTATTTTTGCCTTACCTTTTTTACAAGGTTTGTCGTGGTTAACCATTTTTAGTCCGATTTTTATTACCTATATTCTTATATTTGTCAGCGGTATACCGCTATTGGAAAAAAGATATGATAAAAAATATGCAGATAACAAAAAGTATCAGGAGTACAAAAAGAAAACCAGTACTTTAATTCCTCTATCTCAAAAGAGATAATCCCCCTTTATATTTTTGAAACTATAAAATAGCTAATCAGAGAAACTGAAGCCCCCAAGATAGTTCCCCAAACCATATCAACAACAGTGACTACTAATGGCCAGTCTTTGATGGTGGCCAAATTAGTTAAATCATAGGTAGCGTAGGAGATGAGTCCCAGTAGAGCTCCCAAAAAAAGAGCTTGTGTCCAAGAGTTTTTCTCTAAAGCCGGTAAAACCGAGAAAACAACCAGACCTACTACAAATAATAAGTAAAACAAACCAGCTGCTACAAAATTGACATTTGTTTTCATGAGGTAGCCTAGTTGTTGGGCGTAAAATTTTCTAGAGATTATGGTAAGCCAGACCATGTCTATGGCTAAAAATACTGGAAGGGTAATGAAATAAGCTTTGACAAACATCTCAACGATTTAAATAAGTAACACTTAATTGTAAAACAGTTGCAAAACTAACCCACAATAGATATGGTACCTGAATATAAGTAATCCATTTCTGGTGAGGATATATAGCAACCATTGCCCAAACAAGAGTGATTAAGACGAGAAGAATGTCTATGGCTGCCAAGTAGTTGTTTCTTAACACAAACTGTAGGGGGGTAAAAGCAAAGTTAAAGATAAGATTAAGAATAAACGGAAGAGCAATAAGGAGTGATATTCTCTTTTGAAAGAAAAGTTGAAATACCTTGAAAAATGATATGGTAATTAAGATATAAAGAAAAGTCCAAACTGGGCCAAAAAGCCAAGACGGTGGAGACCACGAGGGTCTAATTAGCTGTTGATACCATTCACTTTCTTGCATATAAATAAATTATAGCAGTTTTCAAGAGAGCTATTTTTATGTTGCCGGGCTAGGATTCGAACCTAGATAACGACTTTCAGAGAGTCGTGTCCTACCATTAGACGACCTGGCAAGGTTAGTACTCGTAAATTATACCCTCTATTCCTGAAAAACTATTTTTTTAAGGCTTTTACCTCTTTTCTCAACTTAGCTATCTGCTCATTCATTTCTTTCTGGATCCTCTTGATCTCCATTAGCTGCCTATCTGCTTTCTCGTCCAGCCTTATATCCATCTCTATTCTTGCTCGATCACTCTTTCTGAGTCTCTCTTCCTTCTTGTCCCTTGCTTCCTCACCTCTGTTAGACGCCATCAAGAGAAAAATACCAATAAAGATGGCTTCAAGCGAAACACTAAAGGTAAGCTTGTTAATATCAAAATCAAATACTACCCAGATGGTAAACCACAAGGTGTGTGCTACAACCGCCCACCAACTACCTAAAAACCAAGAAATTACATCAGTAATTTTGACCATCAGGCTTTTTGTCTTTTTTAAAGGCTTAGCCATAGTTCCGTTTGTGTTCATTGCCTTTACTATATTAACAAACCAACTTAGGGTCAAGTAGTTGCTCTATTTGATATACTATCAATATATGAAAAAATCACTCATTATCGTTATCGCAGTATTAGTATTAGTAGGTTCCTCACTAACAGGTACATACAACTCCCTAGTTACCGACTCCCAAAAAGTTGACGGTCAGTGGGCCCAGGTGGAAACCCAGTACCAACGTCGTTTTGACCTAATTCCTAACCTAGTTGGAGCCACTAAAGGGATTTTTGAACAAGAGAAAGAAGTTTTTGGTAAATTAGCAGAGGCTCGTCAAGGATATTCCGGAGCTCAAACACCAACTCAAAAAGCAGCCGCGGCTACTCAAGTAGAATCAGCGCTATCACGCTTGCTGGTCATAGTTGAAAACTACCCAGACTTAAAGTCAGACAGGGCAGTACTTTCATTAACCGACGAACTGGCTGGTACTGAAAACAGAGTAAGTGTCGAGCGTAAACGCTATAACGACACAGTTCTTGTATTCAATACCAAGGTCAAACGTTTCCCTACGAATCTCATCGCCCCAATCTTTGGCTTTGATGCAAGGCCTTACTTTGAAGCCATAGAGTCAGCTTCCGAAGCACCAAAGGTAGACTTTCAGTAATGATTCGTCGCCCAACCCGTCTTTTCCTTAGTCTCCTTGTTTTTTGTTTTCTTGTCATCCGGTCTTCCTCGTCTGTATACGCCTTTCCTGATCCAACAGGTTTCGTTAATGACTTTGCCGATGTATTACCAGTAGAATACGAACTCGAGTTAGAAAAAAAACTAGCTGATTTTAGTACCCAAGTAGGTCCCGAGGTGGTAGTGGTCACCATCAACAGTCTAGAGGGGGACATCATAGAAAACTACGCAGTAGAACTTTTTGCCGAGTGGGGGATAGGTAAAAAAGAAACAGACAACGGGGTATTATTTATCTCGTCAATTGGTGATAGAAAAATGCGTATAGAAACAGGGTATGGTGTTGAAGGTTTCTTGCCAGATGGCAAGGTCGGTAGAATTCTACGTGACTCAGTTGCACCAAACTTTAAAGAACAAGACTACCAAGCTGGTATAGACGCAGGGGTCGGAGCCATTCTTTCTGCCTTAGAATCAGATCCTAACATCGCTCCTATCTCCTCCACGGCTTCTGACGAGATCCCCAATCTTCCATTTATGATCTTTATTGTCATTTTCTTTGCTATGGCCCTAAGCTACTCAGCTGCATTCATGGCTCGTTCTAAAAGTTTCTGGTTTGGTGGGGCCGTGGGATTTTTCATCGGGCTCTTCTCGGGTGTAGGGGCAGCCGTTTTTCTTGGTTTATTTGGTCTATTTCTTGACTTCATTCTTTCACAAAACTATAAAACTCTAAAAAAAACCAAGCGCCCAACTAGCTTCTGGAAAAGCAAAGGCGGCTTTGGAGGCTTTGGAGGTAAAAGCAGTGGAGGTGGAGGTTTTGGAGGTTTCTCTGGTGGAAGTAGCGGCGGGGGAGGTGCTTCTTCCAGTTGGTAAGCGCTTTTATTTGACTTTTATCTCTCCAAAAGGTTAAATATAGTTACCCAAATAATTACCGAAACAAAACATGTCTCCAAACGAACCACTAGCCTCAAAGATCCGCCCCAAAACACTAAAAGACTTTATCGGCCAAGACCATTTAGTTGGGGAAAACAAACCCCTACGCGTTGCTATCGGTAAAAAACATCTTTTCTCCATGATTTTCTGGGGTCCACCAGGAGTTGGTAAAACCACTCTTGCTAAAATCTACGCCCGAAACTTAAATGCCGAGATTGTTGAGTTATCCGCTGTCTCTGCCAAGAAAGACGATATCCGTAAAGCCATCAAGCAGTCCCAAGGTGCTCTTCAACCTTTAGTTTTATTCTTAGATGAAATTCATCGTTTCAACAAAGCCCAGCAGGACTTCCTCCTACCTTTTGTAGAAAACGGTCAACTAACTCTTATTGGTGCCACCACAGAGAACCCTAGTTTTGAAGTCATCTCACCTCTTCTATCTCGCTGCCGCGTTTTTATCTTAAACGAGCTATCAGAAAAAGAAATGGGCAAGATAATCACCCGCTGCGTCAAAGCCTTGCCGGTCAAGATTACTATAAACAAAAAAGCTAAGGACTGGTTATCAGCTATGGCTAATGGCGACGCCAGGCAAGCAATAACCATGATAGAGAACACATTTAATCTCTATCAGTCCCTCAAGATAGAGGATCTAAAAAATACTCTTCAGTCTAAGCACCTGCGTTTCGACAAAAAAGGTGAAGAACACTACAACACTATCTCTGCTTTTATAAAATCCATGAGAGCCAGCCAACCAGATGCTGCCGTCTACTACTTGTCTCGCATGATCGACGCTGGCGAAGACCCCCTTTTTATTGCTCGTCGCATGGTCATCTTTGCTAGTGAAGACATCGGTCTAGCCCAACCCACTGCCTTGGTCGTAGCTAACGCCGTCTTCAAAGCCTGCCAGGTAATTGGTTACCCGGAGTGTGCCATTAATCTAGCCCACGGTGTCACTTATCTATCTAATGCCAAAAAAAGCCGCTCTTCCTATAACGCCTTACGTTCGGCCCAGAAAGATGTCAAAAGCCATGGCAACCTATCTGTTCCATTAGAGATTAGAAACGCCCCCACCGAGTTAATGGAAAAAGCAGGTTATGGTAAAGGTTACGACCCTTATACCAAAAAATCTCTTCTCCCAGAAAAACTTGCCAACAAAAAATACTTAAAGTAACTCTTGACAGGGCTCTCACATTTTTGATAACTTGCCAACATGGTTAAAGCAGAAGGGCCTAACGGTCATCATCATCCAGACTGTATTATTCGCGAAGACAACACAGTTGTTTCTTGGGATGAGGCAACAGAAGAAATGCAAAACGAATGGTTAGAACAAAATACCCAAGGGAAAAAGAAGAATGGTAATCCAGACAAGGGTAATGGTAAAGCTCAAAGAAAAAAGAAGCGACGATCTAACTCTCGATCTTAATCAAGAATATATAAAATTAGATTGATGCATTGGGATATTTTTTAGCTACCTGTTCAGCTACCCAAGGGTAGTGAATCTTAATTCCTTGTTTAAGACTATATTTAGGTTTCCATCCAGTAGTGTAGATCTGCTTATTACTAAAATTCCTAGATATAACTCCCACCGCTCCTTTAACATGTTTAATTTTTAGTTTTTTACCAGAAACAGCAATGATCGTTTGGGCTAGTTCATCAACCGTTACATACTGAGCACTACCAATATTAGTGGGCTGATCAATGTTTGATTTCATTAAAGCCCTGATGCCAGCTAGTAAGTCATCGATATATGTAAATACTCTAACAGCTTTTCCATTTCCCCAGACTTCGACAGATCCACCTTCTTTTGCTAAAGCAACTTTTCGGCTGATAGCATCGGCAGCTTTTTCTCGACCACCTTCCCAGTTCGACTCGGGACCATAAGTGGTCTGAAATCTGGCTATCCTGACGGGCATACCATACTGTTTACCATACACCTGAAGCATTCGTTCAGAATATAATTTTTCCCAACCATACTCATTTTCTGGAAAAGCAGGGTAAACATCCTTTTCTTTTATAGAAGGATGTCCAATCTTCATATCTTTGTAAACACAAACAGAAGAGGAGAAGAAAAATTTAGGTTTTTTCTTCAACTTAACTGCTTCAGAGATCATATAGACATTAATCAAAACATTGTTGTGCATCATGTCGCATGCTCCTGGCACCATATAACCGGCACCTCCTCTGTCAGCAGCTAGTTGATAGACCTCATCGAAGCCACCATATACTTTCAAAGCTTTGGTGCAGTTTTTTTTAATACGAAGATCAAGGATAGCAAATTCATCGGCAGCTGTCTTAGAATATTCTGGGCGTTTAATATCAACACCTCTAACCCAGCAACCTTCTTTCTTTAAAAGTTTAATTAAGTGGGAACCAACAAATCCTCCAGCACCAGTGACTAAAACTCTTTTCTTTTTAGACATAAACTGAAAATTAATTGACTAACAAAATATCATTATAGTACAAGAGAAGGGGTATTGTTTTAAAAATTATTACAATAACTTTTAATCAAGAATCACCCACATATTTTTTTTACTCGCATCAAGTTCTATCTTCACACTCTTCCATCCAGCCTCAGTTAAGACACTTTCCCAGTATTTTTTCCCTCCAGCAAAATAGAATCTTTTTAAACCGGTGTTAGTAAACGGAATTTCTATCCATCTTATATTAGTAAGTTTTAATTTAAAGTTTTTAAGGTGTTCACTCCAAAACTTTTTCTGCCACAAGTTCCAAAAGGAGACATATATTTTCCCGTCCCTTTTAAGATGTTGCTTCATTTTCTTTAAAACATAGACTTGTTCTTTCCTATTTGGTAAATGGTGAATCACTGCGACCGCAAAAATCTTGTCAAACTCCCCTAAATTTTTCCAGGTGTTTTCTTTAGTGATATCTCCAGTAATAAATTTATACTTTTTCCCCTTATATCTTTCCTTTGCTATCTTGGTTAACTTTTCAGAAAAATCGATTCCTGTATAATCAACATTTACTCCGATACCTTGGAGTAATCTGCCCTCGCCGCAGCCAACATCTAACACTGAGTCTTTACTGGAAACTTCGCCACTCCACTTTTTCATCTCCGGCCACAAAGACCTTGGCCTAAGGTAATACTTACTAATATCGTTATATACTGTCTTCAAATTATTTATCATGAAAAGCCTAAAAAATATAATACAAAGGGATTTTACTAAACTTGGCGGACAAAGTTTGGGAAGACTTAAACGTATCTGGGCTAAAGAGATCGGCTTTATTCCTAAAAACTCCCAAGTTCTCAAGGCTTACAACCAGTTAATAAAGAGTAAAAAAATAAGACCTCTCCTTGATCTAGGTTCATTTTTAACTACTAGAAAGACAAGAACTCAGTCTGGGGTAGCTCCTATGGCCGTCATGACTATGCCCTTTGCCTGTCCAGGTAGATGCATCTTCTGTCCCTTAGAAAAAGGTATGCCTAAAAGCTATTTATCCGATGAGCCGGCTGCTCAAAGAGCCAAGAAAGTAAACTTTGACCCCAAACTACAGATAAAATCCCGTCTTAAACAACTGGCTGCTACGGGACACACCACAGACAAAATAGAGATCATTGTGATTGGTGGAACTTTTTCAGCTTATCCTAAAGAATATAAAATCAAGTTTTTCCAAAGTATCTTTGAAGCGCTAAATGGTAAAAAATCTAAGTCCTTGGAAGAAGCTCAGTTTGTAAATGAAACAGCCAAACACAGAGCTGTCGGCATCAGTATAGAAACCAGACCAGACTGGGTTACCAAAGACGAAATAAAACTCCTAAGAAGACTCGGGGTAACCAAACTTCAGCTAGGTGTTCAAGCTCTAGATGAGAAAATATTAAAGAAAATCAAAAGAGGTCACTCTCTAGAGCCAGTCGCCACTTCTACTAGACTACTAAAAAACTCAGGTTTTAAGATCTGCTATCATTTTATGCCCAATTTACCTGGCTCCACCCCCAAAAAAGATATTAGTATGGCTGCAATGATGTTTGAAGATAAGCGTTTCAAACCAGACTACCTAAAAATATATCCAGTTCAGGTCATTCCCACTACTGAGTTACACACACTTTTTAAGGCTGGTAAATTCAAAACTTACACAGACAAGTCTCTAAAGAATGTCCTAAAAAGCATCAAAGAAATTACTCCACCATGGGTAAGGATAGATAGGTTAGTTAGAGATATTTCCAGGCAATGGGTGAGTTCTGGAACTTTAAAAACAAATATTCGTCAGATTATCCAACAAGAATTAAAAGAAGAAGGAAAAACCTGTCAGTGTATTCGTTGCCGAGAGATTAAAGACGGTCTCCATAGTCAGTCTCCTAAACTAAAGGAAATAATAATCGATACATTAGGCGCCAAAGAACATTTTTTAAGCTTTGAGGATAAGGGAAATCTATATTCTCTACTTCGTTTGAGACTACCAGACAAAGACCAGCAAGTTCTTTTCCCAGAACTTGAAGGTGCTGCCATTATCCGTGAAGTTCACACCTTTGGTTCTGCATTAGCTTTAAAAGAACGCCAGTCGGCAGAGGCTCAACATAAAGGTTTGGGTAAAAAATTAGTCAGTAAGGCAGAGAAAATTTCTAAAGAAAAGGGTTTTAAAAAACTTGCCGTTATCTCTGCTGTTGGAACAAAAAAATACTACTCAAAACTTGGGTTCAAAAAAGACGGTCTGTATATGACTAAAGATATATAATTTAAATTATGAAAAGAACAAATCTACCAGTGAGAGAAATTATATTTGGCCTAGAAGACGGAATAGTTTCAACTTTAGGGGTGTTAGTTGGTATAGCTACAGGTACAAACAATAAGTCTCTTGTCATTTTGTCAGGCTTGGTTGTCATCTTCGTAGAGAGCCTTTCAATGGCCGCTGGTACCTATTTATCAAACAAGTCCCAGCAAGAGATTCACTTAGCTGAAGATAAAAAATTTCCACTCAAATCTTTGTTCCACAGACACAAACCAGGCCTGCCAGTAAAAGAATCAGCTTTTATGGGGGTATCATATATTTTAGGAGGCTTAGTTGCACTTACTAGTTTCTTAATTCTCCCAGTGGGTATCGGGGTGATATCAGCTGTTCTAACTTCATTTGTCTTTCTATTTACCATTGGTTTTGTAAAAGGCAATCTAGCTCAGATCAGCTCTGTAAAATCAGGCCTAGAGATGGTCCTAGTTTCTGCTTCGGCATCCTTTATTGGTTACATAGTGGGTAAGCTTGCCTCCACTTTATTAACCACGCTATAAAATAATGATTGCTGTAATCCAAAGAGTCTCAAATGCCAAAGTAAAATCACTAGAAACAGACAAAGAAAGCAAAATTGGTTCAGGTATGTGTATTCTTTTAGGTGTTGCCCAAGATGATCAAAAAGAAGATTTAGCAAAAATTGTAAAAAAGATTACCAACATTAGAATCTTTAAAGATAAAGACAATAAGATGAACTTAAGTCCTCAAGAAGCAAAAGCAGAGGTATTACTCATCTCTCAGTTCACTCTACTAGCCAACTCAAAAAAAGGTAACCGACCTAGTTTCATCAAAGCCGCCAAGCAAGAAAAAGCAGAGTCAATGTATAAAGAGGTGATAGAGACTTTAAAAGAAAATGGTTTGGTAGTAAAGACAGGTTTTTTTGGCCACTACATGGAAATCGACCTAAAACTAGACGGTCCAGTTACAATAAGCTTAGATTCAAACAAACTATGAAAAATTTCATCAAAAAATTAATTCTCTGTCTTGGTCTCACATCAATCTTTCTACTCCTCATTCTTTTTAATCTAAAAAAAGCACAAAGAGATATTGCCCAGTCAACACAACCCTTATACAAAATATCTTTGATCAACCCCACTTTGAATGCATCTGCTGACGAACCAATAGAGTTTTCTTGGGACATACAGGCCCCAGACACCGCTATTTCTCCCAGTACCACAATATACTATGGCCACGTGAGTTCTCCCAGTGCTTTAACCACAAATGACTCACCTCAAGCAGTCGGTTACCCTTACAAACTAACAGATTATTTAAATGGTAGTTTTTTTCTACCAGACACGTTCTCCACTAGCGTAAACTTATTACCAGGTACTATTTTTTACAGAGCCTACGCCAGGGTCGGTAATCAACACTTATGGTCAAGTGAAACCAAACTGGTAATCCATAAATAGCAAATAACTATGTCTAAAAAAAAGTTCTCATTTTTTCTTTTCTTTTTGATCCTGCTTCTTACTATTTTAGTCACGATTTTACTTGGTGTCAGAGCCGTCAGATTAGCAAACTAGCCCTTGATCTGCTAAAATACTTTCATGTTAGATTCGAAAGGTAAAACAATCAGAAACCCAGTTAACCTGGTGCCTCTAATTACTCTGAAAGAAGGGGTTATCTATCCTCAAACCGAAGCCATATTAGCTTTTGGTCGCGAAACCTCAATTATCGGCATCAAAATGGCTGTGGAGAATAGGAGTCTAGTTTGTTTTGTGTCCCAAAAAACAAAAATTAAAGAAAATCCTCAAGTTACTGACTTGTATCAAATAGGTACAGTTGCTGAGATCATCAAAACCTTACCTGTAAACAAAGAGCTCCATGCTCTAGTCAGAGGTCTATATAAAGTAAAAATTAACACCATTGAAAAAAGAGATGGATCTCTAATAGCCAGCGTCACCAAGATTCCTGATCAATATGTGGAAAGAAAAGAGTTGATTGCTTTAACCAACCACGTAATTAATCAAACTAAAGAAGTCCTTAATCTCGGTAAAGGAAACATAGATCCCGCCGCTTTTATAAAAATAATCAACACGTCAAATCCAATCAGTATCTCTTACCAGGTCGCCTCAACTCTTACTTTAAAAAATGATCAAAGACAAAAACTTTTAGAAGAGAACAATTTAGAGAAGCGCTTAATGCAGATAGGTGAGTACCTAGGACAAGAGATAAAGATTCTTCAGATAGAACAAAAGATTGCCAGTAAAACTCAAAAGAAATTTGATAAAAACATGCGAGAAAATGTCTTAAGAGAGAGAATGCGCACCATTCAAAAAGAGTTAGGTACAGGTAAAGAAGATAACGACATAAAAGAACTAAAAGATAAAATCAAACAAGCTAAGCTCCCAGAAGACATAAATGAAAAAACACTCAAAGAGCTTGGACGTCTAGAAAAAATCTCCATTCATAGTCCAGAATCTAGTTACATAAGAACCTGGATAGAGACAGTTACTGAGTTACCTTGGAACAAATTAAGCAATGGTACTTATTCAATCGAAAAAGCAGAAAAAATATTAAACAGGGACCACTACGGCCTAGAAAAAGTCAAAGAAAGAATTCTAGAGTACATTGCGGTTTTAAAATTAAGAAGCAAAAAACAAAAAAAGAAAACTAAGAGTGAAAGCTCCTTGCCTACGATTCTTTGTTTCGTGGGACCACCTGGTGTAGGTAAGACATCTGTTGGTAGATCCATAGCCAAAGCCGTGAATAGAAAGTTCGTCAAGATGGCTTTAGGTGGAGTCAGAGATGAAGCAGAAATAAGAGGTCACAGACGCACTTACGTTGGTGCTATCCCCGGTAGAATAATCCAGTCAATTAAAGAATCCGGCAGTAGCAACCCAGTATTCATGCTAGATGAGCTAGATAAAATAGGTAAAGACTTTAGGGGAGATCCAGCATCAGCTCTTTTAGAGGCTTTAGATCCAGAACAAAACTACGCCTTTAGAGACCATTACTTGGACATTCCCTTCGATCTATCCAAAGTTCTCTTCATAACCACCGCCAACGTCCTCGACACCATTCCTCCAGCTCTAAAAGACAGGTTAGAAGTTATCCAGTTCACTGGCTACACAGAAGATGAAAAATACAACATAGGTAAAAAATACTTAGTTCCTAAACAGTTAGAAAATCATGCTCTAAAAAAGAAGGATATAAAAATTCCTGCAGATACTTTAAGAACAATCATCAGCCAGTACACCAGAGAAGCAGGAGTCAGAAACCTAGAAAGAGAGATAGCTGCCGTTTTAAGAAAAACAGCCAAAATTAAGGTTAGTAAAAAGTCTTTCCACCCCATCACATTGACCAAGCAAAAACTAACAACTTTCTTGGGTCCAAGAAAATACAACTACACCTTAAAAGAAAAAGATCTCCAGCCGGGAATTGTCACTGGACTTGCATACACTCAAACAGGTGGAGATATTCTTTTGATAGAAGTTGCCATTATGCCAGGTAAAGGTAGGATTAAATTAACAGGGCAGTTAGGTGATGTTATGAAAGAATCAGCTCAAGCTGCGTACTCATACGTTAGATCTCATCAAAAACAACTAGGAATCACCCAGAAAATGATCTCTACTTCAGATATCCATATCCACGTTCCAGAAGGAGCTGTTCCTAAAGATGGGCCTTCTGCTGGATTAGCGATAACCACCGCCATTATATCTGTTTT
Organism: uncultured bacterium; assembly: GCA_963980225.1. Classification (GTDB taxonomy): domain Bacteria; phylum Patescibacteriota; class Microgenomatia; order UBA1400; family MFAQ01; genus JAHITH01. Next base: position 29,295 of record CAXBYW010000005.1, read on the forward strand.
CTGTAACGAACCAGTCAAAAAAGATCTTGCCATGACTGGTGAGGTGACCTTAAGAGGTAGGGCCTTAGAGATTGGTGGGGTAAAAGAAAAAGTCATCGCCGCTCATCGAAGTGGAGTAAAAGAAATTATCCTACCAAAACAAAACGAGAGAAACTTAATAGACGTTCCAGACAAAGTTAAAAAAGATCTTAAGTTCCACTACGTCACATCTATGGATGAAGTGGTTAAGATTGTTTTTTCCTCAAAATAAAAAGACCAGATATCAAAGAGAGACCTCCGGCAATTACAGCGACTGGTATACCTTGCCATTTCCAAATGATATTGTCTGGCCTAAAGTTTTCTAAAAAGACTCTAATCGCTCCATATCCAATCAAATAAGTACCAGTAATCCTGCCAGTTACCTTTTTTTGTTTTCCTACTCTCCACAAAATCACAAACAAAGTCAAGTTGAGTATCGACTCCCAAATAAACAATGGCTCTCCATTTTTCCCATAAAGCTCACCATTTGCCCAGTTGCCCAGTCGACCTATCGCTTGTGCTAACGGCATTCCAATCAACATCACATCCAATATGGCAAAACCTCTATTTTTTGTCTTCAAATTAAAAAATATTAGTCCCATCAAGCCCCCAAGTATTGCCCCCCAAATTCCCAATCCACCTTGCCAAACATAGAGAGCTCTAATAGGATTTAGTGAATATACTTCTCCCCATAAATGCACCACATGATATATTCTTGCTCCGACAACTCCACCAACTAAAGCCCACCAAAAAGCTTTCTCTACTTTCTCTTGTTCAACTCCTCTTTCTTTTGCAAATCTAAGCGACACTTGTAAAGCGCTTAGTATAGCCACTCCAAGAATCAGTCCATATAAGTGAAAATCAAAACCACCAAGACTAATCATTTAACAATTTCACCAACTCATCCACGGTTACAACTTTTGTTTCATCTTCATCTCTTCTTTTTATCTCCACCCCACCTTCATCTAAACTTCTTTTACTTACTACCACTCTTAGTGGGCAACCGATAAGGTCTGCATCGGCAAATTTTCTTCCAGCAGACACACCTCGATCATCCCAGAGGACTTCATTGGTTTCAGAAAGCTGTTTATATAATTTCTCACCCATCTCACCCATGTCTTCTCCTAAGCTGATTAACTGAACTCCAAATGGAGCAACTGACTTAGGCCATAAAATCCCTTTGTCATCATTGCATTTTTCAACCAACACTCCCATGGTTCGGCTTATTCCAATTCCATAACAGCCCATGACTGGAGATTTTCTTTTTCCATCTTCACCGGTGTACTGTAAGTCAAAATCTTTTGCATACTTAAGACCCAAGTCAAACACATTTCCAACTTCTGCTGCTCTTGCTTCCAAAAGTTTTTCACTCTTACAGCTACTGCAGGTTTCACCAACCTTAACCTTAGCAATCTCGCTATTTATACAAAATTCGCAACTAGGGCAGTACAAAATGTCATCCTCACCAGCATCCGTTATAACCATAAACTCGTAAGAAATCTTCTCTGTGAAACTACCACCAGAAGCCTCAGTTACCTTAGCTACTAATCCTAGTCGCTTGTACACCTTTATGTAGGCCTGTCTGACTTTCTTGTAGTAATCCTCAAAGTCTTCTTCTGTTTCATGCCAAGAATACATATCCTTCATCAAGAACTCTCTGCCCCTTAGAATACCGGACCTAGACCTTAACTCATCTCTAAACTTCCACTGTATATGGTAAACACTAGCTGGTAGATCACGATATGACTGGATAAACTCTTTCATTAAAGGAGTTACTACTTCTTCTTGGCTCTGTCCTAAGGCATAGTCTTTTTCTGTTCTACTTTTTACTTTAAATAAGACATCAATGCCATCCCAACCACCGGTCTTCTTCCAGTTTTCTGCTGGGTGAAGCATAGGCATCAACACTTCTTGCCCACCTATTTTATCCATCTCCTCACGCACTATCTGACTTATCTTGTTTAAAACTTTTAACCCTAAAGGTAGGTAAGTGTAAGCTCCTGCCATTAACTGACGCACAAAACCAGCCTGCACCAACAGTCTATGGTTAGTGGTATCTGCATCTTTTGGAGCGTCTTTTAGAGGCTCAACTATCGTCTTACTCATCTTCATACCTTGTTATTATACAATGTCTATATGGTAAGAATTGGCATAATTGGTACGGGCTTTGGGGTTAGAAGCATGATTCCCACATTTAAAGAAATAAAAGGCTGTAAAGTCATAGCTCTAGCTGGTAGGGACCTAGGTAGAACAAAAGAAATTACCAAAAAACACAATATCGAGTTTGCCTACGACAACTACCAAGACTTGATTAAAAATAAAGAAGTGGACTTAGTCTGTAATCCAACACCAAGCGATCTCCATCTAGAAATAGCTTTACTGGCCATAAAAAATAAAAAACACTTATTACAAGAAAAGCCCGCTGGACTAAACTCCAACCAAATAAAGAAACTCATCAAGGCAGCTAAAAAGACCAAAAAATTCATTGCTGTAAATCACGCCGCAAGGTTTAATCCTGTTACTTTAAAAATTAAAAAGTTAATAGATACCGGTGTCTTAGGTAAGGTAACTTCAATATCAATCGATCACCACACTAACTACGGCAGCTTCAAGGGGGCTACTTACACCTGGTGGGATGACCACAAAAAGTCAGGTGGACAAACAGTCTTAGGCTACGGTACCCACTTTATCGATCTTGCAAGATACCTGACAGGTTTCCCCAAACTTGAAAAAGGTTTCTTACACGATCAAATAATAAGTGAGTCTCAGCCAGATAAGTTAACCGGTAAACTAAAAAAAGTTACTTCTCCAGATCAGTTTAGAGCCAACATCAAGCTTGCTGGCTCAATCAATCTTTCTCTCTCTACTACTCTCTATTCTTTTGGTTACAAAAATTTTGATCTAAAAATTCTAGGTACCAAGGGTGTCGTCTTCTACTCCGACTTAGATGGTCTACAACTCTCCACCGACAATAATCAGTTACTTCAAAAAGTTGTAATCAAAGACCCTCTGTCAAATATTAACGTAGGTAACTCATTTGTCTCCAAGTCATTTAAGTTTCTAGCCAAAGATTTGATTAGTTATCTAAATGGTGAGACTAAAGACTTTAAATACTGTACCCTTAAACAAGCTTTAGAAAACCAACAGGTCTTGGAAAAAATAGGAGCCAAAAAACTTTAATTATGAAAATCACCAAAGCATCCGGGCAGGCAGAAGAATTTAGCGCAAAGAAACTAACAAACTCACTTACATCCATAGGTGTCTCACAAGATGTAACAAAACAAGCTCTCCAGTTGGTTAAAGATAATCTCTCATCTGATACCGACACTCACAAGGTTCACAATATAGTTTCCCAGTACTTAAGTCAGCACTCTCATCCTCTTCAGCGACTAAACTACAACTTAAAAAGGGCCATTTTTAAATTAGGGCCTACAGGTTACCCTTTTGAGCACTTTATGGCTAAAATCCTGCGAGAATTTGGCTATCAAGCAAAGGTAGGGGCCATATTAAACGGTAAGTGTGTTGCCCATGAAATAGACATAGTTGCCAAAAAAGACAATCAAGTCTTCTATATAGAATGTAAGTTCCACAACAGACCAGGTCTAAAGACCGACATCCAGACAGCTCTATATACCCAAGCAAGGTTTGAGGACGTATCAGGTGCTGCCAACAGTCCTAACCTAGACCATCACTCTTGGTTAATGACCAACACCAAGACTACAACGGACGCCAACTCGTACGCCAAATGCCAAAACATGAAACTTACCTCTTGGAGCTATCCCAAAAAAGAAAGCTTGTTCCACTTGGTAGTTGGCTCTAAGTTGCATCCAATTACCGCCATCAACTCACTTTTACCTGACCAGGTAGAGACGTTACTAAAACAAAACATCATTACTCTAAAAGATCTAAGCCATCAACTAAAAAACAACCGACTGGCATACTTACTATCAAAAGAAGAAATAAAAAAGATCAAAGAAGAGATTACCGCCATCTATTCATGAATCCAAATGAAGGTATTTTCCTAATCGACAAACCAACAGGTCTAACCAGCCACGACGTAGTAGATATAGTAAGAAAGAAGCTTGCCGTTCAAAGAGTCGGCCACACCGGCACGCTCGATCCACTAGCCACAGGTCTTTTAATTATCTTGGTCGGCAGACAGCACACCAAAAGACAAGATGAATTCTTAAAGCAAGACAAACAGTACCAGGTAACCATTAAGTTGGGAGTAGAGACGGACTCTTATGACTCGGATGGTCAGATGGTAAAGACAGCTCCGTTGTCTATCCTTAAAAAAATAACTAAGCAAGATGTATTGCTTGCCTTAAAAAAATTCGAAGGTGAGATAGACCAAACAGTTCCCTCATTTTCAGCCGTTAAGATAAAGGGTAAAAAGCTCTACCAACTTGCTAGGCAAAAAAAGACAATAGCTAAGTTACCTGTAAGAACAGTAACAATCACCAGATTAGAACTTCTCTCCTTTGATGACAAGACACACGAGGTTGAGTTATTAGTAGACTGCACCTCCGGTACATACATTCGCTCTCTAGCTCATGATCTAGGTAATGCTTTAGGGGTTGGTGGTCACGTCACCAAATTAAGAAGGACAAAAATTGGCCAGCTTTCTGTTAAACAAGCCACTTCCCCTCAAGACATCTCAAAGACTTCTAGTATTGAGATATAAAACTTACAGGATATTACAAGATAAGGTATAATCATTTTTCCCTAACAAACAACTTAAGATTGCACATTGTCAGTTTTTTAAAGTAAGTTCAAAATAGACTCAAAAAAGGAGATGCATCATGTTTACTGTTCGAGGCTTATTACAGGAAAAGACGAATAAAGAGTTATTCTCTATCGGTCCAAGAGCGAGGGTTTCTACAGCCAACAACTTGATGAGAAGAAAAAAGATTGGTTCGTTGCTGGTCATAGAAAAAAACAAATTAGTGGGCATTATGACAATACGTGATTCATTCTTAAAAATAAATCATGATGTGCAAGCAGCCAAAGACACTCTGGTCAGAGAGGTGATGACACCAAAAGAAGAAGTCATCAGTGTTACCTCTTTTGCAAATATGAATGACTGCCTAGCAGTAATGGATCATCACACGATCCAACATCTGTTGGTTATAGAAGATGGGGAAGAAGAAGTCATTGGTATAGTTTCAATTAGAGATGTTGCTCGCAGCATTTCTGCCCATCAAGATTATCTTGCGGGGGAAATGGGAAACTATAATCTATCAAGGACTTAAAAAAACTACTACAACAACTACATCACAACTAAAGGTTGGCCTTATTCAAAGGTCAACCTTTTTTACTGGTTTTCTCCTAAATCTATCAAAAACAGCTAATTTGTAGTAGAATACACCTAGCTTAAAGAACAGGTTCGGTCAAAGATTTTCTTTTCACCCTCATTGTTTCAGAAAGCAATTATTATTAAGGCCCGGATATTCTGGGTAGAAAGATTAGTATGGATGCTCAAAATCCAAAAAAATTATATATAGGCAACCTGCCTTACAGTGTCACAGAAGATCAGCTTCGTGATCTATTTTCCCAGTTTGGGGAAATCGTAGATCTTAAGCTCATCACAGACAAAATGTCTGGACGCTCAAGAGGTATCGCCTTTGTAGAGTACACATCCGAAGAGGATGCTAATAAAGCTATAGAAGCTACTAACAACACCGAGCTAGAAGGTAGAGCAATCGTGGTAAACGTTGCCAGACCTCCTAAGCCAAGAGGTGAAGGTGGTTTCGGTGGTGGAAACCGCGGTGGCGGTGGCTACGGCAGATAAGCTTTAGCTTTAACTTAAAACCCCTAGAAGGGATTATCCTAAAAACATAGTCTTTTTCTAGGGGTTTTTTGTATTAATTGCCAAATTTTCTACTCTTGGGATTAAGGTCTAGTCAGCTCAGATAACTCACGATTAGTTAATTGTTTTTTAAACCAACCCTTTGAGACGTTCATATAGCTTAATAAACCTAACTCATTAAATTTATTTAGTCTTTGAAAACCAGTTTTCTCGTCAACAGGGAACAAAGATACTTTTTTAGATATTTCTTGTACAAGTTTCAATTGTTGTTTGTTTGCATTAACCTCTTGTCTTAAAACTGCTTTCCACACTGATATACTACCCGGCTTGTCGGCAGTATCATTTTCCAGATCGTTAACGCTTTTTGAACTAATAGGTCCAAACTTATTTCTATTTTCCCAAAAACTATCCTCTTCTATATCAGGATCATTGTAATGACCTTGCTCATGCAGTAAAGCAGACAGATCATCAGCGTTCCTAAGTGAAGTAATAATTATATTCTCAACTCCAACCATCGATGTGCCAAATTGTCTCCTTATCTCATTATTAAGTTTATGCTTCTTTTTAGCCATATCCAGCTCCATAATTGACACGCTTTCTTTGGTACCAAGAACAAGAGGTCTAACCTCAAAATAAATGTCTGTAAAATGATCTAAAATATCTACATCATTTATTTTTAAAGAAGTAAGTTTCAACGCTTTCACACTATTTTTTCCTTTATCAATTTTCTTAGGAGACAGCAGCTCAATTTTCATCTGTTGTCCACCTTCCATTACCCCTTCTGTTAATACTGAGCTTACTCTATATCCATTTTCAATCCTTTTGACTTTTGATTCTTTCCCAAAAATTTCCTTGATTCTTGGAACATCTAAAGGGACTATTCTAAAGTCACGTTCTTGTTGTCCTCCTGCTTCCATATAGTCAAGTTTAACAAGTTTTAGAAGTAAGTTCCAACAAGGGTGGAAACTCAGTCTAAAGGCACTTTGCAACTTAGATGGTGTAAAATATGTCATTATTAAGCTTGGTGAAGACAAATAGTAAAAAGGATGGACAAAGAAAAGACAATCAATTTCGAAAGTATTAGCAGGAAAGAAAAGATTACGATAATTACTGAGATACTGGATGATTATTTGACACCAGCAAGGGCGGCTTCTAAAAATATAGAAGAAAATTGGCCAGAATGGAAAAGAGAATATGCAGAACAAAAACGCAATGAATATAGAGGGGGCTCTGTATTGAATTTGACCCCAGAAGAAAAAGGTGACCTGAAGGTGGCTCTTTTTGACATACTCTTATTATCAGATTTTACATAAACCTCACACATAAGATGTTGATGTGTATGTCAACCTGATCATTTGTGACCCTAGACCTTCTGCAACCGAACCAAGTTATTTCAAACCTAGTTGACTTGATTCACACCTTCTTGCCCGACACCCAGCAGCTTGCATTTGCTACCTAAAGATACTCCAGTAAAGGTAATTGAACCTGAGTAATGATAAAATAATTGGCATGTCAGATGAGTTAATTGATCAGGTTGACGAGAACGATGAAATAATAGGATCTATTTTCAAGAGTCAAGCCCATCAGAACCCATCGCTTATCCATAGAGAAGTGGCGATTGTTGTTTTCAATAAAAAAGGAGAGGTACTACTCCAACAAAGAAGTATGAAAAAAATGAACGACCCTGGTCACTGGAAAATGACAGCCGCAGGGCATATTGGGGCAGGTGAAGATCCAGAAGAAGCCATCAAGAGAGAAGTGGAAGAAGAACTGGGTATCAAAGTTGAGCCAACTTATTACAAAAAAGTATTTGAGAAATATAGAGACAAGGAAGCTCGGTTTTTTTGGATCTACTACACAGTCTTAAGTAAGGAACAACCATTGAAATTAGATAAAGAAGAAGTCATGGATGCCAAGTGGGTTAAATACTCTGGTCTTAAAGAGTTCTCGAAAAACAATAAATACCTCTTATCTAGTCCTTCACACACTAGAATTACTGAAGTAGCTGAAATACTAGATTTCACTTGAAACCAAATAAAACCTCGATACATAGGTTAAATGTGACCCATACAGGTCCGTCTTCAAACCAAGTATGGCTAGAGCTTAGTAAGTTATACCGTGATCTCGAACAGGCACAAAAGAATACATTGAACCATCTCCCATTAAGGCATGGAACATCGTAACAAGAAGGTGATGATAAAATATAAAGCATGAGTAAGTTTGTAGTCACTTTCGCTGGTCCAGTAGGTAGTTCTAAAACACCAATTGCACATCATCTTAGTTATACTTTTAATCTACCAATTTTTAACAACGATACTATTAGAACCGAAGTTGCGGAAGACCTTCTGCAGTTCGATAATGAAGAATTTAGGAAACGAGCCCGAAAAAGAATAAAAAATATTGTAGACAGAGACCTTCCATTTATTTATGACGCAAGTGTCGATAGAACTTGGGAGGAAATAAAACAAATTTTAATAAATAATAACTACAGATGGTTTATTATTAACCTTGACCTAAGTAAATCTTTTTTAGTTAAGTTGTATCAGGTGAAAAATTATGAAGATTCTCTTAGTGAAATAGATCGCTTCATTGCTGAGCATCATAAATTTCTCAAGAAACATAAAAATGACATTTCACTCAATATAAATGATCAAAATTTTTCAAATAGATTAAGTATTTCAGCAAGTAAGCTTGCAAAATGGTTAAAAAACCAAATAAATCCCGACACACCTGTTAAATTGTGAACCACCCTTATTTTAATTCGAACGGAAGGAAGAATCAAACTCCGTTTATTTCGAACGAGGAAATAATGCAATTCCTGGTTGCAACCAGGCAAATACAAGATATTAAGGTAGAGCATAGCATAACTTAATGACCACCGCTTTCTAAGTGGGTTATAATGAAGTATGACAAAGAAGGAAGAGTTTGCATTGCTTTGCCGAGAATACTTTAAGGGTAAGGATTGCAAACTTGATAAATTGAATTCTACCAAGCTTCAGCCTTACTATTTTTGGAAAAACAAAGCAGATAACGTTTTCGAATATGTCCTCTTTGACTTAGATAAAAATGGAATATTTTATGATATTGAGTTTTATACTTCACCATACATAAAAATTAGAAAAACAATTCATATCGACCACGCTGAAACTCCACTTTTTAGCTATTTTGAAATAACCTATCCGGACAAAAAATCCAAGATGTCATACGCAAATCTACTTAGAATAGGAGAAGAGACTGAGTTTTCAACAAAAGATTATTTTGAGTATTTCAAGTATGCATACGAAACTTGCAAGACAGATATCTTTGATAAAAACCTTAAAGACTTGAAAAAGAAAAGAAATAATTATCGTGTCAACCTAGAAACAATGAACCGTATATGGGAAAAATACCAAGAGATTGGAGAACAACCCTTCGAAGATTTTATTTCAAGCAATACGGCTTTTTATATGGACAGTTTTGAATTTTTCAGAAAGGACAACCCACTCGATATCGAACTCGGTTTGCAAACTTTCAACAGGCAGTTTTATACAAAAGCTTTTGCCAGCAAGCTTAAAGATGATTATGAATCAATGAGAAAATTTGTGTTTTATGCAATTCCTGAAATATATAAACACTTCGAAGATTTTTGTTATCCTCATTATAAGAATGATAAGTTTGACACGGTACACCTAACAAAATTTCAGAGTACTGCAGTTGCCTACTTTGCAGAAAAACGTTTGTTTTCGAAATAATCAAACATTACTATTGCCTAGAAATGTGTCGTTTGGATAGTAACTTGTCCCTCAAACTGTTTCTCTGGTATTTAGTCATGATAGAAGTAGTTACTCCTTGTATTGTCTGGATTCACTCGGGGAGTGAAATATTGCCCTTGAAAGTAGTTGCTGGTAAAGTTTAATAACCCCAGCCTACTCCTTATAACTTTCAGATTGTATTTTAAACAATTTTGCATACAACCAAAAAGCACAAAATTGGCTGGGACGGGTCTAGTATTGCCTTCCCTGTCTTTGACAAGAGTGGAGATATTGTCAATATTCGTCACAGGAGAAGTCCTAATAAAACCAAGGGGCAGAAATTCTGGAACGAGAAAGGTGGTAAGGCTTCGTTGTTTAACATCCAAACACTTAAAGATAATTCGGAGTCCACAATCATCTGTGAAGGAGAGTTTGACGCTATGGTTGCTGAACAGTTTGGATATTCAGCGGTAAGCAGTACAGCTGGCGCAGGAACATTCAAGGAAGGTTGGGTAAAGGAATTCGAGGAGGTAAAAACTGTCTACATTTGTTATGACACCGATGAAGCCGGAAAAGATGGAGCCAAGAAGGTGGCAAAACTATTTGAAAGCAAGGCAAGGATAGTCGAGTTACCCCACAAGGGTGATAAAAAGGTTGACCTCACTGACTATTTTGCAAAACTAAAACACAATCGAGAGGACTTCGATAAATTACTCCAAAAAGCGAAGCCGCTAAAAACAAAATATGAGCTGGTTGAAGATGTATCTGATGAAGAAGTTCATCCAGCAGTAGATTATAAGCACGACAGACTGTTCTACACCTTGACGCTGCCAGTAAAAGCTAATGATGAGCCCAAATCGGCTGCGGTAACAATCTCTGGTGGCCACAAGGTCGGATACGATACTAATAGTCTTGGGTATGTGAGTATTGATGGTAGAGAAATAAAGATTAAAAACGTTTCACAAATACCTAATGCCTACGCCCGATGGAGCACAAAGGATTTGAGCAGATATTTGAAAAGTAACAAGACAGTGACACCTGCGCTACCTTTTATGGAAATAAAGGAAGTACTGAACAAGTTCGTAGACTTCAGGAATGAGAAAGATGCTGACATAATAACTCTTTGGCTCATTGGCACCTACTGCTTCCCTGTGTTTGACGCTTACCCATACCTCTATTTCGTAGGAGTCAAAAGAAGCGGAAAAACAAAGACTCTTCTTATCATTGAAAAGCTGTCATTTAATTCTGCTATGTCTAGCGATATGTCCTCTGCGGTTTTGTTTAGGATAGTTGAAGCAAAGCGAGCCACTGTCGCACTTGACGAGAGTGAGCAGCTATCAGATAAATCCAGGAAGAAAGACCTGCGATTGATACTCAACTCCGGCTACAAGCGAGGTGCTCCTGCATACAGAGCAAAGAAGCAGAAGGATGGCGGATTTACCCTAGAGGCGTTTGAGGTTTATAGTCCCAAAGCGATTGCAAACATATCAGGGATGAATGATGTTCTTGAGGATAGAGCTCTCACCATCACAATGGTTAGGACAAACAACAAAAAGGTTGGAAACACTGCTGTAACTGAAAAGGTCGAGGATTGGAAATATCTGCGCTCACTGCTGTATGAATTTGCACTCGAATACGCAAGTCAAATATCTGATGTTTACCACAACGACCCTGGCGTTAATGAGCTATTAAACAGGCAAAATGAACTCTGGAGCCCACTTCTGAGCATTGCAAAGGTAGTCGGGAAGGACTTGTTTGATGAGATCAACAAGGAGGCTAAAAAGAGGGCAGAAGAAGCATCTGGTGCAGATCTGGAGGATTTTGACTCTTCCGTGCTTCTTGCCCTTAGAGAACTTTCACCGGAAGAAGTTGAGACTACGCTAACAAATAAGCAAATCAAGAGTAAGGCTCATGAGTACTTGGAAGATGACCAGCGAGAGTATCTGACAAGTCGTGGTATTGGTGCTGCACTCAAAAGGTTTGGTATCAAAGGAAAAAAGATACAAGGCTACTGGAGATACGCAATAAAACCCGATGAGATCCAGGACCTAGTAAAGCGATATGGAGTAGATGTTTGAGTAGACAACAAGTAGACGTATGATAACAACAAATAGTCCAGCAACAAGGCAAAAAGCGAGAAAAGAAGTAGACATTGCTGGGAAAACACATCACCCTGACTCATTTTCTATCCGATACATATTCCTGGTTCAGGGCATGGTTATAAGATTTGCTGCAAATGTCTACCGAAAATTCATAAAAGTGCCTGTTTATTGGGGAAAACAAGTAGAAAGTATGTCTACCTAAAGTCTACTAATATGTCTAAAAACTACAAAAAATTAATCGAAAATGCCAAAGCTGAATTGCTGATAGCGAAAGACGCAGGCGTGCGGGAGCAAACATTGAATGCAATCAAAGATCGTATTAAGCACCTGAGACGAGAGTTCAAGCAAGAAAAGAGGAACAAGAACATCAAACATTTCGGAAGTTGGCCAGACGAGATTCTTATGCAGCGTTACGACGAAGTAACCAAATTCACAACTGAAAGGGAAAAAGACATTCGAGGTATTGGACTTTTTAACAGTGAGGATCGTGAGGAGGATATGAAAAAGTTCGAAGACTCGCTTCGTCTAGTTGAAATACTTGAGGATGAAGGTAGAAGAAGGAAGATGCTCTACTTTATGACTGACAAAGAACGAGCAACAGTCATAAAAGATATTTTCGGAGTAGAACCAAAGAAGATGACTGACGAAGAAAAGAAGTTGCACGAGCAAGCGGAAAGGAAAGGAGCAACAGTCTACACAATTGAGGCTGGAAGGGTGTCTGTCCTCGCGTGAGGCAGCCTTACCCTCCCTACCCACAAGCGTAGCTAGTAATTTAAACCTAAAACTATGAAATGTGCTTATACGAAAACTAATGGAGGTAAGTGTGGAGCTAATTCTATGAAAGCTTCCGGGTATTGCTTTGCCCACAACCCAAAAACAAGGGAAAAGCACAGCTTGGCAGTTGCAAAAGGTGGAAAGCTGTCTAAAAAGACTAGGCTTGAGCTACCTCCGGTAAAGATAAAGAAACCAGAAGATGTGGTCGATCTTCTCGAAGAAACGATAAACGGAATACGCGACGGCTCAATTCCTCCAAACGTAGCAAACACAATCGCATATGTATGCTCACACGCACTTAAAGCAATAGAGCTGTCCAAATACGCAAACAAACTAGAGAGTGTTGAGCGAATACTAATGGAGAGAAAAATAACTAAACAATCATGAGTTACAACAAATTGACACGAAAACAGTTATTTTCTGGTGAAGTTAGCTACACACTAGATGATTTTGCAAAGGATTTCAGGAAAGAAGTAATAAATGTCTGGGGACGAAAAAGGCTTGATACAAAAAACGGACAATCAAACACCCTGTTCCAAGGATTGCTGCTGATAATAATATTTGCATCACAGGGCAAGTCCCTCTGGGAGATAAACGAAGTATTGCTTGGCAAGAACACGAAAGATTTGGAAGACAACCTTGGGTCAATTGTCAAAATGTACGAAAAGGAAATCAAAATCCTTGAAGGGCTACAAATGAATATGTTTTTGGAAAACTTGAAAAAATATCACCTGTCAGACTCCCTCAACCTACAACTTCTAAATACTAATTTTCGAGAGTGGTTCGTCAAAATAATGGAACCCCAGGACTAACTATGAAAAACACACTAAACATCAAAACACTCGCGAGAGGCATGAGAGCAGAAGATAAAGCAAAATTGTTGTTTGCAGATAGAAACAAGCGGTCTGAAACATCAGGGAAAGAAGGATTACTTACTCCAGAGGAAGAGGATGCGCTTATCAAAGATGCGCAAGAACTGCATCAGATAAACGAACTTAACCGACTAAGTAGGCTTTACAACATCGCATCGTTGATCTTTCTGGATATACAGTCGGCCTGTTTGTATTTCAGGATTGCAGAAGGGAGGCTGGTCACAATACTTACAGGAATGATCTTGGTTGGTGAATCAAGTGACACATTAGGTCAAGCAATATACGACCAAGCATTACACGGATACACCGAAAAACAGCTAGAAGAAAAGAAGTATCAAGATGAGATTGATTTGAAAGCTGCTAAGCTGCGAAAGAAATATGGTGGCAACGGATTATCCGCCGTATACGATTATTTCGAACCATCATTAAGAGGTGGCAGTTACTTCTCTGCAAAAAGGAAGGTCGAGGTTAGTCAGCCAAATAAGTTGCTTCAAAAGGCATTCATTCAAACAATTAAGGAAGTAAAGAGGTTTAACAAACAAGTGTTTCAGTGGAATTATATCGAATCAAAAGCTGGGATAGACCTTTTGAGCGATAGAGAGAGAAAAATCATTTCTGGTTTCCAAAAAGATATCAATGATTTTGTCAATTTAGGGGGGTATCTAGGATTTATACAAATTTATGTCGAATTTGAAGACAAAAAGATATTGAAATTTGAAAAACTAGAAGAACCGGAATTCACTTCTGTCATAAAAGACATGAAGAAGGCAACGGATTTGAGTAAAAAGACCAGAAACAGGGCCCGCGAAGAGGTCGAAAACATAATTCAAAGAAAACAGTAATATGGCTACAAAAAAGGAAAATATTGATAAATACATAGATGCAATGATCGATATCATTATTGACTCATACATAGCCAAAAAGCGTAGAAAACGAGATAGGAAATGTGCTAAACTGGATATGAGCTCAAATTTTGCCGAAGGGAATTTTGATGGCCGTCTTGGACAAATCCCTTCGGATTTGAGCTCACCAGGGCGGCCTTTAAAGTTGTATGGAAAAGAAAAAAGCAATACTGTATCTGAGGTTTAGTGACACTAAGCAATATGGCAATACAAGCATTGACTCGCAAGAAAAGATTTGCAGAAATGCCTGTGAAGTCGAGAGTTATAGTGTTGTTAAGATAATTAAAAATGAGGCGGTTTCCGCAAGCAAGACCAATACTCAAAGAGTAGCTGAACTTCTGGAGTTTTGTAAAGAGCGAAAAGGTAAATTTGATGTCCTCATGGTCTATAAATTGGATCGGTTCGCCAGATCGCAAGAACAACATCACTGGTTACGAGGACAAATTCTCAAACTTGGCGTAATACTTCGATCAGCAACAGAAAAAATCGACGAAAGTCCCTCCGGTAGATTGGTTGAGGGAGTACTTGCTGCAGTAAACGAATATGACAATGAGGTAAAAAGAGAAAGAGTGAAGATTGCAATGTGGTCTAGGGTAGAACATGGTCTTTATCCCTGGTCACCACCGACTGGATATATACCCAAGGTGGTTCCTGGAGTGAAATTGTCACCCAGGATTATTGATAATACTTGCTGCAATGAGATTGTGAGCCTTTTTGAGCGATACTCGACAGGTCTTTACACAAAAGCCGATCTGGCTAAAGAATATAGCAAGAAAGAGATAAAGAATTACAAGGGTAAAACCCTGAAATTTTCGATTCAAACATTAGATAATATTCTTAACAACATCTTTTATACAGGATATCTTAAATACAAAGATGGAAGACTGATTGTGGGTAAACACAAACCATTAATATCCTACGCAATGTTTGAAAAATGCCAGGAAGTACAAGCACAGCTATCAAACAACGCTAATCACAAGTATCTGAGACACAATCCTGACTTTCCACTTCGAAGATTTGTGTTGTGTGGTGATTGCAACGGTCCACTTACTGCCTGTTGGTCAAAATCAGGAAGTGGTAAAAAGCACGCTTACTACTATTGTAAAAGTAAAGATTGTGAGATGTATTCGAAGATGATAAAGAAAGCTGATCTTGAAAACGGATTTATGGAGTATCTATCAAAAGTAAAACCCACCAAGAAGTTTGTGAAACGGTTCAATCAAAGATTTCTAAAAAGGTATAAAGAACGGGAACTGGAAATACGAGGTGATTTCTTGCGTAAAGCCGACAACATAAAGGAAATGGAGAAGGAATTAGGTTGGATAGTCAAGCAAGGTAGAAAGGGAAAGTTGCCAGAGAGAGTTGTAACAAAGCAAGTTGAAGAACTGGATCAGAAAATAATTCTTGCAAAATCACAGCTTTCAGAAGAACACGCTGAGGAGCTGAATATCAAAGGATTGCTGTCTTATGCAGAAACATTTATTCGAACGCTAGAAAAAAACTGGTTTGACGCACAAAATGAAGTAAGAATCAGACTTCAAAGGGTAATTTTCCCCGATGGTGTCGTTTACCAAAATAATCAATTTTCGAACGCCAAATTATGCCGTGCTTTTGAGATAATCAACGACTTTGCGACCAACTACTCAAAAGATGTGACCCCGGCGGGATTTGAACCCGCGATCTCCAGGATGAGAACCTGGTGTCCTAAACCGCTAGACGACGGGGCCGTTTGTGGCTGAGCTAGGCTCGCTTGAGGCTAATTTTACCCTGAAAAGTATTGACAATCAACCCAAACTGACATAGAATATCACTTTACGGTAAGAAATCTGCCCGATTTTTTAAGATTAAGATAAACAAGGAAAGCGTGCCCCTTAAGAACAAAACCTTAGGGAAGCCCACTTTTGCTAAAAGAAAACAATAATATGACCATAAACAGTAATAAAGTCCAATTAACCTCTGAAGGTTACAACGAACTAGTAAAAGAGCTCAAGAACCTAAGGGAGGTAATGCTGCCTAAGGCAATCAGTCGTATTGCTTCTGCTAGATCATTAGGTGACCTATCAGAAAACTACGAATATCAATCTGCTAAAGAGGATCACTTAACTCTAATTAGCAGAATAGAAGAGCTGACAGACACCATAAAACGTAGTGAAGTAATCAAAAAAAATACTAACAATGATGCTGTTAATATTGGTCATGAGGTAGAGGTTACTATCAACAGCTCTGATCACGTATTTACCATAGTAGGAGAATGGGAGGCAGATCCTAAAATCAAGAAAATCAGTCACAAATCACCATTAGGAACAGCTCTCATAGGTAAAGCAGTCGGCGACAAGGTAGAAGTAGAAGCCCCAGCTGGCATGGTCATCTACACCATCAAGACCATTAAATAACGAATTTTCTTTCTTAACTTAGTAATTTAGGCTACAATGTCCTCATGGGTAGGCTACAAGCAACTAAAGACCAAAGAATAGAAAAAATAAAGAATTTAAGAAAATTGGGTTCGGATCCTTTTGCATCTAGTTTCAACAAAAAACAAACAATTAAAGAAAGTCGTGAGCTACTAGAAAAAGATACTCAGACTGCCGGTAGAGTCATGGCTGTTCGTGGTCATGGAGCTTTAGTGTTTATGGATCTGGTGGATGAAACTGGAAAAATTCAACTACTTTTAAAACAAGAAAATCTAAGCGACAAAGAAAACAAAGTAATCGCCCTTTCAGATATCGGAGACTTTATTGGTGTCTCAGGAAAAGTAATAACCAGTAAAAGTGACGAGATAAGTATAGAAGTAGCAAGTTTCACTCTTTTAACTAAGTCAATTAGGCCCTTACCAAGTCAGTGGCATGGACTAAAAGACGTTGAGGAGCGCTACCGCCAACGTTATCTAGATCTACTTCTTGATGACGACCTAAAAGAAGTATTTAGACGCAAAGCCATTTTTTGGCAATCATTCCGTCAATTTCTCTTGGATAAAGGTTTCCTGGAGGTAGAGACTCCAGTCTTGGAAAACACCGCTGGTGGTGCCGATGCTAATCCTTTTGTCACCCATCATGATGCCTTAGACGTAGATCTTTATTTACGTATCTCCATAGGGGAACTCTGGCAAAAACGATTGATGGTCGGAGGTTTTGAAAGGACGTTTGAGATTGGTAGACAGTTTAGAAATGAAGGCATCAGTCATGAACATCTCCAAGACTATACCCAAATGGAATTTTACTGGGCCTATGCCAACTATCAAGACTCAATGAAACTAACAGAAGAGATGTACAAGTACGTAGCCAAAAAAACCTTCAACACTTTAAAGTTTGACATTAATGACCACAAAGTAGATTTAAGTGGAAACTGGGGAGAAATAGACTATGCTACCACTGTCTTAGAAAAAACAGGAGTTGATATTACTAAGGCAACTACAAACCAGCTCAAAGACAAGCTTAAAGAGCTTAAAATTAGGTATGACACGAATAGCAACAAGGGTCGTCTAATAGATTATCTGTGGAAGAGTATAAGAAAAGATATAACTGGTCCAGTTTTCCTTACCGGTCATCCAGTAGAGGTGTCTCCATTAGCCAAGAGGAAACCAGAAAACCCTGACTTTGTTGAGCGTTTCCAAATAATCATTGCTGGTAGTGAAGTGGGTAATGGTTACTCCGAGCTAAACGACCCACTAGATCAAGAAGCTCGATTCAAAGAGCAAGAAAAAGCCCGTGAAGCCGGTGACCCAGAAGCTCAGATGCACGACAAAGATTTTGTTAGAGCCCTTGAATACGGTATGCCACCAGTAAGTGGTTTTGGAGTCAGCGAAAGACTATTCTCATTTTTAGCCAACAAATCCATTCGAGAAACAGTATTTTTTCCTCTACTTAGACCAGAAGTTAAAAATAAAAAATAAAATGCTTGACATCAATTTTATAAAAGACAATCAAAAAATAGTAGAAAAAGCCTGTACTAACAAAGGATTAAACCCTAATGTGGTAACTAACCTGCTGGAGATAGACGTAAAGCGTCGTGAGCTCATGGGTGCTGTTCAGGGTCTACGTGCCAAAAGAAATACCCTAAACGAGTCTTTAAAAAAAGAAAGAACTGATGATTTACTCTCACAAGCAGCCGAACAAAAAAAGGACCTACAAAACATAGAGCCCCAACTCAGGCAAGTCGAAGCTGAGTTTGGGGCACTTATGTTACAAATTCCCAACGTTCCTTTAGAAGATGTGCCGGTTGGTAAGGACGAATCTGGCAACAAAAAATTAAAAGACTGGGGTAAGAAACCAAAGTTTGATTTTGAACCAAAAGATCACATAGAACTTGGCACAAGTCTTGATATCTTAGATCTAGACAGAGGTTCGAAGGTGGCTGGTTTCAGAGGCTACTATCTTAAAAATGACGGTGTCTTAATGCAAAATGCTCTTATGCAGTTTTCCTTAAAAAAATTCATTGAAAAAGGTTTCACTCCAGTGATTCCTCCAGTAATTAATCGTCGTTCAGCTTTTGTTAATTCCGGTCACTTTCCTTGGGGTGAGTCTGAAGCATATAAGCTAGCTGAAGACGAAACCGATCCAGAAAACGACTATTTTTTAGCCGGCACAGCAGAAGTTCCCTTGGTTTCCATGTATGCTGGTGAAACCTTAAAAGAAAAAGATCTCCCTATAAAAATGGTAGGTTATTCACCCTGTTACAGGAGAGAAATAGGTAGTTATGGTAAAGATACTAAAGGTTTCTATAGAGTCCATGAGTTTACTAAGATAGAACAAGTAGTTCTTTGTAAAAATGATCTAGAAGTATCCAAAAAGTGGCATGAAAAAATGCTAGAGTTCTCAGAGGAGATTCTTCAAGAGTTAGGTCTTCATTATCAGGTCTTACTTATGTGTACCGGTGATATGGGAGAACCCCAGGCAAAAAAATATGACCTAGAAGCCTGGATGCCTGGAAGAGATGATTATGGAGAAACTGGTTCAGACTCTATAATGACCGACTTCCAGTCTCGTCGAGCCAACATAAAGTATGTGGCCAGTAATGGCGAAACCAAGTTCGTCCACATGCTAAATAACACAGCCTTACCTTCCGTTAGGGTGCTCATAGCTATTTGGGAAACATATCAGCAGAAAGACGGTTCAATCAAAATCCCTCCTGTTTTAGTGCCTTACATGGGTAAAGAAGTAATCACCAGTGAAAAAAAAGATAAGTAAAGTTTTTCCTTTATTTCTGTTTGTTGCCAGTTTAGTTGGTGTACTTTATCTTTTATTTTTTCTTTTTTCGCCAGACTTAATTTCTCCAAAAAGTTCTCACTCACTTGATCTCACCTCAAGAGTTCAGCAGAAAATTTCCAAGATCCAGACTCTAAATGACTCCGACGCAGAAATCTTACAAGGTTTGGACAATATCCCTCGCTATCTTGCCTACAACCAAGAAACAAATTTGGTCTACTCAGGTAAAAACCAAAAAGATTCATTCTCTCCCGCATCATTTACCAAACTACTTACCACCCAGGTTGCCTTAGATCTGGTTGCTCCAGAACAATATCTAACGGCTAGTGTAAAAAGCGTCGACAAAGTCCCCACCATACTAGGAATGTCACCAGGAGAACAATTACAAGTAACAGATCTAGTAAGAGCTTCTATTGCTACTTCTGCAAATGATGCTGCTGAAACTCTAGCTCGAGGCATATCCTCACTTTATGGTATGTCTTCCGATGAATTCATTAACTTAATGAATAAGAAATCCCAAAGTTTAGGTATGATAAATAGCCGATTCGCCAATCCAGATGGCCTAGATGATCAAAATCAGTACTCAACTTTAGAAGATATCACAAAACTTATCCACAATGCACAACAAAATTACCCAGAAATACTAAAGAGTGCCGCTTCAGATAACCAAGATATAGAAAAGACCGAGGTTCACAAGCACTACTATCTACCAAATTGGAATGGTTTACTTGATGTTTATCCGGGTGTAACTGGCCTAAAAATTGCCTACACAGAAGAAGCTGGTTACTCTACTATCGTCACTGCCACAAGGGAAGATACCAGTATTGTAGTCATTGTTTCTGGCGCAGAGTCTTTTATCGAAAGAGACCTGGCCGCTGTCGCACTATTAGATCATGCCTTTACCAAGGAAAATATAGTCCCTGCCAAAACTACCAGCTCTCAAATCAAAAAACGCTACCAGCAATGGGCAGATCTGGCTACTAAAATAAAAAACGAAAACTAACATGTCCGTAAAATCATATTTTAATCCAGAAGTAATTAAGACCTTTAAATCCAAATTCAATACTAATATTCAGTTAGTTAATTTCTCCGGTCAATTGAGACTAGATATGGGAAATCTAACTCAATCAGGTCAGGTAATAGAAAAGATCTGGAGTAAGGCGTTTAAAAATCTTATAAATTCATCTTTTAAACCAAAAAGAGTTTTGATTTTAGGTTTCGGTGCAGGCTCTGTTGCCAAGGTAATAAGAAAAAAATGGTCGAAGGTTAAGATAACCGGGGTGGAAATAGATCCTATGGTCATAAAAATAGCCAAAGAATACTTTAAAGTAGACGAGATTCCTAATTTACAAATAATAAATAAGGACGCCGAAGTCTTTATTAAAGAAACAAAAAAGAAGTTTGACTTGGTCTTGGTGGATTGTTATCAAGGCTACAAAATCCCCCAGATTTTTGAAAACAAAAAATTCTTAACCTCCTTAAAAAAAATAAGTGAGGTTGTTTTAATCAATCGCCTATTTTGGGACAATCACAAACAAAAAACCATCAAGTTTTTGGGGGAGTTAAACAAATCCTTTACTACCTCTACCTGTCGAACTCCATCTAATCTAGTTATCTCAATTTCTTAAGCTCTTCTCTATGTTCCTGTGCTTTGGTAGAGTACCAAATAAGCCATCCTAAAAACTCATCTCTTTCTTCGTTGTTCATAGTTACTTCCTCCCACTCAACTTCGCCTTTATCGAACCAACGAAAGAAAAACTTAGCTCGTCCTTCAGTCGCATTATTTAAAACACTAGTCTTTACAGGAAAAGCACCACCGCTATGGTTTAACCATTTTTTATCCAAAATATAACGAGCAGCAAATCTCTCAGTCATAAATAGAGCCAGCTGAGCTTGCCTTTTTCTAATCTCTTGTTGAAGCTCGCCTTCCGTCTCTCTGTTTCCGGTCTTTAGGTCTGTTATTTGTACGGTCACTGTTTTCTTTGCTCTTTCTTCTCTAGTTATCCTATCTACCCTGCCCATTATTTGTAAAAGCTCGGTGTTAACAATAGCTAACACCTCATTAACACTTTCATGTTTCAGTCCATATCCCCACTTACCTTTCTCCCCTTTAAAGTACTGACTGGTCCAATGCTCTGCTAAAAGCAACCCCTCCTCGAAAAGCTCATTACTTCCTAAAACATCTGCTTTAAGTAGGGGATTACTAAAACCCATGTCTTGAAACATCGGTAATATTTCTTTTTTGTCTCTTTCTTGTTTTTGCCTTATGTTTAAAAATCTTTCCCACGATTCCGCCATGATTGTAAGCAGTCTTTCCTCATCTATATCCTTCTTCGTCTCCACCCACTCTGTGGCGCCATAATACACATCAAGGGTTTCCTGATTAGCACTTGGTAACCCGCGTTTAATAACTGGCCCAACTGTCCCCTGAGTTATCAAGTTAAATAGTACGTCTGCACCATGAAGTTCTTGTCCAAAAATAGAGGCTCTCTCCCCTTTCTCCCCGTAATGTTTAGTCTCATCTGGTTTATCAACCAATCCTTCTTTCCAGTAAAGGTAAGGTAACCATTTCTCCATTTTTGAGATGTTTGTTCTTACTCTTGTAAACCCTTCAAATTTCCTAAACTCATTCACAGCGTAAGTAATCTGAGGTTTAACATCTTCTGTTAATGTTTTTTCCAGATGAGGTTCCAAGACACTAAATCTTGTTTGCTGATCTCCCTTTTTTACCCTATCATCTATTTCTAGCATTAAGCAGGTATAATTAGATAATCATGTTTAAAATTTTCAATAACCTTTTTGACGGTAATCAAAAACAGCTAGATCAATTTAAGGCAGCTGTTGCCACGATAAATGATCTAGAGATCAAAGTCAAGAAACTAAAGGACAACCAAATCAAGACGGAAGTTAATAAGTTTAAAAAACAACTTTCTCAAGGAAAAACGCTAGATGACATCCTGCCAGACATCTACGCCTTGGTTCGTGAGGCAACTCAAAGAACCACGGGTATGCGTGCTTTTGACGTTCAGTTAATGGCCGCCATCGCTTTCCATCAAGGTAAAATTGCCGAGCAAAAAACAGGAGAAGGTAAAACACTCTCTGCTGTCTTCGCTATTGCCCTAAACGCTCTTACTGGTCGAGGAGTTCACTTAATTACAGTTAACGACTATCTAGCCCAAAGAGACGCAGGTTGGATGGCTCCAACATTTGATCTGCTGGGCCTTTCTGTCGGTGTAATCTATTCTGGTAAAGGCGATCAACCAGCTTCCATTTACGACCCAAAATATGAGGACAAGACTCACCATGATAAAAGACTCCATAATCTAAAACCTTGCTCTAGACGTGAAGCTTACCAGGCAGACATAACTTATGGAACTAATAACGAGTTCGGTTTTGACTACTTGCGAGACAATATGGCTAGAGACCTGAAAGGTCAAGTTCAACGTGAGAAGCACTTTGCCATAGTAGACGAGGTCGACTCGATTCTAATAGATGAAGCCAGAACTCCATTGATCATCTCTGCACCAGACACCGAGCCAACTGAAAAATACTACCAATTTACCGAAGTTGTGAAGTCGCTTTCAAAAGATACAGATTATGATCTAGACGAAAAGCAGAGAACCGTTAACTTAACCGACCATGGTCTAAAAAAAGTAGAAAAGATTCTCAAAGTAGACAACTTGTACGAGCAAGACTATCAGACTCTACATCACATAGAGCAGGCTTTAAAGTCGAGAACTCTATTCACCAAAGACAAGGACTATGTAGTAAAAGACGACTCGATCATCATAGTAGACGAGCACACCGGTAGATTAATGTACGGTAGGCGTTACTCAGATGGACTTCACCAATCTATAGAAGCCAAAGAGGGTGTAAAAATTCAACAAGAATCAAAAACACTTGCCACAATCTCACTACAAAACTATTTTAGGATGTATGAAAAACTAGCTGGTATGACCGGTACAGCTGTTACAGAGAAACAAGAGTTCAAAAAAATATATGACCTAGAAGTAGTGGTCATTCCCACTAACAGGCCGGTAAAGAGACTAGACAATCAAGACATCGTCTATAAAACTCAAAGGGCTAAGTACTCAAAGATCGTTGAGGAGATAACAGAGAGAAATAAAAAAGGCCAACCTATCTTAATTGGTACTAAATCCATAGACCAAAACCAAATACTGACTCAGTTCTTAAAAAAGAAAAGAATAAAACATAAGGTTCTAAATGCAAAAAATCACGAAAGCGAAGCCGAAATTATCTCTCAAGCAGGAGCACCAGGAGCAGTTACCGTCGCTACCAACATCGCTGGTAGGGGAGTAGATATTGTCTTGGGAGGAGATCCATCAGACAAGACAAAAGCCGAATGGCAAAAGGAGCATGAAAAAGTAAAAGAGCTAGGTGGTCTTCACATTATTGGTGCTGTTAGACATGAATCCAGACGAATCGATAATCAGTTCAGAGGTAGATCTGGTCGTCAGGGTGATCCAGGGTCATCTCGTTTCTTTGTTTCCTTAGAGGATGATATTATGCGCATTTTTGGTGGTGATAGAGTCTCAAAGTTAATGGATCTACTTAAAGTTCCAGAGGACCAGCCTTTAGAGGCTGGAATGGTTTCTAAGGCCATAGAAACAGCTCAAGCCAAAGTAGAAGCCCACCACTTTGATCAAAGAAAAAATGTAGTAGAGTACGATGGAGTTTTAAATAAGCACAGGGAAGTTTTCTATAAAAAACGCCAGCAAATTTTAGAAAAAATAAATGACACGGATGGTCTAAAAGAAGAAACTGACCAACTTCTAACTCAGGAAATAGACAATCTTCTTGCCAGTTACGCTGACAAACTAACCAAAGAAGACGCAGATCACTTAATAAAAGAATTTCAGTCAGTCTTACCTCTTCATCCTCAATCAGCCGACCCATTAGAAAAAAGATTAGTGGGTCAAACACCAGAAGAGATAGTTACATTATTTAACAAAATAGTAACTGATGCGAGAAAAGAACAAGAACTAGTTTTGGGTAAAGAAACAACTAGGGAAGCAGAAAAATTTGTTCAACTAGGAACTTACGATGAGCTTTGGATGCAACACCTGGATTCCTTAGACTCCTTAAGAGACGGCATAGGTCTAAGGGGTTATGCCCAAAAAGATCCAGTGGTAGAGTACAAAAAAGAAGCATATTCTTTATTTGAAGCTCTCTTAGGAAAAATTGACAGTCAGGTTGTAAGAAGAATTTTTAGAATTCAAGCCAAACCCATCACTCCTCCAGTTCAACCAATCCAAGTTGATTCCACACCTAAAAAACTTGGTAGAAATAACCCTTGTTGGTGTGGTTCTGGTAAAAAATGGAAGACATGCCACTACCCTGCTTTACGATGATGATCTGTCGATAGTTTAAAAAAACGAAAGACCCATATTGACAAAAGCATGGGTGTTCATGCACAATGGAGACCAGTTAAAAAAGAAAAAAAATTATGGACACTACTGCAAAAAAGAATAACACCGTTACCAAAGATAAAGATGAGTTAGAAACAAAACCAGTAGAAGACTCAATAGAGGAGCCTAATGAAGAAATAAAAGAAGAGGATGATAAATTTGAAGAAACCAAAGAGATTAAAGAAGAAAATGAGTCTGAAGAGCCAAAAGAAGAAATAGAGCCAGAACCCAAAGATCAGCCAGACGACAATGAAACCATAGATGAAGAACTGGGAACAGAACCAGAACAAGAAGAAACGAAAGACCCAACTATTCCTACCCCAATCATTCCTGAAGGTACTTTAGACCAAGTCTTAGAAGTAAAGGAAGACAAACCTAAATCTAACAAAGGATTACTTGGTGCTCTGGCAATTACCTTAGTTGTAGGCGGTTCTTTAACTGGTGGTATCATCTATTCCAGATCAGCCACTAACAATCAAGATATTCGTTCAAAAGCCGCTGAAACTCCAGAGATCACAGCCACTGCTACACCCACAGCCACCCCTACTCCCGAAGAGATTGATTTTTCGGAATACAGTATAGAAATCCAAAATGGATCGGGTACTGCTGGTCAAGCAGGTGTAGTAAACGAAATCCTACAAGCCCAAGATTTCAGCGAGGCAGACACTACTAACGCCGATTCTTATGATTATGAAGATACAGAAGTACAAATGAAGGAGGGCACTCCTAAGTCTGTCTATAATGCAATAGAAAAAGCTTTAACTGATGACTATCAAGTGATCGAAGGGGAGGCGTTAGACGCAGACTCCCTATTTGACATCGTAGTTATTGTGGGAGCAAAAAGATAAGTAGAAACATATATAACACCTAATCAACTATCAACTCAGATGACACAGGGAGCTCAATAGTAATAAACGTTTCCCGCTAGGAATCCTTGACAACCACTCATCCCACCTCTAATATGGATATATTGCCAATTAATTAAAATAAAATGGACGATACAACAAAAAGCGCCCCTCCAGCAGGAAATATTGATCTAAATATGGATCCAGCTCTAACAACCCCTGCTGACCCAGTTACTACCCCTCCACCAGTATCAGACAACTTACCTCCACTAACTCCCCCTGCAACCCCTGCTGACCCAGTGATTCCAACTCCAGTGGCAGTTCCTCCAGCTCCAGTAATTCCAGTGATTCCAACTCCAAGTGACACCCCTGCAGTTCCTCCAATGGGAACTCCAAGTGACACCCCTGCAGTTCCTCCAATGGGAACTCCAAGTGATACTCCTGCAGTTCCTCCAATGGAAACTCCAAAAAAGACTCCTTTGGCAGAAGACCCAGACAAGGTAAACCCTTCTCTTTAAGGTAAATGGCCCAAATCATTTTAACGAATCATGTAAAGAAAAGAGCTTTAGAGCGTGGTGTGTCTCTACAAGATCTAGACAAGGTAGTTCGTTTTCCTGATAGTGTTACCCAAAGTAAAAACAACTCTTCCAAAAAACACACCAAAAACTTTGGATCATATCAAATAGTAGTTCCTATTAAACGCCAGGGAAACAACTGGGTCACCGTATCAGCTTGGAAAAAACCAGTTTACTCAAGCAACAGATATAAAGATAAAAAACTTCCAAAACAGCTCTTTTTAGAGAGAATAATAAATAACGGCTTACTCAAGTTGGAGAAGGTCTTTAGTCGAAGATCTAATAGATAGATATTCATCACATCTTAGTGAAGCAAACAATCCTTCACGTTTTTCATTTTTACACTCGCTTACAGTAGCAATCCCAAAAAACACTACCACCATGAAAGCAATAGAAACTATCGTTGTACCAACAATCCTATACCCAAAAAATTGATCATCCAAAACTAATTGTCTCGCACCACTAACTAAGTTGTAAAACCACTCTGAAAAACTAACTAAAAATATTAAAGCAAGAATGATTCCTACAATGACAGGCATATCCATAGATAAATCCTATCACATCTAGATCAATTCCTGTTACAATGGCCCCATGCTGAAAAAGTCTGTTTTGCTAGTTATCTCTTCCTTAATTCTCTCGGCCTGCACGACCAAAACAATCTCTCCTTTAGTAGAAGAAAATGTAATAGTTAATAATCAACCAACAGAAAAAATGAGCCAAACAACCACACCAGTAGAAAGTAAATCTATCTCAGTTACTATTAACACCAGTCTAGGTGAAATGACCTTAGAACTCTTCCCAGACAAAGCTCCCCTAACTGTCGAGAACTTTGTCGGTTTAGCTACCGGAACAAAAGAATGGACAGATCCAAAAACCGGTGAGAAAACTAAAACCCCCCTATATCAAAACCTCATCTTCCATAGAATCATAGCTGACTTCATGGTCCAAGGTGGTGACCCATTGGGGAATGGTACGGGTGGACCAGGTTACTCATTCAAGGATGAGTTTGACTCTAGTTTGACGTTTGATAAACCAGGTATCCTAGCTATGGCCAACAGTGGTCCCGGAACTAACGGATCCCAGTTTTTCATTACCTTAGCTCCTACTCCTTGGTTAAATGGTAAGCACACCATCTTCGGTATGGTAACAAAAGGTATGGATGTTTTAGAAAAGATTGGTAGCGTAGAAGTTGGCATTCAAGACAAGCCAGTAGTAGACGTTGTCATAGAATCAATAAATGTCGTCCCCAACACTCAACCGTAAGATAGGTGGTCATGTCTCCATCGCTGGAGGCTTAACTAATGCTGTTCAAAACACTTTAGATATTAAAGGTAACTGTATGCAGATCTTTGCCGGTTCTCCCAGAATGTGGCTGAGAACTCCTTTCCCAGAAGATCAAGTCACAAGTTTTAACCTAAAAGTCAAAGAACAAGATCTCTCCCCCATTTTTATCCACGCTCTTTACCTGGTCAATCTAGCTTCAGACAACCCTGAGCTACTAGAAAAATCCTACCAAGCCTTACTAATGGACTTACAAAATGGACAAAGGATTAACTCGGCTGGTGTCATCGTCCACATCGGCTCCCACCAGGGTAGGGGATTTGACTCAGTCAAAGACCAGATTATTAGTCTAGTAAAAAAACTTTTAAAAAACACCAAAGATACCCCCTTTCTTATCGAAAACTCCGCCGGTCAAAAAGGCAAGATTGGTTCTCTTGAAGAAATAGAAGCTTTGGTAAAGAGTATAGATGACCCACGAATTAAAGTCTGTCTGGACTCAGCTCACATGTTCGAGGCGGGTATCGATTTAAGAGAAGCAAAAGTAGTTGAAGATTTAGTAAAAAAACTTGGAACTAAGGGGTTACTAGACCGTTTGGTTTGCCTACATTTAAATGACTCAAAAACTGTCCTGGGGTCAGGTCACGACAAACATGAGAACATAGGGGAAGGGGAGATAGGTAAGGCTGGCTTGTCAAATCTTGTTAACCACCCCAAACTAAAACACCTACCTCTACTTCTAGAAGTTCCAGGACAAGACAAAAAAGGTCCAGACCAAAAAAACATACAAACTGTTCACACTCTAACAAACTAAGTCTTTTTGTTGCTTAAAAAACAAAAAAACCACCAACGGTATATTGTTGGTGGTTAGGGGTAGATATTCGTAAAAGCTAGTTTTTGAGGTAGTTGGCAAGGCCAAGAAAAAAGCTTAAAATGCAAAATGTTGCAAGCCCAGCAAAGATATCTGCAGTAGCCATGGCAACAAAATATGAAGCAAGAATCATTAATATGATCATGCTTATTAAAATCATTGTTGATAACATACTATTGTCCTCCAAAAGTTAGTCTATTGATTGAAAAGAACGAATGGTTAAATTATACCATATTATAAGGCAATAATCAAAAGCAAGTAGGTTGCTAAATAGTCTCCAATGTAGCTTCAAGTAGTGATAGAATATAGAAAGATTATGGCAAAAAAAGAAGTAAAAAATAACCAGGCTGACAAGACTCCTTTTTGGAAAAAGAAATGGGTATGGCTAGTGGTATTTATTTTAATCATGGGTGGTCTCTTCCTTAAAAAACGCGCTTCAGCTGGTAAAGATCTAGATAGTATCGTTATAGAGCGAGGTTCTGTTAGACACGAACTAATCCTAACAGGCAAGATCAAGGCTGTAGAGCATGCCCAACTAAACTTCCAGTCTTCCGGTGAGTTATCTTGGATAGGAGTAAAAGAGGGAGACTTGGTTAAAAAAGGTCAGTATCTTTTAAGACTAGACGCCACCAGTCTACAAGCTCAGTACGAACAGGCAGTTGCGGCTTTAAGAAAAGCTCAAGCCACAGCAGATAATGTTTTAGATCAAGTCAAGGATAACGATGATGACGAGACCCATGTACAAAAGGACTTAAGGACAACGGCAGAAGCCACTAGAGACAGTGCCTACAGAGCCTTGGAAATTGCCAGGGAAAACCTAAGAAATGGTTACCTAAAAGCACCTTTTGCGGGTATCGTCACCAACGTAGTATTACCTTTCTCGGGAATAAACACTACTTTTTCTCAACCTCAGATAGAGATACTAAACCCAGAAACAATGTACTTCGAGATCCAAGCAGATCAAACAGAAATCAAGGATCTATCTGTAGACCAACAGGTCTACATTACTCTAGACTCCTATCCAGAAAAAGAAATAATGGGTACTGTTCAAAGTATTGCCTACACTCCTAGTGTTGGTGCATCCGGTACAGTTTATGAAGTCAAGGTTAGTTTTGACGAGTTAGACATTGAAAAATACAGAGTCGGCATGACCGGTGACGCCAGCTTTATTTTAGCCGTTAAAGAAGATACCCTCTACGTCCCACCCAAGTACATAAATTCAGACAAAGATGGTAAATACGTCAAACTTTCTCCTAAAAACGACCATGTATACATAGAGGTGGGTGTTGATGGAGAAAAGAGAACAGAGATAAAAGGTGACATAAACGAAGGCGACACCGTTTATGATTAAACTAAAGGGAGTTTCTAAAACATATTTTTTGGGTGAAGAGAAAGTCAAGGCAGTAGACAACGTCTCCTTAGACATTAAAAAGGGTGAGTACTTAAGTATTGTTGGTCCATCAGGTTGCGGTAAATCTACCTTGATGTACACCATTGGTTTGTTAGACATCCCCACCTCAGGTCAAGTTATTATCGACGGTCAAGACGTCAGTAAACTAACTGACGAAGAGTTATCAAAATTAAGAAACGAAAAGATAGGTTTTGTCTTCCAGTCATTCAACCTAATCAATAAGTTCACTGCTCTAGAAAACGTTCTCTTGCCCACCAAGTACATAAAAAGTAAGCTAGACTTTGATCCAGAAAAAAGAGCAGAGAAACTTCTCAAGCAGTTTGGTATCTGGGAAAGAAGAAACTTCTTCCCCAACAAAATCTCTGGTGGTCAGCAGCAAAGAGTGGCTGTAGCTAGAGCTCTAATCATGAATCCAAGTATCATCCTAGCTGATGAGCCAACTGGTAATCTAGACACCAAATCAGGTCATGAAATCCTAGACCTACTAGGTGATCTAAATAAAAACCTAAAAGTTACTGTTGTCTTGATTACTCATGAAATGGATATAGCCAAGCGAACTAAACGCAGAGTAGTAATGAAGGATGGTCAAGTAGTATCAAAAAAATGAAACTAAAAAACGGCACCTACCATTTGATAAAGTCAGCCATAGCTGACTTTAAACGAAACAAGGTACGTACCTTTTTAACCTCTTTAGGTATTACCATCGGAGTCCTATCAGTCGTCATGTTAATTGCTTTGGGGTTAGGTTTAAAAAACTACATCCAAGAACAGTTCGAAGGCTTGGGAGCCAATCTAGTAATGGTTATGGCAGGTTCTGGTATAGGTGGGGGAGATGGTGGTGGCTTTAGTGGACCAGCCGGTATGTTTGGTTCTGTTGTGGAATTTGACGAAAGAGATGTTTCATCCTTAAAGAGGATTCAAGATATAAAGTACGTCGTTCCGGTGTACTTTAAATCCTTGGCCATAGAAGCAGAAGATAACAAAGAGATGGGTTATGTCATGGGTGTAAATGACGAATTCTTTGATCTAATGAGTGCCGAGATGCTAGAAGGTGAAATCTTCGACAAGTCAGATATACAAGGTAGAACTAAGGTTGTTGTTTTAGGTTTCACCCTATCAGAAAAACTTTTTGGCGAAGCCGGTGACGGCGCTGGTAGAACCATAAGGGCAGATAACATGAGGCTAAAAGTAATCGGAGTTTTAGAAAAAACCGGGGACACAGAAATGGATAAATCAGCCGTCATACCATACACAACTACTTTTGCCAGCCTAAACCCCGACAAAACTTTTTGGTCAATCTATTTAGGTGTTGACGCAGAAGATAAAGTTGACGCAGCTTCAGACAAAGCAGAAGAAGTCTTATTAAGGCGTTACAAAGAAGACGAGTTTGCTGTGGTCCAGCAATCAGAAGTCCTCTCAACCATTAATCAGATATTTTCCGTCTTAAATGCCATTTTAGTAGCCATCGGTTCCATCTCCCTATTGGTCGGGGGTATCGGTATCATGAACATCATGTACGCTACCGTTACCGAACGAACCAAGGAGATTGGAATAAGGCGAGCCATCGGTGCCACTAAACAAGACATCTTAACTCAATTCTTAACAGAGTCAGTCGTCCTATCAGTCCTCGGTGGACTGGTTGGTTTAACCCTGTCAGTTTTAATAGTCTTAGCAGTAAGACCGTTCTTCCCTGTGGCCATAAATACTTTGGCCGTAATCATCGCCATCGGCGTCTCAAGCTTCATCGGTATATTTTTTGGTGTTTTCCCCGCCAAGAGAGCAGCCAATCTACCTCCAATCGTCGCCATCAAATACGAATAAAATACACACTATGGACATCACTTCAAAAATAAAAGAAATTAAGAAAAAGCTAGGCGTAGAAGACCTTAAAGTAAAACTAAAAAGTCTACAAGAGAAGTCAGCAGATCCTAGTCTCTGGCAGGACGAGGACAAAGCCAAAAAGACACTTCAAGGACTGTCTCACATCCAACTTATTTTAGACAAGATCGACTCCCTAGAAAAAGACGCTAAAGATCTAGATGGACTACATAAACTTCAAAAAGATACAGCCGATGAATCACTGACTAAAGAAGTCGACGTCCTTCAAGAAAAGTTGATAAAAAAAATTAAAGACCTTGAACTACAAACATTTCTCTCTGGGAAACACGATCCTCAAGGAGCCATTGTCTCCATTCACTCCGGTCAAGGTGGCGTGGAAGCCATGGACTGGGCGGCTATGTTACAAAGAATGTACCAGAGATTTTTTGACATAAAAGACTGGAAGTGGCAACTAGTATCAGAGTCGCAAGGTGAAGAAGCAGGTATAAAATCAGCCATAATTCTAGTCAATACCCCATATGCCTATGGTTACCTAAAAAGTGAAGCAGGTACTCACAGGTTAGTTCGCTTAAGTCCTTTTAACTCAGACAATCTAAGGCAAACCTCTTTCGCTGGTGTGGAGGTAACTCCAGTCATAGAAGATCAGGTCTTATCAGAAATTAAAAGCGAGGACTTAGAAATAGAGTTCTTTCGCTCTGGAGGTCCAGGTGGGCAAAACGTCAACAAGCTTTCAACAGCCGTTCGTCTAAAACACAAACCCAGCGGAACAGTGGTGGAATGCCAGACCCAAAGGACCCAAGAGCAAAACAGGAAAATCGCCATGCAGATCTTGGTCAGTAAGTTAGAAAAACTAGAAGAAGAAAAAAGAGAAAAGGAGCTAGAAAGCATCAAAGGTGAACACAAGGTTCCGGGTTGGGGACAGCAAATACGCTCTTACGTTCTCCATCCTTACAAGCAAGTAAAAGATCACCGGACCAAGGTAGAGTCCCAAGATCCAGATGCAGTCCTAAATGGCTCACTAGATATCTTCATAGAAGCCGGACTTTCTGCTAAACTAGAATAAATTAGTAAATACTATAAATATCAATGGAAATAAAAAAAATAAACTTAGATCAAGACACCAATGTAGCCCCAGTAGTTGGTGCGCCTAGTACACCTGGTACAGCATTACCTGTTAAAGAGAAGTCTTTTACTCCGCTTTTTATTATCCTAGTCATTGTTTTAGGTGTCTCTTCCGGAGCAATTATAAAAAACCTTAAATCAGGATCAGCTGGCCAGATGGCCGGAGTTGACGCCCCAGAGGAGGGTGTTGCGATAAACGTTGGTGAAGTGTTTGGTGCAAAAGATGAATCCGGTTTTACAGACGAGGCCACAGGAATCTTAGAAGAAGGTGGGCTTGATGGTGAAGGTACACATAAACTTATTCGTCCCGGTGGTGACGATCAGACGGCCTATCTTACTAGTTCGATTCTAGACTTAGATCAATTTGTCGGGTTCAAGATCTCGGTTTGGGGTGAAACATTTTCCGGCCAAAAAGCCGGTTGGTTAATGGACGTTGGTAGGGTAAAGGTTGATGAGCTCAATCCCACTCCCTTAGATGAATAAAAAATATGGTTATATTCGATTCGGTAACCAAAATCTTCCCAAACGGTGACCAGGTCTTAGACCAGGTAGGTTTTCATATTACTGCAGGTGAAATGGTCGTAATCACCGGCAAATCTGGCTCAGGTAAAACCACCATTGGCCGGCTTCTAATAGGGGACTTGAAACCATCAGAAGGTCAAATCATAGTAGATGGGGAAAAAGTCATAGAGGCAAACCTAAAAGAATTAATCTCTCTAAGGCGAAAAATCGGCACAGTCTTCCAGGATTACAAAATCATCCCTGACAAAACCACTTACGAAAACGTTGCCTTGAATTTAGAGGTAGCTGGTTTTGATAAAGAAGATATAGAGAAGAAAGTAGAAAAAATACTAGAAATGGTTGGTATACCAGGTAAAAAAGACCTTTTCCCATCCCAGTTATCAGGTGGAGAACTCCAGAGGGCTTCACTAGCAAGAGCCATAGCTACCGAACCACACATCTTGTTTGCCGACGAACCAACCGGTAATCTTGACAAAGCTACTTCCAAAGAAATATTTGAACTTCTAAAGAAAATAAACAAAGCTGGCACCACAGTAATAATTGCTACTCACGACGAAGAATTTTCAAGCTCCGGCTCCATTCACCATATTCATCTAGATAAAGGTAAAATAGTTAAAGACTCACGTCCATCAAAGAAAAAGAAAAAATGAAGACTACTTTAAACAACATCCGTCGTTCACCATACCAAGCCTTAGCAGCAATTCTTGTTACCAGTCTTACTCTTTTCATTATCTCCATCTTCATCTATGTATCCCTCGCATCCCAAGTTGTCCTAAATCATTTTGAAACAAAGCCACAGATAATTGCCTATCTAAAAGATAGCCATACTCAAGAACAAGCCAACCAGCTAATCAACTCAATCAAATCTAAGACAAACGTCCAAGATGCTTTGTATATAAGTAAAGACCAAGCCCTAGAGATATATAAAGAGAGTGTCGGTAATGACCCATTGCTCTTGGGTAGCATCACCGAGCTAGGTCTGGTTACAGCAGAAATACTACCAGCCAGCATAGAAGTAACCGCCAAAACTCCTAAGGACTTTGACTCTATCGTAGAAGTCTTAAAAAAATCTGATCTAATCAGCACCACTTCTCAAGGTCAAAAAGAGATCGACTTTCCAAAAGACATAGTAGGGGAGTTGACCAGGTGGACTCACGCTATAAGAGTAGCAGGAATAATCTTAATATCAGCTCTTTCTCTTACTTCTATTTTAACTATTATGATAATTATCTCTTTAAAAATCGCCTCAAGAAGAGTGGAAATTGGCACCTTAAAGTTACTAGGAGCTCAAAATAAATTTGTCTTAAAACCTTACTTACTAGAGTCCATAATCTACGGTCTCTCAGGAGCTTTCACAGGCTGGCTACTAAGCTATATTTTCCTTCTTTACTCTACCCCTTTCCTGTCTCAAAGATTAGGCAACATTATCGCCTTCCCTGTTCCTTTCTTAATCGCCCTAATTCCTCTAGGAATCTTAATTATTTTCTCCCTAATTTTGAGCCTAATTTCAAGTTTCTGGGCTGTTTTAAGATTTCTTAAAAGATGAAAAAATGGCTGGTTCTATTTGTTATCGGTTTCATTGTTTCCCTGGCGCTTCCTGCTTGGGCCATAGAGTGTGAAGGTGCTCCTCCAAGTGACGCCGGTCAGCTAATTGAGTACATAACAAAATGTAATGCAAAAATAAATGAGTCCAAAGGGCAGCAACAAACTTTAAACTCTGCCATCACCGTTTTAAACTCTAAAATCAACTTGGCACAAGGTCAGATAAATCAAACCCAAAGTCAGATCGACGGTTTAGAGGAAGAAATCAAACTATTATCCACTGTACTTGAGGACCTGGACCAATCCTTAGATGAACTATCCGTCACCTATGTTGCCCGTGTTCGAGAAAGTTACAAACAAAGAGATTTAAACCTAATTAGACTGTTCTTTTCATCCGACTCTTTTGGTCAGTTGGTTACTAAGTTAAAGTACATTAACTCCATAAAACAAAGAGATAGGTTAGTTCTTCAAGAACTAGAAAAAACGAGATTAGATTTTGATCAACAAAAGCTAACTAAACTAACCAAACAAGAAGAGGTTGAATTGTTAAAGGATAAGTTGGTCGGACAACAAGTTGCTTTGGGTGGTCAGAAAGCTCAAAAACAAGACCTTTTAGTAATTACTAAAAACGACGAAGCCAAGTTTCAAAATTTACTCAACCAAGCCAAGGCAGAGCTAGAAGCTATCGAAGCCATTATCGCTGGTAATGGTCAGGAAAACTCAGTCGGAAGTGTAAGTCAGGGTGACACAATTGCTCATGTTATCACTGGTTCATCTTGTAACTCATCTGGTTCCCACCTTCATTTTATGGTTGCTGACAACACTCTAGTAAAAAACCCATTTGAGTTTTTAAAGTCGATAGAACACAACAATGTATCTGGTGGTGATCCTTTTAATCCTTCTGGTAGTTGGGATTGGCCACTATCACCCACCATTAGTTTTAATCAAGGGTATGGTTCTACTTGGGCTATTCGAAATACTTGGGTAGGAAACATTTATTCATTTCATAATGGCATAGACATACATGGTAGTTCCACAACAGTAAAGGCAGTTCAAGCAGGTGATTTATATAGAGGTAGTTATACTGGTTCTGGTGGTTGTGCTTTAAAGTACGTTAGGCTTGATCACAAGGACACGGATATAGACACTTACTATCTTCACGTCCACTATTTTTAATTTGGTCTGATAAAATTTAATCAATGTCGGCTTTTATTGCCGCTCTCGCCATGTTTTTCGTCTTTCCTAAGGTTGTCAGTGCCCAAATAACAATCAATGAATTCTCCGCCAAAACCGATCCAGAATGGGTCGAAGTTTATAACTCTTCAACAGAATCTGCAGATCTTGAAGGTTGGGAAATCTCCGATGGAAACTCGATCTCATCTGATGACCTAACTATCTCAGGTATCATACCTCCAAACGGTTTTTTGGTGTTTTCCCGTCCCAAGGGTTGGTTAAATGACAGTGGAGACACAATCAATCTTTATGACAACAGTACTCCTTCCGGCAGTTTAATAGACAGCTTTACATACAACTCTTCTACTGAAGGTAAAACAACATCAAGAATTCCAGACGGATCTGGTGACTTTATATATCAAACCAATCCAACCAAAGAAGAAATAAACCAAGCCCCACCAACACCCACTTCTACACCTACTCAAACTCCTACTTCGACATCTACTCCCACTTCCCCTGATCCAACCTCAACACCCACTTCTACACCCACCTCAACCTCAACACCAACCGTCACTGCAACGCCAACTCCATCACCTTCACCAAAAGTTCTCTCAGCCGCCACGACTTCCAGTGTCTTTAGTCTCTTTTTTCAAGACTCTACGGTTAGCTCCAAGATAGGTAGTTCATCTTCTTCTGTTAAATCTAAGTTAGGAGTAAATTTAACCTTAGCTGGTTTGGGCTTACTCCTTTTATCAGTCTCTATCTTAATATTTCGCAACAAAAGCTAATTCAAGGTAAAATAACTTCTTATGAAAGCAAAACTAAGCTCCTGGTTACCACTAATCCTGTGGATGACCATTATCTTCCTTTTTTCCAATACCCCAGATCTACCTAGTAACAAAATCTACTTTTTAGACTTTGTTTTCAAAAAATCTGCTCACATGATCGAGTTTGGTATTCTTACCTTCTTATTTTATAGAGCTCAAGGTTTCAAAAAACTCGAAACAAGCATTTTACTTTCCTGGTCTTACGCCTTTACCGATGAAATCCACCAGCTTTTTGTCCCAGGCAGGGGCGGGAGGCTATCAGACGTCTTTATAGACCTATTAGGCATCATTATTGCTACCAAGCTGATTAAAAAACTAAAACGTTGAAACATTGAGTAAATCCTGCTAAAATACTTACCAAGCGGAAACGAATATGCAAACAAACTCAAAACAACTTCTTTTATACTCAACTTAAGAACTGTTTATCTTGTGTGCTCAAGGCTCCGCTAGTCGGAGTTTTTTGACATTAATAGCATACGCGGGCCTGTAGCTCAGCTGGCTAGAGCGCTACATTTGCAATGTAGAGGTCATGGGTTCGAAACCCATCAGGTCCACTACAAGTCTGTAGATCTAACATTTTTACCTTAAAAACTAGGTAAAAATCTTAGCTCTATAGTAGGAGCCCTTGCTCGTTAAAAAGTGAATAGATTAGAAAAGTAGATCGCATCATAATAATTTATCTACTCATTAACGCAATCAGTGGATGCCTTGGCAATAAGAGCCGAAGAAGGACGTTTCAAGCCTGCGAAAGTCGTCGGGTAGGTGGCAAGAACCGATAATCCGACGGTGTCCGAATGGGGTAACCCACTTTGGTTTATACCAAAGGGTCCTGACTTTTAGTTAGGACGGGAACCTGGGGAACTGAAATATCTTAGTACCCAGAGGAAAAGAAATCGAACGAGAGCCCCTTAGTAAGCGACGAGCGAAAAGGGGTGAGTCTAAACCTGGTATTTATATCAGGGGTTGTAGGACTAACAATATTTGTTTTATTAGGTAGCAGAACATTTTGGAATAGATGACCATAGGAAGTGAAAGTCTTGTATGCAAAACCAAAACAAAACAATAGTTAGACTCCTAAGTAGGTCTGGAGACGGCAAACTCCAGATTGAATCCGGGCCGACCACGGTCCAAGACTAATTACTCTTATTGACCGATAGTGAACTAGTACCGTGAGGGAAAGGTGAAATAGTAGGGTTGGTAGCCCGTTTAAAAGTACCTGAAACTGATTGCTAACAAGCAGTCAAAGTCTTTGATTTATCAAAGATGATGGCGTGCCTATTGAAGAATGAGCCGGCGAGTTATTCCATACAGCAAGATTAAACTGCTTCGCAGTGGAGTCGAAGGGAAACCGAGTCCTAACAGGGCGTCAAGTTGTGTGGTATAGACCCGAAACCGAGTGAGCTAACCATGAGCAGGGTGAAGCTGAATTAATTTTTAGTGGAGGCCCGCACCGATGTCTGTCGCAAAAGGCTCGGATGACTTGTGGTTAGAGGTAATATGCCAAACGAACTCGGAAATAGCTGGTTCTCCCCGAAACACGTCTAGGCGTGGGCTTTTGTTAAGGAGCGGGGGGGTAAAGCACTGAATGGATTTGGGGAGTAAAATCTTCACTTCCAATCAAACTAAGAATACCCCGTTTTATTGCAAGGGACTCAGTGTCTGGGGGCTAAGCTCCAGAGGCGAAAGGGAAACATCCCAGATCTTCAAGTAAGGTCTCTAAATCTATATTAAGTGGAAAAGGATATATCATCTCTCAAACACCTAGGAGGTCGGCTTAGAAGCAGCCATCCTTGAAAGAAAGCGTAACAGCTCACTAG
>CAXBYW010000006.1:0-35467 GCA_963980225.1 uncultured bacterium
CTCTTCAAACCCCTCTGGCAGCTAATGATACTTACTATTGGCGTTCTTATGCCATCGATCCGGGTGGTAGCAATACCTGGAGTGGAACTCAAACTCCCTACTCATTTACCACTGCCGTTGTTAACTCTCCGTCAGCCTGCACCATAGAGGAAGCAGACGACGACAGTTCCTTAACCTTAAGCTGGACAGACACTTCAGACAACGAAGACGGCTTTGATATAGACAGGAGTGTAAATGGTGGTGCTTGGGCAGATCTAACCACTAAAGGAGCTGGAGTCACCTCCCACCAAGACTCCACTATTTCCCAAGGAAACACCTACCAATACCGAGTCGCCTCATACATTACTGGCGTTATTTACAGTGAATGGTGTTATGCCAGTACTTTAGATGTTCAATCGGGCTCTTTCCAGTTTGAAAACATCAATTTCAATTAATCTACATAAAAAACCGAGTGGTCTCAAACTAAAGTATTAAAGTTTGATTCCACTCAGAATAATTTTTTAAGAGCCTGAGAACCATGCAAACTTGGCGGGAAAGCATATTGGAGGAGAAAAATATTTTCTCAAGTTCTCAGACTCATATTAACCGACAAGACAAAACTGATCACCTCCTTTATGTATATAAAAGAACCTCTCTTGTTTTATCTTGTCGGTAAGTCGGCCCGATGGGGTTTGAACCCACGACCTTGAAGATATCATCTTCACGCTCTCCCAGTCTGAGCTACGGGCCATTCTTAAAGTGCTTTGCAAATATAGCACGCACCTTGAGCCTACGTCAACAATCACTTGACTTTTCTACCCTATAATAGTATAATACACCCTACTTACAAACCTACGCTCTTTACCATTTTTTTAAAGTTTTAAAACCAAAGAAGGGAGACCTTCAAGGAGAAAAAATGACCGAAAATAGCAATAGTAATATAAAACGTGTTCAAAAGAAACAGCTACATATACAGAAATATTTGATTGGGCTATTAACCATTGGTGGATTGATAGCTTTCGAAGTCTTCAACTACTCTACCACACAGTTTTCCCTTAACGACTTAATAGGTAACCTGAGTTTTGCTGGGGTTAGTTGGGCTACCATACTGGCAATCGCCTTTTGTGGTATCGATGTAGCCGGCGTCGCTCGTATATTCACTCCAGAGACAGGCAAAAGTGAACCACTCGAAGTCTGGTACCTCTTAGGAGCTTGGTTACTGGCCGCCACAATGAATGCTGTTTTAACCTGGTGGAGCATATCCATTGCCGTAGTCAATAACCAAACACTAGGCAATGCAATTGTCTCCCGCGAAAGCTTGGTTAAATGGGTGCCAATTTTCCTAGCAATTATGATCTGGGTCATCCGGGTCTTACTCATTGGAAGTTTCTCCATTGCTGGAGACAGAATGACTGCACAAAACAGAGTTCCTTCCTCCAGACCTCAAGCAATCAGTAAACCTTCTTGGTTAGAAAAAATACAAGCTCGCTTTAATAAGAAGAAAAGCTCTAGCCCTACACAGAGACATACCTCCACTTCTTCTCCTTCAAGGTAATAGTCTCTATTTCCACATCCCTTACACCACCGTCTCGGTGTAAGGGATTTTTTTACCTCTTCACGTCTTTATTCTCCACTCCCTTAACCATCACTGAATCCATCCTACGTTTTCATTACCAAAACCAATCCCCACACAAAACTAGCTCCTGCCTTTTTTAAAACCTTACTTACCTCCCGCATCGTTGCTCCACCAGAAAACACATCATCGACCAACAAAATCGCTTTACCTTTTACCTCACCAGCCTCAAACATTCCCTTCACATCTCTTATCTTACCCTTTCTATTTTTTATCTTTAACTGCTGCTTAGCACCTCCAACTCGCTTCAATACTTCTACTACCGGCACACCTAACTGTCTACCTACCTCATCGGCAATTACCCTATTTTGATTGAAACCTCTCCAGTTCCTTCTATATATACTAAGTGGCACAGGCACGACTACATCAAACTTCTTACCCATACTAAAATCAAGTAGACTCACTAACTCCTCCAGCATTTCTTTATTAAACTCAAACTTAACTTTAAAAATTAAACTCTTCATTACTCTTTCATCGTATTCATAAACCACAGTCAAACCATCCATTCCTAGCTTTTTAGAACACTTTTTGTGTACATAACCACCAGCGCTTTTCCTGCCACACACTGGGCAAATCTGCTCCACTTCTTCAAATTCTACCCTACATTTACCACACAACCACTCCCCTGACTTCCCACAACCAACACAATCTTTAGGATAGACAAAATCAACTAACCAATCTCCAATCTTCCCCCACATTAATTCCTACTATATACTAAACTCATGAACCATAAAAAAGGGTTTACTTTAATGGAAATGGTCGTAGTTGTCGGAGTTATCCTCGTCCTAATTCTCCTGGCTCTCTTGGTCATAAACCCAAAATCCAGTATCGACAAAGCTTTTGATGCTCACAGAAAAAGAGACCTCGAAAGCCTTAGAATAGCCTTTGAAAACTACTACTCCGACTACTCTTGCTATCCCACCCAGGAACAAGTCAATAACTGCGACTCCGAGGATCTCGACCCCTACATAAAAGAAATCCCCTGTGACCCAGTTAGTACTGCCCCTTACGAAATTGTAGCCTCTCCCGCAGTCTGCCCTCAAAACTTTGTCACCTACGCCTGGCTTAAAAAAGACTCTAGCTGCTTTTCTGTAAACTCACCCAACGCCATTGACGATCCCGACCATGACTGCACCATCTACTTTGACTCTTTAATTCCCATCAGTACACCTACGCCATCCCCAGATCCTTCTGGTGCCCCTACTCCTTCTGGTACCCCTACTCCTTCTGGTACCCCTACTCCTGGTATTAACTACTACTACTGTTCCAGCTTCAACAACTGCACCCAGCTACCAGTTGGTAAGTCCTGCGATCCAAACTTCCCCTGGCCTGACGTAAACTGTTCCGGTACCTGTATTAACCCCTTTAATATCTGCACTCCCCAGTAAAAAAAGGTATACTTAATGCATGGTTATAGAGTCCAGTACTACCAGCAAAACACCAGCCAAAAACATCGCTAAAAAAGCTTTCACTTTCACCGCTTACAGCCTCCTAATTGTATTTGGTGTTGTTACTACCATTGCCGCTATCGGATCAGGAACTAAAACCCCAACTGGCAGCTATCTTTCTCCTTTACCCCAAGGTGAGCTGGCCCAAACCACTCCTTCACCTACTCCTGTACCCACTTCCCCAACCAAATCTGCTCCTGAACTCATCAATCTAGCCCAAAACTATCTAGACAAAGCCTTCAATCTAGCTAAAGTAAGTAATCAAACAAAAGAACAAAAAGACAAAATAATAGACAACCTGGACCAAAGTCTAAGTTTCACCACCCAAGCTATCAGCCAAGAACCTAGAAATCCCAAGG
Source organism: uncultured bacterium (assembly GCA_963980225.1). Taxonomy (GTDB): domain Bacteria; phylum Patescibacteriota; class Microgenomatia; order UBA1400; family MFAQ01; genus JAHITH01. The sequence goes on from CAXBYW010000006.1 coordinate 3,420, forward strand.
CCTACATCCTACGTGCCCAAATACTCACTGCTGTCAGCAAAACCAATCCCAGCGCCTTAACTCAAGCTCAAAAAGACCTAGAAACTGCCCAAGGCTTAAGTCAAGGACAACCCATCACCTTACCTGAGTCAATTAACCCTCTAAACCTCTTGCCAGACCAACAAGCTTTAGCCAGCTCAGACTTAATCTTAGCCGCTCCAGAAGACACCGCAACAGGATCCGCCTCAGGCGAAATAAGCTCCAACAGCTTCACCACTAAAGTATCTCTACTGGCCGGTCAGACAGAGTTGCAAGTAGACGATAGTCGAATTACCAGCTCTTCCTACATCTACTTGATTCCAGAAACAGACACTAATACTTCTGTGTTTGTTAAAGCCAAGGGTGAGGGTCAATTCACTCTTTCAGTCTCTACCGCATCAGACAATGACCTAATCATAAACTACTACATCATAACTCCCTGACTCCTTCTTGACTTGTCTAAGGTAATTCCCTAATATAAAAACATATGAGACAGACCCTAGACAAAATTGCTACCCAAACTCTAAAGTTCATCCTGCCTTTAACCGCCTTTTTAATCCCCCTGTTCTTCCTCACCATAACTCCAGACTTCTTTTCCTTCAACAAACGCTTCCTTCTATATATCTTAGCTTCCGTCAGTCTAATTGCCTTTTCCATAAGAACCATAACTAGACGCAAGCTCCAACTCACCCTTTCTCCAGCTAGTGGACCACTTCTAGCTTTAGTCGGTATCTACATTATCTCTTCCATCGTCCAGGCACCCAACACCACTCAAAGTCTTTTTGGTCAGACATCACTCATCACCGCTCTCACAGTTATCTTTTTAACCACTACTTCCAGCCAAAAAAACGACTTCATTGTCAAAACCACCATCTTCTCCCTTATTACCTCAACCTTCATCGTAAGTCTTTTAGCCATCTACCAAGCCTTAGGACTAACAGGAAACATGGCTGGCCCAGCTTACCTACAGTCCAAAATCTTCAACCCAACCGGCGGCCCACTACCCCTACTTACCCTAACCTTACCCTTAATCCCAGCCGTCATCTACTTAGGTTTTAAAACATCTAACGGGTTAAACAAACTACTAATGTTCACGGCAGCTACAGTCCTTACTGTCGCTAGTATATTCCAGATCAACTTCCTTTTACCTTCTACTCCAGAAGCTAATCTAGTCCTTCTTCCTCTATCCGCCGGCTGGTCAATTGCCATAGACATCTTTAAAAACGCTCGAACTGCCCTTTTAGGCACAGGTCCAGGCACTTTCCTTACCGCCTTTACTAGGCTAAAACCAATTAACCTAAACTTCACTCCAATCTGGAATGTACGTTTTTCCAACTCATCAAACGAACTCCTAACCATCCTCACAACTACCGGACTACTAGGCTTCCTTTCCTTTATTTTCTCCTACATCAGAACCTACTCTACCAGCAAAGACGCCCTTAAAGGACTAACAAAAAAAGATCCCTTCGTCGTCTTCAGTCAATTAATCCTTCTCTTTTCCTTCATTACCTTTGCCTTAGTCCCTTCTACCCCCGTACTACTTACACTTAGTTTTTTAGCCCTAACCATGGTCACCATGAATCTAAAACTTCAAGATAATAATAAAATAAAAGATGTAGTAATAAACTTAGTCGCTGCTCCTAAAAACTCTACTACTTCTACTACCGCCAACGCCATCCTACCTTGGGTCTATACTGCTTCTACAATAGTCCTTTTAGGCTTCTTCTGGTTCTTCTCTGGTCGCTCTTACGCTGCCGCCACCAACACCAAAAAAGCCATAGACACACTAAACACAGAAGCTATCTCCTCTTACAACTATCAAGCTCAAGCCTACACCCTAGATCCAACCAACCCCACCTACCGCATCAACTTCTCCCAAACATCCCTCGCCTTAGCTAACTCTCTAGCTCAAAATGAGAATCTATCAGACCAAGACAGACAAGACTTAACCCAACTAGTAGAACAAGCCATCAGGGAAGCCAAGAATGCTACTCAACTAGACCCAGCAAACGTAATCGTCTGGGAAAATCTAGCCAACACATACCGTCAATTGATTAACTTCGCAGAAGGCGCACCAGACTGGGCTATCGCTTCTTACTCACAAGCTATCAACCTTGACCCCGCTAACCCTACCCTAAGACTCGATCTAGGTGGAGTCCTATTAACACTAGGAGATTTCGATGGGGCAATTAAGTTATTTGAACAAGCAGTAGACAGAAAATCAGACTGGGCCAACGCTCACTACAACCTTTCTTCCGCCCACAAGGCCAACAAAAACTACTCTAGAGCCTTAGCTGAAATGAGAATAGTCGTCCAACTTCTAGACCCTACTACTGAAGACTATCAAAAAGCTCAGGATGAACTCAAAGAACTAGAAAGAATGGCTCCCACCGCTCCAGTCCAGAATCCACCAGCAGCCGATCAACCAGTCCCAGAAGACATCCAACTAGTCACTCCTACTCCAATCCCTTCCCCAGTCGAACCAGTTGAACTACCAGCCGATGCCGGCCCAGACATCCCTGAGCCTACTCCAACACAAGAACCTACTCCCACCTCAAAAATCTAACAAACACCTCTCTTGATTATTCTATTAGCTAGTTGTTTAAAAAACATTCTCGCTTTATATTGTGGACCCGAGGGGGATCGAACCCCTTGCCTCTTCCATGCCATGGAAGCGCTCTACCAACTGAGCTACGGGCCCAAAGATCCACATATTTTATCACCAAATATACTAAAATACCCACAAAGGACCTGTAGGCAAACGGTATACCATACCCCTCGCACGGGTAAATTGGCGGCTCGATCCGCTTAGGCTCCACCCTGATATAATCTCTATTCATGACCGATCAAACACTAAAATGCCAAAACTGCCAATCTGAATTCGTTTTTTCTACCCAAGAACAACAAAAACTTGTTCCCACACCTCAGTACTGCCCCATCTGCAGCTCCATTAAATCCCAAGAACTTAAAACGCCTCCAAAACCAGTTTCTTTAACTCCTCCACCCCCACTATCGTCCCACAAGAAATAGGTAGTATTTTTATCTTTTTCCCTTTAAAAAACTTAACTACTTCCTTCACCTGTTTCTCATTAAGTAAATCAATCTTGTTTAAAACCACAATCTCTTTCTTTTTTTCCAATCCCGCTCCAAAATCCTCCAACTCTTTTCTAATCGTCTCATATCTCTTCCACATCTCTAAACCTGAAACCTCCAAATTAGAAGACACCAAATGAACCAGTACCGTGGTTCTCTCTACATGTCTCAAAAACTGATCTCCTAAACCCTTACCTTTACTTGCACCTTCAATAAGCCCAGGAATATCTGCCAACACCAAAGATCTCTCGTCCTTTTCCATCACTCCTAAATTAGGCTCTAAAGTAGTAAATTCGTAGTCAGCAATCTTTGGCTTAGCTTTAGTAAGAATAGACAAAAGAGTTGACTTACCCGCATTAGGTAACCCCACCAAACCCACATCAGCCAGTAGCTTAAGCTCTAAGTCAAGTTCTAACACATCACCTTCTCCACCCTCAGTAAACTCCATTGGTGTCCGGTTACTAGAGCTCTTAAAGTGATCATTCCCCAAACCTCCCCTACCTCCACTAGCCACTAACTCTCTCATCCCTATCTTGTCCATATCCAGTACCCGATCAGGAAACTTAACCAATGTTCCTACCGGAACCTTTATCACTAAATCATCACCTGCTTTCCCACTTTTCAAAGACCCCATACCATGCTGCCCTCTTTCTGCCTCATACTTTTTTTTGTGGGCAAAATTACTCAAAGTAGACAGATCTTTATCTACTTCCATGTATACATTACCACCATCTCCACCATCTCCACCATCAGGGCCACCCTTGGGATTGTACTTCTCTCGCCTGAAATGAGCAGAGCCATCTCCACCATTCCCTGCCTTTATAATAATCTGCGCACTATCTACCATGCCTATATTCTACCTTACTTGGTATACTTTAAGTCTCATGAGAATAGCTATCACCTATCCACCACTAGAATCAGAAAAAGGAAGAGCCCTACTGTCCCAAAACAGGCAGTTCCAGTGGTCTAAGTCCCCAACCATCGCTTTCCCCGTTATCCCTGCCTCTGCAGCCACTCTACTCAAGCAAAACGGCCACCAAGTCCTCTGGCTAGACGCCATCGCCGAAAAACTCTCCTACTCTAACTGGTTAGAAAACTTAAAAGCCTTTAAACCCGACCTCATCTTCATGGAAACCAAGACCCCAGCCATAAAAAAACACTGGCAAGTAATAAAAAAACTAAAAAGATCTCTACCCAAATCTAAAATAGTCCTCGCCGGAGATCACGTCACCGCTCTACCCCAAGAAAGCAAAAAAAACTCTCCCGTGGACCACATCATAAAAGGAGGCCACTACGATCTAGAACTGCTCGCACTTTGCCAAAAAACCTCTGTCCCCACCAAGGTCGACCTAGACAAACTTCCCTTAATAGACCGTAACCTAACCAAATGGCATCTATATAGCCAAGATAATGGCAACTTTAAACGTACTCCAGCTACCTACACCATGTTTGGTCGTGACTGTTGGTGGAGAAAAGATGGTGGTTGTACCTTCTGCAGCTGGACCACCATCTTCCCTAGATTCTCATTAAGATCAGCAGAAAACTGCCTTGACGAGGTCGGCCAGTTAATAGATTTAGGTGTCAAGGAAATCTTTGACGATACCGGGACTTTCCCAGCCGGTAAATGGCTCCAGGATTTTTGTAAGGGAATGGTAAAAAAAGGTTACAGTAAAAAAATCAGTATCGGCTGTAACCTAAGGTTCGGCCACCTACAAAAAAAAGACTACCAGTTAATGAAAGCTGCCAATTTTAGATTCCTTTTGTTTGGTTTAGAATCCGCTAATCAAAAGACAGTAGACAAACTAAATAAGGGTACAAAAATGGATAAAATAGAAAAAGAACTAGAAATAATTAAAAAAGTGGGTGGTCTAGAGCCTCATATTACCTGCATGATTGGCTATCCCTGGGAGAGTAAAAAAGATGCTCAAAATACCATTAATCTAGTCAAGAACTTCTTTAAAAAAGGTTTGATCAGCTCCCTTCAAGCTACCATAGTTATTCCCTATCCAGGCACAAAACTCTTCAAACAAGCCAAGAAAAACGGTTGGCTAAAAACACTAAACTGGGATAGGTATGACATGAAAGAACCGATCTTAAAAACCTCGCTCACAAACAAGCAGATACACCAACTTACCCAAAGTCTTTACACCTCAGCCATAACCCCCAACTTTATCTTAAGAACCCTAAAAGACTTAATAAAAAACCCAACCCATCTACCTTACTACCTAAAATCCACTACCCAATATATCGCCAGACTACTAGACTTTAACTAACCTACTCTCTTAGCTACCACACAGACCGCCGCTCCACCTTGCTTCACCACCTTTGCTTTTTTGTAATAACCGTAAATACTCTCCCTCAACCACTTGTCGTATATCATTTGCCTCAATCCTGAAGAAGGCCCTCTAACTAAAAGTCTCAATTTGTGCCCCCAAGACAATAGGTCCCAGTACTCAATAGTTTTTCTATCTAAATAATAGTATCCATCCACCACCTGAAAACCATGTCTTTTTAACCGTTTCGTCCACTCCCCTAACGAATAGCAATGAAAATGATCCAACCTTTTATCTCGCATCTTCCCATATATCCTAGCCAAACGCTTAAGACCCAAGGAAGAAAACACACTATATTTCTTAAAATTCCCGGTAGGCACGGTAAAAACCAAGAAACCACCTTTTTTACTTACCCTTGCCGCCTCACTTAACACACCGTCAATATCTCTCATATGTTCCATAGAAGAGTTAGAAAATACCAATCTGACACTCTTATCCCCCAAAGGTATCTTGGTTGCACTCGAACAAAACACTTTTTTGTAAACTCCATTTTTCTTCGCCTCCTCAAGTGCCAATTTATCTAGATCCAACCCATACTCCATTTTCCTATTAAATATCGTTTTTGCCGCCACTCCATCACCACAACCTAAGTCAATCGCTGGTTTTAAGCTTAAGACTTTTCCAAACTTCTCAATTAAAAACTTAAATTCAATCGCTCTAAATATAATAGTAGAGGGGTAAACATATCCTTCCGTGTTGGTAAAAAGCTTATCTTTAATTTTCATTTAAAATGGTTTTCCTGTTAAATAGGCCAGGGCCTTGCCTAGATAATACCCTAAACCTCTCTTAATACCCACCCGCAAAAATAAGTCCTCATCAGAAATTTTTCTCCCACTTTGCACTAGACTTCTTTTACCAAGTACTTTATAAAAATTCAAAACATTCCATCCCACTCCGGCAAACATCGCCCAACCTCGCTTAAACTCACCCTTCAAAAAAAAGACTACTCCCAACAATAACCAGCAAAAAACATTCACTGGCACCACCCACAATGCCCTTTTCCAGCCCAAATTCTTCACTAAGTTCATTACTGTATTTCTAGCTCCTCTGTAAAAAACCCTATTTTGAACATAATGATCAAACGATTTCTCTTTGGTTAAATATGCATGCTCCACCACTACTCTCGGACAAAATCTTACCTCCCACCCCAAAAGCCACACCCTCCAAAATAAATCAGTATCTTCCAAGAAAATCTGGTAATCTATGTCAAACCCTTCCAATTTTTTAAACACCTCACGCCTAATAATCATCCCTGCTGATTTACCAGAAAAAATCTCTACTTCCTTATCAAACTGTCCCACATCTTTAGCTCCCCTAGCCCTTTCAACCAAAAAACCAAACTGTCCCATGTGCTCCCCAGCAGAGTCAAACTTTTTAGTCCCCATCGTCAAAAGCTTCACCTGAGCAGCTCCAGTCTTCTTGTTTCTTTTGAAAAAACTCAAAATCTCCTTGTACCAGCCAAGATGAATCTTGGTATCAACATCCAAAAACAAAACATACTTACCTGTTGAGTTTTTAACACCAACATTTCTGGCTTCTGCTGCTCCCACACTTTTATCCAACCTAATTACCTTAACTTTACCCAACGTCACCACACCTCCCAAGGAAACAGCTAAATCAGACCCATCATCAACCACAATCACCTCAAAGTTTCCTTTCTCTACCAAAACAGAGTCCAAACATCTCTCTAAAAACTTCTCCCCATTCTTATTAGCAATCACCACTGAAACTAAAACTGAAGCTTTTTTAGTCATTTTTTACATAAACCGCTTCATAATTTATCGTCAACTTCTTCTCTCTATCAAACTTATCCAAAAACACCGCCAGTAAATTACCCAAAATAATTACCGGTGAAAAAATAACTAAATACAAATAGTAAAGCCACTTATTTTTTTCCAATCCCAATCTCAATGGCAACGTCACCAATACATACACCAAAACCGAGAAAATCCCTCCCTGAGGCTTAACTCTTTCCACCTTAAAACCATTTTTTTCTCCTAAAAGGTTCAAACCATACTTAGTAAAACGAAAGTAATCAACCGGCTCCATATGAGTCTGGTAAATAAAATTCGTCGTCAAAAACAACCTTCCACCCGGCTTTAGTACCCTATTAAAATGAGAAAAAGCTGTCTTGGGATCCGTAAAATGCTCCAGCACCTGGATGCACAAAACGTAATCATAATCTTCTTTTTTAAACTTTTTAGGCTCATCTATAAAATCACCCACTATATCAATCGTCCTTTCCTTGTTTTGTGAAACATCACAAGCTGTATAACTAATCTTTTTAAAATATTCCTTGTGTTTCCCTGTCCCCGCCCCAACATCAAGAATTTTCTTTCCCTTTTCGTCATACTTGTCTGCCATTTCCACCACAAACATCTCTATTTGATAATAAAAATTCATAAATAAATACCTTAAAATCAACTCAAATCGTCTCCTCATAAAATATGCCTCCTGTAAAACTTAAAGTAATTACTAAATCTCTCCTTTAGCCTTCGTCTGTCTGTATATACTCCTGCCTGACTAACCATGTGTTTCAAAGACACATCTTTATTCCACACCAGCCTATGGCCCAACTCCTTCACCCTCATGGAAAGATCCACCTCACACCACTCACCCGTACCCTTAAATCCCAGATCATACCCACCTACCTTTTTTACTAAACTTCGCCTCAAGCTCATATTGCACGCTTCCAGATAATCAACCTCCACCAAACCTTTAATCTTAAGGCATCTCTTAAAGTTCGACCCCGGTGACCACCAACCAATCCCATAGATTCTTCCCACCTCAAACGGTTTCCCGGCAAGCATTATCCACTTCCATAAAAAAGCCAATGGTCTCTTCCAACCTGAAGCTCTATACCACCAAAATACCATCCTATTTTTAAGTAACCTTTCTGGCACAATCGTCGGACCACTCACCCCACCCACATCTTTTTCTTCGTCAAAAATCTTAACCAAATTTTTGGCCCAGTTTTTACTCAAAACAACATCATCATCAATCCATGCCACAATCTCTCCTTTAGCTCTTCGCCAGCCCAAGTCACGAGCATAAGACAGAGGAGTCTCTCGAATCACCACCAACTCCCAATCCTTAAAGCTCTGCTTTTTTAAGCTATCTACCGTCTCCTTTAGATCCTCATCTCTTCCTTTTGTGCAGATAACTATCGATAATTTAGGCTTCATTTTATTCTCACTTTATCTCTTATAACCACTCCTGCATACACCCAAAACATACTAAAACACATCAACGGATGAATAAACCAAGCCAAATCTCGTTTCTTTGTAAAACCCCAAACAGACGTCATCACCGGCCCCACCACACTCAATGCATACAAAGAAAACAAAACAATCTTCCACCCATCTCTACCTGGTTGATAAATAAAATATCTTCTTCTGGAACTATCCCTCAAATAAAGCTCCCTCATATATCTGCTCCGTTTCTTTAAAAAGTTAATCAAACTCCCACCAGTTTTATGAACAATATCATTCTTTAAAACCACAAACTGCCTCTTTTTTTCTTTTACCAGATCAAAAACAACATCTATATGAAAGTAATCCTTCTCTCCCACCCTAGCTTTAAGTAGATCTTTTCGTCTAATCAAAAACCCATTTGCCCCCACCGTCGGCAAGTTATCCTTGTCATACTCCACCAAAAAATACTTACTAGTTTCTTTAATCAACTTACCTCCCAAATTCCAGTTACTAGATAAGTAAGACTGTCTGTCTGCCTTACCCAAAAACCACACCACCGGATCATTGGCTCCAAGTAAAGCAAAATACCTGTTTAAAAAACCATCACCTTTTCTATACGTATACCTTCTCGGATAACTAGCTAAAGACAAAGGCTCGCTCCCAAATCCATCAACCATTTTTTTTAAAAAAGTTTTACTAGGCCATATATTATCCGAGTCCCCAATCAACACCAACTCTCCAGTAGCTTGTCTTAGAGCCACCGCCTTAGCTCCTTCCGGACTACCAGTACTTTCCGAGATCACCTTACAACCATACTTCTTCGCCAAATCAACCGTTCCATCACTTGACCCTCCATCAGCTACCAAGATATCGACCTTTTTCTGATCATAGTCTTGATTCCTAATACTTTCTAAATACTCACGAAAAACCTCTCCGGCATTAAAAGTAGCTATAATCACACTTACAGTTTCCATAGTCCAGATTGTATATGAAACCAGAAACCCTTTTATCAGTCATCATTCCCGCCCACAAACAAGCCCGCACTATCACTGGTGATCTAAAACACATTCATCAAGTCCTCAGACAATCCCCTCTGCCCTTTGAAATCATCGTCGTAATCGATGGTTCTCTGGACTCCACCTATAAAAAAGCCAAGAAGTTTGCTCAAAATAAAAAAAATGTCACCACACACTTACTAAAAACCAACCAGGGTAAAGGCCACGCCGTCCGTTACGGTTTTACCAAGGCCAAAGGTGATTTAGTCGCTTTTATTGATGCTGGCAGGGAAATAGACCCAAACAGCCTTTCACTGGCCATAGAACACCTTAACTGGTACAAAGCAGACGTCATTATCGGCTCCAAACGTCACCTTGCCTCCAAAGTTAATTACCCACTAGAAAGACGCATCCTAAGTTTTGGCTACCAAAAACTTGTCAAGCTTCTTTTTGGCCTCAAACTTACCGATACTCAAGTGGGTCTAAAACTATTCAAACGCCAAGTTTTAAAAAAAGTCCTTCCTCGTCTAGTAGTCAAAAGATACGCTTTCGACATAGAGATGTTGGCCGTAGCCCATTCTTTAGGTTTTACCCGTATATACGAGACTCCTATCAAAATAAGTTTTAAGGCTGACCAACTAACCGATGCTGCTACCTTAAAAACAATCTCTAGCATGCTCTACGAGACCATCGCCGTCTTCTATCGTCTTAAAATCTTAAGGTACTACTCATGAAACCAAAAACAATCTTTTCCATCATCATTCCTTGTAAAACAAAAAAAGATCTCTGTCCAGAACTTCTACCAGCCATAAAAGACCAATCCTACAAAAACCTTGAGGTAATCATTGCAACAGACAAGCAAGCTGGTAAAAACCCTGCCCAAAAAAGAAACTGGGCCAGCAAAAAATCAAAAGGAGAATACTTAGCTTTTATAGACTCCGATGCATATCCAGATCAAAACTGGCTAAAAAATTCCTTAAAACTACTAACAGCTCCTCACCTCGCTGCCGTCTGCGGCCCCAACCTAACCCCACCCAATGACAACACAGGTCAGCAAGTATCAGGCTACGTCTGGTCCACCTTCATTGGCGCTGGTGGTGCAGGTGTATATAGAAACAAAGAAAAGAAACAAAGGTTCGTAAAAGACTTCCCCTCATCAAACCTTATCGTCAAAAAAAAAGACTTCAATAAAATCAAAGGCTTCAATACTCACTTTTGGCCAGGAGAAGACACTAAGCTTTGCCACGATCTAGTCTTTACTTTAAAGAAAAAAAATCTCTATCATCCTAGTATTAAGGTCTTCCATCACAGACGCCCCATCTTCATTCCCCACCTAAAACAAATCTCTCGCTTCGGTTACCACCGTGGCCTATTTACTAAAATCCTACCCAAAACATCACGTCTCCCCGGCTATGTTGCTCCTGCACTCTTCCTTCCTTGGTTAATCCTTACCTTCCTCTTTTTACCTCCAATTTTCTATCTAACTGTAAACACATATTTTTTAGTTACAGCCATCACCACCATAAGCTTAATCTTCAAATCCAATAACCCAATCACCGGTATCTTGTTTTTTGTTACCATTCCTCTCACTCACCTAGTCTATGGTTTCTTCTTTCTCAAAGGTTTTTTCTCTCGTACTCCTCAATCGCCTTAAGTCGTTCTTCAGACTGCCATAACTTAGGATTAACCTTCAAAGCCTGTTCATAACTCTCTTTCGCCTTATCAATCTCCCCCATCTGCAAGTAAGTATTGCCTAAGTTATGCATTGCATCTGCATACCTAGGATTAAGTTCAATCGCCCGTAAAAAATGGTCTCTAGATAACTCCAGTCTCCCTCTCCTACCATAAGCATCTCCTAAATTATTATGATTCTGTGGACTCAAAGTAGAGTATCTTTCGGCCGAAAACCATAGCTCATCTGCCGTCTGCCAATTATTGTTTCTCAAAACAGTCCTCAACATTAACATACTCACTAATAAAATCAAAATAAAGTTAACTCCATCCACACCAAACCGTGTATTAAGGTAACTAAATCCCATACCTGTCACCACACACAAACCGATCATGGCCATGTATACATACCTTTCTGCCACAATCCAAGATAACCCAAAAGGCAACAAAGTAGGTGACAAGCAAATAAGAAAAAACAAAAGCCAGAAAAATACCTGCCTATTCTTGAAAAACCCCCAAACAACACATCCCAGGTAACCCAAGGTCACCACAACCTTAAGAAAAAAAGACAAACCAGTAAAAAATAAATCAGAATGATAAAGAGTTAAGCCAATCGGCCAAACAAATAACTTCAAATACTCACTTATCGCTACGGGCAACTGTATAAAAAAATTAATATTCTCCGGATTATTGTAATAATTTACCTGCAAAACTTCCTGTCTAACCCCAGCTCCCAAAACACTTACTCCCAACCAAACCAAACTCAATCCTGCTGGCACCAATAAATACTTCCAGTACTTCTTCAAGTCTCCAAGCAAAAACGTAACTACCACCATTATTCCCACCACCACAACTGATCGCTCCATACTAAACAATGCCAAAAGCAAAAGTAACACACTCCAAACATAGTATTTTTTCTCACCCCTAATAGTCAGTACATAAAAAACCAAGCTCCATATAGATAAAGCCGTCATCTGCACATACACTCCAGCTGAAATCCAACTAACTGCTTCTGCTCCCAACGGATGTACCGCAAAAAGCATTGCCGCTATAAATCCAACATACTCACTTACCAGTAACTCAACCAGAGCATACACTCCCCACACTGCTAGTAAATGAAACACAAAGTTAATTAACCTAAAATAAATCGCCTGTTTTCCAAATAAAGAAAACACAACAAAGTACTCTAACTCTCGTAAAAAATAAAATGGATTACTAAAGACTTGACTAAAATCTCCCAACGAATCACTATTCACAATAGCAAAAATGTCATCACTTACAAACTCATTGTTTAGTGAATTAAAGTAAGCAAGAACCACCAAAATTGCAAGAGGGATAAGTTTCCCCTTGTGTCTTCTAATCCATTTCATGGCTTAAATATACCCTACTTTAAGTAATCGAATGGGTTGACATTACCCCCAGACGTCCTTATCTCAAAATGCAAATGGACACCAGTAGATCTTCCAGTTGAACCCATCGACCCTAAAACATCTCCACGTTTCACACTTTGCCCAACCTTAACACTAATTTTAGACATATGAGCATATAAAGTTAAGTATCCATTACCATGGTCCACCATTACTCTATTTCCATAACCAGCATTATCTATCCAACCAGCCACCACCACTCGACCACTATCCGCCGCCAGAATCGCTCCACCAGACTTATTTGCAATATCAATTCCCTTATGCCATGCCAGATATCTTTGAGTGATTCGTCCAGAACCAGGCCAAATCCATGATCCAGTAGCCGACACAGATCCTGCATCAGGCGTTAACACTCTAGCTAAACCAGACGTAGGTGACCATGGTTGTACATCTGGCACGACTCCATCTGGCACCATCAATGTCTGTCCAACAGCCAAGGCAAAGGTTTCATCATTAGAAAATTCATTAAACGGAAAATCTACAATTCCTTGAGCAGAAATATCATATTTTTTAGCGATAGAATAAACCGTCTCTCCACTTCTAACTTTATGTACCACTCCTGTCACGGGTGGAATCATTAATGTGTCACCCGCCTTCAAAACCGTTTTTACAGACTTGATCTTATCGGAATTAGACCATCTGATTGTGTCCATACTCACCCCAAACTTATCAGCTATGACCGACAACGTATCTCCATCTTGCACACTGTACTCAAGATCTTCCGCCCTAGGTTTATCAGACACCTCTGTCAATGGCTGCACATAAGCAGAATCCGTCACGATACCCAAGACCTTACTCTCTATCTCTTGCAAGTCTTCACCTATCACTACCGATCCACCCACTCCATTAGATATCATATTTTGTGCCCCAACCTCTTCAACAACTAAAGATGGTCCCAAGGCCACCCCCAAAGACATTACCATTGCCACTCCACCATGAACAAAAAGCTGAGCATACTTACCTCTTTGTTGGTACATTTTCACTACCACCAAAGATTTAAGCTTCTCAAATCTAGAAAAAGCCATCACCAGATAACGCCTAAATGCATGACGAAACAAGGCTCCAACAAAACGCCAGAAATCTGTTATCCAGTAGTTAAGAAAATCGTTTATTTCTTCCATAAAGCCCCGCTTGAAAAACGGGAAACTGTGTCAAACATTTTATCATATACTTGAGCCATGATCCCAAAGCTCCTAATTATTCTCTTCAGCCTATTTTTTAAGTTTTTAAACACACCTGAACCACAAAGCGCCATCATTCTACTTCAAAACAACCACGAACTAAGAGCTACTGGTGGTTTTATGGGTTCCTACGCCAAAATAGAACAGGGTCCAACTATCTCCATTCAAGACATATACGTCCCTGACGGCCAACTTCCAGGCCACGTTGAACCACCACTAGCCATTCAACAGGCTTTTAGTCAGGGTTGGTATAAGTTGCGAGACGCAAACTGGGAACCAAACTTCCCTACCAGTGCTCAAACCATTCGCTGGTTCCTAGAAAAAGGCAAGGAAATAAATCCAGACGTCCTCATAACCATAAACCTTTCTACCATAGAAAACATCCTTTCTATCACCGGACCAATAGGCATAGATTCTTTAGGTCTTACTCTAGAGCCGGACAATATCTCCCTCATTCTACAAAACCAGATTAAACAGAATTTTTTTCCAGGCTCTACCAACAAAAAGGACCTTTTAACCAGCCTTAGTCAGTCATTAACCAACAAACTTTCCTCTCTTAACACACGCCAAAAACTAAAGGTCGCTCACCTACTTTACCAAGATCTAAAAAATCAAGACATATTAATAAACTCTCAAGACCCCAAACTTCAAACATTTCTAGAAAAAAGAAACTGGGCTGGCCAACTTACCAAAACCACCTGCAAAAAATGTCTCTCTGACACCATCGCTATCATAGAATCAAACCTAGGTTCCAATAAGGCCAATGCCTTCATCACCCGCCATACCACCCACACTATTCTTAAAAATGCAGCCATCACTCATCAAATCACCATAGACTATAAAAATACTTCACCATCAGAAGACCCAGATCCCCCATACCACCATGGCGGTAACTACATAAACTATCTGCGATTCTTTATTCCTACTTCAGCTACTAACATCCAAGCATCTAAAGACTTCTCTTTAAACACAAAATATGGTTTTCAAGAACTTGCTTTCTTTCACACCACTCCTCATCAATCCACCTCATCCGTGAACATCTCATACGAAATTCCAGTCACCAACCAAAAAACATACCAACTCTCAATCCTTAAACAATCAGGTATAGGTGAATCTCCTCAAACAATAAACCTATTCAATAAAAGCCAGGAGATCAACCTCACTCAAGATATAACTTACTCTACCCCTCTTTAAGAGAAGCTAAAAACTCTTTATTCGTCTTTGTCTTCTTTAGTCTGTCCAGAATCAATCCCATTACCTGATCTCTGTCGCTGATCTTACTCATCATATTACGCATCAACACAATACTTTGATACTCACTACTGTTAAACAACAGGTCATCTCGTCTTGTACTGGATCTCAAAATATCTACAGCTGGATATATTCTTCTCTCTGCCAATTTTCTATCAAGTACCAACTCCATGTTACCGGTACCTTTAAATTCCTCATAAACCAGGTCGTCCATCCTAGAACCAGTATCTACTAAGGCTGTACCAATAATAGTTAAACTACCTTTTTCTTCAAAATTTCTAGCAGCACCAAAGAATCGTTTAGGTGGGTACAAAGCCGCTGGGTCAAATCCACCACTCAAAGTTCTTCCTGAAGTAGGCATAGCCAAATTATATGCCCTAGCTAAACGAGTAATCGAATCAAGTAAAATAACAACATCCTTACCTTGTTCCACCAAACGTTTGGCTCTCTCCAAAGCTATCTCAGCCACTCGAGTCTGATCTTCTGCTTTTTCATCAAAGTTGCTAGCCAAAGTTTCTCCAGTCATTTTTGAGTCTTTAGTTACCTTCTCTATATGCCTAGTAATATCAGTTACCTCTTCTGGGCGTTCTCCGACCAATACAGCCATTAAATGAATTTCTGGATGATTCTTGGCCACACCAGTAGCAATTTCTTTTAATATGGTCGTCTTTCCGGCCTTAGGGGGGGAAACAATCAAACCTCTCTGTCCCATACCAATTGGAGCCATCAGGTCAATTATCCTATTAGATAAAACGTCTTTTCCTATCTCTAAGGTAATTTTCTTATCAGGAAATACCGGGGTTCCCTTATCAAACTTAGGTCTATTACCCAGTTTTCCAGGTAAAACACCATTAATCTTTTCTACTTTATTCAAACTCCAGTAACCAGTCTGGCCTCCTGGCCTCTGGGCAATTCCAGTTACCATATCTCCTGCTCTTAATAGATTATTTCTCACTATCATGCTCCCAACCATGACATCATCTTCACCAGGCTTCAAGTTCACTCTAAGCATGCCTCTACCATCTCGAAACGCTAGATCCAAGACACCAGAAACCTCCTGTTCCTCCATGTTGCTAGGTCTATTAAAACCTGGAGTAGGTTTTCCTACTCGCGCACCCGCGATCATTTTACCGTTGTTCATATATTCTTTGAAAAAACAAATAATTTCTAAAACACAAACTCATTAAGAAATACTATTAAAAAATCTCTAATCTAAAGATATCAATCATTTATGGTCTTTGTCAAGAATCAAAAAGTTAATTAAGGGTGGAGCGCGTAGGACCTACAAATACAGTGCTTTTTTTCTTGCGCTGCCAGCCAAACCCATTCCACCTTTAATTAACTCTTGTCAAAATATCAAACTAATGGTTACTATATCACTTAAGCCTATATTTGTCAATAGTTTTACTACAAGTCGTCTTTTCTATATCTTACTATAGACTTTCATATCCTCACCACAAATTCTATTTTACCCAAGATTCGTCCGCTATAATTAAAACAATGAAACGTCCATATCTAGTACTAGGTTCCATTTTATGGTTATCAGCCCTCGCCTTTACCTTTCTCCCCTCCTGGCCACACATATACTACAGACTATCCCCACAAACCCCCGAAGTACTGGCTCAAACCCTCTCTCAAACCCAAGATGCACCCTCCGATAGACCAACTTCCGATACAAAAGCAGAATCACCTCTTCCTCCTGTTGACCTATCTCTACCTAAAGAAAACGGTCTCATTATAGAAAGCATTGGAGTCAGAGGAGAAATTCATCAAGGAGATGACTGGGAAGAAATACTTAAAACAGGCATCTGGCAAGTACCCAATTTTGGCTCCCCTAAAGAAAACGATCAACCAATTATCCTAGCTGCCCATCGTTGGGGCTACTTAGACTGGACCAGCCAATTTAGGCACCTAAACTCCTTTTACAACCTACCTACACTAAGTATTGAGGATAAAATCATAATAAACTGGAATCAGCGTCAGTACATATACGAAGTGTATGAAGAAGAAGTAGGTGAAAAGATCACCAACTACTCTGCCGATCTCATTCTATATACTTGCCAACTTTGGAACTCACCCATCCGCATAATCAAATATGCCAAAAGAATAAACTAAGCTTTTTTCTTTATCCGTCCTTTTATAGCCATACTCCCAAACAATCTCCGCCAGTCTTCAGGACTACTTGTAGCATCAACTGACATTCCATTTAAACTCCAGTGCCACTTACGATTCTCATCTATCATACTACTCACCTCTGGAATAACTCTCATTAAATCTTTTACATTAACTTCTTTAGACATGGCACCCCCATTTTCAACCTTAACTACCAACTTCCCATCAACTTCCTTGACCTTAAAACTAGGCTTACCGGATCGCATCTCCATTAAACCAATCGCTCTAGCCACCTCTTTTCTTGTCTTGTTTCTTTTACTTCCTCCACCCAACATGTCCAAATTCACCGCTACTTTATACTTTACCTCTTTTTTAGCTTCCACAACAGGTTGTTTATTCTTCTCTTTGTCCCAAGGACCTGTTAACTCAACCTTAATTTTAGGTCTTCTTACTTCATCGATTACCAGTCTATTTATCAACTTCTGCCACATTGATTGAGTAGCACTTCTATTCACACTAGCAAATTCACCCTCTTTAATAGTAACCTCAGTCTCAGGAGTACGCTTCCTACCTACATTCAGAACCTTAGTCAACATCCAAACAGGAAATTTGTATTGTTTTCCATCTCTGTCAGTTTCTACCCACAACTTACCATTCTTATCAGCATTCATCTCCACCACAAAGTCGGCATCAGGTAACTTATTATCCTTCCAGTTACTAATAAAGGCATTAACTGCCTCTTGACGCTTTCTGCTCCTTATTTCTCTGTATCTAGTAGGTTTCACATCAATCAAACCATCACCGCTCCAATCATCAAGTTTCGTGTCTTTTTCCGGTCCGTCAACCACTCCACCACTCATGTCACCAGTGCCATACACCAAGTTAGTTACCGCTCCATCTAAACCTCTAGATGTCGTAATACCTCCACCAGCACCAGCCTCAAACCAGGCTCCTTTTTCCACTTCTGGGTCTCGTACATCCAAGGCCAACTTCTCCCCCTTCGAACCCTTAACCACACTAGCTTTTTCTCCAGAAACTGGTTTCCTATATCTCGTGCCTTCTGGTCCTAAAACATTACCCATCTCACTTCTATGCTGCCTCTCAAGATCTTTTAATCCTCCATCGCTCATACATTCACTATATCAGTAATAAATCAACAAACTCAAGCAACATACCATCTCACCCTATAACTTGACTTCTTCTACCTCAACTGGTACAATTCCCAACATGAAACAAAATATCCTTAGGTTCTTACCCCTATTTATTATCTTCTTCTCTGTTGTCGGAGTACTTTCTTGGTACGCCACCAACAAAAAAGACGCAAAAGAAATAAAACCTGAAGTAGTTAATCCTTCTAGCCTAGGCTCAAGTGACATAAATACCTCTCCCACTCCTTCATCCTTCTTTTTTTCCGACGAACCAGCCACGATTCCCGAAACCACTCCTTCTGACCAGGAAGAAGCCGACCCAGCCGTCACCACCAACACTGCTATTTCTACCACCACTAGAAAAACTACCATCTGCACACCTGTATATGGAATGGCCGACTCTTGTACTGAACATATAGTAGTAGACACTGGTGCAGAAAGTGCCGTAGCCTACTCACTTTCCGCCTTATCACACCTTGGTGGACTTATCGCTTTTGTAAAATCTAAAAAGGCTTAACTTAAGGCCCCCAAACTTGACTTTTTCACTTATATAGGGTATAATAACCCCTGTTGCACATTCACAAGATACCGGAAGAGTACCACACAGTGTGGACCAGAAATCTATTGCTAATTTAAGAGTTTTTCAACTTTAATTTATTTACATAACCAGAAATTAGTACATTAAGAACCCTCTAGTTCCCACTCTGTGGTACTTTTAAATCACAAAAAAATCAAAATCAATCTTTTGCCCATAGGAGGTAAAAAATCATGACTATTGATAGACCAAACGAAAGAAGAAGATGGCCATATGTCCTGGCTGCACTATTCATTGTTGCATTAATCCTTTGTGCGTTTTTCTACTGGCCAGGTTGGTTCAAATCTGAGCCCGTCATTGGGTGTACCTCACCTCAGTGGACAACTCCAGCCGGAGATCTCGAAGTTTTTAACGACAAAGAGATATCCCCCGACAACATCTGGTTATGCAAATTTGCATCACCAACTGGCCCGTTTGATTGGGAGCGTAACGACATCACAACCGAAACTGGTACATGTTTCACTTGCAACGAAGGACCCACTCTATGTGATACTTGTCAAGAAATCACCACAAAAGAATGGGAAGGCGATAATTTTGGCCCTGAAATGGCTCTACCAAACCAAATTAATAACGCATACGGCGCTATCGCCGAAATTTGGGATGGAGGAGATTACTGTGCCTTAGTTGCCATATTACCTGGTGAAACTCTCGACAACCCCATTTATCGGGGCGCCTACTGGGAAGCAACTACCGCCAACGCAGTTATGGATCGATTCAATCACCATAGGCAGGAATACCTGACAAACAACAACAACTGTCATGTTTTAGAATCTGCCGCCCTCGTTCCTTAGTTCTGCAACCCCTTATCCGGTATCAACCTTGACCAATTCTTTCCTCACAATTTCCGTGAGATGTTTAAAGAATTGGTCGAGGGTAGTTTTAAGTAATTAAAAATTGATTCCTTAAAAATACCTCCATACTTTAACAAGACACAGTTAGTCAATGCCCCTTAAGGAGGTGGCAAGATGAAACTTACATTCGGAAGAATCGTGCTTGGTATTGGTATTATCGTGGGGATTATAGCCACAATGTTCGAAAATCCTCACACAGCAGTAGCCCACCCCCTACAGGGTAATTTCCTCATCATAAGTCTTTCCTTGATCATTGTTGGCGGAGCCATATTCTTCATCGAAAACTTTGTTGCTAATACAAAAAAGAGAAAAGAATAATCCTTAATACTCAGGGCACTTATCCACCAGTTTTATGGTGCCCTGAGGTTTCAACCTTTTTCAACTTTCTAACTGTGTCTTTATTTTTTTAAACAAAAATGAAAAACAAACAACCACTCATATCCATCGTTATGCCGGTTTACAATGCCGGAGATTTCCTGCATCAAACCATAAAAAGCATTCTAAACCAAACCCACCAAAACTGGGAACTAATCGCCATAGACGACCATTCCAAAGACAACTCTCTGGAGATCCTAAAAAACTATGCTAAAAAAGATAAGCGTATAAAAATACTTACCCAAAAAAGAAACCTTGGTGTTAGCTCCACTACCAACAAAGGTATTAAGCATGCCAAATCTACCTGGATTGCCCGCATGGATGCTGATGACATCATGCACAAAAATCGCTTAAAGATCCAACTAAAAACTCTACAATCTCACCCGTCAGTCGTAGTCATAGGTTCCCAGTGTAAGCTTATCGACCAACAGGGTAAAAGAATTGGTGTCAAGAACTTCCCTACCTGTCCTCAAGACATCCACAACATGCTCTTTTGGGCCTGTCCCGTTCAGCAACCATCCATCATGGTTAACGCCAGCAAACTACCCAAAAACTTCATCTGGTACAACCCAAAAACCAAGACTGGAGAGGAAATAAACTTCCTTTTACGTATCAGTAAATTCGGGTCCATAGTCAACTCCAAACAAACTCTTTTAGAGTACCGTCTTCATGATAACAACCTGTCCTTAAATCAAAACCAAAAAAAGGTTTTCTACAACCTTTTCAAAACTCGCTTAAGAGCTATTTTTTCCGGTCAGTACCAACCATCACTAGCCAGCCTTATCCTTGGTTTATCAGAATTGGTCATAGTAACCTTACTCCCTCAAAGAGCCATTGCTCCTGCCTTTCATTTCATTAGAGGAATGCGCAATCTAAAAATAAGACTTAATCTATTCCCCAACTTCCCTAACTTGCAAACCATCCACCTAACCACCAACTAATCCCTGTTCAAAAATTTATCTAACGCTTTTTCTCCATGTTGAGCTATAAAAAGCTGTTGATACATATCCTTCCACCTATCTCTTGCTACCTTACTTTCTCTTACAAACCAGTCCACCTTACCTTTAGAATCATCTCGTCTTTCTTGCGACCTAATCTCCGCTATCCCAACCGGACGTCCATTTTTAGATCCATCCCCTTCAATTAGTTTGATTAGGTAAAACACTCCCTCACCATTAGCATTAGACGGCTCATCTCTCATATATATCACCACGTCATCTCCATATCTCTTCCTAGCAAACTTAACCATATCAGCCGGTACTTTATGTTCTTTTGAAACTGCCAGCTCACCTGGCATGGCTCTGGTTTTTCGGTCATCTTTCTCCCCACCCGGCAACCGCCTTACTTCCGGCACAGGATTCAAAACCAAAAGTTCAGGAGACATATCAAGCAGCCATCTACCTATCCACTTTTTTGCTGATTCAATCTCGATTTTTTCTTCATCATTCATACTAAACCACATTATACTAGCTTTGACCCACCCACAGGACCTTAAACACCTCTCCTCTGTTAAACTAGAATCATGTCCAACAAGCTTTCTTTTAAGAAATTCAAGCGCAAGAAGCTTCTCTCTAAGTTACGATCCAAAGCCGCAAATCTCTGGGCCCCTCTTATCCTCATTTCCATCTCCTTAATCCTAGCCTTTCTAAACTACCAACCCGACACTTGGTTAACTGGTTGGGACAATCTTCATCCAGAATTCTTCTTTAAATTAAACATCAAGCGTTCCCTCTTTGCTGTCTGGCAAGAGTACCAAGGCCTAGGACTCCTGGGTGGCATGGCTCATGCCGCCGACCTACCTCGCCAACTCATCCTTTACTCCCTTAATCTAATCGGTATCCCCACCCAAAACCTGCGCTATCTATGGACCTTTGCCATGCTTATCCTTGGCCCCTTAGGAGTCTATTTCTTCATCAAGGATCACCTTTTAAAACAAAGAGGTATCAAGTTACCCTTCGACAGAAACACCAAAACATTCGCCGCCCTTCTAGGTGGTCTTTTTTATCTTTTAAATCTCTCTACCGTACAAAACTTCTTCGTTCCTTTCGAAACCTTTACCTCCTTCTATGGATTCTTTCCTTGGCTTTTACTAGTCACCATTACCTATCTTAAACAACCAACTAAACGTAACTACCTTCATCTTGTCCTTACCTATCTTTTAGCTGCCCCAGCCTTTTATGTAGAAACTCTTTTCATCGTTCTCTTCCTATGTCTTATCCCCTTTATCAAGAAAAACAAAAAAACATTCACCACCTTTATCACCATCCTTATCACCCAAGCTTACTGGCTTTTACCAGTAATCTTCTTTGTCCTAACCAACGGACATATCGGTCAAGAAGCAAAAATAAACTTGATCTCCACCCCAGAGACCTATCTTAGAAATCTAGAATTTGCCAACATTAAAAGTCTCAGTTTACTAAAAGGCTACCTACTAAATTTTACTGACTTAGGGCCAGGTCAAAAATTCACCTATCTTTTCCTCCCCTGGCGTCAGCACTTAGAAAACCCACTTATCAATCTAATTGGCTACTTAAACTTTATTTTAATCCTAACCGGTATCTACTACGCCTTCAAAAGAAACTTAAAGCTTGCCCCTAAAATTCTCTCCATCACCATCATCTGTCTCTTCTTTTTACTAGGTGGAGGACTCTTAATTAACAACCAAATCCCTTTAATAGGTGAGCTTTTTCGCTCTCCCTTCACCAAATTCTCAACCCCCCTTGCCTTTACTTACTCTCTTTTCTTCAGCATTGGTTGTATCTTCATCCTAGATCTTTTTTCTTTTCTTGACACCAAGCTCACCTATATCTTCACTCTCTTTACCATTACTCTTTCTCTTCTCATCTTCACCTCTCCTGCTTTTTCCGGTCAGTTAATATCCTCCAACATGAGGCAGCAAATCCCAGTCGAATACTTTGAAACCTTTGAATTCTTTAAAAACCAGGACCCCAACACCCGCATTGCCAACTTCCCTCAACATACCTTCTGGGGATGGAACTTCTACTCTTGGGGTTACCGCGGTTCTGGCTTTCTATGGTACGGTATCAAACAACCAATCTTAGACAGAGCCTTCGATGTCTGGGAAACAAAAAACCAAGACTACTACCAAGAAATAAACGCCGCTCTTTACTCAGCAGACCAAAAAAAGTTTGAAAACATAGTAGAAAAATACGCCATCAACTGGATATTAATAGACAAATTTGTTATCTCTCCTCAGGAAAATCAAGACCTGAAGAACCAAGACCTAGTGAACATGTTAAACGCTTCAGACAACTTTAAACTAGAAAAAAACATAAACAATAATATATTGATATATAAATCCAACACAGACAAACGAGTAGACAACTTCCTCTCTATCACCCCCAATAAAAATACCCCAAGCTTACCCAAAAAAGACTCTTCTATATACTTCCCTTCTTACACAGAAACAGAAAACATCGTTCCAGTAGAAATATCCTACAAAAAACTCCCCAGCCAAATCCTACTAAAACTTTCTCCCCTACTTCCTTCTGCCAACTCCATTACCCCAGAATCAACCCCAAACTACGTTTACTTGAATTTACCTTCATTTCAATCTAGTTTAATTTTAGAAATAGACAACCAGTATTTCGAGTTGGTACTCCCCGGTGAACTAATAAATCAACCTGAATTCTATCCCCTAAACACCGTCTATCTTCCCACTAAAGAAACCATTAAAGTGAATGTTTACACTAATTCACCCACCCAAGTAGTCAACGTCACCAGCGCCCTAAAAGACGCCACACCCTACCAATGTTATACAAACAAAAAAGATCGTGATATAGAGAAAATTACTTTTTCAAACTCCATTTCACTCCTAGGAACAGACGTGGTCGGATGCCTATCTCTACCTCTACCATCCTTTAACCCACCCGGCCTTATCTCCACTCAATACACTTACTTTTCATCAACCTCAACTCCAGCTAATAGCAACATCACCACCAAAAACTTCGCCTTCTCCACCACCCCTCCCCAAGCTCTCTCTCCCCAAATACTTCCTTTCACTACCCGTCAATTTTCTCCCCTCACCCTAGAAAAACAACAACTAAATTTAATTCTAGAAGCTAACAACACCAACTCCATCCAGGAAATTACCTTTTCAAACATCGTCACCAACTTCCATCCTTTACTGGCAACAACCACTCTTACCCTAAATCACATTCCCTCATCTTCAGTTCCCCTAAAAGAAGCCCCATCAGAAGAATTATCTTTTTCCTTTCCCACCATCAACTCACCTCTAAACATCACCCAAACCCCAGGAAAAAACCAACTTCTTCCACAAGCCATAAACTGTAATCAGTTCCGTACTGGTAACTCTCTTAAAACTATTACCGATCAAACCATTAACTACTTCGCTCAAGACGCCACCACTTGTGACTCTTTAGATTTAAGACACCTTCCTCACTCCACCAACTACCTCATTCAAATAGACCAGCAACATGTAAAAGGACTTCCCATGACCATATGTCTAGAGAACCACTCCACCAACCGTTGTGACATCTTTGAGCGCCTTCAAGACACATCCTCAACTCAATCAATCATCCAGCCAATTAGTAATCCTCAAGAACCTCCTGGTTACACCCTTCATCTCTACAATCAATCTTTTGGGAAACGTTCCACCACTAACAACGTCAACTCCATCTCCATCCAACCCTATCCCCTAAACTTCCTACAAAACATTCTAATCAACAACTCCAAACCTTCTTCCACCATCAACCAATCAAACTCCATCATAGAAACAACTCACCCAACAGAATTCCTCTACACCATATCAACAACCTCAACAGAAGACTCTAGTTTAAATCTTTATCAAACTAAATCACCCTACTGGTTGGCCATAGAAACAAAAACAAAACTATCACCAAACAACATCGGCTGGCATAACTCCTGGCAACTTCCAGCAGGAGATCATCACACCACCATTATCTATCTTCCTCAGTACCTAGAATTTCTTGGCTTGCTTCTTATTCTTATTATCCCCGTAATTTATTTCTTCTACCGCAAGAAATAACCTTAACTTCTAAATTGCGAGCAGTGGCCTGCCCAACACACTGCCCGCAACTTAAAAGTCAATTTCTCTATTGACATCATCTCTAAAAAAATGTTAATCTGCTAGTTAGATTGTCATCACCTGTCCTGATGAAAATCTAAAACTGAAGAGCTTTGTCGTTCGAGTTCGGCTACGGCGATAAAGCTCTTTTTGTACCTATTTAGTTGTCAAAACACCACCAATTATTCCCATCTTACCTACTCATTACCAATAATTTTTGTTTTAAATTAGCCATTTTTATCAGCTGACCGGCAAATGACTGGACGTCACTTAACACATCTTGTCTAATCGTTCTGTTCTTTGTTTTGTTTGCTTTCAGTTTTAATTTCATACCTTTGACTTAATCTAATAATAAATATATCATTTTTTGTCAAATTATTCAACCTATATTAAAGCAATACCTTCTTTCTAACATAACTTATAAAATCAAATTGCCTATTTTTAGCCTTAAAAAACACCTTTTTACTCCCCCATTACCCTTTGTGGAAAACTATGGGAAACCAACACAACACACACCAAAAGAGAGTTTACCCTTAAGACATGTCAAAACACTTCTCCTCTGCTAAACTGTTCTCATGGCAAAAAAAACCAATGTCTTTATGTGCACCAGTTGTGGCAACGACTTCCCTAAATGGGCAGGACAGTGCCCGGCATGCAAGGAATGGAACACACTATCACTAGTAAACACCTTTTTAAAATCGTCTCCTGGCCAAAAAAGACCCAAGCTAAACAAGGTTAAGCCACAAAATCCAAAAAAGACCTTAGAATCAGTCCAACATAGTTACTTGGCCACCTCAATCAGTGAAATAGACAGAGTGCTAGGCCAAGGCCTAACTCCTGGTGGAGTTTACCTATTAGCAGGCCAACCAGGCATAGGTAAGTCTACTTTACTCACCCAACTTGCTATCAAACTATCTCAAAAGGCAACAAAATCAAAAGGAGTCCTTTACGTGTGCTCAGAAGAGAATTCCACTCAAGTAGCTACTAGAATTAACCGGTTTACAAAGAAGGACACCACCCAGCTACACCTACTCAGTACATCAAATATAGAATCTATCCTTGCCCAGAGCTCATTAACTAAGTACGATTTAGTAATTATCGACTCTGTCCAATCAGTTCAGACAGACCTAAATCCAACTTCTCCAGGGTCCCCGTCCCAAATAAAAGATAGTGCTAACTTAATTATTCAGATGGCAAAAGAAACCCAAACACCTGTCATCCTCGTGGGTCATGTAACCAAAGCAGGCTCCATAGCTGGACCAAAATTACTTGAACACATGGTAGACTCAGTTTTAGAGCTTTCTGGCGATAGACAGCACAATTTAAGATTACTTAGAAGTGTAAAAAATCGCTTTGGTCCCACTGATGAAACCGGAATCTTCAAAATGACCAACCTTGGACTAGAAGAAGTAAAAGATCCTAGTAAATTCATGTTAGAAGGTAGAGTAGAAAATGCTCCAGGATCTTCACTTTGCTTAATCATGGAAGGAACTAGACCACTAACAGTAGAAATCCAAGCCCTTGTCGTCCCTTCTAACTTAGCTATTCCCCGTCGAGTTGCCAAAGGTATCAATATTAATCGCTTGCAATTAATCTGCGCCGTCTTAACCAAACACCTAAAACTACCCTTAGGTAATAAAGATGTGTTTGTGAATGTTACTGCTGGATACAACCTAACCGAACCCGGAGCAGACCTAAGTATCGCGCTAGCTATTTTAAGTTCCACAAAAAACAAACCCCTACCTCAAAATACCATATCTTTTGGTGAACTAGGACTATTAGGCGAAATCCGCTCGGTTGCTTTCCAAGAAAAAAGAGTTAAAGAAGCCAAAACCTTAGGCTACAAAAAAACCTTCTCTCCTCAAAACACTCCACACTTAAAACAAATAAAACTTTAACGATATCCTACTGGAACCTCTGTTAAGACCATTCCCAAACTCATTCGTCTGTTTTTACCATCTATCTTCTCTACGAATACTTCTACTTCATCATTCACCTCAAACTCCTTACCGGCTGGCTTATTAGTCACATGAATCAAGCCATCTATGCCAGGCTCAAAGTTAACGAACACGCCATAAGGAGCTGAGCGCACCACCTTACCTTTGTGTTTCGTGCCAACTGCATAGTTCTTTTCAATATTATCCCAAGGATCATCACTCAATCGTTTTATAGACAAATTTAACTTTCCTGCTTTTTTCTCGATCCCAATTACCTGAACATCTAGTTCTTGACCAACTTTAAACAAAGTATTAGGATCATCAACTTTTTTCCAACTAATTTCACTAATATGAATCAATCCTTCAACTTTAGCTCCAACAGACTCTTTCTTACCTTTGGCCATAGGTACGCTTACCGTTACAAATACTCCAAATGGCATAATTCCCGACACAGTTCCAACTAATTTTGCATCCATCTTAACACCCTCCAAAGCTTCATGTCTCTTGGCCATTGCCTTAGAATCAGACACCAATTTTTCACTAAAAATCAATCTATTTTGTTCTTGATCCACCTCTATTATCTTTACCTTAAACTTGGTGTTCAAAAGCTCTTCCATCTTACCCAAGTACTTTTCACCAAACTGGGAAGTGGGCACAAACCCTCTCATCTCTCCAGACGTTACTACCATTCCACCTCTATTTACTTCTAATCCTGTTACTTCGGTCTCTGTCTCTTCCGCCATCATCTTGGTGTATTTCTCCCATCTTCCAGATTCCGCTGCTTGACTCAACGATAAAACAATCTGCCCTTGATCATTCTCTGGATGTTTCACAAACGCTTTTATCCTATCTCCCACCTTCAACGTAGCCAATAAATCAGCTGCCTCTGCAGCATCTTCTCCCGTCACTATTCCTTCTGTCTTTGCCCCTATATCCAAAAGCAACAACCTTTTACCTAAACTTGTTATTACACCTTCAATTTCTTGCCTGCGTTTTAGTGTTGTAGGTTCAACCTTAGATCCTGCCAAAAGCCTATCCATTAAAGACATTTTCTCACTCGATTTTACCCCAGAAACTTTTTCTTTCTTAATTTCTTTCTTAGTTGATACTTTCTTTTTTGTTGCCATTCATGTGTTTCCTTTCAGTCGTCAAGACTAATCCGTATTCTACCACAAACCACACTCAAGTACCCATCGACCTCCCCATCTAAGCTTCATTAGCCTATACCGGTGGTTTTTTATGGTCAAAAACCTACTTTAATCTAAAACTCACCACCACACTCTTACTTACCATACTAGACCCAGGCTCAATTGGTATTCCTCCACCCCCACCCATCTCAGACATCGCCCTGTAAATACTTGTAGGCGAAGACCCCTCAACCACACTTACTACTTCACCCAAACTGCCACCAGCAGCTTCTGCCATGATCTCTGCCTTTTCTCTAGCATCTTCTATTGCACTAGCTAGTAGCTCATCTCCAGCCTTCTGGCTATCGTCCAACGTCAACATCGGCCCATACACATTGGTCGCCCCATTCTTAGTTAAAATATCAGCTAACTGTGAAGCCTCATCCACATTCCTCAAAACCACTTCCACATTATTACTCACCCGCCACTGCCCTTTTCTTCTCTTTTGGACACCTTCTTCATAATAGTTCTCCTCTTCTTGATAAATACTTAAATTAGAAGTCTTGATATCCTCATCCTTAACCCCAAATGTTTTAACTGCCTCAGTAATCTTGGTAACGATACCATTAACCTCATTCACCGCAGTATCCCTGTCATCATTAACTGCGCTTGCCCCAGCTGTAAACCTAGCTATCTCATTTCTTTTTTGTTCTTTAGAGGTTCCTGTTACAACAATCAGATTATCTTGAATCAAACTCACCTTCCCCCAATCAACATTACCCCATGGAAATATATAGATAGCACCTAAACCAACCGCAAAGAAAAATAATATCGCCGCCAATGCATTTATAAAATAGTTTTGTTTCATAACCTATTTATAGCACAATCAATAAAGGTAGTTGGTGTGTACTGATATACTATATCTGTGGGCCGCACAACAATTAGAGGAAAATTTAAGCATCTAGGCTTTAGAAACCCTCGTTGGTTCATCGGTAAAATATTTTCAAAAACCAAACTCATTAATCGTTTCAAAAAAGTTAGACCCCAAAAGAAAACAGATACTCCATGGAAATCAAAACCCTCAGTCTAGGAGCACTCCAAACCAACTGCTATCTAGTCTGGTGTTCAAAGACACAAGAAGCAGTCATTATCGATCCAGCCGACGAAGCTGGCTACATCACCCAGGAGATACTAGACCTTAAACTTAAACCTAAATACATCATCCTAACTCATGGGCACTTTGATCACGTCTTAGGAGTCTTAGAGTTAAAACTAAACTTTAATATTCCAATCCTACTTCACAAAAAAGATCTAACCCTATACCAGCAGACCCAAAAATCAGCTCAGTACTGGCTAAAAATACAAGTAGATCCAACTCCCCCACCAGATCAATTTATAAAACAAAACGATCAAATCAAATTTGGTGAACAAACTTTAAAAGTCATAGAGACACCCGGCCATTCACCTGGATCTATCTGTCTCTACTCACCACCAACCCTCTTCTCTGGCGACACTCTTTTTAAAGATGGTATTGGCAGAACAGACTTTAGCTACTCAAACCCAAAAGACATGCAAACCTCCCTAAAAACTCTTTTCAAACTTCCCCAAGACACCAAAGTCTATCCCGGTCACGAAGACCACACTACCATTGAAGATGAATCTGGTATATTGACTAATATCTAATATTAAAAATATTATTAAAAAAACATGGAAATAAACGGAGAAGCAACACCTAAAACTATCAAAGAAAGAATAGAAGCAAATCGCTCCAAAGAAGATGACACCACATTACCATACATGCTAAGACTAGATGATCTTGGTGCAGATCCAATAAACGCCACCATTAAACCAGCAAAAATAACTGGATTCACCCAGTCATCAAAACAGATGTCAAAAGCCCTCAGAGAACAGGCAGTCTCAGCCACTCTTGTGGTCACAGAGAAAATTTCTCCAGACACCATCATCAAGATTCCAAGGGTTGAAGATTTTTCTTTTTATCGTGTCTTGAAAGCACCTCAAAAATACAAAAATCCTCAAAGGTTTCCAAACAGCATCTGGGTTCAAAAAATACCAAACAGTGAAATCAAAAAAGCCATTAAAAACAATTCTATCGCCACATTAGAAAATCTTTCTTTAACAGATAATGTCAAAGAAAAACTAGGTATATAAAGAACCACCTTCTTTTAAAACCTTCTTTACTTCACTAGCCGAATTACAAACGACCAACTTTCGCCTCAACTCAGAAGCATCATCAAACCCTTTTGCGTACCAACTTAAATGTTTTCTGACAGCAAGAAACCTATCATCAGGATAATACTCTTCAAACTTCTCTGCATGTTCTAAAGCCACCTTAAGTCTTTCTTTAACCTCTACCTCTCCCATATTTTTCACAAACACCCAAGGATTTCCAAACGAAGCCCTACCAACCAAGAAACCATCTCCTCCGTACTTCTTAATTTTTTTCTTTCCATCTTCAACTGACCCAATATCTCCATTCCCTAATAGCAACGTATCTGTTTTTTTACAAAGCTCTGCTGCTTTTTTAATCTCTTTCCAATCAGCCAAACCACCATACCCTTGCTTCAAGGTTCTCCCATGCAAACTAATTACAGCCGGTTCACTCGATAGCAAAACCTTTATCCAATCCTCTGTCACTGGCTTACTATACCCCACCCTAGTTTTAACACTCACCGGAATTTTCTTTCTCTCTACCACCCCAGACTCACCAACACTTACTATGTAATCAACAATCTTCTTATGTACACCCTTATCTTCCAAACTAACTCCACTAACCCAATCATCCACAGCTTTTTTTGTCTCCTTGATTATCTCAACCGCTAGCTTAGGTGTCTCAATTAAACCAGCTCCTTCCCCTCGATTAGCTACCTTTCTAGCCGGACAACCCATGTTAATATCCACTCCATCAAACCCTAAAGCACAAACAACCAAAGTAGCTAAATAAAATGCGTTTGGATCTTTACCAAAAAGCTGAGCCACCACTGGAGACTCAATCTTGTCATATTTAAAATCACGCATTAACTTAACAGCTCCTGCTCTTATTCCTTCCGCACTCACAAACTCAGTAAACACCACATCAGGGTTTCCATGTTTCTTAGTGATAAACCTCATAGCAGCATCCGTCACCCCATCCATTGGTGCCAGTCCCACAATCGGTCCTTTAATATTTTCCCAAAATCCTTTATAAACCATACATCAAAAAAAAATAACCAACTTAACAACTTTGTGGGCGAGCCTAGATTCGAACTAGGGACCTCAGTCTTATCAGGACTGCGCTCTAACCAACTGAGCTACACGCCCGCCAGGCTTAATTTTAACATAACTGATACCAAAAACCCGCCTTTTATAGCGGGACTTAAGGTAAAAATCATCTCAATAGTGATAGGAAGTTTTTTTGGGTGTTGATTTCTTTTATTACTTAATCAACCAAAAGTAAAGCGTTCATACATTACTCGAAGCTCGTGACGCTCCGAGATCTCCTAGAAAGGAGGTGATCCAGCCGCTCCTTCCAGAACGGCTACCTTGTTACGACTTAGCCCCCATCACCAACCTTACCTTAGGTGGTCCTTCCCAAGTAAACTTGGTTAAGGATACCAACTTCGGGCACTGCTGATTTTGTTGACTTGACGGGCAGTGTGTACAAGATGCGAGAAC
>CAXBYW010000007.1:0-7591 GCA_963980225.1 uncultured bacterium
TTTTGACTCTGGATATACAAAAGATCAGTGTGTAGATCGTGTTGCGTCTGGTGATGCTTGTCATGCAGTGAGTGATACTTGTGGGGGGCTGGCTTCTTGTGTTCTTCCTTTAGTGTCGCGTATAGATAGTTGTGGTTGGCAGGAGTGTGGTGTTGCCTGTGAGCCACCGCCGGTGGATGGAGGTGGTAACCCAGTTTGTGTTGCTAGTTATCCGGTGAAGGCGGTGTTGAGCTTGCCGGTTAATGGAAGTTCTGTTGATGGTTTGAGTGTGGATTTGTCTTGGACTGTTTCAGCTGATTACGGCACGGGGTGTCCGCAGAGTAATGGTCAAACGGTGTACTTGGAAGCTGGGGATACGAGCCCTGACGTTTGGGTGACGTCTTTATTTGCTAACGAAAACTCATATACTGCAAGTGGGTTGGAAGGAAACACACAGTATTACTGGAGAGTGGTGGCTAGTAATGGATCTTTGGATATGTATTCGGATGTGTTCTCCTTTGTTACTCCAGGTGTGGTAACAGGGACTTTGTTTGATGCATCTGCGATCGATAATTGTTCTTTGATAGGGTCGGCACCAAAGATTTCTGGATCTCTAGTTAATATTGTGGGAGGAACAAGTTATGCGCCAGTAACGGATGCTTTGGGAGTGTATTCTCAGATAGTGAATACACCAGATAGTTATGTGGTGACACCGGTGGTAGTAGATCCGTATGTTTTGACTCCTAAATTAACTTGCCAGGGAACATCAGCTGACTTTGTGGTGGATGGGACAGGAGCCGTGACACTAGACTTTGGCTTTTGGAGGATCTACGGTGGTTGGTGGCAGGCTATTGGAGGAGATGTATATGGTGGTGGGGGGATAGAGAGTGTTGTCCCGGTTGATATACCTGCAAATGAAAGATACTTAATTAAAAATGATGCTAATGGAAACGGTGGACTAGCGCAGTATGGTACTGGAGGGGTAATTGAGCTGGGTGCTGGTGACGAGGTGTATGTAAGCGAGATAGGTTGGGAGGCAGAGAGTGGTTATGGTGGGCAGGATGTTAACTATGAGTACTACACGGCCAAGATGCAGGCGTTGGAGAAGACTGTCTGGGATGGTGTGGGTAAGCCAACGTATACTCCTGGTATAGATGGTTATGAAGTTTATACATACACAGGAGATGCGACGATTAACTTTGATGTAAGTGGTGGGGAGAGAATGGTGTTTATGGTAAATGGAAACGTGTCGGTAAGTAGCGATGTAACCGTTGCTTTGGGTAGTCATTTAACGGTTATCTCCTCCGGGATTATTACATTTGATAGTAATGTGGGAGTGGTCCAGGGTTGGTGGGTAGCAGATAGGATAGTGATTGAGTCAACTGGGGATACGGCTACTGAATTACAGTTTCAAGGACAGGGTAGTTTCATTGGTTGGGATGCGGTGGAGTTTAATAGAGATAGAGGAGTGACTAATAATACCGAGCCGGCTGAAGAATTTACTTACAGGGCTGATTTGATGATTAATGCTCCAAGAGCATTGAAGTTTTCTAGATACAAGTGGTTGGAGCAGGCGCCGTAAACAAGGTGGGGTTGACTGGGGTGGGGATAAAGGATAGTATTTAGTACATGATTAAAACTAAACAAACAAAAAAAGATTTTTCTAGTATTTATGTTCCGGTATTGGGAGGACTGCTTCTTCTAGCAGTGTTTTTTATAGGTAGACTTACTTCTCAGATGGAAGCTATGAAAAAAGGTGTTGGTGGTGGAGTAGTTGTTGGTCAACAAGAGGCTGCTGGGGCAGTAAACATTGGCCCTGTTGGACTTAAAGAAATGGCTAGTGATCTTGGTTTGAATAAAAATAAGTTTGAGTCATGTTTGGATGAGGGTAAGTTTGAACAAAGGGTAAAGGATGATTTGGCTTATGGTGGTGAAGTTGGAGTAAGTGGAACTCCGACATTTTTTATTAACAAAGTGATGGTAGTTGGATCTCAACCTCAGTCAATATTTGAGGCAGTAATTGATTATGAACTAGCTGGTGGTAACTGGGATAGCCCAACGGAAACCGTAGCTTCTTTGGTTGATGGTGATCCTCAGAATGGAGAGGTGACGATTGTCCCTGGTGAGATAAAAAAGGGTGTGGGGTCTATTAGGGGGAGTGATGGAGCGAGTGTAAAAATCGTGGAATTTTCCGATTTTGAGTGTCCGTTTTGTAAGAGAACAATCCCAACAATCGAGGCGTTGTTTGAGAAATATGGAGATAAGATTAGCTTGGAGTATAGGCATTTTCCCCTAGCTATCCATGCTAGTGCTCAGAAGGCTGCTGAAGCTAGTGAGTGTGCTGGTGAGCAAGGTAAATTCTGGGAGATGCATGACATGATCTTTGGGGTACAGGGTTGACAGCCTGGGAATAGGGCAAGGTAAAATATAGCTTATGCGAAAGTTTCTGACGGTTACCGGTATTTTAATGTTGTTTATATTAAGTCAACCTACTGTTGTTTTAGGAGAAGTTTTGGTGGAGAACGCTTTGGGAGAAGAGGTGATGATGGAAGAAGCAACAATGGCAGGACAAGTAGAAGTGGTAGCGGAAGTAGAGAAACCAAAAGAGAAGTTAACTGAACCTGAAGAAACTAAATCGAGATTGGAGCAGGTGTTGGATGGCCAGATAGTGGAAAGAACTTGGCCGTTCAATTTTTTTAAGGTAGCTATAAGGGAGGCTGTGAACAAAGGAGTACCACCTAACATGTTTGTTTTGGTGTTACTTTTTCCTTTGACAGCGGCTTTGGTGGCATTTTCTAGAAATGTAATGGGAGTTAAGGGTTTTGGTATCTTCATTCCAGCAGCGGTGTCTGTGGCTTTTTTGTCCACAGGAGTAGTTGTAGGAGTGATTTTGTTCTTGTCTATTCTTTTAACAGCTAGTTTGGCCAGAAGGTTAATACGCAGAATAAGGATGCAGTATTTCCCAAGAATGGCGATGATGATCTGGGCAGTGTCTTTGGCTGTTTTTGGACTTTTACTTGCTTCTCCTTGGTTGGGTGGTGGGAATAGTTTGCAGCAAGCAGGTATCTTTCCTATCTTATTGTTTGTGCTTTTGGCTGATCCATTTATTGAGGCTCAGATTCACAAGAGTACAAAGGTGGCTTTTGTGATGGCGGTAGAGACGGTGATATTGGCTTTGATAGCTTACTGGGTAATGAGTTCAGTGTGGCTTCAAGAAACTGTCTTGTTGCAACCAGAGTTAGCTATATTATCGGTAATGTTGGTGAACTATCTGATTAGTAGGTACAAGGGGTTGAGGTTGTTGGAGTTGTGGAGGTTTAAGAATATTTTAAAATAAATGGTAAAGACTAAAGATATTTTAGGGATAAATGCTCGTTCCAGTGAGTATTTAAGGTTGAATAAAAAGAGAGCTAGGTTGAGAGCTGATGATAAGTTGGTGACTAAGAAAATCTTGAAAAAGGCTGGTGTGCCACATCCAAAGCTTTTGGGGAAGGTAAAGAGCCAGGTGGATATTGAAAGGTTTGACTGGTTAAAACTTAAAGGTGGGTTTGTGATAAAACCAGTTCAAGGGTTAGAAGGTGGAGGGATTGTCTTGGTTAAAAGACCAGCAAAGTTGGCGGGTGAGTGGATATTGGTGGGTGGTAGGAAAGTGAGTACTGAGGATTTGAAACTTCATGCAATGGATATTGTTGAGGGTCGTTTTTCTAGAAATAATATTCCTGATACGGCTATGATTGAAGAGATAGTTAAGACTCACAGAAAATTTAAGAAAATCTCTTCTGGAGGAGCACCAGACGTTAGGATAATTGTGTTTAATAAGGTGCCTATCATGGCAATGTTGAGATTACCTACAGAGGAAAGTGGTGGTAAAGCAAATTTACATCAAGGAGCAATTGGGTTGGGAATTGATATTGCTACAGGAATTACTACGCATGGGGTTTATAAAGGACAAAGAATAAAGTACTTTCCAGGTACACAAAAGAAAGTAAATGGGATTACAGTGCCAGAGTGGAACAAGGTTTTAAGAATGGCGGTGGAGACGCAGATTGCTTCTGATTTAGGGTATCTGGCAGTAGATATGTTGATTGATCCGGATCTGGGCCCGCTGGTGTTGGAGCTTAATGATCAACCAGGTTTATCAATTCAAGTGGCGAACAAGTCGGGGTTGAAAAGAAGATTGAATAGGGTTGAGGGGTTGGATGTTGAAGATGCAAAAAAGGGTGTGAAGGTAGCTAAGGCCTTGTTTGCTAGTAGCTTTGCAAAGAGAGTAATAAGTTTACCAGATGATAAAACTAGTGTGGGCATCTTTGAGATGGCTAATATAAAGATAAGCAAGAAGAAGAGAGTAATGGTGGAAGCTAAAATTGATACGGGAGCATATGGTTCAAGTATGGATAGGAGTTTGGCTAAGGAATTGGGGCTTTTGGTGAAGGAAAATATACTGTGGGAAAAAAGATTTAAAAGTTCTCTGGGTACACAGAAGCGAGTAGTAATAAAATTAGTTTTTTGGCTTAAAGGAAGAAAAGTGGTTACACGAGCTAGTGTGACTAATAGAAAAGGATTGAGAAAAAAATTACTTATTGGCAGAAGAGATCTAAGGGGTTTTGTGGTGTTGCCAGATAAATTTAAGGATAGTAAGATTAGAGATCAAAGATGAGGATTGCATATTTTTATAGAGTTGATGTTTGGGGAACTAAAGAAAGGTTTGTAAAAGAAGCCTTGGATTTGGGTGTAGAGCTTGTACCCATCAGATATAGAGGGTTGAGTGTCAAACAAGAAAATGGAGATTGGCAGATTTACTTTAAGAAGCAAGCCTTGACGGAGTTTGATCTTTTTTATTTTCGAGCAGTGGGAAATGAGCTGGAGTGGAGTAAACTCTTGACCTTGTATGCTAAAAAAGAAGGTATTCCGGTAGTTGACGAGTATTTATTTACCCATGGGGCCTTAAGAAGGTTTAAGGCGGTAGCAGGAGTGATGATGGAAGAAGCTGGAGTTAGTTGCCCTAAAACTATATTTGTGGAAAGTGTCTACAGACTTAGGATGGAACTTAAGAATTGGGATTTTCCGGTGGTAGTGAAGCTTTCTCAGGGTGGACGTCATGGTATGGGTACATTTTGGATAAGAACAGAGGAGGACGTGGAAGAGATGATTGAGAAAGCCAAAGATAAGGATGGGAAACAGATGAGAGGATATTTAATACAACCATACATTCCCAATGACGGAGATTACCGATTGTTCGTGGTAGGTTATAAAACGTTAGGTGGATATAAGCGAATGCCAAAAGAAGAAAAAGTGGTGATGAATAAATCGATGGGGAAATCTGTTGGTTTATCAGACATACCAGAAGATGTGGTTAGAGAGGCAGAAAAAGCTTGTAAGGCACTGAAGGTAGAAGTGGCTGGAGTTGACCTAGTGAGAGATATGAAAACTGGGAAGGTTTATGTTATTGAGGTAAATGAAGCAGCTGAATACACTATTTTTGAAAAAAGAACTAAGAAAAATGCGGTGAAGGCGGTGGTGGAGCACTTAGTAAAAAGAAAAGAAAAATGAAGGAATCATTGGGGATTGGAAAGAAGATTGCGGTTGGTTTGTCTGGTGGAGTGGATAGTGCGGTGACGGCGTTGCTTTTAAAGAATCAAGGATATGAGGTGGTTGGGGTTCATCTTTACTGTTGGCCACCCAAGAGTGAGATAGAAAAGGATGGATTGAGCAGAGATGTTTGGATTAAAAAAAATGATTGCCGAGCAGATGAGGATAGGAAATCGGCTTTAAAGACGGCGTTGGAACTTCAAATTCCTTTTAAGGTGTTGGATTTTAGTGAGGAGTATAAGAAAAAGGTAATTGGATATTTTTACAGAGAGTACAAAGCTGGGAGAACCCCAAATCCTGATGTGATGTGTAATAGCGAGATTAAGTTTGGAATGTTTTTGGAGTGGGCCATGAAAAATGGTTTTTTTAATATTGCTACTGGGCATTATGCAAAAAAGAATAATCTTAAATTGGTCATTCCTAAAGATAAACATAAGGATCAAACGTACTTTTTGTATAGATTGGGGCAAAAAGAGTTGGATAAGGTGTTATTTCCTTTAGGAGATTATTTAAAGAATGAGGTAAGAAAGGTGGCAGAGAAGAAAGGTTTGTCTGTGGCAGGTAGACCGGACTCTCAGGGAATCTGTTTTGTGGGTAAGGTAGATGTGAGAGATTTCTTAAAGAAAGAACTGAAAGAAAAAAAGGGTGAGGTCTTGGATGTTAAGGGAAGAGTTATTGGTGAGCATGATGGAGTCTGGTTTTACACCATAGGTCAGCGAGGTGGTTGGAGATTAAACCCAGAAAATGGGTTTGGTGGTAATATCCCACCTTTGTATGTAGTAGAAAAGGATGTAAAAGAGAATAGATTGGTGGTGGGGGAAGGTAAGGATGCCAAGCGAAGAGATTTTACAGTTGGTGAGTTGAGTTGGGTGAGTGGTAAGCCTGATCTAGGGAAAGTTTCTTTGAAGATGCGGATTCGGCATGGTGGTGAGTTGATTCCGGTTAAGGTCGATCTTAAGCTTGGTAAACTTAAAGTGAAGATGGATGATGGTCAAAGAGGAGTGGCTCCCGGTCAAGCGGCTGTTTTTTACGATGACAAGGAGTGTTTAGGTGGTGGAATCATTGAATAATTAAGGTAAGAGTGGTAAACTACACGCAAGTTATGACGACTTAAGGTAACCTAGCAAAGAATGGTTTTTAAAGACCCGCTAGCGGGCCTTTTTTGTCTTAACTTAGTTGGCACATTAACAGTTAGAGATTTTCGCATCTAGCATAGGTTATCTGAGAATAGATGGCATTTCCGATAAGGAAAACTAGCTTTGATGAGGAGTCTTGAAAATGTAACAATACAAAAAAATAAAAGTCATTTGAATAGTGATAGGAAGTTAATTAATTTGAGAGTTTGATCCTGGCTCAGGATGAACGCTGGCGGCGTGCCTTAGGCATGCAAGTCGAACGGTTGCCTTCGGGCAACAGTGGCAGACGGGTGAGTAACGGGTAGGAATCTACCCCTTGGTAGGGAATAACTCATCGAAAGATGGGCTAATACCGTATAAGTTCGTAAGAAGAAAGGGCGTAACTGCCCGCCGAGGGATGTGCCTGCCTGCTATCAGCTTGTTGGTGAGGTAATGGCTCACCAAGGCTATGACGGCTAGGGGGCGTGAGAGCGTGATCCCCCACAATGAAACTGCGACACGGTTCATACATCTACGGATGGCAGCAACCAGGAATATTGCGCAATGGACGAAAGTCTGACGCAGCGACGCCGCGTGCGGGATGAAGGCCTTCGGGTCGTAAACCGCTGTGGAGAGGGATGAATTTTGACAGTACCTTTCTAGAAAGCACCTGCTAACTACGTGCCAGAAGCCTCGGTAATACGTAGGGTGCTAGCGTTGTCCGGAATCACTGGGCGTAAAGGGTTTTGTAGGCGGTAAGTTAAGTGGTGGGTTAAAGGCCAAGGCTCAACCTTGGATATGCCCATCAAACTAACTAACTAGAGATAGTTTGGGGATGCTGGAATTCTCGGTGTAGTAGTGAAATGCGTTGATATCGAGAAGAACACCAAAGGCGAAGGCAGGCATCT